>CAVTHL010000024.1:0-26390 GCA_963734465.1 uncultured Alphaproteobacteria bacterium
ACCAGCAGCGCCTTGAGCGGCGCCGCGCGGTCGCCTTTCGGCGGCGGCAGGCGGGTGACGATGGCTTCCAGCACGTCGGGCACGCCCAGGCCGGTCTTGGCCGAAATCTGATCGCGTTCGAGGCGTCCAGCCCGATCACGTCCTCGATCTGCTTCTTGATCGCCTCCGGCTCGGCCGCCGGCAGGTCGATCTTGTTGAGCACCGGCACGATCTCGTGGCCGGCGTCGAGGGCGTGATAGACGTTGGCGAGCGTCTGCGCTTCGACGCCCTGGCTGGCGTCCACCACCAGGAGCGAGCCTTCGCAGGCGGCGAGCGAGCGGTTGACCTCGTAGGCGAAGTCGACGTGGCCCGGGGTGTCCATCAGATTGAGGATGTAGTCCTTGCCGTCCTTGGCATGGTAGTTCAGGCGCACGGTCTGCGCCTTGATGGTGATGCCGCGCTCGCGCTCGATGTCCATCGAGTTCGAGCACCTGCTCCTTGCCCGCCATTTCGCGGTCGCTGAGCCCGCCGGTGAGCTGGATCAGCCGGTCGGCCAGCGTCGATTTGCCGTGATCGATATGCGCGACGATGGAGAAATTGCGGATATTTTGGATGGGCGCCGCCGTCATGGGCGCGAGATAACACCGGCCTGCCCAAGCTTCAAGCCAGAGCGGCCAAAAGCGGCCAAGATCAAAAGATTTGGATCGTGACCAGCAGATAGGTCGCCGCCAGCATCCAGAGCGCCGCGCTCCAGGCGGCAGCGCCATCCCAATCGACCTTCTGAGCGACCGCGCGTGCTGAGTTTTTGCGCATGGTGACCTCCATTGGACAGAGGCATCATCGCGCCGGCGACAGGCGCGGGTTTGATCCGAGTCAAACAGGGACATCCGGAAGAATACGTAGGCCGCAAACGAAATGGCCGGGACAAAGCCCGGCCATGACGTCACAAAAAGTGTTGAAAATTTCAGTAGCGGTAATGATCGCTCTTGAACGGGCCCTGCTTGCGGCACGCCGATGTAGTCGGCCTGGTCCTTGCGCAGCTCGGTCAGCTTCACGCCGATCTTGGCGAGGTGCAGGCGCGCGACCTTCTCGTCGAGCGTCTTCGGCAGCACGTAGACCTTCTTCTTGTACTTGCCGTCCTTGTTGTTGGCGAACAGCTCGATCTGCGCCAGCGTCTGGTTGGTGAACGACGCCGACATGACGAAGGACGGATGGCCCATGGCGTTGCCGAGGTTCACCAGCCGGCCTTCCGACAACAGGATGATGCGGTGGCCGTCGGGGAATTCGATCTCGTCGACCTGCGGCTTGATGTTGTTCCACTTCAGGTTCTTGAGGTGCGCGATCTGGATCTCGTTGTCGAAGTGGCCGATGTTGCAGACGACGGCGCGGTCCTTCATCTTGCGCATGTGCTCGATGGTGATGATGTCTTTGTTGCCGGTGGCGGTGACGAAGATGTCGGCGCGGGGCGCGGCATCTTCCATGGTCACGACCTCGTAGCCTTCCATCGCCGCCTGCAGCGCGCAGATCGGATCGATCTCCGACACCAGCACGCGGCAGCCGGCCTGGCGCAGCGAGGCGGCCGAGCCTTTGCCGACGTCGCCGAAGCCCGCGACCATCGCCACCTTGCCCGACATCATCACGTCGGTGCCGCGGCGGATGCCGTCGACCAGCGACTCGCGGCAGCCGTAGAGGTTGTCGAACTTCGACTTGGTGACGCTGTCGTTGACGTTGATGGCCGGGAACAGCAGCGTGCCGGCCTTCTCCATGTCGTAGAGGCGGTGAACGCCGGTGGTGGTCTCTTCCGAGACGCCCAGGATGTTCTTGGCCAGGCCGGCGAAGTAGCCCTTCGGCTTTTCCTTCAGCGTCTTCTTGATCAGCGCGAAGAAGATTTCCTCTTCTTCCGAATTGTGCTGGTCGAGGAACACCGGGTCATGGTGTTCGGCGCGGTAGCCCTGGTGCACGAACATGGTGGCGTCGCCGCCGTCGTCGAGGATCATGTTGGGCGTGCCGCCGCCGTGCCATTCGAACAGCTTGGCGGTGTAGTCCCAGTAGTCCTTCAGGCTCTCGCCCTTGACCGCGAACACCGGAACGCCGGCGGCCGCGATCGCGGCGGCGGCGTGGTCCTGCGTCGAATAGATGTTGCACGACACCCAGCGCACGTCGGCGCCGAGCGCGGTGAGCGTCTCGATCAGCACCGCGGTCTGGATGGTCATGTGCAGCGAGCCGGCGATGCGGGCGCCCTTCAAGGGCTGCTTCGAGCCGTACTCTTCGCGGGTCGCCATCAGCCCGGGCATTTCGGTTTCGGCGAGCGAGATTTCCTTGCGGCCGAAATCGGCGAGCGAGATGTCCTTGACGATGTAGTCGCCGGCGGGAGCCTTGCGTGCGGCGGAAGCGGTCATGACGGTCCTATGCAACTGACAAAAATGGGGTGGAATTGGCCGTGCCTATAACAGGCCGGCCGCCCCATCGCAACGCATATATAAAGATTTCTTTATGTTGTTTTAAGTGACGCCGGCCGTCAGTTCCGGGTCTGCGGCGCCGTAGCCGTTGGCTGCGGCGCTGTCGCGGCGGGCTGCGGCGGGTTCTGCCGCAGCACGCCGGCCTGGGTGAGCGCGGCGGCGACCTGCTGCATGCGGTTGATGAGGTCGACGGCGGCGCCCGGCGGCAGCACCAGCCGGCAGGCCGGATAGCGGCGGCCGGTTAGCGGCGCGCCCTGCTTGGTCTCGTCCATGCGGGTGACGGTGAATTCGATGCGCAAGGATTGGCCGTCGAAGGAGAGGTTGCCGATGCTGTCGGCAAAGGTCTCCGCCAGATCGGGCTGGTCGACATAGCGCAAAGTCACCTGCGGACGTTGCGCCGCTCCGCCTTCAGTCGCTGCTTCTTTTTCGGCCATGGGATCCCCCGATTTTTGCCGCGCGCCTTGGGCGGCGAGGGAAACTAGCACAACGCGCGGCGAACGGTCAGTCGTCCTCGCCGAAGCGCGAGGCGATGAGCGCACAGAGGGCATCGACCGCGGCCCCAGCCTCCTTGCCGGTGGCGCTGATGGTGATGGTGACGCCGGGGCCGGCTGTCAGCATCATCAGCCCCATGATCGAGGTGCCGCCGACGGTTTCATGACCGCGGGTGACGGTTATGGCGGCGTCGAATTGTTCGGCGGTTTGCACGAATTTGGCCGACGCACGGGCGTGCAGGCCTTTTTTATTGACGATTTCGACATCGCGCACGACCGGCGTCGAGCCGTCCGTTCCGGCGGGATCGCTCATTTACCGCTGAGGACGCGACTGGCGATGGTGCAGTATTTGCGCCCGGCTTCCTGGGCGGCGGCGACCGCGTCCTGCAGGGAGGCGGTTTCGCGCACTTTGGCGAGCTTGATCAACATGGGGAGGTTGATGCCGGCCAGCACCTCGACCTTGGGCTGGCTCATGACGGAAATGGCCAGATTGGAGGGCGTGCCGCCGAACATATCGGTGAGAATGACCACGCCTTCGCCGCCATCGACCCGTTTGACCGCATCGACGATGTTCTTGCGGCACTGCTCGACGTCGTCGTCGGGACCGATGGTGACCGCCTCGACCTGGCGCTGGGGGCCGACCACATGCTCCAGCGCGGAGCGGAACTCAACCGCGAGCCGCCCATGGGTCACTAATACGAGGCCGATCATCCCGGACTCCACGCGGGCGCTACGCTGCACCGCAGGAAAAGGCGCACATTCAGGCTCAATTGCAGCCCTCTTGCAAGGGCCTTCGCTATATAGGCGTTCTGCTGCACTGCGGAAAGGTGGTGCCAAAGGGGGCTCGATTTGTCCGGTTTTCGGCGGCTGCGATCCTAGGCCGCGTATAGTTAATTTTTATGCACCGGTTGCGGGGCGCTGGACGTAACCCAGGCACGGGGACCGGTCAATTGGCCGCTGGGAGTGTCCTCAGGAAAGCCAGCAGCAAAGGCAGGGCAGCCTGGCCGGCCGCGACAGCAAGCCGCGGCAGGGCGACCCCTTCGAGCGTGGTTTGGCCGGCCTCCCGGGCCGGCAGCCGGCCGGCGTCGGCGGCCGCCAAATCGACGACCAGCCCGACCGCGGCCACCGGCTCATAGGGCAGCCGCCGGATGCCCAGGCCACGAATTTCGATGAGGCCGGCAAGCGCCGGGGCCGGGCGCACCAGCAGCCGGCCGGCGCGCGCTTCGATATGGGCGCGGTCGTCCGCCACCAGCCGGGCGAAGGGCAGCGCGCCATCCAACGCACTTTGCAGCAGCTGCCAGGCCAGTTGCGATTTGCCGGAGCCGGCCGGCCCGCGGATCAGCACCGCCTTGGCGCCGATCAGCACGGCGGAGGCGTGGATGGTCGGGGCGTCGGTCACTTCGCCGGCAGGCGCACCACGAAGCGGGCGCCGAGCACGCGCGGCTCGGCGCCAGCGGCGGCGGGCGCGGTGCGGTTCTCCACGCGGATCGAGCCGCCGTGCGCGTCCACGATCTGTCTGACGATCGAGAGGCCGAGGCCGGAATTCTGCCCGAAGCTTTGATTGGGGCGGTCGGTGTAGAAGCGCTCGAAGATCTTGTCCAAGGCGTCGGGCTGGATGCCGGGGCCGTCGTCATCGACAACGATCTCGACGTCGTCCTTCAAGCGCCGGCAGGTGATGCGCACGGTGCCGCCGGTCGGCGAGAACGAGCGCGCATTGTCGACCAGATTGCTCACGACCTGGCCGAGGCGTGAATCGTGGCCGGGCACCTTGAAGCTGTCCGGCTGACCGCCCTCGAAGCGCAGCGTCACGGTGACGTCGTCGGTGCGGATTTCGTTTGCCGCCTTGACCAGCGCTTCGAGCAGCCGGGCGAGTTCGACCGGGCTCGCCTCTTGCCGCTGCAGTTCGGCGTCGAGCCGGCTGGCGTCGGAAATGTCCGTGATCAGGCGGTCGAGCCGGCGCACGTCGTGCTCGATCACCTCGAGCAGGCGCTTGCGGCTCTCTTCGGTCTTGGCGAGCGGCAGCGTCTCCACCGCCGAGCGCAGCGAGGTGAGCGGGTTGCGCAGCTCGTGCGCGACGTCGGCGGCGAAGCTTTCGATCGCCTCGATGCGGGTGTAGAGCGCGTTGGTCATGTCGCGGATCGCGCCCGACAGGTGGCCGATCTCGTCGCGCCGGCGCGTGAAGTCGGGGATTTCGATGCGGTTGCGGATGCGCCGGCGCACGCGTTCGGCGCCCTCGGCCAGACGCCGCACCGGACCGGCGATGGTGCCGGCGAGCAGCATCGACAGCACCACCATGACGCCGGCGGCGACCAGGAACACCTTGACGATGGCGAGCCGCTCGGCCTCCACCATCTCGTCGATGTCGGCGCCTTGGGTCGACAGCATCAGCGCGCCGCGCACGGCGCGGAAGCGCTGCACCGGCACGGCGACCGAGACGATCACCTCGCCGCGATCGTTGACCCGCACCATGCTGGCATGCAGGCCGTTGAGCGCGTTCTCGACTTCCGGATAGCCCTTGCCGTTCTCGGGGCCGAGCTCGGTGTAGAGCGGAAGATCGCCGCGCCCGAGCCAACGGCGCATGGCGATGAACACCCGCTCCATCACGCCGGGCTTCTGCGCGTTGGGCGGCGGCAGGTCGAAGCGCAGCACGTCGCCGCGGCCGTAGAGATTGCGGCTGTCGAGGATCAGCACGCCGTCGCGGTCGTAGATGCGCGCGCGCGTCTTGGTCGGCGAGATCAGCCGGCGCAGCACCGGCGCCACGCGCTCGGGGTTGATCGGGAATTCGACGCCGCTGAGCGAGTCGTCGGGCGGTCCGTAGCTTTCGCCGGCCTGCAATTCCAAAAGCCGCTCGGGATCGATGGTGATGGAGTCGGTATCGACGGTGGCGGAGGCGGCGATGGCGCCGGCGATGATCTCGCTCTGCATGAGCATGCTCTGCACGCGCGCGTCGATCAGGCCGGCGCGGAATTGCGAGAGATAGAGCACGCCGATGAGCAGCGCGACCAGGCCGGCGAGATTGAGAATGACGATGCGGCGGGTGAGGCTGGAGAAGCTTTGCGTGACGAAGAACGTCCAGACCGAACGCGCCATGCCGCGCAAGGCCGCGAAGCGCTCGACGCGGCGCGCGCTGCAGCCTCTCCGCCTTGCCTTTCGGCTTCGGCGGCGGCAGTCGGAATTTCCGTTTCCGCGGTTCGATCGAGCACGTCGTTCAATCCAGCCGGCTGTTGGTGGACGCTTTGCCCGCCCCCGATATTACCGCAAGCCGGGACGCTCCGTCAGTCCGCCGCAACGGCGAATTCAACGCGTCAGGCCGCTTCCTTGAAGCGATAGCCGACGCCGTAGAGCGTCTCGATCATTTCGAAATCGTCGTCGACCGACTTGAACTTCTTGCGCAGCCGCTTGATGTGGCTGTCGATGGTGCGGTCGTCGACATAGACCTGGTCGTCGTAGGCGGCGTCCATCAGCGCGTTGCGGCTCTTCACCACGCCGGGGCGGGTGGCGAGCGCCTGCAGGATGAGGAATTCGGTGACCGTGAGGGTGACCGGCTCGTTCTTCCAGGTGCAGGTGTGGCGCTCGGGGTCCATGCGCAGCAGGCCGCGCTCGAGCACCTTGGCGGAATCGATTTCCTTGACCGGGGCGCCATCCTTGCCGCTCGCGCGGCGCAGCACCGCTTTGACGCGCTCGACCAGCAGGCGCTGCGAGAACGGTTTGCGGATGAAGTCGTCGGCCCCCATCTTGAGGCCGAACAATTCGTCGATCTCCTCGTCCTTGGAGGTGAGGAAGATGACGGGAATGTCGGTCTTCTGCCGCATCCGCCGCAGCGTCTCCATGCCGTCCATGCGCGGCATCTTGATGTCGAGGATGGCGAGGTCGGGCGGCGAGGTCTTGAAGCCGTCGAGCGCGCTGGCGCCGTCGGTATAGGTCATGATGCGATAGCCCTCGGCTTCGAGCGCCATCGATACGGAGGTGAGGATGTTGCGGTCGTCGTCGACGAGAGCGATTGTCGGCATGAGCCCCTCTTGGCGTGACGTCCCGCGTAGCTTGAACCCCATAAAGGGGGTCGGAAATGTGGCCTCTTTGCAACAACTATGTGATTCGGTAGCGATTACAAGGGCGGCGGCTGAAACAAGCCGCCGCGGCCCCGATATCGTTAACGCAACGGCCGCCCAATGAAGCCCGATAGCGCCTTCGATGCCCGTTTGGCGGCGAAAAAGCTGCTGCGCGAGGGTCGAAGCGGCGCCTGGCGACGATAATGACGGGTTCGGGCGATCCTTATTGCTCGCTGGTCAATGTCGCCACCGCGCCGGACGGTGCGCCGCTGCTGCTGCTGTCGAAGCTTGCACTGCACACCAAGAACATCCTGGCCGATCCACGCGTCTCGCTGATGCTGGACGAGCGCAATTGCGGACGGCGATCCGCTCGAAGGCGCGCGCGTGATGCTGATGGGAACGCTTGTTCCAACCGCCGACGCGATTGCGCGCGCGGCCTATCTACGCCGCCATCCGGAAGCGGAGATGTTCGCGGGCTTCGCCGACTTCGCGTTTTACCGCATGACAATCAGCCGCGCGCATCTGGTGGCGGGCTTCGGCCGCATCGTCGACCTCGCCGCGCAGGATATTCTCACCGATGTGTCGGATGCCGAGGCGCTGCTGGCGGCGGAAGCCGAGGCGATCGCGCACATGAATGCCGATCACGCCGAGGCCTGCCGGCTTTACGCCACCAAATTGCTCGGCGGGCCGGACGGCGACTGGCCCTGCGTCGGCGTCGATCCGGAGGGTATCGAGTTGCAGTGCGGCCGCATGGCGCTGCGGCTGTTCTTCCCGCAACGGGTCAGCGGGCCGGGCCCGTTACGCGCGGTGCTCAAGGAGCTTGCGGCCAAGGCGCGCGCGGCTTGATTTGATACGGTGGTTAACGTCCAAAGCGCGCGCCTGATTTAAAAAACATCATGGCGTCATCGGCGTAGCTATTGATGCAGCGCAATGTAGCCCGCGCCCGGCGCATGGCATTTTGCCTTGGCAATTCGGGACCATTGGTGCATATGGTCGCGCGCCTTGGAACGAGGGGCTATACTAACATCTTATAAGCGCGAGGGGATTGGGCTCTCAAGCCCGTGCCGCGTGTGGGAGGACGTAGCGTGCAAGAAACTGGTGTGCGCAACAGCGCATACGGCGCCGACAAATTCGGCTTCAAAGACCTCGGCACGGTTCACTGGAATCTGCTCGAGCCGGCGCTCTACGAGCACTCCATCGCGGCCAACGAGGCCACCATCGTGGCGGGCGGCGCGCTCTGCGCCGAGACCGGCCACCACACCGGCCGCTCGCCCAAGGACAAGCACACCGTCGTCGACGATCTCACGCGCGATAGCGTGTGGTGGGACGGCAATCGCAAGATGTCGAAGGAGAACTTCGACAATCTGCTGGCCGACTTCCAGGCGCACGTGCAAAGGCAAGACGCTGTTCGCGCAGGATCTCTATGGCGGCGCCGATCCGAAATACCAGATCAAGACCCGCGTCTTCACCGAGCTCGCCTGGCATTCGCTGTTCATCCGCCAGTTGCTGATCCGCCCCGAACGCGCCGATCTCGCCAAGTTCGTGCCCGAACTCACCATCGTCGATCTGCCGTCGTTCCGGCCGGACGCCAAGCGTCATGGCGGGCGCGAAGGCTCCGACACCATGGTGGCGATCGATTTCACCCGCAAGATCGTGCTGATCTGCGGCTCGTCTTACGCCGGCGAGATCAAGAAGTCGGTGTTCACCACGCTCAACTTCTATCTGCCGGCGCAGAACGTCGTGCCGATGCACTGCTCGGCCAATGTCAGCCACGAAGGCGAGAGCGCGCTGTTCTTCGGTCTCTCCGGCACCGGCAAGACCACGCTGTCGGCCGATCCGCACCGCATCCTGATCGGCGACGACGAGCACGGCTGGGGCCCGGACGGCATCTTCAATTTCGAGGGCGGCTGCTACGCCAAGTGCATCAAGCTCAGCCAAGAAGCCGAGCCGATGATCTGGGACGCCACCAACCGCTTCGGCGCCGTGCTGGAGAACGTGGTGTTCGATCCGGACACGCGCGTGCCGGACTACGACGACGACTCCAAGACCGAGAACACCCGCTCGGCCTATCCGCTCGAGTTCATCCCGAACGCCTCGCGCACCGGCCGCGCCGGTCACCCGAAGAACATCATCTTCCTGACCGCGGACGCCTACGGCGTGATGCCGCCGATCGCCAAGCTGACGCCGACCCAGGCGATGTACCACTTCCTCTCCGGCTACACCGCCAAGGTCGCCGGCACCGAGAAGGGTCTGGTCGGCGTCGAGCCGGAATTCTCGACCTGCTTCGGCGCGCCGTTCCTGCCGCGTCATCCGTCGGTCTATGCCGACCTGCTGCGCGACTACATCAACAAGCACAAGGTCGACGTCTGGCTGGTCAATTCCGGCTGGACCGGCGGCAAATACGGCGAAGGCCGCCGCATGCCGATCAAGGCGACGCGCACGCTGCTGACCGCCGCGCTCGACGGCTCGCTCAAGAACGCCGACTTCCGCACCGACCCCTATTTCGGCTTCTCGGTGCCGACCTCGGTGAAGGGCGTCGAGCCGCATCTGCTGAACCCGTTCAAGACCTGGAAGGACAAGGCCGAGTTCGACAAGACCGCGCGCGCGCTGGTCGCCATGTTCCAGAAGAACTTCGCCAAGTTCGAGAGCCACGTCACGCCCGACATCAAGGCGGCGGCGCCGGAAGTGCGCATCGCGGCGGAGTAATGATCCGCATCGTCAGCTTCTGTTCCGTGCTGGCGCTGTCATGCGCCATCGGCGCCGGTCTCGCGCATGCCGATTGCGGCGCTCTCTACGCGCTCGCCCAGCAGCACGCCTACGACATGGCGCCGGCGCGACAGCCTCGATCATGCCGGCTTCATGAAGCATCGCGGGCCGGCCGGTGCGTCGGCCGAGAATGTCGCGGTCGGCTGCGCCGACGAGGCGTGTGCGAGACGGGCGTGGATGCAGTCGCCGCATCACCGCGCCAACATGATGCTCGGCGGCTGCCAGGCGATTGCCTCGGCGGTGTCAAAAAGCGGACGCCGCTATTGGGCGATGGAGATCGGCGGCGGTGGTAGCGCGGGCGGCGAGGCGCAGCGCGCGACTTTTCCATCGAAGGCAGCAACGCGCATTAAGCTGCTGTTCAGAATAAAAAAGGCGGCCGCGAGGGCCGCCTTTTTCGTTTGCGTTTTCGAGAACGGTCAGTTGTTCGACTGTCCGCTGGTCTGCGCCAGTTCCTTGCCGATGCGGTTGAAGCGCGCCTTCTGCTCGCTGCTCAGCGAAGCGTAGAAGCTGTCGAGCGGCTGCTTCACGGTATTGGCCGCTTCGATCATGGCCTTGAGCCGCGTTTCCATCGCCTCGAGCCGGCCCGGCGGCGTGATCGGGGTCTCGTCCGGGCAGGCCGCCTGCAGGATCGACACCGCCTTGCCGGTCGCCTCTTCAAGTTTGTTGAGGTCGGCTTCCTGCGCATCGGTCGGCTTGATCGCGTCCTCGATCAACTCGATCGGCAGATTGGTCAGGCCGGGCTTCTGCTCCTTGCAGCTGTTGGCGTCCTGCACGGACGCTTGACCCGTCGTCGCGCGGCGTCGTGCTTCGGCCCGATCTCGTTGAAGCGCTCCTTCTGCTCGTCGGAGAGCGAGGCGTAGAACTGCTCGAGCGCGGGGCGGACCGTCTGCACGGCTTCCAGCGTCGCGCCGAGCCGGCCGGTCATCGATGCAAGGCGGCCGGGAGGCGTCAGCGGGAAAGCGTTTTCCGCCGGGCACGAGTCCTTGAACACGGCGGCGGCTTTGGTGCCGGCGCTTTTCACGTCATCGAGGAGCTGCTTCTGCTCGGCGTTGAGGCCAACTTTGCTGGTGATCTCCGCGATCGGCCAAGCGGTCACGCCGCTGCCCGGCTGCTTGCAGAGTGACTGCACCGCGGCGTAGGTCGGCGGCGCGGCGCGCGCCGGAGCTAGACCCGGTTCGTCATAGGCGTATTCGGGCGGCGGACCCTCTTCGCCAAAGTACACGCCGTCGAAGAAATCGTCATAGGCGTAGGCGAAGTAGCCGTCGTCATAGCCGTCGGGCCAGAACGCGTAGTCGAAAATGTCGGAATAGGCGTAGGGCCAGAACACCGGCCCGAACCACGGCGTGAACGATGCGCGGCGGCCTTGCCGCCAGGCTTGCCGTGCGGAGACGCGCAGCCCGCTGCGCGTGGCGGTTGTTGCGCTTTGCGCGAGCGCGGAGGCGAAGGGAGCGGCGAAGCGGCCTTGCCGCGCCGCCTGCGTCGTCACGCGCGCCTGGCCGTTGCGGCGCACGCCGCTACGCACTTGCGCGTTGGTCTGCACCGCGGCGTTGGGCTGCGCCTGCAGCGCATTCGGCTGCGCCTTTGCTGGGCGCGCTGCTGGCGCTGCTGATTGATCTCCTGGCGCTTGGCGGCGCGTTGCGCAGCCGGCGTTGCCCGCAATTGGCGGTTTTCCTGCGCGCGGAGCGTACGCTCCTGGCGCTGCTGGGCGCGCAACTGCGCGCGCGTTTGCGTCTTCGCCGCGGCGGGAGCCGCGGTTGCCGCGGACGGCGTGGCGGTGCGGGCCGCCGGCGTCGCTGTCTTGGCAGGTGCAGCTGTCTTGGCAGGCGCGTTGGCCCGGCGGTTGACCGCAGGCCGTTCGGCCTGACGAGCCGCCGGAGTTTCGGCCCTTTGTGGAGCTTGCCGTTGTGGCGCGGCTTGCCGTTGTGGCGCCGCGCTGCGGCGCGGCTGCCGTCTGGAGCCTGGCGTTGCGTGGCGGCGCGCTGCGGCGCTTGCCGCTGCGGTGCCGCGCGTGCCGCCGGTGCTGCGCCGCGCGTGCCGGCGCCGGGCCGTGCGGCGGCGGGCGGGTCTTGCGGCGGGTGGCGCGGGCTGTGCGCGGCGCGGCAGGTTTCGCGGCAGGAGCGGCCTTCGGCTCCTCCTTCTTCGGCGGCTCTTGCGCGCCGGCGGTCAGCGGCAATGCCAGTCCCGCGATCAGCACCAAAGTGGTGGCCAATCGAGCCCGAAATCTCGTCATATCCAATCCTCCAGAGCGCCCCACCCGAGTTCGCCCAACTCAATGAACGGACCGGCCGCATCGTTCCGGCGCTCGATCATGCGGATGTGATCGAACATGAAGGATCGGTCATCTTGCCGGCGGCGGCATTGATATTTCGCAATCTGCGACAAATGCCGGCGGCGGCTAGCCGCGGTGGTAACTCGGAAAACAGCCTTGTGGTATTCGGCGTCAGCCGCCGCGCAGCTTTGCGATCAGCTCCGGCGTCGGCCAGGAGTCGGCCGGCAGACCGGCCTTGATCTGCGCCTGCTTGACCGCCGCGCGCGTCGCGTTGCCGAGCTTGCCGTCTGCCTCGCCGACGCTCATAGCCGTGCTTGGCCAGCAGCCGCTGCAATTCCATCATCTGCTCGGTCGACAGCGCCACGACCGTCGTCGCCGCGCTGTGATCGACCACCGGCGCGCCATTCAGCCGCGTGGCGAAATAGGCGACCGTGGTGGAATAGACGAAGGCCGAATTCCAGCCGAGGAAGGCCTTGAAGTTCGGGTAGGCGAGGAAGGCCGGTCCGTGCCGGCCCATCGGCAGCAGCAGCGCCGCCGGCAGCGCTTTGTCCGGCAACTGGCCGTAGACCGGCTTCACGCCCCAGGCCGCCCACTGCGACACCGGATGCTGGATGTTGAGGTCGGCTTCTTCCCATTTCAAAGTCTGCGGCACGCGCACTTCCTGCAGCCAAGGCTGGCCGCGCTGCCAGCCGAGCCCGACCAGGAAATTGGCGGCGGAGGCGAGCGTGTCGGGAATGCTGCGGATGATATCGCGGCGGCCGTCGCCGTCGAAGTCGACCGCGCTCTTGAGATAATCGGAGGCGGTGAACTGCATGCCGCCGAATTCGCCGGCCCAGTCGCCGTCCATGTCGGCGAAGGTCTGGTCGCCGCGCTGGACGATGCGCAGCGCGTCGAGCAGTTGCGGACGGAAGAAGTCGGGGCGGCGGCAATCATAGGCGAGCGTCGTCAGTGCGCGCAGCACGCGATATTTGCCGAACATCTTGCCGAAGTCGCTCTCCAGCCCCCAGAACGCGGTCAGCACCGGCGCCGGCACGCCATATTGCTTCTCGACGCGCGCGAAGATCGCGGCGTTCTTCTTCATCGCCTCCATGCCGTTCTGCATGCGGTAGCCGGCGATCAGCTTGTCGGAGAACTGCAGGAAGGTGAGGTTGAAGACCGCCTGGCCCTGGTCGCGCTTGATGATGGTGGGATCGAAGGTGAGATCGGGCGCGGCCTCCGCCAGCACCTGCGGCGAAATGCCCTGCGCCACCGCGTCCTTCTTGAAGTCGGCGAGCCACTTCTCGAAGTTGGCGGTGTTCTGGCAGCGCGGCGCGGCCAAAGCCGGTCCCGCCAATGCGGTCACCAGCAACGCCGCCGCCCATTTCAGTACCGTTTTGCGCATCGAGACGGTCCGCCTCGCCTATGTGCAGTCGCGCGCCAATCTGCCCGACGCGCGGACTGCGTCAAGCGCGATTAAGCGCAAGCGTTAACCGGTTTGGGGCGGAAAATCGCTCAGCGCGGGGCGCTGCTCTCCATGGCCGAGAGCTGGCTGCGATATTCCTTGGAGAAATGCGGGTAGCTGCCGGCCGGCGTGAACTGCGCGGTCTGGTTCTGGCGGCCGGTGAAGGCGACCATGCCCTTGCCGGTCGACACCACGTCACCCGGCTTGAGCGTCGGGTCTTTGTTGATGTCGATATGCGCCAGGCCGAACTGGTCGTGACCGTTGCAGGTGCAGCCGGCGACCATTTGCTTGCGATAGACGAAGGCCTTGGGCAGGTCGGCATAGCGGCTGCCGTTCGGCGCGACCGCGCTGTCGATGCTGCCGCCGGAATACATGACAGTCTGGCTGGCCGGGCAGAAGGCATGACAGGCGTCGGCGGTGCTCAAGCCGGGATGCGCCAGCACCGGGAAGAAATGGCCGTCGCAGGTGCGCACGCAGAAGGCTTTGGCCGGGGCCGCCCTCGACCCGGCCGGCTGGATCGGTGGCGCGCTCGGAGCGCGGCTCGATCGGAGCCGCGAATTCGCGCACCGCGTCGGGCAGCCGCTCGGGCGCGCGCAGCGCGTGGCTCAAGCCGCCGAAAAGCTGCTCGAAGATGCCGGCTTGCGCGGGCGCCGCGACGGCAAGCACGCAGCCCGGCGGCGACAACGCCGGCCGCCGTGCGCACTAATGCTGACTGATGCCGTGTGCCGCCCATCCGAACGCTCCTGCAGGCGCTTCATAGAAGCGCGCAGGATTAACGTCCGGGAACCCGGAAAGTTGCGTGTGGCGTTTCGGTTAAGAAAGCGTGCTCAGAAGTAGCGCCACCAGACGTAGAGATGGCAGATCGCGACCGACACCATCATCATCGGGAAGGCGTAGAGCGTGTAGGTCATGAAGCGGAACGGCACGCCGTTGCGCTCGGCGATGCCGGCGACCGTCAGATTGGCCGAGGCGCCGATCAGGGTGCCGTTGCCGCCGAGGCAGGCGCCGAGCGACAGGCACCACCACAGCGGCTCGATCTTGTCCGGCGCCGCCATAGGCCGGCGCCATGCTCTTGATCAGCGGGATCATGGTGGCGACGAACGGGATGTTGTCGACGATCGCCGACAGGAACGGCCGACGCCCACAGGATGGCGTAGCCGGCGGTCGCCATGTCGCCGCCGGTCGCCGCCACCAGCTTGTCGGCGAGGAGCGCGAGCAGGCCGCCGACGCTCGACGCCGTGCACCACGATGAACAGGCCGATGAAGAAGAAGATGGTGATCCATTCGACGTCGCCGAAGGTCTTGTGGATGTTCTCGGACGGCCTTCTCGGCTGATGCGCCCAGTTGTCGAGCAGCATCAGCACCGCGGCGCCGCGCCATGGCGATGGTCGCCGGCTCCAGATGCAGCGGCCGCGCCAGCACGAAGGCGACCATCACGACGTCAGCACCACGAGCGATTGCTTGAGCAGCAGCCAGTCGCTGATCGTACTCGGCCGCGTCCATCGCCATCACGCGCGCCTCGGCGCTCGGCGCGTGGCCTTGAGATCCTGGCCCCAGAGCGAGATGGATGATGATGCGCCTGCACGACCATGACGACGACGATCACCGGCGTCAGGTGATGACGAAGTCGTTGAAGACGAGGCCGACCTGCGAGCCGATCAGGATGTTGGGCGGATCGCCGATCAGGGTCGCGGTGCCGCCGATGTTGGAGGCGAAGATCTCGGCGAACAGATAACGGATAGGGCTGGCACCTCGAGCGTCGTTGCAGATGGCGAGCGTCACCGGCACGATCAGCAGCACGGTGGTGACGTTGTCGAGGAAGGCCGACACCACCGCGGTGGTGATCTGCAGCATGAACAGGATGCCGGCCGGGATGCGCCTTGGCCGCCTTCGCCGACCAGATCGCCACGATACTGGAACATGCCGGAGCGGCGCGAGATCGACACCAGGATCATCATGCCGGTGAGCAGGCCGATGGTGTTCCAGTCGATGCCCTTGAGCGCCTCTTCCTGGTCGAGCACGCCGACCACGATCATCACGCCGGCGCCGAGCAGCGCGACGATCGCGCGGTTGACCTTCTCCGACATGATGACGGCGTAGGTGACGACGAGGACGCAGGTCGACACCCACATCGGATCGAGGCCGAAGAAAACGTGAGACGCCGCGTGCGCGGTCATGGCCGAATTCCCCCCATTCGCGGGCGCTTTAAGGCTTCAGCGGCCAGCCGCACCCTTTCGGATCGCGAAACTCAAGCAATGCCACTCTTGAGTCAAGACAGCTTGAGCATTGGCGAGATCGGCAACAAAGTCAGGATCACGAACAGCGGCACCAGCACGCAGACTGCCCACAGCACGTAGCCGAAGAAACTTGGCATGCGCACACCTTGCTCGCCGGCAATGGCGTTGATCATCAAGTTCGGCGCGTTGCCGATGTAGCTGAGCGCGCCCATGTAGACCGCGCCCATCGAAATGGCGGCCAAGGTGCCGGCGAGCGGGCCCATCAATTCTTTCGCATCGCCGCTGGCAAGCTCGAAAAACACGAGATAGGTCGGCGCATTGTCGAGGAAGCCGGACAAAACGCCGGTCAGCCAGAAATAAGCGGCTTCGTGCGGCGTGCCGTCGTGCGCGGTAACCGCTTGCAGCAGGAAGGCGAAGGTGCCGGCGCTGCCTGCCTCCAGCATCGCCATCACCGGGATGATGGCGACGAAGATGCCGGCGAACAGGATGGCGACCTCGCGGATCGGTTCGAAGGTGAAGTTGTTGGCCGCGCGATGTTCGTCGCGTGTCAGCCACAGCGAGGCAAGCGCGATGAGCACAAGCGCGGCGTCGCGCAGGATATTCTGCAGCGCGAGCGTGGTGCCGTAGACGTCGAACATTATGCCGGGGTTCCAGACGGCCGAACCGATGATTGCCGCGATGATGATCCCGATCAGCGCGATATTGCGGCGGCCGCGAACACGAACCGGAGCGGGCGCGGTCTTGTGCGTCCGTCTTGGCGGGCGCCGGCGGCTCGCGGCGGAAGCGCCAGCTGTCGACGGCGAAAAAGATAGCGAGCACCAGCAGCGCAACGATCACCGTTTGCAGCCAGAGGTGTTGCGCGGTCCAGAAAAATCCGACGCCGCGCAGAAAGCCGACGAACAGCGGCGGATCGCCAAGCGGCGTCAGCGCGCCGCCAATGTTGGCGACCAGGAAGATGAAAAAGATCACGACGTGCGCATTGTGCTTGCGGGTGGCGTTGGCGCGGATCAGCGGCCGGATCAGAATCATCGAGGCGCCGGTGGTGCCGACGATGCTGGCGATTGCCGTTCCGAATGCGAGGATGCCGGCATTGGCGCGCGGCGTGCCGCCGAGATTGCCCGTGATCAGGATACCGCCGGCGACGACGTAGAGCGCGAACAACAGGACGATGAAGCTCAGATACTCGCCGAGGGCGGCGTGCACGAACGCGGCCAGTGCCGCCGGCACGCCGAATGCCGCGGCGAGCGGCAACAGTGTCAACGCGGCCCAGGCGAAAGTGATCTTGCCATAATGGTGATGCCAGACGCCGGAAAACAGCAGCGGTCCGGTCGCGATCGACAGCAGAATGCCGAGGAAAGGCAGCGCCCAAGGCCAGCTCATGGCGGCGCCGTCGAGCGTGGGGGCGGCCAGCGCCGCCTGCGGCGCCAGCACGCAAGCCGCAAGTGAAATCCCCAGCAGCCGTTTCATCGCGCGATCCATTGCGGCTGCGCTATCAATCACCGCGGCCCGCGGCAATGCTTTCAATTTGCGTCTTTGGGCCGTGGCGTGGAAGATAAGCGCGTAGCAATGTTGGGGGGACCTCATGGCCGTGCGTTTCAGCAATCCGAAGACCTTGGCGAAACCGCCGGGCTACACTTATGTCGTCGAAGCAACCGGGCCGGGGCGCACCGTCTATATCGCCGGCCAGCTCGGCCTCGATCTCGACAACAAACTGGTTGGCGGGCCGGGCGATTTCCGCGCGCAATGCGCCAAGGCGTTCGAGAATTTGGGCTACGCGCTCGCCTCCGCCGGCGCAACGTTCAAGGACGTGGTTAAGATCAACAACTATCTCGTCGACATGAGCCACATTTCGATATTCCGCGAGGTGCGCGACGCCTTCCTCAACACCAAGGCGCCGCCGGCCTCGACGACGGTCGCGATCTCGACGCTGGCGCGGCCGGGCGCGCTGTTCGAGATTGAGGCGATCGCGGTGCTGCCGGCGAAGGCGGCAAAGCCCGCAGCGCGCGGCACCAAGCGCAAGGTTCGCGGGCGCAAACGTCGGTGACAGCCCGGCCGCCGGCTCCTACAATGGCAACGGCGGCGGGGTGTTATGCGTACCAGTGGCGTGCTTTTGGTAACGGCGATCGCGCTCGCAGTTGGAGCGTGTGCGACCGTTCATAACCTGCCGCTCAACAAACCGTCCGCGGATCCATTCGCCGGAACCATCACGCAGGCCGCCGCGGCGTCGGCGCGCTATGAACAGCGGCAACGCGAGGACGACGGCGCGGCCATCGGCCTGGCGTTTTCCGGCGGCGGCACGCGCGGCGCGGCATTTGCGTTTGGCGTGCTGCAGCAGTTGGAGCGCACCCAGGCGCCGCGGGCCAAGCAGCCGCACGACTTGCTCGACAATATCTCCATCATTTCCAGCGTGTCGGGCGGCTCGATCATCGCCGCCTACTACGGCCTGAAGGGCCGCGCGGCGATGGCCGATTTCCGCGAGCAGTTCCTCACCCAGGACTTGATGGCGGAGCTGCAGACAAGAATTAGTCTGATCAATCTCGGCCGCGCCATGAGCGGCGGCATCAATACCGACAACACGCTGCGCGACTGGTTCAACGCGCATCTCTACCACGACGCCACCTACGGCGACCTGATCGCGCGCGGACGGCCGATCGTGCTGATCAACGCCACCGACATCTACAGCCGCACGCCCTTCCTGTTTGCGCCCGCGAGCTTCGCCGCCATGTGCAGCGACCTGACAGAATACCCGGTCGCCGGCGCGGTCGCGGCCTCGGCCGCGGTGCCCGGCGCGTTCGCGCCGATCGTCATCGAGACCTTCCCCGGCCAATGCAAAACGCCGTTGCCGGAGGGGATCGTGAAGGCGGCCAATAATCCGGGCGCATCGCCGCAACTGCATTCTTTCGCCATGGCGCTGGAGCGCGCCCGTACCGGCAAGGTGAAATACGTCAAGCTGCTCGACGGCGGCCTGGTCGACAATTACGGGCTGAGCGGCATCACCATCGCGCGCGCGGCGTCAGGCACGCCCTATGGTCCACTGCGGCCGGAAGACGGCGTCAATATGCGGCGCCTGTTGTTCGTGGTGGTGGATTCCGGGCTCGGCCCGCAAGGCGAATGGGCGCAAACGGTGGAGGGCCCGACCGGCAAGGACCTGATCGGCGCGGTGATCGACACCATCGTCGACGCCAATACCCGCTCGAGCTACGCCGCCTTCGAGGCCACCATGCGCCAATGGCGCGAGGACCTGGTGCGCTGGCGCTGCGGTTTGAAGCACGAGGACGTTGCCCGTCTGCGCAGCAAAGGCGGACCCTGGAATTGCCGCGACCTGAAGATCACGGTTGCGCGCGTCGCCTTCGACCAGTTGGACGCCGAGCGCGCCAAGCGGCTCAACGCGGTGCCGACCTCGTTCACCTTGCCGGCCGACACGGTCGACGAGATCACGCGCGCCGGCGGCGATGCATTGCAGGCCAACCCGGCCTATCAGGCGTTTCTCAAGGAAATGTGAGGCGCCTTAGTGCGCCTCGTCCCAATTGGCGGCGGCGCGGGCGTCGACCTGCAGCGGCACGTGCAGCGTGACCGCCGGGTGCGGGGCGTCCTCCATCACGCTTTTGACGATGGTGATGGTGTCGGCCACTTCGTCCTCCGGCACCTCGAAGATCAGCTCGTCGTGCACCTGCAACAGCATCTGCGCACGCAGCTTGGCCTTGTCGAGTTCGGGCTCGATGCGGATCATGGCGCGGCGGATGATGTCGGCGGCCGAGCCTTGCAGGCGCGCATTGATGGCGGCGCGCTCGTTGAAGGAGCGGATCGACGGGTTTGAATTCTTGATGTCCGGATAGTGGCACTTGCGGCCGAACAGCGTGAGCACGTAGCCGTGCTCGCGGCAGAACTCGCGCGTCTCGTTCATGTAGTCGCGGATGCCGGGAAAGCGCTCGAAATATTTCTTGATGTAGTCGCCGGCTTCCTTGTGGTCGATGCCGAGCTGCGCGGCGAGGCCGTAGGCCGAGATGCCGTAGATGATGCCGAAGTTGATCGCCTTGGCGCGGCGGCGCACGTCCGGCGGCATGTTCTTGACCGGCACGCCGAACATTTCCGACGCGGTCATGGCGTGGATGTCGACCTTGTCCTGGAACGCCTTGCGCAGCGCCGGCACCTCGGCGACTTCCGACAGCAGGCGCAGCTCGATCTGCGAATAGTCGGCCGACACCAGCTTCATGCCGGGCGAGGCGACGAAGGCCTTGCGGATCTTGCGGCCGTCTTCGGT
The DNA here is from genome assembly GCA_963734465.1 of uncultured Alphaproteobacteria bacterium. GTDB lineage: Bacteria > Pseudomonadota > Alphaproteobacteria > Rhizobiales > Xanthobacteraceae > Pseudolabrys. Next base: position 19,953 of record CAVTHL010000024.1, read on the forward strand.
GCGGATCGGGATGTTCTGCAAATTCGGCTCGGACGACGACAGCCGCCCGGTCGAGGTGGCGGCGAGCGAGTAGCTGGTGTGCACGCGCTTCGTGGTCGGGTTGACGTAATTCGGCAGCGCCTCGGTGTAGGTCGAGCGCAGCTTCGACACCTGCCGCCAGTCGAGGATCTTGCGCGGCAGCTCATGCTGCTCGGCCAGGTCCTCCAGTTCGCGCGCGCCGGTCGACCATTGCCCGGTCTTGGTCTTGGTGCCGCCGGGCAGCGCGAGCTTGCCGAACAGGATGTCGCCGATCTGCTTGGGCGAGCCGGGATTGAGCGGCTCGCCGGCCAGCACTTTGATTTCGTCTTCCAGCCGCGCCTGCTCCTGCGCGAATTCGCCCGACAGCCGCGACAGCACTTGCCGGTCGATGGAAATGCCGCGCCGCTCCATGCGCGCCAGCACCGCCGCCATCGGCCGCTCCAGCGTCTCGTAGACGGAGGTGACGCGCTCGGCGGCAAGGCGGGCTTTGAGCGCGTACCACAGCCGCAGCGTGACGTCGGCGTCTTCGGCGGCGTATTCGGTCGCCTTCTCGATGGTGACGCAGTCGAACGTCACCTGCGATTTGCCGGAGCCGGCGACGTGCTGGAAATGGATGGTGTCGTGGTTGAGCCAGCGCTTGGCGAGATCGTCCATGCCGTGGCCGCCTTTGCCGGCGTCGAGCACGTAGGAGATCAGCATGGTGTCGTCGTAGCCGCGGATCTCGATGCCGCGCTGGGCGAACACCAGCCAGTCGTATTTCAGGTTCTGGCCGATCTTGAGCACGGCCTTGTCCTCGAGCAGCGCCTTGATGGCGGCAAGCGCGTCGCGCTCGGGGATTTGCCCTTCGCACAATTTGGCTTCCGGCGAGAACAGGTCGCCTTTGCCTTCGCCGCCGCCGTCGCGATGGCCGATCGGCACGTAGCAGGCTTCGTTGGGCGCCACGGCCAGCGAGAAGCCGCACAGGTGCGCCTGCATCGGATCGAGGCTGGTGGTCTCGGTGTCGACCGCGACGATGCCGGCCTCGTGCGCGCGCCCGATCCATTCCTTCAATCGTTTCAGGGTGCCGACGGTCTCGTATTTGGAGCGGTCGATCTTGGCGGTGCGCGCGGCTTCGCTGCGCGAGGCGGCAAGCGCGATGGGGGTGAGGGCGCCGTTCGTTTCGCCTTTGTCGCGCGGTTTGGCCGTGGGAGCCGGCGCAAACAGGTCGCCGCTGACCGGTCTTGCCGCAGCGTTGTCCTTCGCCGGCGCGGGAGACGACGACAGCTTCGACGTCCGCCTCGACCGAGCTCGCATCGATGCCGGTCTTCTCGGCGATGCGGCGGGTGATGGTCGAGAACTCCATCGCCTTGAGGAAGGCGATGAGGTGCTTGTAGTCGGGCTCGTGCACCGCGAGCTGATCGACGGGCACATCGAGCGCAACATTCCTGTCCAGCGTGACCAGCCGCTTGGAGACGCGCGCAAGCTCGGCATTGTCGATCAGCGACTGGCGGCGCTTGTCCTGTTTGATTTCGCTGGCGCGCTTGAGCAGCGTTTCGAGATCGCCGTATTCGCCGATCAATTGCGCCGCCGTCTTCACGCCGATGCCCGGCACGCCCGGCACGTTGTCGGTCGAGTCGCCGATCAGCGCCTGCACCTCGATGACTTTCTCGGGCGGCACGCCGAACTTCTCGATCACCTCGGCCGGGCCGATGCGGCGGTCCTTCATGGTGTCGTACATGATGACGCCGTTGCCGACGAGCTGCATCAGGTCCTTGTCGGACGACACGATCGTGGTCGTCGCCTTGGCCTCGCAGGCGAGCCGCGCATAGGTCGCGATCAGGTCGTCGGCCTCGAAGCCGGCCTGCTCCAGGCAGGGGATCTCGAAGGCGTGCACCGCCTCGCGGATCAGCGGGAACTGCGGCTCGAGATCGTCGGGCGCTTCCGGCCGGTGCGCCTTGTAGTCGGGGTAGAAATCGCTGCGGAATGTTTTTTCCGACTTGTCGAACACCACCGCGAGATGGGTCGGCTTGTCGTCCGGCTTCATCTCGGCCAGCAGCTTCCACAGCATGTTGCAGAAGCCGAGCACGGCATTGACCTGCAAGCCGTCCGACTTGCGCGTCAGCGGCGGCAGCGCGTGATAGGCGCGGAAAATGTAGAGGAACCGTCCACCAGAAAGAGGTGGTCGCCCTTTTTCAGCGGACGCGCCGCCGGACTAGCGGCGGCCGACGCCGGCTTGGCAGATTTCGGTTCGGGCGCGGCTTTCGCCGCCGGTTTGGCTTTGCTTTTGGCGCTGGCTGGCATGGCCGGAATGTGGCCCCTGGGGCGGCGTTAATCAATCTGTCACGCGCGGCGGCCACAGAAATTGCGGGCCTCGCAACGCGGGACGCCCTCTGCTATGAGACGCCGCCGGCTGCGAGCCGGAACCGATTGACCAGCCTCGAAGGATAAGCATGCGCGTTGCCATGATCGGCACCGGCTATGTCGGCCTCGTTTCCGGGGCCTGCTTTGCCGATTTCGGCCATGAGGTGACCTGCGTCGACAAGGACCGCGGCAAAATCGCGGCGCTCGAGCGCGGCGAAATGCCCATCTTCGAGCCGGGGCTCAGCGATCTGGTCGCGGCCAACGCGCGCGGCGGCCGGCTGAAGTTCACCACCGAGCTCGCGCCCGCGGTTGCGGCCGCCGACGCGGTGTTCATCGCGGTCGGCACGCCCTCGCGGCGCGGCGACGGCCACGCCGATCTCTCCTTCGTCTACGAGGCGGCGCGCGAGATCGCGCGCGCGCTCGACGGCTTCACGGTGGTGATCACCAAGTCCACGGTTCCCGTGGGGACCGGCGACGAGGTCGAGCGCATCATCCGCGAGACGCGCGCCGACGCCGACTTCGCGGTGGTGTCGAACCCGGAATTCCTGCGCGAGGGCGCCGCCATCCGCGACTTCAAGCATCCCGACCGCATCGTCATCGGCAGCACCGAGGCGCGCGCGCGCGAGGTGATGAGCGAGCTCTATCGCCCGCTTTATCTCAACCGCGCGCCATTGATGTTCACCGACCGGCGCACCGCCGAGCTGATCAAATACGCCGCCAACGCGTTTCTCGCCACCAAGATCACCTTCATCAACGAAATCGCCGATCTGGCGGAGAAGGTCGGCGCCGACGTGCAGGAGGTGGCGCGCGGCATCGGGCTCGACAACCGCATCGGCGCCAAGTTCCTGCACGCAGGGCCCGGCTTCGGCGGCTCGTGCTTCCCCAAGGACACCGTGGCGCTGATGAAGACCGGCCAGGACAACGACGCGCCGTTACGCGTCGTCGAGGCGGTGGTGGCGGTCAACGACGCGCGCAAGCGCGCCATGGCACGCAAGGTCGCGCATGCGCTCGGCGGCGAATTGCGCGGCAAGACGATCGCCGTGCTCGGACTTACGTTCAAGCCGAACACCGACGACATGCGCGAGTCGCCGTCGATCCCGTTGATCACGGCGCTGCAGGACATGGGCGCCAAAGTGCGCGCCTACGATCCGGAGGGCATGGAGCAAGCCAAGACCATGGTCGGCAATGTCGCCTTTTGCCAGGACGCTTACTCGTGCGCCAAAGGCGCCTCCGCGCTGGTGATCGTTACCGAATGGGAGCAGTTCCGCGCGCTCGATTTCGATCGGCTGAAGACAATCATGGAGCGGCCGGTGCTGGTCGACCTGCGCAACATTTACCGGCCGGAGGAAGTCGCCCGCGCCGGCTTTGTCTACGAGAGCGTGGGGCGGCCGAAGAAATGAGTTCCGCAGTCGTGCGTTCATCGTAGAAGTCGTCGTCCCCCGCGAAGGCGGGGGACACCAGTAAACACCGACATCGCCGTATACTGACTCCCGCGATTACTGGATCACCCGCTTTCGCGGGTGATGACGCCGGAAACTATGAGAACCTTCGATAGCTCGTTGCCGATCGACGAGGCCCTGCCGCGGCTGACCGCCGCGCTGGGCGCGAACAATTGCGCCGTGCTGGTGGCGCCGCCGGGCGCCGGCAAGACCACGCGCGTGCCGCTGGTGTTGCTCGACGAGGCGTGGGCGCAAGAAAACGGCAAAGCCAAGAAAATCCTGGTGCTGGAGCCGCGGCGCCTCGCCGCGCGCGCGGCCGCCAGCCGCATGGCGGCGACGCTCGGCGAACAGGTCGGCGACACCGTGGGCTTGCGCGTGCGCTTCGGCTCGAAGATTTCCAAGCGCACGCGCATCGAGGTGGTGACCGAGGGCGTGTTCACGCGGCTGGTGCTCGACGATCCTTCGCTCGACGGCATCGCCGCCGTGCTGTTCGACGAATTCCATGAACGCTCGCTCGACGCCGATCTCGGCTTGGCGTTGGCGCGCGACGTGCAGCAGGGCTTGCGCGAGGATCTCAAAATCCTGGTGATGTCGGCGACGCTCGACGGCGCGCGCGTGGCGGCGCTGCTCGGCAATGCGCCGGTGGTCGAAAGCCAGGGCCGCAGCTTCGACGTGGAGACGCGTTATCTCGGCCGCGACCCGCGCGCGCGCATCGAAAACCAGGTGGCCGACGCGGTCGAGCGCGCGCTGCGCGCGGACACCGGCTCGGCTGCTGGTGTTTCTGCCGGGCGCCGGCGAAATCCGCCGCACCGAGACGCTGCTCAAGGAGCGCGTGCGCGAGCCGAACGTGGATATTGTCGCGCTTTATGGCGCGCTCGACGCGCGCGAGCAGGACCGTGCCATTTCGCCGTCGCCGCCGGGCCGGCGCAAGGTGGTGCTGGCGACCTCGATCGCGGAGACCTCGCTCACCATCGAGGGCGTGCGCGTGGTCGATCGACTGCGGCCTGTCGCGCGTGCCGCGCTACGAGCCGGACGTCGGCTTGACGCGGCTGGAGACCGTGCGCGTCTCGCGCGCCGCCGCCGACCAGCGCCGCGGCCGCGCCGGGCGCATTGAGCCGGGCGTTTGCTACCGACTGTGGGACGAACCGCAGACCGGTTCATTGGAGCCTTATACGCGGCCGGAAATCCTCTCGGCCGATTTGTCGTCGTTCGTGCTCGACTTGGCGCAGTGGGGCGCCAGCGATCCGGGTAAGCTGGCGTTCCTCGATCCGCCGCCGCAAGCCGCGCTCAATGAGGCGCGCGCGCTGCTGCAGGAATTGGGCGCGCTCGATGCGCAGGGCCGCATTACCGAGGAAGGCCGCCGACTGCGCGCGCTGCCACTGCCGCCGCGGCTGGCGCGCATGGTGGTCGACGCGGCGGCGGAAGGCGCCGGCCCGCTGGCGGCCGAGATCGCCGCGGTGCTGACCGAGCGTGGGCTCGGCGGCGACGATCCCGACCTGCGGCACCGCCTCGATCAATTCCGCCGCGACCGCTCGGCCCGCGCGCAGGACGCGCGCGCCATGGCAAAACGGTGGGCCGACACGGCCGGCGGCAAAGGCGGGGATGGCGAGCATTCGCCCGGCACGTTGCTCGCGCTGGCTTATCCCGACCGCATCGCCAAAAGCCGCGGCGGCGGGACCGGCGCCTTTCTCCTGGCCAATGGCCGCGGCGGCAATGTCGATGCGGCATCGTCGCTGGCGCGCGAGCCATTCCTGGCGGTGGCGGAATTGACCGGCACCGCGGCGGCGAGCCGCATTATCCTGGCGGCGCCGATCACGCTTGCTGAAATCGAAGCGCGCTTCGCGGGTCAAATCGAAGACCGCGATGCCGTCAGCTTCGATGCCGGCTCGGCGTCGCTGCGCGCGCGGCGCACGCGCCGGCTGGGCGCCATCGCGCTTTCCGAGCAGATCAAGCCGGTCACGCCGGATGCCGAGACCGCACGACTGCTCGCAACCGGCATTGCCACGCTCGGCATCGGCAAGCTGCCGTGGAGCAAGGCGCAACTGCAGTTGCGCAATCGCGTTTCGTTTCTGCGCCGCTCCGAGGGTGACGACTGGCCCGACTTGTCCAGACGCCGCGCTCGCGCAATCCGCGGCGGAGTGGCTGGCACCGTTCCTCACCGACAAGACCGCGCTCTCGCAGATCGGCGCCGACGATCTGGCGGCTGCGCTCGACGTTTTGCTGCCGTGGAATTTGCGCAAGCGCCTCGATGCCGAGGCGCCGACGCATTTCACAGCGCCGACCGGCTCGGCGGTGCCGATCGACTATGAGGCCGAGCAGGGGCCGACCGTGTCGATCCGCGTGCAGGAATTGTTCGGGCTCGCCACCCACCCCACGATCGCCGGCGGGCGCGTGCCGCTGGTGCTCGAGCTGTTGTCGCCGGCGCATCGTCCGGTGCAGGTCACGCGCGATCTGCCGGGCTTCTGGCGCGGCAGCTATGCCGACGTGAAGACCGAGATGCGCGGCCGCTATCCAAGGCATCCCTGGCCGGACGATCCGCTCTCGGCGCCCGCGACCCGCCGCGCCAAGCCGCGCGGGCAATAGCTCAAATCCGCGGCATCGGATTAACCAGCCCGCTCACCACCGCCGTAACCGCCGAGTG
>CAVTHL010000025.1:0-117880 GCA_963734465.1 uncultured Alphaproteobacteria bacterium
TGCTGACGCCGAATTTCTTGTATTCGATCGATTGCTGGCAGATCGGCGGTACCTTGGACGTGTCGCAGCTCAGCCCGGCGGGAATCGGAAACTCACCGCCGGCGAGGAAGTGGCGGTCTCGCCGGAAATGGCGGTCAGATTCGGTTCAGCCAGCGTACGAATGACGCCGGCGCGCTCCATCGCGCGCAACGTGGCGTTGCGTCATTGAAGGAGCCGGCATTGGTCGCGCTCAGCGCTGGCCATTCGCCGAACGGGTTGGTCGTGTTGAAGTTGAGCACGTTGGTGCCAGCCGAAGCGGCCGGACAAGTCGATGCCGAGTTGCTTGATGACGTCGCGCTGAACTTCGGCGACCGTAACCTTGAGCAGCACCTGATCGCGGCCGCGAATGGTGATGCCGTTGACGACCTTGGCGCCGTCGCCGACCAGCCGGGTGGCGATGTCAAATGCCTGCTGCGACCTCGGCGGCTCTAGCCGCTGCCGGTCAGCAGCACGCCGTCGCCGACGCCGTCAATACGGATGTCGCCATCCGGAACAGGTGCTTGCAACGCCGCGCGAACGCCGTTCAGATCGCGCGTGACCGCGACATCGAGACCGGCGATCTGGCGGCCGTCCGCGTCGAAGAACACGACACTGGTCTGTCCGACCGCGACGCCGATGATGTAGGCGCGGCGCGACGTGCGAATGACGGCGTTGGCGTCTTTGGGATCGGCGACCAACACGTCTTTGACGTCGCGCGGAAGATCGATCACGATCGATTTGCCGATCCCGAGCGGCACAAATCGCGATGTCGCATCGCTCGCCGCGATTTGATTGTTGGCGTCGGCGTCGATGGCGGGAGTGCCGGCTATCAAAGCCGCGCCCAGCAGAGCGGCGGCAAGCGCGGCGGCGCCGACAGTGTCCAGCGCCAGTTCGTTCGGATCGAATCGCCATGGTCCTTGTCGCATCTCTTCACGTCCCCTTGCCGATCATCCGGCGTCACGGTCGTGCTGATACCGAAGCGAATCATGTTGCGCGGCCGCTGCGGCGGTCGTTCTTGTCGTCGGCTTTGAAGGATCGGCATCGGCGATGCTACGCAACGCAAGGATAGTGCTCCGAGTTGCGCGAGCGCGAGCGTCTCCGCCTGGCGCTGCGTGAGTTCAAGCGTCGCCGTTTTGCCGACAACGACGCGCTGGCCGTTTTTCTCTTCGACCGTTTGATCGATGGCGAGCACGCGAACGTCGTTGAGGATGGTCTCGGAAATATGCACCTCGATGCCGGTGATTTTCTCCGCTTCGCGGTCGCGGCGCGACAGAATGACGTCGACGCGATCATTCGGCAGGATAAAACCGCCGGCACCGGTTTCGGCGGAAATCTCCGTCGAAATCGCGCGCATTCCCGACGGCAGGATCGCCGCCATGTAGCCGGAGCCTTTGCCCTTGATCAGGCGATTTTCGCGCAGCGGTTCTCCCGCCATGAAAGGTGTGCGCGCGATCGCGCCGGTGAGTTGCTCTTGGGCGTCGGGGCGATCCGATTTCTTGATAAAGTTCGAGCTCGCAGAGGCGGCCGGCCATTGCTGCCACGTAAGATCCTGCGGACCGAGTGTCTGACCGATACCAAGATCGTTTTTGGCGATCAGAACGTCGACTGTGTCGATCTGGACAACGGGTGCTGGCGCCGGAGGCGGCGTGTTGGATCCGCCAGCCATAAGCAGAGCGGCAACCCCGCCAGCGCCGACGGCCACAACAAGAACGGCTATGCGCGCGGCTTTCATACGCTCACGTCCCACATGACACCGACGACCTGGAGGTCGTCCCTGCCGGAGTTCATCAGGCAAACGTCAATTCATGGTTAATGAGGCGTATCCAATTCGCGTTAATTTTTTCTGGAGCGACCACCCGGACAGCCAGCTGGCCCTTCGATTCAAGGAAAAATTGGCCCGTGCGCGTCAGGGCGCAATCACGCGCCTGCGGTCATCCAAATGGTATATGGGTAGATGAGCATCGCCGCGACGGCCAGGGCTATCCCGTACGGGATGCCCGTCTCTTTGCGATGAAGGCGGTCAATCCAGGCAAACTTGCCAAGCTGAGGCGGCAAGGGATAGGCGCGAAAGCTCAGGATCAACAGCGTCAAACCGCCGCCAAGTATCGAGGCGAACAGCATGAAATCAAGGAGATGGGCAAAGCCGAACCAAAGTGCGGCCGCAGCAGCAAGCTTGGCATCGCCACCGCCGATCCAGCCCCTGGAGAAGCAGAAAAAGCCAGCCACCAATACGGTAACGCCGGCGAGCAGATGAAATCCAATTTCGTTGACAGTCATGCCCGTTGCCAATGCCAGACCGCAGAAAGCGGCCGCCAGCAAGAGCGAGACGCGGTTCGATATGGTCATCGTAAGAAGGTCGCTCGATGCGGCAAAAGCCATCAGGGCGGGGAACAGCAGCAGCCTGATTGCGTCGATCAGCATTCTCGTCGTCCTCGCAGCGCGAGCGCGCGGCCTATGCTCAAATTAGTCCGCACATTGTTTACCCTTCGTAAACCGAGGGCCCGAAGGACGCCGAAAAGCAAAAGGCTCCGGCAAGGGGCCGGAGCCTTTGTATTCCGCTGTGCTCAACCAAGCTTATTTCAGCTGGGTCGAGATCGAGGTGAACTTGGTGTTCAGGCCGGTGCCGAGGCCGTTCACGACCGCGATGATCGCGACCGAGATGCCCGCCGCAATGAGGCCGTACTCAATCGCGGTGGCGCCGGAAGTGTCCTTCACGAAACGCACAAAGAGGTTTTTCATTGATAGCTCCTAGATCCACACGTGGCTGTCTGAGGTGGCTACGAGCGCCGGACTTACGGCTTCCCGATCCACGCGAGAACCGTACCAAGGAGGTCTTGAGCCGCGGTTAATATTATCAGTGAAACAGGAGGTATTCCTATGTATATGCCATGTAGTTAATAAGAAGTTTGAACAAGAATATCATGGTTACTAAAATATTAATCCATTTTATACACAGAACATCTTCAACTATTCGGCAAATAGACCAAAGGATTTGCAGTTTATACTATGAAGTACCATAACTAAAATTTGCGTCTACGCTACCGGCCTCGCGGCCGCCAATACTGCAGGGCGCCGCCTGAAAGGTCTCGTGATCTTGCCGCGGGGTTTTTGCCTGCGCGCCGGCGGGCGGCGCGCCATCCGCGATTAATCCGATCTTAACTGCGCGCGCCGATACCGAAAGCCGGCATTGGAACGAAATGCCGCCGCGTCATCGGGCTGTCGTTATGTTTGTCGAACTCCTGTCGGTGCTCGAAGTCGCCGGCCACACGCTGCTCAAACTCATCCCGATCTCGATCGCGCTCGGCGTCGTTTTCGCCGTGCTGACCCATTGGTCGGCCTGCAATCCCGGCCGCCCTTGGTGGCGCAAACGCGAAATCGTCACCGACGTGCTCTATTGGTTCCTGATCCCGCTCGGCGCGCGTTTCGTGCGCATCGGCCTGATGGTGATGGGCGCCGCGCTGTTGTTCAACATTCACGGCCCCGAGGCGCTCATCAAGTTCTACGACGATGGCTTCGGTCCGCTCGCCGAAATGCCGTTGTGGCTGCAGGCCATCACGTTCGTCGCGGTGTCGGATTTCCTGCTGTACTGGTTTCACCGGCTCTATCACGGCGCCACGATGTGGAAGTACCACGCGGTCCACCATTCCTCCGAAGAACTCGACTGGATCTCCGCCGCGCGCTTTCACCCCGTCAACATCCTGTTCGGCACCGTGCTGGTCGATGTCGCATTGCTGCTTGCCGGCATATCGCCCAACGTGATGCTTTGGGTTGGCCCTTTCACCACCGCCCATTCCGCCTTTGTGCATGCCAATCTGAATTGGACGCTGGGGCCGTTCAAATACGTGCTGGCGAGCCCGGTCTTCCACCGTTGGCATCACACCGCGGCTGACCGCGGCGGTTCGATGAATTTCGCCGGCACTTTTCCGGTGCTGGATTTGCTGTTCGGCACCTTCTATATGCCCAAGAACGAACTGCCGGACGCCTACGGCGTCGCCGGCCAGAGCATCCCGGAAGGCTTCGGCAGCCAAATCCTCTATCCGTTCACGCAGTAGCGGCCGTGCGGCGTGAGCCGCGCGCCTTTGCACTTCGTTCACCAATTTGCAGTCAACTCTAGGGGTCTAGAGTGGCCGGCCGAGGCGCAGTGGCGGGCCCGTGTTGTGTGCGTGCTGGAGAGTGTGAATGTCGGCCGTGTTCGGGCGTCACAGCCTGCTGTTCGGGCTCCTCGGCTGCGCGCTATTCGCCGTCGCGCCCGCGCGGGCCGATACGGTGTCGATCAACCTCGACCAGGCCCGCCTGCTCAAAATCCCGGATCGCGTGACCACGATTGTCATCGGCAACCCGTTGATCGCGGACGCCGCGCTGCAAAGCGGCGGCCTGCTCGTCGTCACCGGTAAGGGCTATGGCGCGACCAATCTGCTGGCGCTCGACCGCGAGGGCAAGGTCGTCATGAGCAAGACGGTGCAAGTCGGCAGTCCCGGCGGCGAGGATTTGATGGTGGTTTATCGGGGCGTCGTGCGCGAAACCTGGAGCTGCGCGCCGGAATGCCAGCCGCGCAACACCCTCGGCGACGGCACGGCCTATTTCAGCGACACGCTTGGCCAGATCGGTGCGCGCAATGGCGCGGCGCAAGGCGGCGGCTCAGGCGGCGCGCCTGGCGGACCGCCGGCGGCGCGATAATAGAAGGTCGCCGGAATACGGTTAGCCGGCGGTTAACCGGGAGCCCGCGTTTTTCGCTTCCGCGCGCAATAATTCACAAACGCGATTTTGCTATGAAGCGGTGGTGCGCCACCGCTCCGCAGACGAGACCGTTGCCATGTTCGGACGCATTCGCAGCAAACTGACCGCTCCCGCGCGCCGCTTTGCGCGCGCGCAGAACGGCACCGCCGCGGTCGAATTCGCGCTGGTCGCCGCGCCATTCCTGGCGCTGGTCTTTGCAATTTTGGAAACCGCGCTGGTGTTCTTCGCCGGCCAGACGCTGGAGTCCGCCGCCACCGATACGGCACGGCTGATCATGACCGGCCAGGCGCAGACCTCCGGCTACAGCAAGGACGACTTCAAGACCGCGGTCTGCAATCGCCTTGCCGGCGGGTTGTTCGACTGCTCGAGCGGCGTCTATGTCGACGTCAAGACCTTTTCCAGCTTCACCTCGATCACCGCCACCCCGCCCGATCACCAACGGCCAGCTCGACACGTCCAACATGGTCTACACACCCGGCGGCCCCGGCGACATCGTGGTGGTGCGGCTCTACTATCAGTGGCCGATCTATGTCTCGATGTTCAGCGACAACCTGTCGAACCTGAGCGGAAACAAGCGTCTGCTGGTGGCGACGGCGGTCTTCCGCAACGAACCTTACGGCGGCTGACCATGATGACGCGCATGCGGCAAATCCTCAGGCGGTTTTCCAGCGACCGGCGCGGCGTCTCGGCGGTGGAATTCGCGTTGCTGGCGCCGTTGATGATCACGCTTTATGTCGGTTGCGCCGAAGTGTCCGACGGCGTGGGCGCCGACCGCAAGGTCAGCTTGACGGCCGCCGCGCTTGCCAACCTGGCGGCGCAGGTGACGACCATCAGCACCTCCGACATGACCAACATTCTGGACGCGTCGTCGGCGATCATCTCGCCTTATTCCACCAGCCGGTTGTCGATCACCTTGTCGTGCATCAACATCGACGGCAACAGGAACGCGACGGTGAAATGGAGCGTCACGCGCGGCGGCGCGGCGCGCAGCGGCTCGATCACGATTCCGTCGGCGCTGGCGGTCGCTAATTCGCAGCTGTTGTTCGGCGAGGCGAGCTATCAATACAGGCCGACCGTCGGCTACACGGTCACCGGCACGCTCAATTTGTCGGACCGCATGTACATGAGCCCGCGCATCACGGCGCCGGTCTACAACAACACCGCTTGTGCCAGCTAAGCTTCTTAAGCCGCCGTGCGCTCGCCGATCGGCAGCGCGGTGGTCTGCTTGATGCGCTCCATCGCGAAGCGCGAGGTGACGTTCTTCAGCGGCACCGTCCCGATCAACTTCTTGTAAAAGGCGTCGTAGCCGGCCATGTCGGCCACCACCACGCGCAGCATGTAATCGACGTCGCCCGCCATCCGGTAGAATTCCATCACCTCCGGCATGGCGCCAACCACCTCGGCGAATTTCTTCAACCATTCCTGCGAATGGTCGTTGGTCTCGACCGACACGAACACGGTGATGCCAAGCCCGATCTTGTCGGGATTGACGAGCGCGACGCGGCGCATGATCACGCCGTCGGCTTCCAGCCGCTGCAGGCGCTTCCAGCACGGCGTCGAGGACAGGCCGACGCGCTGGCCGACTTCGGCCACCGAGAGCGAGGCGTCCTCCTGCACCACGGCCAGGATCTTGCGGTCGACGGCATCCATTTCAGCATTCCTTCGTTCTTTAGAAAGGATATCTAGCAAGTTGGTTCGTTAAGGAATAATCTTCTTATTTTGCTGCCATATCTGTCTTTAGCTAGAAAATTATTCTATATCAAGCGCAATCTTTCGCCACCGTGACACGGGACCGACGCCAATGAAAATTTCCTTCTCCAAATTCGCCGCCACGCTCGCCTCTGCTCGGGGCCCTGGTGTCGCCGGCAATGGCCGGTCAGCCGCTGGTGAGCCCGCAGTGGCTCAATGACCATTTGCGTGACGCCGGTCTCGTCGTGCTCGACGTGCGCTCGGCGATCGACGGCGGCGGCGAGAAGGCCTACTTGGCCGCGCATATCCCGGGCAGCATCCATTCCGACTACGACAAGCCCGGCTGGCGTGTCACCGTGCACAACGTGGCCTTCCAACTGCCGAGCCTTCTCGAAATCCAGAACCTGATCGGCGATCTCGGTATCGACGAGAAGAGCCATGTTGTGGTCGTGCCGGCTGGCGTCCACGTCACCGATTTCGGCTCCGCCGCGCGCGTCTATTGGACGCTGAAAGTGGCCGGCGTGCCCAATGTCTCGATTCTCGACGGCGGCGTCGCCGGCTGGCAGGCGGCGGGGTTGCCGGTCGAAAGCGGAGCCGGGCCGGACACCCGAGCCGAAAATGTTGACGCGCCGAAGCCGACGAGAGTTCGCTCGCCGATATCACGGCGGTTGAGAAGATCGAAGCAGTCGGGCGGCGCCACGCTGGTCGACGCGCGCTCGCCGGCGCTGTTCAGCGGCAAGGACAAGGGTGCGCAAGATCGCAGCCTTTGGCCACATCCCGGGCGCGATCAATGTCGACAGCGACGAATTTTACGACAGCAAGGCCAACCGGCTCAAACCCCAGGCCGAGCTTGCGGCGGTCGCCGCGCGCATTCCGTCGGGTCCGGTGGTGACCTATTGCAATACCGGCCACTGGTCGGCGACCGACTGGTTCGTCCTGCACGAATTGCTCGGCCGCAAGGACGTCAAGCTCTACGACGGCTCGATGCTCGAATGGGCCGTGGATGCGCGGCGCCCGGTCGAGTCCGATCGCACCAAGTGGGACGACCTGAAGCAAGAAGCTTGGGTTCCGCTTCTAAGTCATCTCGAAACACCACCATGACTACAACAAGCATGGCCGCGCCCGCGTCGCGCGCCGGCGCCTCCTTCGACTTCCTGTTCCTGGCTTTGTCGCTCGCCGCCACCGCGGTGCTGATCGCGCTGGTGCTGCTCGACGGCCAGCCGTCTTCGGCCGCGCTTATCCTCGGCGGCTTCGGGCTCGGCGTCGCCTTCCTCAAAGCCGAGTTCAGCTACACCGCCTCGTGGCGGCGCTTTCTCACGCGCGGGGAGGCGGGCGGGTTGATCGGCGGGCTGATCGTGATCGCGGTGGCGGCGGTGGCGGTGGTGCCGGTGGCGGCGCTGTCGCCGAAATTCGGCGGCGCCATCGCGCCGCTCGGCGTCTCGCTGGTGGTCGGCGCCTTCACCTTCGGCATCGGCATGCAGCTCGCCAATGGCTGCGGCTCCGGCACGCTCTACACCGTGGGCGGCGGCTCCGGCCGCATGCTGCTGGCGCTCGCCGGCTTCATCGTCGGCTGCGTGTTCGGCAGCCTGTCGCTGCCGGCGTTTCTGGCGTTCGGCGGCATCGATCCGGTGATCGCTTCGGATTATCTCGGCCCCTGGGGCGGACTGGCGGCGACGCTGGCGAGCCTCGCGCTTGCCGCCGCGCTGATGATGGTCGTCGCCAAGCGGCGCGGCGCCAACTTCATGCCGTCGCGCAATTACGTCATCGGCGGGCTGATCATCGGCCTGCTGTGCATTGCCGTGTTTGTCGCCGGCGGACACCCGTGGAGCGTCACTTTCGGCTTCACCATCTGGGGCGCCAAGATTTTCAGCGCGCTCGGCTATCGACTTCTCGCACGCCGCCTTCTGGCAATGGCCGGGGCCCAAGCATGCGCTGGAAGGCTCGGTGCTGTCCGACACCTCGAGCCTGACCGATTTCGGCATGCTGTTCGGCGCCATGGCGGCCGCCGCGGCTGCCAAGCCCTTTGCGGTAAGCGCCTGGCCGCCGGCGAAATCGCTGTTGGCCGCGCTCATCGGCGGTCTGCTGATGGGGTGGGGCGCCCGGCTCGGCTTCGGCTGCAATATCGGCGCCTTCGTGTCGGGCGTCGCCTCCGGCTCGCTGCACGGCTGGGTCTGGTTTGCCGCCGCGCTGCCGGGCTGCCTGATCGGCATCCGCCTGCGGCCGCTGTTCGGCCTGTCGAGGGATTAGGCCGATGCGCAAGGTCTATCTCGCCGTCATCGTGCTCGGGCTTGCCGCCGTCATCGGGCAGCATTTGACCAGCCCGTCGAGCGGCCGCGCGGTGTCGCCGGAGGATTTCGCCGGCGCCTGCGCGCCCTGCGGCGCGCCCTGTCCGTCGAAGCAATAATTATTTCTGCCGCTTGAGAAACTCATCGACCTCGGCGCGCTTGGGCGCGCCGGCGGCGCCGCCGAAATGCGTGCATTTGAGCGCGGCGGCCGCGCTGGCGAAACGCAGCGCGCCGACGAGATCGCGCCCTTCCGCGAGCGCCAGCGTGAAGGCGCCGTGGAACGCATCGCCGGCGCCGAGCGTATCGATCGCCTTCACCGCGAAAGCCCGGCATGTGGCGCAAGGCGCCGTTCTCCAGCCAATAGACGCCGTTCGGCCCGTCGGTGACGGCGACGAAGCCCGGCACATTCTCGGCAAGGCGCTTGAGCGCGGCGGCTGGCTCGCGAGGCCGGTGGTGGCGCGCAGCGCTTCGGTCGAGGCGATCACGTGCGTGCCGAGCTTGAGCAAGGCGTCGTCCGGCTTGGTCGCGAGATCGAGATCGATGACGACCGGAATCTTGCGCGCCTGCGCCGCCCGGCACACTGCGGTGACGAATTCCGGGAAGCGGTTGTCGATCAGCACGGCATCGGCATCCGCCACCAGCCGGCCCGCGTCTTGCGGCAGCGTTTGCCCGAGACCCGACGCCGCGCCGGGTGGCGATGGTCTTCTCGCCCTGCGCGTCGAGCAGAATGAGCGACACCGAGGCCGTGCCGCCATCGACGCGCGCGACACCGCTGCAATCGACGCCCTCGGCGCGCGAGATCGGCGAGGATGCGCTCGCTCACCGCGTCGTCCTTGCCGCCGAGCGGACCGGCAAAGGCCGCGCGTCCGTTCAGCCGCGCCACCGCCAGCGCCGCATTGGCCGCGCAGCCGCCGCCGGTGATGATGAAGTCCGAGGCGGCCACCTTGGCGCCGGGCGGCGGGAAATTGCTCGACCCGCATCACGATGTCCTGCACCGCGATGCCGGCGCACAGATGATTTATTGCGAGCGAAACCGGTTCCACTTTTCGGGATAGCGAGTCAACCTCGCCCTCGACCCAGGCGCGGATGATGTGGTGCGCGATCGCGACCGGCGGCGGCGTGGTCAGGCCTTGCGGGTGCTGGCGCATTGAGCATCGCCACGATCTCGTCCTTGTCGAACCAGCGCGCGTCCTCCAGCTCTTCGCGGTCGACCACGATGTCGCGTCGTGAGCGCCTCGCGCGTGGGCAGCCGATCATCAGCGAGGTCGGGAACGGCCAGGGCTGCGAGGCGAAATAGCGCACGCGGCCGCAGGTGATGCCGGCTTCCTCGCGCGTCTCGCGGCGCACGGCGTCCTCGATCGATTCGCCCGGCTCGACGAAACCGGCGAGGCACGACCACATCGTCGGCACGAAGCGCGGTGAGCGCCCGAGCAGGCAGCGCTCGCCGTCGACCGCCAGCATGATCACCACCGGATCGGTGCGCGGGAAATGCTCGGCCTTGCAGGCCGGGCATTCGCGCTTCCAGCCGCCGCAGACCGGCTGCGTGGCGGCGCCGCAGTTCGGGCAGAAGCGGTGGCGCGCGTGCCAATGCAGCACGGCCTTGGCTTCGGCAATCGGCGGCAGGTGGTCGGGCTCGACCAGGCCCTGCACCGCGATCGAGCGCAAATCGGTGACGTGGAAGCCGTCGCGGCTCTTGAGCGCTTCGGCGGCCTGCGGCGCGATGCCGAAGCCGAAACGGGGCGCGCCGTCGATGAGCCCCAGGAACACCGTCTCGGTCGCGCCTTCCATCGCGCGCGCCTGCGCCATGGTGAAGAGCGGGTCGCTGAGCGGCGCCGCCCTTCTTCATGACGATCATGTCGATGCCGATAACATAGGCCCCGGCGCGCGGGTCGGCGGCGTAGGCGGCAAGCGCTGCCTCGTCGGTGCGCTTTTCGGCGGCGCGTTCGATGCGGCTTTGCGTGTAGCCGAGGCGCGGTTTGGGGCCGAGATCGGGGCGGGGCGGCATGCGGGCGGAAATTCGCACGGGCCACGCCCCGGCGCAACGCTACTCCGCGGGCCTCGGATACATCGCCGCGCGCAGTTCCGGCCGCTGCCATTGCGGGCCGAGCACGCCCTGCTTGGCGCCGTAGCTTTGCGAGGAGGTGACGGTGTCGGTCGAGGCGCGCATTTCGCGCGCGCGCTCGAGGCTGACGTCGACCAGGAAAAAGCCCGCCGCCGTGCTCTCGAACAGGATCTCCTCCGGCGTCGCCACCATCGCCAGCCCGCGCTCGGCGTGGCTGAACAGGTTCTGCGTCGTCACCACGATCGCCAGGTTTTCGATCGAGCGCGACCAGATCAGGTTGCGCCAGCTCGCCCACAATTTGCCCTTGTCGGTGCCGGCCGGCATGAAGATCAGCTCGGCGCCGCGCAGCGCCAGCGCGCGCGTCACCTCCGGCATGTAGGCCTCGCTGCACATGGCCAGGCCGACCTTGCCGTGCGCGGTGTCGAACACCGGAAATTCGTTGCCCGGCACGTATTGGAATTCCCACCACTTGCCGCCGGTATAGATCCACGGCCCGTTCGGATGGGTGCGGCGATAGCTGACCGGCGGGCGGCCGTCGCCATAGGCCATGCAGATGAGATTGTGCGCCGTGCCTTCATTGTGGCTGAGCGGCTCGATGGTGCCGTAGACCGTGTTGATGCCGTGCTTGGCGGCGGCTTCCGCGATGCGCGGCGTCGGGTCGAAGGAGGCCGGCATGCGCCAGGGCCCGGGATAGGTTTCCGGGAAGCAGACGAAGTCGGCGCCTTCGCTCTTGGCGCGCGCGATGAAGTTCACCGCGTCGGCGATGTTCTTCTCGTCCTCGCCGATCGGGTTGGCGATCGGCTGCACGACGGCGATGCGGAAACTCATGCGCGGCTCCTCCGGTGCGCCAGCCTAGTCGCGCACGGGCTTCATTTGAAGCCCGCGCCGGATGTCGCCGATCAAGCGCTCGCGCTCTGCCGGGTCTGTAGGCCTTCGGCGGCATGGCGCCCCACACCGGGCTTCGGCCAGGCGACGTCGTTATGCCGCCGCGCGATCACGTGCACATGCAATTGCGGCACCTGGTTGCCGAGCGC
Source organism: uncultured Alphaproteobacteria bacterium (assembly GCA_963734465.1). GTDB lineage: Bacteria > Pseudomonadota > Alphaproteobacteria > Rhizobiales > Xanthobacteraceae > Pseudolabrys. The sequence goes on from CAVTHL010000025.1 coordinate 11,826, forward strand.
GGCGATGTTGAGCTTGTCGCAGTTGGTGATGGTTTTGAGCACGCGCGCGGCATTGGCGATTTCGCCCAGCAGCTGCACCTGCTCGTTTTCTTCCAGGTCGATGAGTTCGACCAGGCCGGGCTTGCGCGGCACCAAAATCAGCCAGGGGTAATTGGCGTCGTTGGCCAGCAGCACGCGCGCGAGCGCCAGATCGCCCACGGGAACCGTGTCCTGCGCGAGCTGCGGGTGGAGGGACCAGGTTGATTCCATGTGTTGTCGCGACCGGGCGAACCCCGGCCAACCTTTCCACAGGCAGAATCGCGCGGTGGCGGCGCGGGTCAAGCCCGCGCTGCCTTGCTTTCCGCCATTATTGGCCCGATATAAGTCCTCGGGAGGTTGGCGGTGGACGAGCCACTCGCCAACCGGGTCAGGTCCGGAAGGAAGCAGCCCTAACGAGCGCGGTTCGGGTCGCTCGTCAGCCTCCCACCACTTCAAGAAACGAACGCGAAAGCGCCAACGCTGAAAGCGAGCCGGCGCTGAAAGCGGAGGACGATGGCCGCGCAATCGAAAACCGATAAAGCCGCTGCGGCCGCGCCTGCCGAGGACGCCGGCTATCGCGTGCTGGCGCGCAAATACCGTCCGGCGAGCTTTGCCGACCTGATCGGCCAGGACGCCATGGTGCGCACCATCTCGAACGCCTTCGAGAGTGGCCGCATCCCGCAGGCCTGGATCCTCACCGGCGTGCGCGGCGTCGGCAAGACCACGACCGCGCGCATCCTCGCCCGCGCGCTCAATTACGAATTGCCCGACGGCTCGGTGACCGGCCCGACCATCAATATGCCGGTGATGGGCGTGCACGATCAGGCCATCATCGAAAGCCGTCACATCGACGTGCTTGGAAATGGACGCCGCCTCGCACAACAGCGTCGAGGACGTGCGCCAGATCAACGACGCCATCCGCTATGCGCCGGTGTCGGCGCGCTACAAGGTCTACATCCTCGACGAAGTGCACATGCTGTCGGGCGCGGCGTTTAATGCGCTGTTGAAGACGCTGGAAGAGCCGCCGCCGCACGCCAAGTTCATCTTCGCCACCACCGAAATCCGCAAAGTACCGGTGACGGTGCTGTCGCGCTGCCAGCGTTTCGATCTGCGCCGTGTCGATGCCGCGCTGCTGGTCAAGCACCTCGACGGCATTGCCGCCAAGGAAAAGATCGAAGTGGAGCCGGCGGCGCTGGCGCTGATCGCGCGCGCGGCGGAAGGCTCGGTGCGCGACAGCCTCTCGCTGCTCGACCAGGCCATTGCCCATGCCGCCGGGCCCGTGCGCGCCGAGGACGTGCGGCAGATGCTGGGCCTGGCCGACCGCGTGCGCATCGTCGATCTGTTCGAGGCGCTGATGAAGGGCGACACCGCCGCGGCGCTCAACGAGCTACGCGAGCAATACGACATCGGCGCCGATCCGGCGGTGATCCTGTCCGATCTCGCCGAGTTCACCCATTTCGTCACCCGCGTGAAGGTGGTGCCGTCGGTGGCCGACGACGTCTCGCTGTCGGAGGCCGAGCGCGTGCGCGGCCGTGCCTTCGCGGCGCAGCTATCGATGCGCGTGCTGTCGCGCGCCTGGCAGATGCTGCTCAAGGGCATGACCGAGGTTCAGGTGTCCGGCCGCCCGGTCGCCGCCGCCGAGATGGTCCTGGTCCGCATTGCCTACGCCGCCGATCTGCCGACGCCCGACGAAGTCGTGCGCGCGGTGGCCGAGGAGCGCGGCGCGCCGGCGCGTCCGCAGGGCAATGGCGGCGCCACAGCCGCGCCCGCGCCAAGTTTTGCGCCGCGCTTCGAGGCGCCACGCGGCTCGCCGCGCTCTTCGGCGGCGGTGTCGCCGCGCGTCGCCGACGATCCGGTGGCGCAGGCAGATGCCGCGCAAGCCGCGCCCACGCTGACCATCAATTCGTTCGAGCAGCTGATCGCGCTGGCGCAGGAAAAGCGCGACATCTCCGTGAAGATGGCGCTGGAACGCGACGTGCGGCTGGTACGCTGCGAGGACGGCCAGCTCGAGGTCGCGCTCGAAGTCGACCGCGCCGCGGACCTTCGTGCACGACCTGCAACGCAAGCTCACCGCCTGGACCGGCAAGCGCTGGATCGTGGTGGTGTCGCAGGAGCAGGGCGCCGCGACGCTACGGTCGCAGCAGGATGAGCGGCAGGCCGACCTTGAACGCAGCGTGGAAACCGACCCGCTTGTGCAGGCCGTGTTGCGGCGTTTTCCGGGCGCGACGATAGGCAACGGTGACGCAAAAGGCGCCGGACACGGAAGGCGAACTGCCAGACATGCCACCCGCCGAGGACGAGGACTAAGCGATGGCCGATTTCATGGGCCTGATGAAGCAGGCGGCGCAACTGCAATCCAAGATGCAGGCGCTGCAGGCCGAGCTCGACCAGATCGAGGTCGAGGGCACCGCCGGCGGCGGCATGGTCACGGTCAAACTCAGCGCAAAAGGCGATCTCAAGGGCATCACAGTCGACGACTCTCTGATGAAGCCGTCGGAAAAGGAGATCCTCGAGGACCTGCTGGTCGCCGCGCATGCCGACGCGCGCCGCAAGGCGGAAGCCGTGCTGCAGGAGAAAATGAAGGCCGTCACCGGCGGTCTGCCGCTGCCGCCGGGCATGGGGTTGGGATAGCCGAACCGATATGGCCGCCGTCGCCGGACCCGAAATCGAGCGCCTGATCCAGCTGTTGGCGCGGCTGCCCGGCCTGGGCCCGCGCTCGGCGCGGCGCGCGGCGCTGCACCTCATCAAGAAGCGCGAGGCGCTGATGGCGCCGCTCACCAGCGCGCTCGAGACCGCGATGGAGAAGATCGTGGTCTGCAAGACCTGCGGCAATATCGACACGCAGAATCCCTGTTCGGTCTGCACCGATCTGCGGCGCGACCCTTCCATCATCGTCGTGGTCGCCGATGTCGCCGACCTGTGGGCGCTCGAGCGCGCGCACGCGGTCAACGGCCGCTATCACGTGCTCGGCGGCACGCTGTCGCCGCTCGACGGCGTCGGCCCGCGCGACCTGACCATCGACGCGCTCATCTCGCGCGCGCACGAGGAGCAGGTGAAAGAGGTGATCCTGGCGCTCAATGCCACCGTCGACGGCCAGACCACCGCGCATTACATCACCGAGCTGTTGCAGGATGCCAACGTGAAGGTGACGCGGCTGGCGCACGGCGTGCCGGTCGGCGGCGAACTCGATTATCTCGACGAGGGCACGCTGGCCGCCGCGATCAAGCAGCGCACGCTGTTCTAGCTGCGCTTCGGCTCCAGCTGCTTGAAATGCCCGGCGCGCTGCAGCCAGGCCAGCAGCAGCAGGCTCGGCAGTCCTGCGAGCGCGCAGATCACGAAGAACCACACCCAGCCGGTGCCTTCCGCGATGAAGCCCGCGGTCGACGACAGATAGGTGCGCCCGACGGCGGCGAGCGCGGTCAGCAGCGCGTATTGCGTCGCCGTGTGCAGCGGATTGCGGCACAGCGCCGACAGATAAGCGACATACATCACGGTGCCGATGGCGCTGGTGAAATTCTCCGCGATGATGGCAACCGCCAACACGGTCGGATCGCGCCCGACCACCGCCAGCCAGGAAAAGCTCAGGTTGGCCGCCGCCTGCAGGATGGCGCCGATCCATAAACTCGTGGCCAGCGGCAGCGCGCGCGCGATGAAACCGCCGGCAAAGCCGCCGAGCAGCAGCGCCGCCAAGCCCGACGCCTTTGACGATCGCGGCGTATTCGTTGCGGGTAAAGCCGAGGTCGATCACGAACGGCGCGGTCATGGCGCCCGACAGCGCGTCGGTGAACTTGAACAGCACGACGAAGGCGATCATTACGAAGGCCATTTCGTAGCTCATGAAATCCTTGAAGGCGCCGATGGCGGCCTCGACCACGCGCGCGAACGGCCGTTGCCCGGCATGCGCGGCATTCGCCGCCGCCGAGCGTTCGGGCTCGGTGGCGATCAGCGCGGTCACGGTGCCGATCAGGGCCAGCGCAGCCATGGCGTAATAGCCCCAATGCCAGGCGCCTTGCCGGCCGAAGCCGTAGGCCTCGAAGCCGCTCACCAGAAACAGCGCGCCGGCGGTCGAGACCAGCATGCCGATGCGATAGGCGGCGACGTAAGACGCCATGCCGGCGGCCTGCTCGTTCTCCGGCAGGCTTTCGATGCGGAAGGCGTCGACGACGATGTCCTGCGTCGCCGAAACCGCGGCGACCAGCAGCGCCGCCGAAAACACCACGTACCACGGCATCCGGACCGGATCGCACAGTCCGAGCAGAATGATGGTGAGGATCAGCAGCATTTGCGTGAACACCAGCCAGCCGCGGCGGCGGCCGAGCAGGCGCGTCAGCACCGGAACGTCGAGCGCGTCGGTGAGCGGCGCCCACAGGAACTTGATCGTGTAGGGCGTGCCGGCCAGCCCGAACAGGCCGATGATGCCGAGATCGATGCCGGATTCCTTCAGCCACACCGCAAGCGTGGTGCCCGACAGCGCCAGCGGCAGCCCGGACGAGAAGCCGAGGAACAGCACGATCAGCACGCGCGGCTTGAAATAGACCGCGGCCGCGTCGAGGACGGATGTGCGTGCTTGCTCGGCGCCGGGCGAGGCGCTCATGCTATTCGCCGGCTTCCAGCTTGCGCGTCATCGGCGCCGGGATGATCTCGGCGCCGCCGCTTTCGCCCTCGAATTCGAGATCCTCGATTCGCGCCGCGCGCTTCTCGATCTTGCCGGCCGAGGTGAGGATGTCATCGATGTCCTTGCTGGACTGGCCGAAGTGGCCTTGCAGCTTGCGCACGCGTTCGCTCAGCAGGGTGACGTCCTTCATCATGTGGCCGACCTCGGTGCGGATCTGATCGGCGGCTTCGCGCATCTCGACGTCCTTGCGCACCTGCTTGATGACCTGGATCGCCATCACCATCAGCGTCGGCGACACGATCATGATGCGGGCGCGTTGCGCGCGCTGCACGACATCGTCGAAGCGCTCGTGCAGGTCGGCGTAGACCGACTCGGAGGGAATGAACATCAGCGCGATGTCCTGCGTCTCGCCCGGAATGAGATATTTCTCAACGTCGCTGATGTGCTTGGCGATGTCCTGCTTGACGCGCGCGACGGCCAGCTTGCGCTCCTCGTCGGTCGTCGCCGCTCGCCAGGCGGTCATCGCCTCGAGCGGAAATTTGGCGTCGATGATCAGCGGACCGGACTCCGGCATGAAGATCGCGCAATCCGGCCGCGACTTGTTCTTCAGCGTGTATTGAAACTCGTAGGCGCCTTTCGGCAGCACGTCGGCGATGATGGCTTCGAGCTGGCCTTGCCCGAAGGCGCCGCGCGACTGTTTGTTGGCGAGCACGCCTTGCAGCGAGCTCACCTGCGTCGCCAGTTCGGTGATGTTCTTCTGTGCGATGTCGATCACCGCCAGCCGCTCGTTGAGCTTTTGCAGATTTTCGACCGTGTGCTTGGTCGTGGTCTGCAGCGAGACACCGAGGTTCTGGCTGACCGTGTCGAGCCGCGTGTTCACCGTCTGCTGCAGCTGCGTGTGCGAGTTCTGCAGCCAGCTGCCCATGGCGTCGAGCCGCGCATTGAGCTCCATCAGCCGCTGCTCCGCCGCCGGGTCGGCCTGCGGCGGTTTGGCGCGCAGCAGCAGCGCGATGATGGCAATGACGCCGGCGGCGATGACCAGCGCGAGGACGAGGAGGACGGTCTGGGACATGGGCTGCTTCTACCGCGATTCGAGCGCTAAGCGAACGAACGGCGAACGGTAGGGCGATAATGCCCGTATCTCAAGGGCAAAGCCGCATTGACCCCGCTATCCACAGCCCTTAAATCGCGGCCATGGCCAAGCGCGAGATCATCATTCTTCCCGACAAGCGGCTGCGGCTGAAATCCGAGCCGGTCGCAAAGGTCGACAGGTCGCTGCGCGCGCTGGTCAACGACATGTTCGAGACCATGTACGAGGCGCCCGGCATCGGGCTCGCCGCCATCCAGATCGGCGTGCCGCAGCGCGTCGTCACCATGGATCTCGCCAAGAACGACGAGCCGAAGGCGCCGCAGGTCTTCATCAATCCGGAAGTGACCTGGGAATCCGACGAGATAGCGGCCGCCGAAGAGGGCTGCCTGTCGATCCCGGAATATTACGAGGAGGTCGAGCGCCCGGCCGCCGTCAGGGTCAAATATCTCGACCTCGACGGCAGGCCACAGGAGATCGAGGCGAGCGGGCTGCTCGCCACCTGCCTGCAGCACGAGATCGACCACATCAACGGCGTGCTGTTCATCGACCACATTTCCAAGCTCAAGCGCGATATGGTGCTGAAGAAGTTCAAGAAGGCGGCCAAGCGCGGCGAGCCGGTCAAGCCGCTGTCCGAGGACAAAGAGCCTTCGCATCACATCGGCTAACGCCGGCGCACGCGCGCCGCACGGTGCCCTCAATGCGCCTGATCTTCATGGGCACGCCCGATTTCGCGGTGCCGACGCTGGTTGCGCTGGCGGCGGCCGGGCACGACATCGCGGCGGTCTATACGCGCGCGGCGAAACCGGCCGGACGCGGCATGGCGCTGCAGCCGACGCCGGTCGAGCGCGAGGCGCGGCGGCTGGGGCTGCCGGTGCTGACGCCGAAGACGCTGCAAAGACAGCGCGGCGCAAGAGACATTCCGCGCGCACAACGCCGACGCCGCGGTCGTCGTCGCCTATGGCCTGATCCTGCCGAAGCCGGTGCTCGACGCGCCCAAGCTCGGCTGCTTCAACGTGCATGCCTCGCTGCTGCCGCGCTGGCGCGGCGCCGCGCCGATCAACCGCGCCATCATGGCGGGCGACGCCGAGAGCGGCGTCACCATCATGAAGATGGACGAGGGGCTCGACACCGGCGCCATGGCGATGGCGGATCGCGTGGCTATCGGCCCCGACATGACCGCGGGCGAATTGCACGACGCGCTGTCGCGGCTCGGCGCCGATCTGATGGCGCGCGCGCTGGCCGCGCTGGAGCGCGGCTCGCTCACGCTGACGCCGCAGCCCGAGCAGGGCGTCACCTATGCCGACAAGATCACGAATGCCGAGACGCGCATCGATTGGAGCAAGCCCTGGCAGCAGGTGCACGACCACATCCGCGGCCTCTCGCCGTTTCCCGGCGCCTGGTTCGAGCTCGACGGCGTGCGCGTGAAGGCGTTGCGCTCGACCAAAGGCGAGGGCAGCGGCGCGCCCGGCACCGTGCTCGACGACAAGCTCACCATCGCCTGCGGCTCCGGCGCCGTGCGGCTCGTGCAAATCCAGCGCGCCGGCAAGCAGCCGATGAACGCCGAGGATTTCCTGCGCGGCACGCCGGTTAAGCCCGGCACGAAAGTCGCCTGATGCCCCGCTACAAACTCATCGTCGAATATGACGGCGCGCCGTTTTCCGGCTGGCAGATACAGGCCGACCAGACCACCGTGCAGGGCACGCTGATCGCCGCCATCGAAGCCTTCAGCGGCGAGAAAGGTGCAGCTGCAGGGCGCCGGCCGCACCGATGCCGGCGTGCATGCGCGCGGGCAGGTGGCGCATGTCGATCTCGCCAAGGATTGGGACACCGACACCGTGCGCGACGCGCTCAATGCGCATCTGCGCCCGCATCCGGTCGCCATTCTGTCGGCCGAGAAGGCGGCGGCCGATTTCAACGCACGCACCTCGGCCATCAAGCGCCACTATCTCTATCGCATCCTCAACCGCCGCGCCGATCTCACGCTCGATCTCGGCCATGCCTGGCGCGTGCCGCGCCCGCTCGACGACGGCCGCCATGCACGCCGCGGCGCAGCGCCTCGTCGGCAAGCACGACTTCACCACCTTCCGCTCGACCGAATGCCAGGCCAACTCGCCGGTGAAAACGCTCGATCGTCTCGACGTCGAACGCCACGGCGACGAGGTCAACGTGCTCGCCTCGGCGCGCTCGTTCCTGCACAACCAGGTGCGCTCGATGGTCGGCTCGCTGGTGATGGTGGGCGAGGGCAAATGGAGCGCTGACGATTTACAGCGCGCGCTTGATGCGCGTGACCGCACTGCCTGCGGCCAGGTGGCGCCGCCGGACGGGCTTTATCTGATGCGGGTGGATTATGAAGCGAAGTAGCGGTCGATGATCTTGCGATAGATCGACGTCAGCGCGCGCAGGTCGGCGATCGGCACGCGCTCGTCGACCTGGTGCATGGTCTGCCCAACCAGGCCGAATTCCACCACCGGGCAATGCGCCGTGATGAAACGCGCGTCCGAGGTGCCGCCGCTGGTCGAGAGTTTCGGCTTGCGGCCGGTGACTTCTTCGATCGCCCGCACGACGGCATCGGTGAACGGGCTCGGCTGCGTCACGAACACGCCGGCGTTCGACGGCTCCCATTCGAAGAAGAATTTGATCTTGTCGCCGGCCACCTTCTTGGCGCGCTGCGCCATCAGCGCTTTCAGCGAATCGAGCGAGTGATTGTCGTTGAAGCGGATGTTGAAGCGCGCCCGCGCTTCGCCGGGAATAAGATTGACCGTCTTGTTGCCGACGTCGACCGTGGTGAATTCGAGATGCGACGGCGGGAAATGCGCGCTGCCGTTATCGAGCGGATCGCTCTGCAAGCGCCTCCACCAGCTTTATCAGTCCGCGGATCGGATTTTCCGCGCGCTCGGGATAGGCGACGTGGCCCTGCCGTCCGCGCACGATCAGATGGCCGTTAAGCGAGCCGCGCCGGCCGATCTTGATGGTGTCGCCGAGCTCTTCGATATTGCTCGGCTCGCCCAGAATGCAATGGTCGAATGTCTCGCCCTGCTCGGCCGCCCATTTCAACAGCTTGGGCGTGCCGTTGACGGCGACGCCTTCTTCGTCGCCCGTGATCAGGAACGAAATCGAGCCCTTTGGCTTACCGTGGACGCTAAGATGATCGAGCACGGCGGCGAGCGCGCAGGCGATGCCGCCCTTCATGTCGACCGCGCCGCGCCCGTACAGCTCCTTGCCGTCGTTCTCGCCGGCAAAGGGCGGATGCGACCAGGCCTTCTCGTCGCCCGGCGGCACCACGTCGGTATGGCCGGCGAACATCAGATTGGGCGCTTCGCTGCCAAGCCGCGCGTAGAGGTTCTCGACCATGTCCTCGCCCGGCTCGCTGAAGGCGAGGTGATGCACGGTGAAGCCCACGTCCTTGAGCACGCGCTCGAGATATTTGAGCGCGCCGCCTTCCGCCGGCGTCACCGAGCGGCAGCGCAGCAGATCGCGGGCGATGGCGACGGGATCGGCGGACATTACTCGCGCAGCAATTCGTTGATCGAGGTCTTGGAACGCGTGCGCTCGTCGACGCGCTTGACGATGACGGCGCAGTACAGGCCCGGGCCCGGCGCGCCGTTGGGCAGCGGCTTGCCCGGCATCGTGCCCGAGCACGACCACCGAATAGGGCGGCACCTCGCCTTGATAGATCTTGCCGGTCTCGCGGTCGACGATCTTGGTCGAGAGGCCGATGTAGACGCCCATGCCGAGCACCGAGCCCTCGCGCACGATCACGCCCTCGACGACCTCCGAGCGGGCGCCGATGAAGCAGTTATCTTCGATGATGACGGGGCCTGCCTGGAGCGGCTCAAGCACGCCGCCGATGCCCACGCCACCCGACAAATGGCAATTTTTCCCAATTTGCGCGCAGCTCCCCACCGTCGCCCAGGTGTCGACCATGGTGCCGCTGTCGACATAGGCGCCGAGATTGACGAAGGACGGCATCAGCACGACGCCGGGCGCGATAAACGCAGACCGCCGCACCACGCAGCCTGGCACCGCGCGAAAACCCGCCTTCTTGAATTTCGCCGCGCTCCAGCCTTTGAATTTGGAGTCGACCTTGTCCCACCACACGGCCTTGCCCGGGCCGCCGGGGATCACGCTCATGTCGTTGAGCCGGAACGAGAGCAGCACCGCCTTCTTCAGCCATTGATTGACGTGCCATCGGCCGTCGGCCTGCCGCTCGGCCACGCGCGCGCGGCCCTCGTCGAGCAGGCTGAGCGCGTCGTTGACCGCCTTGCGCACGGCGCCCTTGGTCTTCGGGCCGATTGTGTCGCGCGCTTCGAAGGCGTCGTCGATGGTTTTGGCAAGTCTATTGGCGAGCTTGTCGGTCATGGCATTTCCGGCGTTCTGGCGCGGTTTTGTCGGGGGCGGGGCGGGGGATGTCAAGCCGCCCTCAGTGCCGCGCCGCGATGCCTTCGAGAAATCCGGTCAGATCGTCGGTCACGTAATCGACGTGCGGGGCGTCGCGGCCTTCCAGCTCCCAGCCCTCGCGGAAGACTTCGCGCTGGGCTTCCGGCACCACCAGCACCGTCGACCATGCCGAGCGCGTGCGGCACTTCCAGATTGCGCGCGAGATCCTCGAACATCGCCGCCTTGCGCGGATCGACGTCGTGGCGTTTCAAGAAGCGCTCATAGACCTGCGGCAGCGGCTTGGGATCGAGATCGGCGGCGGCGATATCGAACACGTCTTCGAAATGCTGATGAATCTCCAGCCGCCGCATCACCGCGTCGGCATGTGCGCGCGTGCCGTTGGTGAGGATGAGTTTGCGGCCGGGCAGCTTCTCGATCGCGGCGCCGAGCGCCGGGTTCGGCACGAGCGGCGAATGGTCGATCTTGTGGACGAATTCCAGGTAGTCGTCCGGCTGCAAGCCATGCTCGGTCATCAGGCCGCGCATGGTGGTGCCGTAGCGCTTGTAATAGTCCTTCTGGATGCGGAACGCCTGCTCGTGCGGCACCTTCAGGAAATCCGCGATGTAGGCGCGGATGCGGTCGTCCACCTGCTGCCAGAGATTCAGGTGATGCGGATAGAGCGTGTTGTCGAGATCGAACACCCACGTTTCGACGCCGCCGAAACCGCGCGGCTTTGGACGAGACGAACGCGGCACGATGTTACGGTTCCTTGAAACGCATGACGGTCGACGGATTGGCGCCGACATCGATGACCGCAAACCCGGCCGAATTCAAGCCGCGCGCCGCGCAGTCCTTGTGGTTGCTGAGGTCGAATTTGCCGTCGCGCGTGCACAGCGGCACCTCGCCGCCCCAGGCGAGCGGCGCGTCGTCGCGCTTGATGGTGCGGCCGCTGGCGTCCACCGCCTCGGCATAGCTGTAAAGCCTGCGCGGATCGCCGCGCAGATCCGGCCGCAGGCAGCGGCCGGCATCGACGCGATACCAGCCGCGGGTGACGATGGCGCCCATCTCGACCACGCCAAGCGCGGCCATCACGGTATATTTGGTGTCGTTGCACCAGGCAAAGCCGGCGCCGGCCGGGTTGTTGGCCGCTTCCAGCAGCGCGTCGAAAAATTGCGGCTGCGACACGGCGTCGGCCGGCAGCTTACGGTCGGCCAGGAATTTCGTGAGCGCGGCTTGCGTCTTCGCCCCCGGCACGCCGTCGACCGGATAGGCGTCGTAGCCGGCGATCGCCAACAGCCGCTGGATGCCAGCGAGGCGGGCCTGCGTGTCGTCGTAGTCCGCTTCTTCCGCCAGATTGACGGTGGGGCCGTTCGGTTGTTCCGACGGCCGCGCGGCGGCAAAACGCGCCTGCTGGGAGACCGGGCAGCCGCGCCCGTCGGCCATGTCGAAATCGCCGTCGCGCACGCACAGCTCGGCCTGCCCGCTCTGCGCGATCGGCGCGCTGCCGTAGAGCGGCTGCGTGCGCGCATGCAGATAGACCATGTCGGCATCGAGCGTACCGTCGAGCACGAGCTTGCATTCGCCGGGATCGAGGCGGAACCAGCCGCGGGTCGCGACATTGGCGCGCTTTTCAAGCCCGATCGCCGCCTGCACGCGATAGCTGGTGCGGTTGCACAGCGTCAGCCCGGCCTGCGCTTGCGTGGCCGCAAGGAGCGATGAGCGCAAAGCCGAGCCAAAGGGCGCGAATCATGCGCCATGCTAGCAGGCTGCTTAGCGATGGATCAGCGTGCCGATGCCGTGGTCGGTGAGCAATTCGAGCAGCACGGCGTGCGGCACCTTGCCGTCCAGAATAACGACGCCTTCGACGCCCTGGTCGAGCGCGTAAATGCAAGTCTCGACCTTGGGGATCATGCCGCCGGCGATGGTGCCGTCGGCGATCAGCTTGCGCGCATCGGCGACCGACAATTCCGGGATCAGGTTCTTTTCTTTGTCGAGCACGCCCGGCACGTCGGTCAGCAGCAACAGGCGCTTGGCCTTGAGCGCGCCGGCGATGGCGCCGGCGAAGGTGTCGGCGTTGACGTTGAAGGTGCCGCCGTTGGCGGAGGTCGCGAGCGGCGCCAGCACCGGGATCATCTCGCGCCCGATCACCTGGTCGAGGATGGTCTTGTCCACCTTCTCGGGATCGCCGACGAAGCCGAGGTCGATCACTTTCTCGATATTGGAATCCGGATCGACCACGGTGCGCGTGACCTTGCGCGCCTGCACCATGTTGCCGTCCTTGCCGCACAGGCCGATGGCCTTGCCGCCGGCGGCGTTGATGTAGCCGACGATCTGCTTGTTGATCGAGCCGGCCAAAACCATCTCGACGATCTCGACCGTCTGCTCGTCGGTGATGCGCAGGCCGGCGGCGAATTCCGATTTGATGCCGAGCTTCTTGAGCATGGCCTCGATCTGCGGCCCGCCGCCGTGCACGACCACCGGGTTGATCGCGGTCTGCTCGAGCAGCACGATGTCGCGGGCAAAATCGCGCGCCGCCTGCTCCTGGCCCATGGCGTGGCCGCCATATTTCACCACGACGATTTCCTCGTCGTAGCGCTGCATGTGCGGCAGCGCCTCGACCAGGATGCGCGCCTGCGTCTGCGGATCGATCTTGGGAGCTTTGGCCATCGCTTCGCCTCGTGTCGGCACGGGTTCTAGCCGAAATAGGCCGCTTCCGACAATGCGTCGGCGCTTTCTTTCGTGCGCAAAAGCTCGTTGTTTTCTTTATGGGTTAGCGGGGTCTGTTCAACTAGACCGCCACTTTGGCGAGGAAGCTTTCGACTTCGCTGCGGATTTCGGACAGCCGACTTTTCAACCGATTCCGCTGCGGTGAGCACTCTATGCGCCGACTGCCGGGTTTCGGTTGTGGCGCCGGCCAGCTCGTTCAACACCGACACGATCAGTTTCGCGCTGTCGGCGGCGGATGCGACGTTTTGCGAAATTTCGCTGGTCGCGGTGCTCTGCTCTTGCACGGCCCCGGCGACTGCGGAGGTATGGTTATTGATCTCTTGCATCCGGTGCGTGATCCGCCCGATCGCCGCTACCGCCCTGCCGGTCGAGTTCTGCACCTCGAGAATCTGGCTGGATATATCTTCGGTCGCCGTCGCGGTCTGCACCGCAAGCGACTTCACCTCGGAAGCGACGACCGCGAATCCACGGCCGGCCGCGCCGGCGCGCGCCGCCTCAATGGTCGCGTTGAGCGCAAGCAGATTGGTTTGCGCGGCAATATTGCGGATAAGCTTGATGACGTCGCCGATCTTCTGCGTGGCCTGCGCCAGCAAGCCAATGTCTTGATTTGTGATCTGCGCATCATCGACCGCGACCCGTACAACGTCGGACGTCTGGCTGAGCTGTCGTTCGATCTCCAAGATAGAGCACGATAGTTCTTCTGCCGCTGACGCCGTGGTCTCGGCGTTGGTCGAGGTCTTGTTCGACGTTATCACCGCGCTTTCGGCGCATTGTGACGTGTGGCCGGAGGCGTTGAACAAGGACGCGGCCGTTGAGCGCATTTCGCCAGCGCTGGCGGTCACGGATTGCAGCAAATTTTCGGCGCGGTTGCGGAAACCCGAGATCGCACTCTCGATGACGGCGCGGCGCTCCTCTTGCTGCGCCATGGTGATGCGCTGCTGTTCGGACTTCCGCCGCTCGGTGATGTCCTCGTGCGTCGTGATCCAGCCGCCGCCCTTGATGGGATGGTTGGTGACAAGCAGGAGGCGATCACGCGTGGATTTCACCTCCTGCAAGGTGGTGCGCCCCTCTTTATACGCGGCTAGAAATTCTTTCCGGTATTGATGAGGGTCGCGAGAGAATGTCCCTTTAGCGACCCTTTTCGCCAGCACCTCGGACAGCGTTGATCCCGGTTTTACGTCCTCCGACGTCAGGTCATACATAGCGTAATATTGCGAATTGCAGACGACCAGCCGCTCCGTGGCGTCGAACATGCTCAGCCCTTGCGTCATGCTGTCGAGGGCCGTGCGCATCGTCTCGCTTTTCCAACGGAGATGGCGAATGAGCAGGGCGGCGGTCACGCTCGTCGTACATTGGCCGATCAGCGCTGCGACGACTGCGAGGACAGCTGTAATCGTCGCGTCGGAAATGGCGGGCAGGATCGCGGCGGCCAAGCCACGGGCAAAAACAATGAGCGCGGCAAAACTCGTCGCAAAGGAAACGAGCCCGGCGACCGTCGGCAGCCACCAGCCGCGATTGAGGGCGGGCAAGAAAAACGCTCTGAGCATGAGTCCCGGCACCGGTTTCGGCCGGCACGATAGGCACCGAGCGGTTTTCTTGCTGTTAATTTCCGATTAGCAATTCGTTAACGCGGAATGACGCGGCAGGCCGCATCGCAGCATGCGCTAGCGTTTGCGCTCTTCCAGCAGCCGGGCGATCGCGGCGCGCAGTTCCGGCATGCCGGTGCCTTCGCGGGCCGAGGTGACCAAGATGCCGGGGAAGGCGCCTGGCCGCTTGGCGAGCGCCGCCTCGACCTCGGCAATGCGGCTCGCAAGCTCGGCCGGCTTCACCTCGTCGGATTTGGTCAATACGATCTGGTAGCTGACCGCCGCCTGACGGAGCGCGTCGAACATGAGCTCCTCGGCGGGTTTGAGGCCGTGGCGGGCGTCCACCAGCAGATAAACCCGGGCGAGATTGGCGCGGCCCCGCAAGTAGGCGCCGATCAGCGCCGTCCAGGCCGCGATCTTGGTCTTGGCGGCGACGGCGTAGCCATAGCCGGGCATATCCACCACGTTGAGATCGGCGCCGCCGGTGAAAAATATCAGCTCCTGCGTGCGCCCGGGCGTGCGCGAGGTGCGCGCGAGCGCCTTGCGGCCGGTGAGGGCGTTGATCAGGCTCGATTTGCCGACATTGGAGCGGCCGGCAAAGGCGATCTCGGTGCCGCGCATCGGCGGCAGCGAGACGTCCGAGCCGGCGGCGGCGACGAAGTGCCAGTCGCCGGCGAACAATTGCCGGCCGGCTTCGATCTCGTTGCGGGTGAAGTCGCTCATGGCGCTTATCATAAATGAAATGGCCGGGATAAACCCGGCCATCACGACGCGCAGTTACTGCTGCGGTTTCTTCCGGACGAACAGCGCCTTGATGTTGTCGAACAATTCGATCTTGGCGCCGTGCTTGCGCATGATGATGCTCTGTTGCGTCACCGACAGCGAGTTGTTCCAGGCCCAATAGATCACCAGGCCGGCCGGGAAGCTCGCCAGCATGAAGGTGAAGATCAGCGGCATCCAGTTGAAGATCATCTGCTGCGTCGGATCGGGCGGCGCCGGGTTGAGCTTCATCTGCGCCCACATGGTCACGCCCATGATCAGCGGCCAGGCGCCGAGATGCAGGAAGTGGCCGACCATCGGCAGCGCCGTCGGATCGAACGGGATGAGGCCGAACAGCGTGAAGAGATTGGTCGGGTCCGGCGCCGACAGGTCGTGGATCCAGCCGAAGAACGGCGCGTGCCGCATCTCGATGGTGACGAACAGCACCTTGTAGAGCGAGAAGAACACCGGGATCTGGATGGCGATCGGCAGGCAGCCGGCGAGCGGATTGATCTTCTCTTTCTTGTAGAGCGCCATCAGCTCTTGCTGCTGCTTGACCTTGTCGTCGGGATAGCGCTCGCGCAGCGCGGTCATCTGCGGCTGCACCGCCTTCATCTTGGCCATCGAGGCGTAGGACTTGTTGGCGAGCGGGAAGAACGCGATCTTGATCAGCACGGTGACGATCAGGATCGCGATGCCGAAATTGCCGACCAGGTGATAGAAATAGTCGATCACATTGAACAGCGGCTTGGTGATGAAATAGAACCAGCCCCAGTCGATCAGCAGATCGAAGTGGTTGAGCTTGAGCTGATCTTCATAGCCGTTGACGACCCGCACTTCCTTCGCGCCGGCGAACAGCCGGGTGGTGGTCGAGGCGGTGCCGCCCGGCTGCACAATGCGGGCATCGAGCAGGTAGTCGGTCTGATAGGTCGGGGTGCTGCCGATCTGGCCCGTCGTATAATGCGCCTTCAGTTTGGCGTCGGTCGGCGGCAGCAGCGTCGCCGCCCAGTATTTGTCGGTGATGCCGAGCCAGCCATTGGTGGCGTTGAAGTCGATGCTCTTGACCCCCGCTGCGTTCGGCTTGAGGTCTTCCATCTTCTTGTAGGTGTATTCCTGCAAGCCATCGAGATAGCCGACCAGGCCTTCATGCAGGATGTAATAGCCGGCGACTTGCGGCGTGCCATGCCGCGAGATCAGCCCATAAGGATAGAGCGTCACTGCGTTCGCGCTCTTGTTCACCACCTCGTCCTGCACGGTGAACAGATATTTGTCGTCGACCGAAATGGTGCGGCGGAATTGCAGGCCGTCACCGTCGTCATAGCTCAGCGTGACGGGATGGCCGACGTCGAGCGCGCCCGAGCCTTCCTGCTTCCACACGGTATCGCCGGTCGGCAATTTCACGTTGCTGCCGGCGACGCCGGTCCAGCCGAACTCGGCATAGAACGGGTCCGGGCTGCCGGACGGCGACAGCAGAACGATCGGCGGCGACTTGGGATCGACCGTTTCGCGGAACTTGCGGAGCGAAATGTCGTCGATGCGCGCGCCCTTGAGCGCGATCGAGCCCTGCAGACTATCGGTCGCGATCGGGATGCGTTGCGAAGCCTTGAGTGCGTCGGCGCGGTTCGCCGCGGTAGCGGTAGGGGCCTGTGCGGTCTGCCCCGGTGCCAGCGGCGGCCCGGCGGGCGTCGGCGCGGTTTGCGCAGTCTGGCCGGGCTGAGCGGCCTGCTGCTGGGGGAGTTGCTGCTGCTTTTGCGCCTGCAGCTGTTCTTCGCGCACCTTCTGCTGCGGCCCGGTGACGAAATATTGCCAGGCCAGCAGCACCAGGGCCGACAGCGCGATTGCAATGATGGTGTTCTTATTGTCGCTCATCGGGTACCCGTTTTGCCGCTCCGCGCCCCTCGTGTACGCGCCGCAGCGCGCCGTCAAAGTCCTGCACCATGCGCGCGAATGGTGCATTCAATGCCGCGCGCCGGCCGACTAGCACATAATCATGACCGGTCTGCATCGCAGCCCCGGCCGAAAGCCGCACTATTTCCCGCAGGCGCCGGCGAACCCGGTTGCGCTCGACGGCATTGCCGACCTTCTTCGACACGGTAAAGCCGCAGCGCACCGGCCCCTCATCGCCGCGCTTGCGCGCCTGCAGCAGAAACGCCGGGGCGGTGACTTTCGTCCCGGCCGCCGCCGCCAGAAAGTCCGCCCGTTGCCGCAATCGTTCCATGGAAGCGAGTGCTGCGGACGATGCCGCCGTCAGGCGGACAGCCGCTTGCGTCCGCGCGAGCGGCGGGCCGCAACTACCTTGCGTCCACCTGTGGTGGCCATGCGCGCGCGAAAACCGTGGCGGCGCTTGCGTACAAGCTTGCTCGGTTGATAGGTCCGCTTCACGATTCTTGTTCTCCGCTGGTCGCGCCGTGGCGTTTCGCCATGAAAATCCACGCAGGGGCGGATCGGCACGCGATTTTGCGCGGCTTATAAGGGAGGGGCTAAGGCCCGTCAATGCAGGCTTTTTCCCGGTCAAAAAGCCTCACAAGCGGGTGAGGCGGGCCCCGGCGGGGCACGCCCCCGTGTATATAGCGTGCCATGTCCGCTCAGCCGCCCAGCCTCGCCCGCCGGCTCATCATAGTGGCTGCGATCGTCGCCGTCGCCGCAGCCGCCTATTGGGTCTTCGGGCGGAGCGCGATTTCGTTCGAGGCGCTGGTCCGCCATCGCATGGCGATCGACGATTTTGTGACCCAGCACGGCGTGCTGGCAGTGCTCGCCTATGTCGGCATTTACGCTGCGGCCGTTTCGCTGTCGCTGCCGGGCGCGGCCTTCCTCACTGTGGCCGGCGGGTTCCTGTTCGGGCTCGTCATCGGCGCTGCCGCCGCGGTGATCGGCGCCACATTGGGCGCGACCGTCATATTCCTCGTGGCGCGCACCGCGCTGGGTGAACCCTTGCTCAAGCGCGCCGGCCCACGCGCCAGCCAGCTGGCGCACGGCTTCCGCGCCGATGCTTTCAATTACCTGCTGTTCCTACGGCTGGTGCCGGCCTTTCCATTCTTCCTGGTCAATCTGGTGCCGGCCTTTGCCGGCGTGACGCTGTCGACTTTCGTTGCCGCCACCACGCTCGGAATTATCCCGGCCGCACTGGTCTATGCCTTCGCCGGTACCGGGCTCGACAGTGTCATCGCCGCGCAAAAGACGAGCTACGACGTCTGCGTGGCGGCCGGGCGCAGCGATTGCCGTCTGGCCTTCAATGCCGGCGATGTGCTGACCCCCGAGCTGATCGGCGCTTTGATCGCGCTCGCGCTGCTGGCTTTGGCGCCGGTGCTGGTGAAACGGCTGCGGGCGCGCTCGCGCGCCACCATGTGATAATGTCGCGCGGCAAAGGTGAGGGGGCAAAGCTCAAGTCATGGCTGAAGTCTTGACACCCGACATCTGCGTGATCGGCGGCGGCTCCGGCGGCCTGTCGGTGGCGGCCGCTGCCGCCGCCTTCGGCGTACCTTGCGTGCTGATCGAACGCGGCAAGATGGGCGGCGACTGCCTCAACACCGGCTGCGTGCCGTCGAAGGCGCTGCTGGCGGCGGCCAAGCGCGCGGCGCTCGCGCATGGCGCGCGAAGCCTTCGGCGTGCACACGACGGTCGATGTCGATTTCAAGAAGGTGCACGCGCACGTGCAGCGCGTGATCGCGGCCATCGCGCCCAACGATTCGGTCGAGCGCTTCACCGGGCTCGGCGTGCAGGTCATCAAGGGCGAAGCGAAGTTCAAGGATCGCCGCACCGTCGTGGTCGGCAATACCCATGAGATCCGCGCCCGCCGCTTCGTGATCGCGACCGGCTCGACGGCGGCCGTGCCGCCGATCCCCGGCCTGGACAAGGGTCCCTATTTCACCAACGACACCATTTTCGATCTCACCGAGCGCCCGCGCCATCTCGTCATCATCGGCGCAGGTCCCATCGGCTTGGAGATGGCGCAAGGTTTCCGCCGTCTCGGCAGCGAGGTGACCGTGCTGGAAGCCGCGACCCCGCTCGCCAAGGACGACCCGGAAGCTGCCGCCATCGTGCTCACGCAACTCGATCGCGAAGGCGTCGTCGTGCGCAGCGGCGTGCAGGTGACGGGCGTCGATTACATCGCCCACAGCGCGATGGTGACGTTCAACGGCCCGGACGGCGAAGGCAAAGCCGAGGGCAGTCATCTGCTGGTCGCGACCGGGCGCAAGCCGGTCATCGATGCGCTCGATCTCGACGCCGCCGGCATCCGCCACGACCGCGGCGGCATCATCGTCAAGCGCAACCTCAAGACCTCCAACGGCCGCGTCTACGCCATCGGGGACGTTGCGGCCGGGCAAGCGCAGTTCACCCACGCCGCCAATTATCACGCCGGCCTGGTGATCCGGAACGCGCTGTTCCGCTTGCCGGTGCGCGCGAATAACGACGCGGTGCCATGGGTGACCTTCACCGATCCGGAGCTGGCGCAGGCCGGCTTGACCGAAGCGCAGGCGCGCGCGCGCAAGATCAAGATCCGCATTCTGCGCTGGCCCTATCATGACAACGACCGTGCCCAGACCGAGTGCGCAACGCACGGCCATATCAAGGTCATCACGACCAAAAAAGGCCGCATCCTGGGCGTCACCATCGTCGGCGCCGAGGCCGGCGAATTGATCGCCATGTGGGTGCTGGCGATCGCGCAAAAGCTCAACATTCGCGCGGTGACCGGCATCGTGCTGCCTTATCCGACGTTATCGGAAATTGGGAAACGCGCGGCCATCGACTTTTTTACGCCCAGTTTGACGAGCCCACTGCTGCGGCGGATCATAGGCTGGCTGCGAATTTTCGGGTGAGGCGTCCTTGCAAGCGGACAACGAAGCATCGACCGAATCTGCAACGCTTGCGGCGGAGCCGGGGCGCAGCGTGCGCGTCGGCCTGTCCGGCAAGCTCTTGTTCCTCACCGTCCTGTTCGTGATGGTGGCGGAAATTCTGATCTATGTGCCGTCGGTCGCCAATTTCCGGCTCAACTGGCTCAACGACCGCCTCGCCGCCGCGCACACCGCGGCGCTCGTGCTCGATGCCGCGCCCAGCGGCATGGTGCCGGAGAGCCTCGCCAAGCAGATCCTGAGCAGCATCGGTGCCCGCGCGGTGGCGATCAAAATGGGTAACGAGCGCCGTCTGCTCGCCGTCACCACCATGCCGTCAGGCATCGACCAGGACATCGACTTGCGCGACGTGCCCTGGTGGCGCGCCATCACGGACGCGTTCGAAACGCTGCTGTTCTGCCAGCCCGGCGACATGATGCGCGTGGTCGGTCCTGCGCCGATGGCGGAGGGCGAGTTCCTCGAAATCGTGCTCGACGAGGCGCCCTTGCGCAACGCCATGCTGACCTTCTCGGTCAACATCCTGCTGCTGTCGCTGGTGATCTCCGGCATCACCGCCGCGTTGGTCTACTTCGCGCTGCATTATCTGCTGGTGCGGCCGATGCGCCGCATCACCGGCAGCATGATCGCGTTCCGCGCCGATCCGGAAAACCCGGCGCGCATCATCGCCAAGTCCGGCCGCACCGACGAAGTCGGCCGCGCCGAGGAGGAACTCGCCGCCATGCAGCGCGAGCTTGCCTCCATGCTGCACCAGCAGAGCCGGCTGGCGGCGCTGGGCTTGGCGGTGTCGAAGATCAACCACGACCTGCGCAATCTGCTCGCCTCAGCGCAACTGTTCTCCGATCAGCTGTCGACCTCGGGCGATCCGAAAGTGCAGCGCTTCGCGCCCAAGCTGATGCGCGCGCTCGAGCGCGCCATCGCCTACGCGCAATCGACACTGTCCTACGGCGCCGCGCAGGAGCCGCCGCCCGAGCGTAAGACGATAGAACTCGAGCCGCTGATCGAGGAGGTGCACGAGGCGCTCGGTCTGTCCTTCGACGTGCCGATCCGCTGGATCGTCTCGGTCGAACGCGGGCTCACTGTCGACGCCGACCACGATCAGTTGTTCCGCGTGCTGGTGAATGTCGCGCGCAACGCGGTGCAGGCACTGGAGGCGCGTGGGCAGAAGGATCTGGCGCGCGACCAGATTCGCATCACCGGCCGGCGCGAAGGCAGCGTCGTGGTGCTGGAAGTTTCCGATACCGGCCCGGGCGTGCCGGAGAAGGCGCGCGCCCACATGTTCCAGGCCTTCCAGGGCGGCGCGCGGGCCGGCGGCACGGGGCTTAGGCCTCGCCATCGCCGCCGAGCTGGTGCGCGCCCATGGCGGCGAGATCAAGCTGGTGCCGGGCACCATCGGGGCGACCTTCCACATCACCATTCCCGACAGCGCGGTCGATCTCAGTTCCCGCCGCGGCGAGCGCGCGCGGGCCTAAGCCCACCGAAAGTCCTACTGTTCCAACGGTTTAACCGCTGGCGCGGTCACGGCTATGTGAAGCCATCGCGTGTGCGCGCGGCCATCATCGCGGCTCGGTTGGTGTTCTTACTTGTACAGGGACACAGTGTCGGGAGAGATCGATTGACCACCGCCTACATCAACCGCGTCGCTACGGCCGTGCCGCCTTACGACGTGCACGACGCCTTCCGCCGTTTCGCACAGTCGCTGTTTCGACGGCGACCGCCGCAGCGGCCTGCTGTTCCAGCGCATGGCGAATAAATCCGGCATCGAGCACCGCTATTCCTGCCTGCCGCCGAGCAACCGGCCGGAAGGCGAGGCGGTCGACGGCGAGCGCTTCTATCTGCGCGGCGATTTCCCCGACATCGCCGCGCGCATGCGCCGCTTCGAGCGGCACGCGCCCGAGCTGGCGCAGGCGGCGGTCGAACGCTTGCAGCTCGGCGCTGAGCGCGACCGCATCAGCCATGTGTTGGTCACCTGTTGCACCGGCTTCTCGGCGCCCGGCCTCGATCACGAGGTGATCGAGCGCTGCAAGCTGCCGAGCACGGTCGAGCGCACCATGATCGGCTTCATGGGCTGCTACGCCGCCATCAACGCGCTCAAGCTCGCACGCCACATCGTGCGCTCGGAGCCGCAAGCGCGCGTGCTCATCCTCAACGTCGAGCTGTGCACGCTGCATCTGAAGGAGACCACCGACCTCGAGCAGGTGCTGTCGTTCCTGCTGTTCGGCGACGGCTGCGCCGCCTGCATCGTCAGCGCCGATCCGGTCGGCATCGCGCTCGATAGTTTCCGCGCCGTCCTGGTGCCGGACACGCGCGAGCTGATCACCTGGAACATCCGCGATTTCGGCTTCGACATGGTGCTGTCCGGCCAGGTGCCGGGCGCGATCCACGACGCGTTGCACGACCACATGGACGAAATCCTTGGCGGCGCGCAGGCCAGCGCGATCGACCTATGGGCCGTGCATCCGGGCGGCCGCACCGTGCTCGACGCGGTCGAGCGCGCCTTCGATCTCGACGCCGGCCGCGCTTGCCGCCTCGCGCGAGGTGCTGCGCCGCTACGGCAATATGTCGTCGGCGACCGTGATGTTCGTCATCGAGAAGCTGTTGCGCATCAATCGCATCAATCGCACCAGTTGCACCGGTTGCGCCATGTCCTTCGGCCCCGGCCTCACGGCCGAGACCATGCTGTTCCGCACCGCCGCCTGAGGCCGCGCATGGATTTGACCGCTGGCCGGCCATCGCCCGTCTTCGACAGCGCTCGCCGCAGCGCGCAGAGCGAAATTCTCGACGGCCGCGTCGACACCGGGGAGCTTGCCAAAATCCTGGCGGATC
The DNA here is from genome assembly GCA_963734465.1 of uncultured Alphaproteobacteria bacterium. Taxonomy (GTDB): domain Bacteria; phylum Pseudomonadota; class Alphaproteobacteria; order Rhizobiales; family Xanthobacteraceae; genus Pseudolabrys. The sequence continues at coordinate 34,671 of CAVTHL010000025.1, forward strand.
TCGCCCGCTTCAACGGCGCCATGATGGGGCATTGGCCTGTGCTGCAATGGCTCAATCGCGCGACCAAAAATATTCCGACCGAACAGCCGCTGACGCTGCTCGACATCGGCTGCGGCTACGGCGATCTGCTGCGCGCGGTGCGGCGCTGGGCGAACAAGCGCGGCCGGCCCATGACGCTCATCGGTGTCGACCTCAGCCCTCAAGTGGTCGAAATCGCGCGCAACGCTACCGATGTCGCAGACGATATCGACTACCACGCCGCCGATATTTTCAATTTTGCGGCCAGTGATCCGATCGACTTCGCCACCACCAGCCTGGTCACGCATCATCTCTCCGACGACATGATCGTGCGCTTTTTGCGCTGGATGGAGGCGCACGCGCGCAAAGGCTGGGTGATCTACGACCTGCAGCGCAGTGTCGTGCCGTTCTACTTCATCGCGCTCGCCGGCGTACTGCTCCGCCTGCACGCGGTGGTCACCTATGACGGGCGCATATCGGTCGCGCGCTCGCTGACACGCGAGGAATGGGAGAGGGCGATCGCGCAAGCCGGGATCCCGTCGCACGCGGTCGACCTGCGCTGGTTCATGTTCCGCTTCGCCATCGGACGGTTGAAATGAAGCGCGTGGAAACCATTATCGTCGGCGGCGGCCCGGCGGGCGCGGCCGCCGCCTGCGCGCTGGCGTCCGCCGGCCGCGACGCCGTGCTGATCGAACGGGCCGATGCGCCGCATCACAAAGTTTGCGGCGAATTCCTCAGCGTCGAGACGCAGACGCAGTTGCGCGCACTCGGCGTCGATGCGGCGGCGCTCGGCGCCGTTGCCATCGACCAAGTGGCGGTCTATTCGCCGACACGCAGCGTGACCGCCGCCTTGCCATTCCGTGCGCTGTCATTGTCGCGCTTTCGGCTCGACGACGCACTGCTGCGCGGCGCCGAGACTCTGGGCGCGCAGATCAAGCGCGGCATCGCCGTGCGCAACGTGACGCCCGATAGCGAGGGCTGGATCGTTCACTGCGATGACGGCGCGCTTCGATGCCGCAACCTCGTCCTCGCCACCGGCAAATTAGGCGTGCGCGGCATCGACGACATGCGCGACGGTTCGCGCGTCGGCTTGAAAATGCACCTGCGCCTGCCGGACGAAGCGCGCCGCTCGCTCGCGGGCCGCGTCGAGCTTTACTTCCTCGACCGCAGCTATGCCGGTCTCGAGCTAATCGAAGACGGTGTTGCCAATCTTTGCCTGCTGATGCCGCGCGATCTGGTGGCGCGGCTCGGCCCCGGCTGGCAGCAGGTAGCGGATCATCTCACGCGCGCGTTGCCCGCGCTTGCCGGACGGCTCGCCGGCGCGCAGCCGCTGTGGGACAAGCCGCTCGCCGTGGTCTGCCCGACCGGCGGGCATCTGCATCGCGAGGGGGGCCCCGCGGTCTTTCGCGTCGGCGACCGGCTCGCCCACATCCCGCCCTTCACCGGCGACGGGCTCGCCATCGCGCTCGCCTCCGCAGCGGTCGCGGCCGAGCACATCCGCGATGGCCGCCCGCCCGCGCACTATCTGGCGGCGGCCCGGCGGCTGACCGGCAAACCGATCCGGTTCGCCGGCCTGCTGTCCGGCCTTGCCGCCACCGGCGCCGGCCGGACGGCGCTCATTGGCGCGGCCTCTTATGCGCCAGGCTTGATCGAAACGATCGTGCGGCGCACCCGCGTGCCGCTTCCCGCGCAATGAAACTTCGGCAGGCCGGCGCGACGCGAACTTGCCAATACAGGGTCGAACCGTTAGCTAAGTGCCCGGTTCCGTGGCCCATATGCGGCGGCGGTATCAAGCGCCCGTAGCTCAGCTGGATAGAGCACCAGACTACGAATCTGGGGGTCAGGAGTTCGAAATCTCTTCGGGCGCGCCATTTTTTCAATGACTTAGCAATCCGCACGGCTCGTGTTACCGAGAAGTTACCGAATGCGTTACCGTAAGCCCTTGTCGGCGCAGCGGGCACACGCGTGCTCTCTTTCCCGTACAACGATAGTGCAATCTCGGCGAATGCCCACGTCGTCACGTGGCGAACGGCGAGGTTGCTGCCAAGATTCAGGCACACGTAATCGTGGCTGTCGTCTAAATGTTGGGATATCCCCTACTGGCACAAAGCGGACATTCCAGCGCGGCTGAACCGATGTCCGCTTTTGACCCAAAGCGGATGTTTGCCATTGAAGTGTTGCGCGCAATGCGTGGTCGACGTCGGGGTTGATCTAGGTAAGCGGCCGCCTAGCGTTGCACTTATACACCGACCGAATGGCGGGCGTGCGAGCTGTTCAAGTAAGAATCAAATGCGGCCGCAATCAATCGTAGGTATGGTCGTCCGCTCTCCTCGACGACGATGCAGTGGCCTTCGATGCGGAGTAAGCCATCCGCCATGAAGGGCGATAAGGCGTCGATTTCGTATTCGAAAGCCCGATCGGCATCATGCGCGATGCTATTCAGGTCGCAGGTCAGATTACACATCAATTCCGAGATGATGCGGCCGCGCATGCGATCGCCGTCAGAAAGCGCTATTCCTCTTACGGTCGCAAGCTGGCCGGACGCGATTGCACGCGAGTAGCCTCCAATGTCAGGAGCATTCTGCACGTAACCCTGGGGTAGCTCGCCGATGGCCGAAGCGCCCAAGCCGATGAGTACATCCGCATCGTCGGTCGTGTAGCCCTGAAAATTGCGACGCAACTTGCCGGTGCGCAACGCGTTCGTGAGACTATCCGTTTCCTGCGCATAATGATCAAGACCGATCGGCACATAGCCCAGCCCCGTCAGCATTTTGTGAGCGGCGCATGCCTGTGCAATGCGCATCGGCTGCGCAGGCAGAAGTTTTTCATCGATGAGCTTCTGGTGCGGCTTGAACCACGGCACGTGCGCGTACCCGAACACTGCGAAACGCTGCGGTTTCAACCCATGTGACTGCGCCACAGTTCGGCAAACGTCCTCGACCGATTGCGATGGCAAACCATACATAAGGTCGATATTGATCCGTTCGATTCCAACATCACGCAGAAGACCAACTGCTCGTTCCACCATGTGAAACGGTTGAAACCGTCCTATTGCGCGTTGTACGTGATCAGAAAGATCTTGGACGCCGAGGCTCGCCCGGGTCACACCAATATCCGCGAGTGCCTCGACGAGTGGTTTAGTAACGAAGCGCGGATCAAGTTCGATCGCATGGTCGCGTAACGATGTGAGATCAAAGTGGCCATCAAGCTCCGCCACAAGCTTGCGCAAAAGATTAGGACCGAGGATTGACGGCGTCCCACCACCCCAATGAATGTGAGAGATCCGGCAGGATCCGGTGCGCGCGGCGAAGAGGTTAATCTCACGGACGAGCAGCTCGGCATAAGCTTCGACTGGCGCGAACTGGCGCACCGCCTTGGTATTGCACCCACAATATAAGCAAAGCTTCTCGCAAAACGGGACATGCAGATAAACCGAAAGACTATCCGATGCTGGCAGAATATCGAGCCAGGATGCGTACAGTTCGGCGCCAACGGCCGCTTTGAAATGCGGCGCGGTCGGATACGACGTGTAGCGCGGGACGGCTCGATGCGATGACGAAAGATGTTGAGAAAGCATAAGATGATGTCGACCATTCATGACGACAAAATGATAACTGCCACCAGAAATCTGCGTCCCACTTGACTTAGCTCAAGGTAAATCGACGCGAGGGAGGTCTGTTATAGGACTAATTGACGCGCCTCAGGGCAAAAGTCATTCTCACGCTGTGCAAAATGTTCTCGACTAGTTGTAAGAGGCATTCCGAATAAAGAACGTTAGTGGCACGAAAAACGAACTGATCCCGACGGTGACGTGTGAACCAGCTGCCGGAAAGGGTTGTTGGCTCAAGCCTAAACTTTAGCTCAAGGCCTTAAGATCGGCGGAAAAATGCCGATATTTTGATCAATCTCAAAGCTTTCGTGTCGCCTCCGCGGTTCTGTGCTTAGCGGCAAGTCAGAATTGGGGTCCTGTTGATGTCAGCCAAGCAGATTATCGGAATCGAGGGTCAAGGCCGCGCACTCTGGATATCCACTATTGCGTTCACCGTTTGCTTCGCGGTGTGGACGATTTTTTCGATCATTGGGATTCAGATCAAGAAGGACCTTGGCCTGAATGACACCGAGTTTGGCTTGCTGGTCGGCACGCCAATCCTGACCGGATCGCTGACTCGCTTCTTCCTCGGCATCTGGACCGACCAGTATGGCGGGCGCTTGGTCTATACGGTGGTGATGATGTCCGCAGCTGTCGCCACTTGGCTGCTGACTTACGCCACGACCTATGAGCTGATGCTGATCGCCGCGCTCGGTCTCGGCGTTGCCGGCGGATCGTTCGCGGTGGGCGTGGCCTATGTGTCACGCTGGTACCCGACCGAGAAGCAAGGTACGGCGCTCGGCATTTTTGGAGTCGGCAATGTCGGCGCTGCGGTCACCCACTTCACCGCGCCCTTCGTCATGGTTGCCTTTGGCTGGCAGACTGTCGCGCAAATTTGGGCCATAGCCCTTGCCGCGATGGCGGTCGTGTTCTGGTTCGTCGCCCAGGATGACCCGACAATTGTCGCGCGCCGTAAAGAAGGTACGTCGCTTCCGCCGCTGGCCAAGCGACTCGCACCGCTAGCAAGACTCCAGGTCTGGCGTTTTTCACTCTACTACTTCTTCACCTTCGGCGCCTTTGTAGCGCTGTCCCTTTGGCTGCCGCGATATTATGTGGGGGTCTACAAACTCCCCATCGAAACCGCGGGCATCGTGGTCACTGGCTTCTCGCTGGCCGGAAGCCTGTTTCGCATGCTCGGCGGTTGGCTGTCCGACAAGTATGGCGCGCGCTTCGTCATGTACGTGTCGTTAAGCGCGGCCGTGGTGCTGACCTTTATCATCTCATATCCGGAAACCGACTATATTGTTCACGGCATCAAGGGGGACATTCGCTTTACCTTTGGCATGGGCTTTCCCGTCTTCGTATTCCTGACCAGCGCCCTCGGTTTCTCAATGTCGATCGGCAGTGCCGCGGTCTACAAGCACATTCCGGTGTATTACCCGGACAATGTGGGTTCGGTCGGCGGCCTCGTCGGCATGATTGGTGCGCTGGGCGGTTTTGTTTTGCCGATCGGTTTCGGCGTAATGAACGATCTCTTGAACGTCTGGACGAGCTGCTTCATGCTGCTGTTCGCACTGGTTTCGATCGCGCTCGTCTGGATGCATTTCGCCATCCGATTCATGGAGCGGCGCAAGATCCCCGAACTGCGCGGGCCGAAATTCCTGCCTGAGTTGGAACAGGCTGTTGAGGCTGACGCCCGAACGAGGTCAAATATTGACCGCGCTTTGCAAGCGGTCGCGGCACGCGCCGGACAACCCCTGAGGAATAAGCGATGAGCCACTTCCTCGATCGCCTCACTTTCTTCACACGCGCCGCCGAGCCGTTCGCTAACGGCCACGGCATCACGACCAACGAGGACCGGCGCTGGGAGGACGGCTACCGCAAGCGCTGGCAGCACGACAAAATCGTGCGCTCGACGCACGGCGTGAACTGCACCGGCTCATGCTCCTGGAAGATTTACGTCAAGGGCGGCATCGTCACCTGGGAGACGCAGCAGACCGACTATCCGCGCACGCGGGCCGATCTGCCGAACCATGAGCCGCGCGGATGCGCGCGCGGCGCCAGCTACTCCTGGTATCTCTATTCGGGCAACCGAGTGAAATATCCGCTGGTCCGTTCGCGCCTGCTCAAATTGTGGCGCGAGGCACGGGTGCTGATGACACCGGTCGCGGCCTGGAAGTCGATCGTCGAGAATCCCGAGAAGCGGAATGCCTATGTCAGCAAACGCGGCCTCGGCGGCTTCGTCCGCTCGACCTGGGACGAGGTCAATGAACTGATCGCGTCGGCGAACGCCTATACGGCCAAGACCTACGGACCGGATCGGGTGTTCGGCTTCTCGCCGATCCCGGCGATGTCGATGGTGAGCTATGCCGCGGGCTCGCGCTATCTGTCGCTGCTCGGCGGCGTCGATGCTTGTCGTTCTACGACTGGTACTGCGACCTGCCGCCGGCGAGCCCTCAAACTTGGGGCGAGCAGACCGACGTGCCTGAATCGGCCGACTGGTACAATTCCGGCTTCCTGATCCTGTGGGGCTCCAACGTGCCGCAAACGCGCACGCCCGACGCGCATTTTTATACCGAGGCCCGCTACAAGGGCGCCAAGAGCGTGGTGATCTGCCCGGACTATTCCGAGGCGTCGAAATTCGCCGATTTGTGGATCTCGCCGAAGCAGGGCACCGATGCGGCGCTCGGCATGGCCATGGGCCACGTCATCCTGCGCGAATTTCATGTCGACCGGCAGGCCAAGTATTTCCAAGACTACGCCCGGCAATACACCGACATGCCGATGCTGGTGCGCCTGGTGAAGCAAGGCGAACACTACGTGCCTGAGCGGTTCCTGCGCGCGTCGGATTTCGTGCAGGGCTTGAACGAAGCCAACAATCCCGAGTGGAAGACCGTCGCCTACGACGAGACCTCCGGCGAGGTCGTGGTGCCGCGCGGGTCGGTCGGCTTCCGCTGGGGCGAGAAGGGCAAGTGGAGTCTCGAGGAGCGCACGTCGAAGGGCCAGGACACCAAGCTCCGGCTCTCGCTGGCAAGCGTCAAGGACAAGGTCGCTGCGGTCGGTTTCCCGTATTTCGGCAATCGCGAGCACGACCATTTCCTCGGCACCGACCATCCGGGCGTGTTGGTGCGCAATGTGCCGGCCAAGACGCTGCAACTGGTCGAAGGCGAGACGCTGGTGGCGTCGGTCTACGATCTCTTCGTCGCCAATTACGGCGTCGATTGTGGGCTCGGCGGCGAGCATCTCGCCAAGAGCTACGACGACGTCGAGCCCTATACGCCGGCCTGGGCGGAGAAAATCTCGGGCGTGCCGCGCGACCAGATCATCACGACGGCGCGCGAGTTTGCGCTCAATGCGGAGAAGACCAAGGGCCGCTCGATGGTGATCGTCGGCGCCGGCCTGAACCACTGGTACCACATGGATATGAGCTACCGCGGCATCATCAACATGCTGGTGATGTGCGGATGCGTCGGCCAGTCCGGTGGCGGCTGGTCGCATTATGTCGGACAGGAAAAGCTGCGCCCGCAAACGGGCTGGCTGCCGCTCGCCTTCGCGCTCGATTGGGGTAGGCCGCCGCGGCAGATGAATTCGACTTCGGCGTTCTACGCGCACACCGATCAGTGGCGTTACGAGACGCTGGATGTGTCGGAGGTGCTGTCGCCGACCGCGCCGGCAGGCCCGTGGGACGGCGCGCTGATCGACTACAATGTGCGCGCCGAGCGCATGGGCTGGCTGCCGTCGGCGCCGCAGCTCCAGACCAATCCACTCGAGGTGTCGAAGCGGCTGCCGCCGCCGGCATGGAGGCGAAGGATTTCGTCGCCAAATCGCTCAAGTCCGGCGAGTTGAAGCTGTCATGCGGTGACCCGGACAATCCGACCAACTGGCCGCGCAACATGTTCATCTGGCGCTCCAATCTGTCTGGGCGCGTCCGGCAAGGGCCACGAGTATTTCCTCAAGCATCTGCTCGGCACCAAGCACGGCGTCATGGGCAAGGATCTCGGGCAGGACGGCAAGAAGAAGCCATCCGACGTCGTGTGGCACGATCAGGCGCCGGAAGGAAAGCTCGACCTGCTCGTCACCCTCGACTTCCGCATGTCGACGACCTGTATGTACTCCGACATCGTGCTGCCGACCGCGAGCTGGTACGAGAAGAACGATCTCAACACCTCCGACATGCATCCCTTCATTCATCCGCTGACCTCGGCGGTCGATCCGGTCTGGGAGGCGCGCAACGATTGGGAGATTTACAAGGGCATCGCCAAGGCGTTCTCGGAAGTTGCCCCGGAAGTGCTCGGAGTCGAAAAGGACGTGGTGCTGACGCCGATCATGCACGACTCGCCCGGCGAGATCGCGCAGCCGTTCGATGTGAAGGACTGGAAGAAAGGCGAAATCGACCCGATTCCCGGCAAGACCATGCCGTCGGTCACCGTGGTCGAGCGTGACTATCCCAACCTCTACAAGCGTTTCACGTCACTCGGACCGCTGATGGCCAAGCTCGGCAATGGCGGCAAGGGCATGAGCTGGAATACCGAACATGAGGTCGATCTTCCTCAAGAAGCTCAACGGCGAGGTGACGGAGGAGGGGGCGACCAAGGGTCTCGCCCGGATCAATTCCGACATCGATGCCTGCGAAGTCATCCTCAGTCTCGCACCCGAAACCAACGGCGAGGTCGCGGTCAAGGCCTGGACCTCGCTGCAAGGCTTCACCGGCCGCGAGCACACCCATCTCGCCGTTCCGAAAGAGGACGAGAAGATCCGCTTCCGCGACATCGTCGCCCAGCCGCGCAAGATCATATCGTCGCCGATCTGGTCGGGCCTGGAGTCTGAAAAGGTCTGCTACAACGCCGGCTACACCAACGTCCACGAACTGATCCCGTGGCGCACGCTGACCGGCCGCCAGCAGCTTTACCAGGATCACCTGTGGATGAGGGCCTTCGGCGAGGGCTTCTGTGTCTATCGCCCGCCGATCGACACCAAGTCGGTCAATCCGGTGATCGACCGCAAGCCGAACGGCAATGACGCGGTCGTGCTCAACTTCATCACGCCGCACCAGAAGTGGGGCATCCATTCGACCTATACCGACAACTTACTGATGCTGACGCTCTCGCGTGGCGGGCCATGCGTGTGGATCAGCGAAATCGACGCGAAGAAGGCCGGCATTGTCGACAATGACTGGATCGAGGCGTTCAACACTAACGGCGCATTGGTCGCGCGTGCCGTTGTTTCGCAACGCGTCAAGCAAGGCATGTGCATGATGTATCATGCGCAGGAGAAGATCGTGAACGTGCCGGGCTCCGAGATGACCGGCCAGCGCGGCGGCATCCATAATTCGGTAACCCGCGCGGTGCTCAAGCCGACCCATATGATCGGCGGTTACGCCCAGCTGTCCTATGGCTTCAACTATTACGGCACGGTTGGATCCAACCGAGACGAATTCGTCATCGTGCGCAAGATGTCCAAGATCGACTGGCTCGACAAGCCGACCGCCGATCAGCCCGAACCTTTGCCCGTCGCGCCCAAACTGGAGGCCGCAGAATGAAGATCCGCGCTCAAATCGCGATGGTGCTCAATCTCGACAAGTGCATCGGGTGCCATACCTGTTCAGTCACCTGCAAGAACGTTTGGACGAACCGGGAAGGCATGGAATACGCATGGTTCAACAACGTCGAGACCAAGCCCGGCATCGGCTATCCGAAGGACTGGGAAAACCAGAAGCGCTGGAATGGTGGCTGGCGCCGTAAGAAGAACGGCAAGATCGAACCGAGAATCGGGTCGAAGTGGCGCATCCTGGCGAACATCTTCGCCAATCCCGATTTGCCGGAGATCGACGACTATTACGAACCCTTCACCTTCGATTACGAGCACCTGCAGAAGGCGCCGGAAATGACAGGCGATGCCGACGGCGCGTCCGCGGTCGCTGATCTCCGGCGAACGCATGGAGAAGATCGAGTGGGGTCCCGAATTGGGAGGAAATTCTCGGCGGTGAATTCTCCAAGCGCTCGAAGGATGTGAATTTCGAAGGCGTGCAGAAGGAGATCTACGGCCAGTTCGAAAACACCTTCATGATGTACCTACCGCGGCTGTGTGAGCACTGCCTCAATCCGGCCTGCGTCGCAGTCTGCCCCTCCGGCGCCATCTACAAGCGCGAGGAAGACGGCATCGTGCTGATCGACCAGGACAAGTGCCGCGGCTGGCGCATGTGCGTGTCCGGCTGCCCCTACAAGAAAATCTATTACAACTGGTCGAGCGGCAAATCCGAGAAGTGCATCTTCTGCTATCCGCGCATCGAAGCGGGCCAGCCGACGGTGTGCTCGGAGACCTGCGTCGGCCGCATCCGCTATCTCGGCGTCATCCTCTACGATGCGGATCGCATAGAAGAAGCGGCCAGTGTTCCAAATGAGCAGGACCTCTATGAGGCGCAGCTCTCTGTCTTTCTCGATCCGAATGATCCGAAGGTGATTGCGCAGGCGCGCGCCGACGGCATTGCCGAAAACTGGATCGAAGGCGCGCGGCGCTCGCCGATTTGGAAAATGGCGATGCAGTGGAAGGTGGCATTTCCGCTGCATCCGGAATACCGCACGCTGCCGATGGTTTGGTACGTGCCGCCGCTCTCACCGATCCAGTCGGCGGCGCAGGCCGGTAAAATCGGTCACGACGGCGAAATGCCGGATGTCCGCTCGCTCCGCATCCCGTTGAAATATTTAGCAAATCTACTAACCGCGGGAAAGGAAGAGCCGGTGGCGCTGGCGCTCGAGCGCATGCTGGCGATGCGCGCCTATATGCGCGCCAAGACCGTCGACGGCGTAATCGACGAGGCCATTGCGCAGCGCGTCGGCCTCACCAGCGCGGCGATCGAGGATATGTACCACATCATGGCGATCGCCAATTACGAGGACCGTTTCGTCATCCCGACCGCCCACCGCGAAGTCAACGAAGACGCCTACGACCTGCGCGGCTCCTGCGGCTTTTCGTTCGGCAATGGCTGCTCCGGCGGCACCACCGAAACCAACCTGTTCGGCACGCCCAAGCGCGCCAAGACGCCGATGGAGGTTATGTAATGGCCAAAACCTTCAAGGCTCTCTCGGCCCTGCTGAGCTATCCGAGTGCCGAGCTCCAGCAGGCCATTGGCGAATTGCGGGAGGTGATCGAAACGGAGGGGCTGGTACCAGTGGCGGTACGGCGGCAACTCGACGATCTGCTCACCGACATCGCCGGCGGCGATCTCTACGACCTGCAGGAGCGCTACGTGCTGCTGTTCGACCGGACGCGCTCGCTGTCGTTGCACCTTTTCGAGCACGTGCATGGCGAAAGCCGCGACCGTGGCCAGGCCATGGTCGATCTGCTCGCCATGTATGAAGAACGTGGCCTTGCGGCGGTTAAGAATGAATTGCCGGATTTTTTGCCGCTGTTCCTCGAATTTCTCGCCACCAGGCCGCAGGCGGAAGCGTGCGAGATGCTGGCCCAGCCGGCGCACATCCTCGCAGCCCTGGCCGAACGCCTGCGCAAGCGGCAGTCGCCGTACGAAGCAGTATTCCGGGCGCTGACGGCTCTGTCTTCGGTCAAACCGAAAGGCGAAGAAGTCTCGGCGCTTCTGGCTTTGCCCGATCCCGATCCGCTGGATCTCGCGGCGCTCGATGTCGCCTGGGAGGACGAGCCGGTCAAGTTTGGGCCCGGCGCGGGCGACAGCTGCAAGGATACGCTGATGGCCCACGTCCGCGGCGGTTTGCGCCCCGCGCCAGATATGCCGACCGCTACGCGCCGAACGCCGCGCCACTGAGGAAACGCCCATGCGCGATCTGATCACTTATATCGTCTTCGGCTGGTACCCCTATCTTTGCCTCACTGTCTTCCTGCTCGGCAGTGTGGTCCGCTTCGACCGCGAGCAGTACACGTGGCGCAGCGGGTCGAGCCAACTCCTGCGCCGCCGGCAACTCACCTGGGGCTCGAACCTGTTCCATGTCGGCATCCTCGTCATCTTCCTCGGCCATTTCGTCGGCCTGCTGACGCCGATCTGGGTCTTCGATGCGCTCGGCATCTCGCACACTTTCAAGCAATGGATGGCCATCGTGGTCGGCGGCGTCGCCGGCGTGTTCTGCTTTATCGGCATCACGCTGCTGGTGCATCGCCGACTGTTCGATGCGCGCATCCGCACCACCTCGTCGTTCGGCGATATCGCGATTCTGCTGCTGCTCTACGCGCAGCTCATGCTGGGTCTCGCCACCATCAGTGTCTCGCTCAATCATCTCGACGGCCATGAGATGGTGAAGTTCATGACCTGGGCGCAGGGCATCCTCACCTTGCAGCCGGGCGTCTCGGCGCTGATCGCCGACGTGCACCCGATCTTCAAGGCCCATCTGTTCCTCGGCATGACGATCTTTCTGGTGTTTCCGTTCACGCGGCTCGTGCACGTCTGGAGCGCGCCGGTCTGGTATCTCGGCCGTCGCGGCTACCAGGTTGTTCGTACGCGCCGGGCAGGGCCGTTCCCTAAACATGCGGCGCGCAGCGCCGCACCAGCGGAGTAGGGACTCATGTCCTGCACGGTTCACACCAATATTCCGGCGGGCAAGCCGGTTGCGGTCAGCGTCAACGGCGTTGCGATCACGCGCGATGCGATCGTGCGCGAAATGCAACACCATCCGGCGGCAAAGCCGATCGAGGCCTGGCAACAGGCCGCGCGCGCTCTCGTCATCCGCGAACTGCTGCTGCAGCGGGCGAGCGTGATCGGCTTGGTGTCCGCGCCGATCAGCGACGACGAGGGACGACGCGAGACCGACGAGGAGGCGACAATGCGCGGCGTCGTCGAGCACGAGGTAACCGTGCCCGAGCCGGACGACGAAACCTGCCGACGCTTTTACGACCGCAATGGCGGAAGGTTCCGGTCGCCCGACATCTACGAGGCCTCGCACATATTGTTCGCAGCGCTGCCTTCGGATCGCGAAGCTTACGCGCAGGCGCGCACCGATGCCGACGCGGTGCTGGCGACGCTACACGAGAATCCAGAGGCTTTTGCCACGCTGGCGCAAGCCTATTCGCGCTGTTCGTCCGCCGCGCAGGGCGGCAATCTCGGCCAGATCACGGCGGGACAAACCACGCCCGAGTTCGAGCAGGCGCTGATGGCGCTAGAGCCCGGCCAATTGTGCGAAACGCCGATCGCGACCCGCTACGGCTTCCATATCATCCGCCTCGGCCGCATGCAGGAGGGGCGGACGCTGCCCTATGAGCTGGTCGCCGGCCGCATTGCCGACTATCTGCGCGAGAGCGTGCGGCGTCGCGCAGACGCGCAATACATCGCTCGGCTCATCTCGGCAGCTCAGATCGAGGGTATCGAATTGGCCGGCGCCGATGCGCTGCGCGTGCATTGAAGGAAGACTGATCATGCTCGGTGATATTCTTGCCAAGTTGACTGACGACGCGAGTGCGGTCGAAACGATTCTCGGAACCGGCGACTTGGCGCTATTGACGGCCGCCAAGCAACATGCCGCCGCCGAAGGACTCGATCTTGCGACCTGTCTCGTCCAAACCGTGCAGCGCTACACCAACGAAGCCACCGATGAGGAGTGGGTTACTTTGATCGGGCAGATGAACCGCGCCAACGATCCGGGCGCGATCTGCCTTAAGCGAGCCGTCGACCACGCTCTGCGCCGGTAACAACTATCAGCTCAACCCCCCGCTTGTGCGCTCCCATCGCGCTGTCCGGATATTGGCCATTCTTCTCTGGGCGGCGCCCTTTATGCGACTCTTGCCGTGCTCGCTTAGATGCGGTCCTCGAGCTGATCATAGACGGTCGTTCCTTGACGATTGGACCGACTTAAGCAGATCGCTGTCCCGGCGCGGGACCGCGGGTAAGGCATGCTTACCCTGTGTCACTACGCTGGGCCACGTGTGCCGCGCTGGGAAGATCCGAGGGTACGACAAGCTGATGTGGCTATCACGACCCATACGGCGCTACGAATAATCATTGCACCGACCGTCCTCATCTCGAACTCGCCACCAAGAAAAACGTGGATTCCAAACGCGATAAATACGGCAATTGTCGCGCTGGCGATGACCGCTGACAGTTTGGCTGCCCAACGCTTCCACAAGAACAGCCCGACACCCGCAATAACGTATGCAAAGCCAGCAACGAAGTTGAACCAAAGAACGAAGGGAACGATATTGCCGACGGCGGCTCTTTCTTCTCCCTCACTTAACAGGGTCTTCCCGCCGACTATGATAGTGACGATACCGAATGCGACCGCGACCAGAGCCAGTATAGTGGCCCAGCGCGGTGGTCGGGATATTGTCTTGTTCATGACTTGTGCCGTAGCTCACGCGAGAGATGCTATCAATCTTGCCCTTGGTGTTATGCAATGCAGCACGGTGAGAGTTTTTCTCGCAGCTGCTGATAAATGGGATCGGGACCCAGAGATGTAGGAGCCGCAGCATGCATTCGTCTTCGCACTTCTCTCCTGTGCATCAACTGGTCAGATGGATCAATAACGAGATCGCGGCACTTTATCCAGGCTGCTTCGCACTGGTAATGGCTACCGGAATTATCTCCAACGCCCTGTTTTTTGAGGGCTATCGCGAATGGGCCGACGGGTTATTTGCGATAAATCTAGTCGCCTATCCCTGCCTCGTACTGCTTACGGTCTTGCGTTTTGGCTGGTTCTCGCGGGCGCTGTGGGCTGATCTCACAAACCCCCGTCTCGTCTTTTCTTTTTTTACCATCGTGGCGGGCACAGATGTGTTCGGGATCGGAATTAATTTGCGAGGGTTTGCGACCATCGCCCTGCTCATGTGGCTAGTCGCGCTCGCCGTTTGGTTCGTCCTCATCTATTTCAGCTTTGCAGTGCTGATCTTTCTCAATACTGCCCGCGGTGCCAACGTCGTACATGGCGGCTGGCTAATCGCAATAGTTGGCACCGAATCTTTGGTCATCCTGGGTACAATTGTCGCTCCGGGAATGGGTAGTCTCAGCTCCACAGTGTTTGTGCTTATCCATATGCTATGGGGCGTAGGGCTCGGGCTCTACGGCATCTTCGTCACCCTCTTCGCCTACCGCATATTCTTCTTCGATGTGGAGCCTGATGACATCACGCCGCTTTTGTGGGTGGTCATGGGTGCCGCCGCAATTGCCACCAATGCTGGATCGACGCTTATCCTTACCGAGAGCAACATGTCCTTCCTTCACTCGATGCGACCATTTATTGATGGGGTCACACTCATCATGTGGGCTTGGGCGACGTGGTGGATTCCTTTGCTGCTATTATTCGGGATATGGAAGCATGGCATTTGCCGCGTGCCGCTGACTTATACGCCGATGTTTTGGAGTCTCGTATTTCCACTTGGGATGTATGCGCTGGCGAGCCTGCGATTGTCGCTTGCGGCAGATTTTACGCCGCTCAAGTCGATATCGCACGCTATGGTGTGGGTAGCACTTGTCGCTTGGGCTGCGACTGGCTTCGCCTTCGCTTCTGCATCCTGGCGGAGCTTTCGAGACTTTACGCGATCGGGCTCCGGCGTTCGATTGAATTAATACGATCCTTGCAAAAACGAATTCCGGCGTAACCAGACGCAGCCGTGAATGTCCGTTTTTTGGGGGCAAACGGACATCGCATCAATCGGTGCCACGTCTGCTTTTGATGCTGTGGACGGCTCCTCCACCGGCACGTGAGTGCCATGAAAGTGGGTGCTGTTAAGGCCCCCACAATTCGGAGGAGCCAAGCATGCAAACGATTATGACCATCGGTCTCGACATCGCGAAGTCAGTATTCCAGGTGCACGGCGTGGATGCGGAAGGCAAAGTCGTCATCCGGCGAGTTCGAATCTCTTCGGGCGCGCCACTGTTTCAAGCACTTGGTATTTGCACTTCGGCGCATAACGCCTACTGAAAGAAACCAGATCGCTACGTTTGGCTGCCGGCATATGCTCGTTTCTGCACACGCCGGCACCGAGCATATGCGGCCGCCTAGCCAGCCTTCCGTGCCTCCTTACCTTGAATGAAAGCGAGAAGGTCAGCGTTGATAGTGGCGGCTTCCGGCAGAGCGGCGCGCCAGCCAGTCCGGCGTCCATCTCTCCAGCTCGAATTCAGCCAACAACCAAAGCGGAATGCTCGCTTTGGCCTTCGGTCAGGCCGCGCTCCTTCATCCAATCGTAAGTCCGGCCGAACAGCGTCGAGTCGTAGTAATCGACATGCTTGTAGCGTACAAAGGCCTTGAGCAGTTCGTTCGGCTTCAAGGCGCCGTTGGTGTGCGCCGCCACGTGATGGGCGTATTTGTAGAAATCGGCATTGATGAGATCGACCGCCATGTTCTCCGCATCGTAATAGTCCTTGCGCTGCTCCGCGCTGAGGTCCGCGGCGATCACTTCGCCGCCGCGATAGAATGACGCTGCGATGATATGAGCCCCATCCTTGAGGCCGAGGCTGATGAACGGCTCCATCACCGTGACGACGCGAAAGGTTCCGTTCTTGAGTCCCGCATAGCGCTTCTGCGGCAGACCGCCACGCGCGATGTTGACGTGTTTGGCGCCGACCGCGCTTTCGAGCATCTGCAGCGTGGTGTAATGCGACCCGGTCAGCTCTTGCACCACGACCGGAATGTCGGCGAGGTCGCGCGGAACCTGCAGCGTCTCGTCGAAAGTGATGATCGCCTGCGCCGCCACCGAAGCGCGCAGCGCCGCGATATTGCCGCCGCGCTTGCCTTTCTCCAGCCGGTCGATGCTGGCCCACTCGCAGACATTGTAGCTGTCGGCCGAGCCGCAGTCGAACATCTGCTCCTTCAAGCGCGCCATGACCGGAAATTCGACTTTGTCCTTTTCCCGGTCCGCGTAGGTCCCGGCAAAGCGAACGTCGAGCCCGGCTTTGTCGAACAATTTTTCCTCGATGCCGACGATCACGGGGAGATCGAAGACCGGGTTGTTCGGCGCGATTCTGACCAGCGGCTTTTCTGTTGGCATCGCTAGGGTGTCCTTCATTGCGTTGAGGTCATGGTGCGTATCGTTATCGTAACAATTTTCCGGTCCGGCCGAAAGCGCCAAGGTGGGACGGCCGACGCGGTGCCCCCTAATGCGCTGTGAGGCCTGCGGCTTTGGCCAGTTCCGCGTTGATCACGAGCTCTTCTTTGGCGAACTTGCCGAACTCATCGGTGTTCATCGCCATGGGTTGCACGCCGAGCTTGGTGAGCTTTTCGCGGACGCCCGGCACTTGCAGCGCCTTCTGAATTTCAGTGTTCAGTCTGTTGACGATGTCGCGCGGCGTTTTGGCGGGCGCAAACACGCCGATCCAGAACCGGTAGGCGGAATTCGGATAACCGCTTTCGAGCGTCGTGGGCACGTTCGGGAAGCGTCGGCACTCGGGTCGGGCTGCTGACCGCCAGCGCCACGAGCTTGCCCTGACGCACTTGCGGCAATGCCGCAGGCACCGGCGCGTAGTACACATCGACACGGCCGGTCATGACTTCGAGCAGCGCTTCGGGCGCCCCTTTGAACGGGATCGCCTGTACCTGAAATCCGGCGCTCAGGCGCAAGCGCTCCATCGCAAGGTGGATCGGGCTGCCGACGCCAATCGAGCCGAACGTGATCGGCCGCTGTTTTCCGAGCGCGACCAGCTCTTGAACGGTCTTGATGTTCTTCGACGGAGCGATGACGAGGACAAGCGGCAAATTCCCCAGCGGGGCGACCGCGGCAAAATCCTTGATCGGATCGTACGGCAGGTTCGCAACGGTCGACGGTGAAATGACGTGGGCGGAGGAATGGGCGAGCAGCGTGTAACCGTCGGGATCGGCCATCGCGACCGCGCGGGCGCCGATGGTGCCGCTTGCTCCCGGCCGGTTTTCAACGATGACCGTCTGCCCCAGTTGCGTCCCAACCTGCTCGAACACGATCCTGGGAACGATATCGGCCGCGCTTCCGGGACTGAGCGGCACAATGACCTTGATGGGTTGGCTCGGCCACGGATCGCCAGACGCACCGCTCATTGCGATGAGGGAGGCAAGGACGACCGCGGAGATCAGAGTCGCTCGTTTGCGCATGCCGTACTCCCTGAAAACGAGCCGATATTAGGCTACACTTGACCAGTTCAGGCAAGCGCGACTGCAAAAGGCTTTTGAGGCTTTTGATATGAGCGGTGACGGCGATTTGGTGCTCGTTGCCGGCGGCGGCCCGGTCGGATTGCTGTGCGCCTGGCTGCTCGGGCGGCGCGGCCTGCGCGTGCGCCTGTTCGACAATAATGCTGCGCCGCAGGCCGATCCACGCGCCGCGACCACCCATCCGGCGACGCTCGAATTGCTCGCCGAAGACGGCCTTGCGGAGGACATGGCGCGCGTCGGGCTGGTGGCGCCGATCTTCCAGTTCTGGGACCGGCCGAGCGGAGAGCTGGTGGCGCAGTTCGACCACGCCTTGCTCAAGGACGACACGCGTTATCCTTATGTCGTGCAATGCGAGCAGTTCAAGACCGCCAAGCTGCTGCTCGATCGGTTGCGCAAGCTGCCGAATGTCGAAGTGCTGTTCGGCCACGAGGTGACGGATGTGGCGCAGGCGGAGGGCTCGGTCAGCAGTCGCCGTGCGCGGGCCGGCGGGAACCACGATGCATGCCGGCGGCTATCTCATCGGCGCCGACGGCGGCCGCAGCATCGTGCGCAAGCAGTGCGGTATTGCCGTTCGAGGGCTTCACTTGGCCGGAGCGTTTCATCGTATTGACGACGCCGTACGATTTCGAAGCCGAGCGCGGTTATTGCTACCGCAGCTATTTCGCCGACCCGGGCGCCTGGTGCAATTGCTTCAAGGTGTCCGCCGACGGTCCGCCCGGCCTGTGGCGCACGGTTTTTCCCGCCGGCGCCGAGCAATCCGAGGCCGACATCCTGAGCGACGCCGGCGTGCAGGCGCGCATTCAATCGTTTTTTCCCTCGCCGCGCGCTTACGAGATCGTGCATCGCAATCTGTACGTGACGCACCAGCGCGTGGCGGAGACCTTCCGCAAGGGCAGGGTGCTGCTGGCCGGCGATGCCGCCCACGTCAACAATCCGATCGGCGGCATGGGCCTCAACGGCGGCATTCAGGATGCCGCTAATCTGTCGGAAAAGCTTGCGCAGGTTGTTCGCGACGAAGCGCCGGACGAATTGCTCGATCTCTACAGCCGCCAGCGCCGCGCCGTCGCGGTCGAATTCGTGCAGGAGCAATCGATCGCCAACAAGAAACGCCTGGAGGCGCGCGATCCGGAAGCGCGCCGGCGCAATCTCGACGAATTGCGCGAGATCGCGGCCGACCCGGCGCGCGCCCGGCAATTCCTGCTGCGCACGTCGATGCTCGCCAGTCAGCGCCGCGCGGCGGCGATGGGGCTCGAGGACGCATGAGCCGCGCCATGAAAATTGCCGTCCCGGATATGATCTCGAATTCGTATTTCCCGGCCGAGGCCGCGGTCGAGCTCGGCTTTTTTCGCGCAGAGGGCCTCGACGTAACGCTGGAAATGATCTTTCCGGTCGACAAGGCCTATATGGCATTACGCAACGGCGAGGTCGATTTTGTCGGCGGTTCGGCCCATTCGGCGTTGGCCGCCTTTCCGCAATGGGACGGCGTGAAGCTCATCTGCGCCCAAGCGCAGGGCATGTACTGGTTCCTGGTCATGCATAAGGATTTTGCCGCGCGGCGCGGCGATATCGGCGCGGTCAAGGGCAAGCGCATCGGCGCGGCGCCCTGGGTCGACATGGGGTTGCGCCGCCTGCTGATCGCGGCCGGCGTCGATCCAGAACGCGACAGGCGTGACAGATCGCGCCGGTGCCCGGCGCGGTCGGCGCCGGCGTGAATTTCGGCCTGACCGCGGCCAAGGCGCTGGAGGAGCGCAAGATCGACGGCTTCTGGGCCAACGGCATGGGTGCTGAAGTGGCTGTTCGCGGTGGCGTCGGCACCGTCGTGCTCGACGTGCGGCGCGGTGACGGACCGAAAGGCTGCTTCGACTACACCATGGCGTCGGTCGCTACCACCGAGCGCCTGATCGACAAATCGCCGGAGATCGCGGCCGCGGCGGTGCGCGCCATCGTCGCGACGCAACGCGCGCTGAAGAACAACGCGGACGCGAGCGGCCGAGGTCGGCCGCAAGCTGTTTCCGCCGGCGCAAGCTGAGCTGATCGTCGAGCTGATCCGCCGCGATCTGCCGTATTACGACGCGGCGATCTCTGAATCGTTTGTGGCCGGCATGACTCAGTTTGCGCGCGACCTCGGAATCCTCAACGGGGACGTGCCCTATGAAAAAGTCGTGGCGACGCAGTTTCGCCAACTCTGGAACACTTGAGCGTTACGATTGCGCGAAGCGTTCGGTTGGCGGTGCGATTTCCGTGACCAGATCTCGCACCAGCGTCTTGTTGGACAACGGTGCCAGCGTCATCTCGCGCGGCTGCAGGCGGGCGGTGCAGGCATAGACGGTCTTGCCGTCAAGCTCGATCATGCATTCCTTGCAGGCATTGGCGTTGATGCAGGAGAAGCGGATCGCCAAAGTCGGATCGCGATGGACCCGGATCCAACGCAGACCGTCGAGCACCGATTGGCCCGGCTCGAACGGCACCTCATGAGTCTCCCAGCGACCCGCATTTGCATCGGTGCCGCGCCAGATCGTGAGCGTCGCATGTTCGGTCATGACGCTGCCGCTGGGTGGAGCTGCGGGGCGCCCGATAACGTGATGCGTCCGTCCCGCAGCCGGACGAACTGATTGTACGCCCAGTCCGGCGACATTTTCGGATAATCCTCACGCTGCTGAGCGCCGCGCGTCTCACGGCGCGCGAGTGCGGTCTCCGCGACCACGCGCGCGACCAGCAGCATGTTGCGCAGGTCGAACCAGTCGATCCGCCGCATGTCGAAGGCCTTGCCGTCGCCCGGCGGCAGGTCACCGAGCTCTCGGGTCATGCGATCGATTTGCCCCAGTGCGCGCTTGAGTTTGGTCTCGTCGCGTAGCGCGCCGACGTCGTCCTGCATCGTGGCCTGAAGCGTCTGCACCATCTCGGCGGTGTTGAGACCGCGCTCGCCCGCGTCGGCGGTCATCAGATCGAGCACCGCGCGAGTATTGTCGGCATGATCGGGCAGGGTGCTCATCCGCTTGGCATGATCGGCGGCGGCACGGCCGGCGCGACGCCCGAACACCAGGGCCTCGGTGATGGCGTTGCCGGACAGGCGGTTGGCGCCGTTGGCGCCGCCGACCGCTTCGCCGGCGGCGAACAGGCCCGGCAAATCCGTTTGCATTTGGGCGCCGGCCGCGATGCCGCCCATGTGATAGTGCGCGATCGGCGCCACCTCGATCGGCGTCTTGGTGAGATCGATCCCGTTGGCGGCGAGGCGGTCGATCACCGGACCGAACGATTCACGCAATGCGGCTTCCGGGCAATGCTGGAAGCTCAGATATACGCCGCCATGCGGCGAGCCGCGGCCGGCCTCGACCTCCTTGAGAATTGCGTAACTGCCGACGTCGCGCGTGATGACATATTTGCCGTCCTCGGCGACGCCGTAGCGTTGCGTGAATTCCTCCATGCGGTTGTTCAGCAGCCGCCCGCCGAGCTTGTAGCGGAACGGATCCCACATGATCGGGTCCATGCCGATCAACCGCGGCGCCAGATGGCCGATCGGAAAAAACTGGACGAATTCCATGTCGACCAGCGATGCGCCGGCGCGCAAAGCGAGCGCATAGCCGTCGCCGCCCATGTTTGCCGACGCGCTGTTGCGCCGATAAAGCTTGGTGAGCCCGCCCGTTGCCAGGATGGTCGTTTTGGCCGAGAGCATGACCGGCGCACCCGATCCGAGATGCAGCGCCGCCGCTCCGCAGATTGCGCCGTCCGTTCGCAGCAGATCGACAACGCAAAGGTCGCCCGCCTTGCGGATATGACCGGTCTTGTTCACCGCGGTGCGCAGCGTCTTCGACACCGCGGGTCCGGTATTGAGAAAATCCACATAGACGCAGCGCGGTCGGTCGTGACCGGGCGCCATCGCCTGCGTGATGCGGCCATCTTTTCGCGCCCAGCCGACGCCCCATTCATCCATTTCGCGAATGCACGCGGGTCCGTCCTCGCACAACAGCTGCGCAAGCGGCTGGTTACAGAGGCCGCGCCCGGCGGCAAGTGTGTCTTGATAATGATGGCTCCAATGATCGGGGGTTTCGGATCCAAGCGCGACCGCGACCGTCATCTGCGCCATCACGGTGGCGCCGCCGCGTCCAATCAGGCTGCGGTCGGCAAGCAGCACCCGGCAACCCGCGCGCGCCGCTTCGATAGCCGCGTACATGCCGGCGGCGCCGGAGCCGATCACCAGGACATCAGTTTCGGTACGCATCGGCTCGTGCGGCAAGGGCGACATTGGACGGCTCGCGGCGATTGATCCAGTTGATCCAATAGCCCGCGCATCGTCCTGACGGAACCGGGCATCGGCTATCGAATTGCCGAGAACTAGTTGCTCGCCGGTGCTCGCGGACATCTCAGTCTGCAATTGCTCCGGACCCATTGAGGCCGCGCACCTGTCGGATGACGGAGGCTTAAAAAATATCGAATGATTTCAACGGTCTGCACTAGGAGTCCGAATCCCTTCCAGCGGTTTTTGCTGGAACGGGTCTTGCATGAGAAGGGCGCAGGGAAACGGATGATGGCGGCAAAGGCATCGGATTTGGCTGAAACGCGTAAAGGGTCGGAACCACCCAGCCACGGCGCCGCGTCGCCGGGCGGGCAGCGGGATTCGACGCTGAAGATCGCCATCGTGGACGAAAGCCCGGTCCGCGCCGCCATCCTGGAAGATGGTTTGCGCGAAGCCGGATTCACGCTGGTCGAGCGTATCGCCGAAACGCGCAATTTGCTGGCGCGCGTCTACGCGCTCGACCCCGACGTCATCCTGATCGATCTGGAAAGCCCGAGCCGCGACGTGCTGGAGCAGATGTTCCAGATGAGCCGCGCGGTGAAGCGGCCGATCGCGATGTTCGTCGACCAAAGCGACAGCGCCTCGATCCAGGCCGCCGTCGATGCCGGCGTCTCCGCCTATATCGTCGGCGGCCTGCGCAAGGAACGCATTACCAACATTCTCGACCTTTGCATCTCGCGCTTCAACGCCTTCGCGCGGCTGCAGGACGAGCTCGACAGCGCCAAGGACGCGCTGCAAGAGCGCAAGATCATCGACCGCGCCAAAGGCCTCCTGATGAAGGCGAAGAAGCTCAGCGAGGATGAGGCCTATGTTCTGCTGCGCAAGACCGCCATGAACGAGAACAAGAAGGTCGTCGAGATTGCGCAATCGGTGCTGACGGCCGCGGAGCTGTTCAAATGAGCGAGACGAAATTGCGGATCGGCTATATCCCGCTGGCGGACGCGGCGGCCTTGCTGGTCGCGGTCGATTGCGGCTTTGCCGCCGCCGAAGGTCTGACCGTCGAACTGGTGCGCGAGGTGTCGTGGTCGAACGTGCGCGACAAGCTCAATCTCGGCCTGTTCGACGCCGCGCATCTGCTGTCGCCGGTGGCGGTCGCGTCCAGCCTCGGCATCGGCCATGTGCGCGTGCCGATCATCGCGCCCTTCAATTTAGGCCTGAACGGCAACGCTATTACGGTGTCGCCGCGTTTGCATGCCGATCTGTCCAGCCTTGCCGACGGCGATCTCATCGATCCCAAGGTCTCCGCGCGCGCGCTTGCCCGCGTGGTGGCGGAGCGCAAGGCGCGCGGCGCCGACCCTCTTACCTTCGGCATGACTTTTCCGTTCTCGCACCACAATTACCAGCTGCGCTTCTGGATGGCGGCCGGCGGCCTCGATCCGGACGAAGATGTGCGGCTGGTGGTGTTGCCGCCGCCTTACATGGTGGAGAGTCTCGCCAGCGGTCACGTCGACAGCTTCTGCGTCGGCGCGCCGTGGAATTCGGTGGCGGTCGACCTCGGCATCGGTCACATCCTGCATTTCGGCTGCGAAATTCAGGCGCGCGTCACGGAAAAAGTCTTCGCCCTGCGCGAGCAGTGGGCAAGCGAGCACCCGGACACGGTGGCCGCGCTTGTCCGGGCGCTGGCCGCCGCCGCCGACTTCGTCGAGAACACCGACAATCTCACGGTGGTTTCCGAAGCAATTGCGCGCCGTGTCGGCGTCGAGCCGGAATTGATCGTGCGCGCGCTGACAGGCGATATGAAAATTGCGCCGGACGGCCTCGTTCGCAGCGACGCGCGCTACCTCATGATCGGCCGCGACGGCGCAGGCCGGCCCGATCCGGTGCAGGCCGCGTGGATCTACGCGCAGATCGTGCGTTGGGGCCAAGCGCCGATGTCGGAGGAATTGCTCGCCATCGCGCAATCCGTTTTCCGCGCCGATCTCTACGATGCCGCGCTCGGCGGCACGCCACCGCCGCGCGACAGCGAGCCACGCGACGGCGTCGGCGCCTTTGTCGGGCCAGACTTCGCCGCCGCCGACATCGCGGGTTATCTGGCGGCTTGGCACATGAAGCGTCCCGGGCGCCCGCGGTTGTCGCTGGTGCGTTAAGTTTTGCACTGCACAATTAATTCGCAACATGCGCCTGTGGTGTGCAGACGCCTCTGCCGTCGCGCCGGCTGATTCGCCCGCTTATTTCCATAAGCCACTGATTTGGTGTCGCTTTTAGGTTATCGGCCGGGTTGGCACGACACTTGAATTGAATAGGTCGATCGGCGCCGTTTCGGCGGCGCCATTGGTCCAATGACGGGCCGACACGCAACGCCGCTGTCCTGGGGAATGCGCAATGGCGCGCTTCAGGCTGCGGCTTTTTTGTTGGCGCGGGAGAAAAAGCAGGACGCGAGGGAACGACGAGACGGCGCATCGACCGGGGCAACACCAACGGAGTCGACGAAAGGGAATCTGCGATGAGCAAGCACACGAGCTGGATTTCGGACTGGAACCCAGAGGACACGAAATTCTGGGAATCCAAGGGCAAATTTATCGCCCGGCGCAATCTCATCTGGTCGATCGTTGCCGAGCATATCGGCTTTTCGGTCTGGCTGATCTGGAGCATCGTCGCGACCAAGCTGCCGCAGGCCGGCTTTCACTACACCACCGATCAACTGTTTCAGCTCGTGGCGCTGCCCGGACTGATCGGCTCGCTGATGCGGTTTCCCTACACGTTCTTGGTCACGATGTTCGGCGGCCGCAACTGGACAATCTTCAGCGCCTCGGTGCTGTTCATCCCGACCATCGCGCTGGCCTATTTCGTCGGCCATCCCGAGACGCCGTTCTGGCTGATGATGCTGGTGGCCTCAACGGCAGGTCTAGGCGGCGGCAATTTTGCCTCCAGTATGACCAACATCTCTTTCTTCTATCCGGACCGCATGAAGGGCTGGGCGCTCGGCCTCAATGCGGCCGGCGGAAATATCGGTGTCAGCAGCGTGCAGTTGTTGACGCCGATCTTGATGGGCCTCGGCATCATCAATCTCTATCAGGCGACGCCGGTCGGCGGCGTCTACCTTCAGAACGCGGGCCTCATGTGGGTCGTGCCGCTGATCGTTGCCGTGGTCGGCGCCTATTTCTTCATGAACAACCTCACCTCGGCGCGCTCGTCCTTCAAAGAAGCGGCCGCGGTCGTCCGGCGCAAGCACACGTGGATCATGTCCTACATCTACATCGGGACCTTCGGCTCGTTCATCGGCTATTCGGCCGCGTTTCCGCTGCTGATCAAGACGCAGTTCCCGACGGTGACGGTGGCCATCGCGTTCCTGGGCCCGCTCGTGGGTTCGCTGTCGCGTCCGCTCGGCGGCTTGCTGGCCGACAAAGTCGGCGGCGCGATCGTGACGTTCTGGAATTTCATCGCCATGGGCGCCGCGACCATCGGTGTCCTGTACTTCGTGGAGGTCAAGGAATTCGCCGGCTTCCTGGCGATGTTTCTCATTCTTGTTCGTCACGACCGGCATCGGCAACGGCTCGACCTACCGGATGATCCCGTCGATCTTCCGCGAGCAGAAGCTGCGGGAATTGAAGGGTTCGGGCGAGGCAGCCAAAGCGATCGCCGTCAGCGCGGCAAGGATCGAAAGCGGTACCGCGCTCGGGTTTATCGGCGCGATCGGCGCCTGCGGCGGCTATTTCATCCCCCGCGGCTTTGGCGCGTCGATTGCCATGACCGGCGGTCCACAGGTCGCGCTCGCGATCTACCTGGCGTTCTACGCGACCTGTCTGGCGCTGACGTGGTGGTTCTACCTGCACAAAGGCTTCCGCTCGCCGCGTCCGGCGAGTCTGGCGCACGCGCGGGTGTGAAGCAGACGCGCATCGCGATGATCAAAGAAACCGGCGGCGCGGATCGGCGAAGTCCCGATCGGCGCCGCCGGGGAGATTCTCAAGGAGCATGGCCGGCATGAAGCGGAAACTTGTCGTCGTCGGGGCTGGCATGGCTTCCGGCCGCTTGCTCGAACAATTGTTGGACGCTTCGCAAGATTCTTACGACGTCACGCTGTTCGGCGCTGAGCCGCGCGGAAACTACAACCGCATCATGCTCTCTCCCGTGCTTGCCGGCGAAGCGGCGGCAGACGAGATCGTCACCCACGACGCGGCTTGGTACAGCGCGCATGACGTGGCCTGCCGGTTCGGCGAGACGATCACAAGGATCGATCGCGCAACAAAAACGGTGCACTCGCGAAACGGCGAGACTCCTTACGACAAGCTGGTGCTCGCAACCGGCTCGGCGCCCTTCATCATGCCCGTCGCCGGCAAGGAATTGCAGGGCGTGCTTAGCTTCCGCGATCTCGATGATGTCAGCGCCATGCTTGCGGTGGCGGCAAGACCGGGGACGCAGGCGGTGGTGCTTGGTGGCGGTCTTCTCGGCCTCGAGGCGGCGGCCGGGCTGAAAGCGCGCGGCATGCAGGTGGTGGTGCTGCACCTGATGGGCCACCTGATGGAGCGTCAGCTCGATTCGGCCGCGGGCCTGCTGCTGCAGAAAGAACTGGAGGGGCGCGGCATCGCGATCCATTGCCGCGCGCAGACGACGGCCATTCTCGGTCACAAGCGCGCCGAGGCCGTGCTGCTCGACGACGGCACGATCTATCCGGCCGATCTCGTCGTGATGGCGACCGGTATCAGACCGGAGACGCGCGTCGCCACCGATGCGGGACTCCATGTCGAGCGCGGCATCGTCGTCGACGATCAAATGCGGACGTCCGATCCCGATATCCTTGCGGTGGGCGAATGCGCCGAGCATGCGGGCGTCTGCTACGGCCTGGTTGAGCCGATCTACGACATGGCGGCTGTCGCGGCGAGAACTCTGCTGGGCGAACAGACCTCGTTTCGTTCGGTCGCGATCGGCACGCATCTCAAAGTAACGGGGGTGAATGTTTTCTCGGCCGGCGACTTTCTCGGCGCGGCCGGCACCGAATCCGTGACCCTCAGTGACCACGGTCTGAAGACTTACAAGAAACTCGTCATCAAGGACGGCCGTCTGGTCGGCGCCGTGCTGTTCGGCGATACCGCCGACAGCCTTTGGTATCAGGAGCTGATCCGCACAGGCGCGCCGATCGAGGCGATGCGCGACGACATCGTGTTCGGCCGCGCGCTCGCCGAGCGCTCCACGACGAAGAAAGCGGCGTGAGGGCTTCGATGTCGAGCGACTTCAGCCCCGACCAGAAACGCTACCTCGAAGGCTTCGCTTCCGGCATTGCGGCGGCGCGCGCCGCGCGCGGCAAGCTGCCCGCGGGGGCGGGCGGGGGAGGCGAGCCGACCGGTCCCGACGCCATCCACATCAAGGCGCAGGACCGCGTGCTGGCGGAAGGCGGCACGCTCGCCGATCAGGAGAAATTCAAGCGCGAACTGCATCCGTTCGATGCGTATGAGCGGCTGAAGCAGCAAGCACGAACGAACGAAGCGCCGAAGCCGGCCGATAATTTCCGCTGGCGCTACTATGGCTTGTTCTACGTGGCGCCGACGCAGACCTCATATATGTGCCGGTTGCGCATTCCCAACGGCATCCTCAAGCACTGGCAACTTGCCGGTCTTGCCGATCTTGCCGAACGCTACGGCGGCGGCTATTCGCACGTCACCACGCGCGCCAATCTGCAGATCCGCGAGATCGAGCCGAAGAACGCCGTCAATATGCTGGAGGCGATCACGGACCTCGGCCTGTGCTCGCGCGGCTCCGGCGCCGACAACATCCGCAACGTCACCGGCACGCCGACCGCCGGCATCGATCCGCAGGAGCTCATCGACACGCGGCCTTACGCGCGCGAATGGCACTTCCACATCTTGAACGAGCGCGCGCTCTACGGCCTGCCGCGCAAGTTCAATGTCGGCTTCGACGGCGCCGGCCTCATCCCGGTGCTGGAGGATACCAACGACATCGGCTTCCAGGCGGTCGAGGTGAAGGACGGCTTCGGCGCCGCGCCCGGCATCTGGTTCCGGCTGGCGCTCGGCGGCATCACCGGCCACAGGGATTTCGCCAAAGACACCGGCGTCATCGTCAAGCCGGAGGAGGCGACGCAGGTCGCCGACGCCGTGGTGCGCGTCTACATCGAGCACGGCAACCGCACCGACCGCGCCAAGGCGCGGCTCAAATACGTGCTCGACGCCTGGGGCCTGGAGAAATTCATCGCCCATGTCGAGGAAAAGCTCGGCCGTGCGCTCACCAAGGTGCCGGGCGAGGCGGTCGCGCCGCGTCCGGCCTTCGACCGTTTCGCGCATATCGGCGTGCACAAGCAGAAGCAGGCAGGGCTGAACTGGATCGGCGTGGTCTTTCCGGTCGGCAAGGCCACCGCCGCGCAGATGCGCGGCCTCGCCAGGATCGCGCAGAATTTCGGCGACGGCGATATCCGCCTGACGGTGTGGCAGAACCTGCTGATCTCCGGCGTGCCCGACGACAAGGTCGCGGCCGCCGAAGCAGCCATCGCCGCGCTCGGGCTTGCCACCAAGGCGACCTCGATCCGCGCCGGGCTCGTCGCCTGCACCGGCAATGTCGGCTGCCGCTTCTCGGCGTCCGACACCAAGCGGCACGCCGAAGACATCGCGCGCTGGTGCGAGGCACGTCTCGACCATCGACACGCCGGTCAATATCCATCTCACCGGCTGCCATCATTCCTGCGCGCAGCATTACATCAGCGATATCGGTCTGCTGGCCTGCAAGGTGGAGGACGGTGAGGAGCAGGTCGAGGGCTATCACATTTATATCGGCGGCGGGTTCGGTCCGGACGCCGCCCTCGGCCGCGAGATCTATCGCGACGTCAAGGCGCAAGACGCGCCGCGCGCGGTCGAGCGCATGCTCAAGGGCTATCTCGCGCATCGCGCCGTCGCCCGAGGAAACCTTCCTCGTCTTTTCGCGCCGGCACGAGGTCGACGCGCTCAAGGCCATGTTCGCGGCGGAGGCGGAATGACGCAGAACCTGCCGCCGCCGCTCCCCTCGCTGGTGCCGGAGACCGCGCCGTTCTCCGACGAGCAGCGCGCCTGGCTCAACGGCTTCTTCGCCGGACTGGTGTCGCTCGACGGCTTCGGCGTTACGCCGATCTCCGGCGACCAGGCCGCCGCGCTGATCTCCGGCGGGGCAAAGAATGCGGAGGATGACGACGGCGGCGCGCCTTGGCACGACCAGACGCTGCCGCTGGCCGAGCGCATGAAGCTCGCCGACGACAAGCCGCTGCGCTGGAAGCTGATGGCGGCGATGGCGCAGCAGGACTGCGGCCAGTGCGGCTACGACTGCAAGAAATATTCCGGCGCGATCTTCGAGGGCAAGGAAGCGCGGCTGAATTTGTGCGTGCCCGGCGGCAAGGACACCGCCCGCATGGTCAAGGCGCTGCATGGCGAGCTCGGCAGCGCGCCGGCCAAGTTGCCGGCGACGTCCGCCGCGGCGCCGATGCGCCGTGCAGCTCGCGCCGGCGCAAGCCGCGCCCGGCTGTTCGCGCGACAATCCGGTCGAGGCGACGCTGGTCGAGCGCCGGCTGCTCAACAAAGCCGGCTCCGCAGAAGGAGACCTGGCATTTCGAATTCGATCTGTCGGCGTGCGGCCTCGAATACACGGTCGGCGACGCCTTCGGGCTTTATCCGAGCAACGATCCGGCGCTGGTCGACGCCATCATCAAGGCGCTCGACGCGCCGCCGGATTTCCCGATCGGCGGCCAACCCTTGCGCGACGTTCTGCTGCGCGGCGTTTCGCTGTCGCCGGCGCCCGACATGCTGTTCCAGCTTTTCTCCTACATCGCCGGCGGCGAGCGGCGGAAGAAGGCGCGTGCGCTCTCGACCGGCGAGGACCCGGACGGCGACGCCGCCACGCTCGACGTGCTGGCGGCGATCGAGAAATTCCCCGGCGTGCGGCCCGATCCGGAGGCCTTCATCGAATCGCTCGATGCGCTGCAGCCGCGGCTCTATTCGATCTCGTCGTCGCCGAAAGTAAATCCCGGCCGCGTCGCGCTCACCGTCGATGCCGTGCGCTACGACATCGGCCCGCGCCGCAGGCTCGGCGTGTGCTCGACGTGCCTGGCCGAGCGCGTCCCGCTCGGCAGCCTGATGAAGGTCTATGTGCAGAAGGCGCAGGCCTTCGGCGCTGCCGGCCGATCCGCAACGTGCCGATCATCATGATCGGACCCGGCACCGGCGTCGCGCCGTTCCGCGCCTTCTTGCAGGAGCGCCAGGCCATCGGTGCGCGCGGCCGCAACTGGCTGTTCTTCGGCCACCAGCGCAGCGACTACGATTTCTTCTACGAAGACGAATTCAAGGCGATGCGCTCGGCCGGTCATCTCACGCACCTGTCGCTCGCCTGGTCGCGCGACGGCGACCAGAAGATCTACGTGCAGGACCGCATGCGCGATATGGGACGCGAGCTGTGGGCATGGCTCGCCGACGGCGCGCACATCTATGTCTGCGGCGACGCCACGCGCATGGCCAAGGACGTCGAGACCGCGCTGGTCGATATCGTCGCGCAGCACGGCGCGCGCAGCGTCGATGAAGCGGCGGCCTTCGTCTCCGCATCTGAAGAAGCAGGGCCGCTATCAGCAGGACGTCTATTGATGAACGCGCCCGCGCAGCATCCGCCGGCCGTGCGCACCACCTGCCCCTATTGCGGCGTCGGCTGCGGCGTGTTGGCCAAGCCCGATGGGCGCGGCGGCGCCGTCATCGCCGGCGATCCCGATCATCCGGCGAATTTCGGCCGGCTCTGCTCGAAGGGCTCCGCGCTCGGCGAGACGCTCGGGCTCGACGACGCGGCTGCTGCATCCGATGGCGCGCCAGAGCGACGGCACGCTGGCGCGCCTGTCGTGGGACGACGCGCTCGACCAGGTCGCGCACGGCTTTGCCCGCACCATCGCGCAGCACGGGCCGGACTCGGTCGCCTTCTATCTGTCCGGCCAATTGCTCACCGAGGACTATTACGTCGCCAACAAGCTGATGAAGGGCTTCCTCGGCTCGGCCAATGTCGACACCAATTCGCGCCTGTGCATGGCCTCGTCGGTCGCCGGCCATCGCCGCGCCTTCGGCGCCGACACCGTGCCCGGCACCTATCGCGATCTCGACGAGGCCGACCTCATCGTTCTGGTCGGCTCCAACGCCGCCTGGTGCCATCCGGTGCTCTACCAGCGCATGGTGGCCAACAAGCGCGCGCGCGGCGCCAAGATCGTCGTCATCGATCCGCGCCGCACCGCGACCGTCGAGGACGCCGATCTGTTCCTGCCGGTCGCGCCCGGCATGGACACGCGCGCTGTTCTGCGGGCTGCTGGTGCATCTCGCCGAGAGCCACGCGCTCGACTACGGCTATATCGACGCGCACACCTCCGGCATCGCCGAGGCGCTGGCGCGCGCGCGCGAAATCGCGCCCGATGTCGACGGCGACCGCCGCCGCGACCGGGCTTGCGCCGCGCCGATGTCGCGCGCTTCTTCGCGCTGTTTCGCAGCCACCGCGAAGGTCGTCACCTGCTTCTCGCAAGGCGTGAACCAGTCGGCGCAGGGCACCGACAAGGTCAACGCCATCGTCAACTGCCATCTCGTCACCGGCCGCATCGGCAAGCCGGGCTGCGGCCCGTTCTCGCTCACCGGCCAGCCCAATGCCATGGGCGGGCGCGAGGTCGGCGGGCTGGCCAATCAGCTCGCCGCACACATGAGCTTCGCGCCCGAGCACGTCGACCGCGTCGCGCGCTTCTGGAACGCGCCGACATGTCGCCACGCACGAAGGCCTGAAGGCCGTGCAGATGTTCGAGGCGATCGAGCGCGGCGAGATCAAGGCGCTGTGGGTGATGGCGACCAATCCGGCGGTGTCGCTGCCGCGCGCCGGCGCCGTGCGCGACGCGCTCGCCAAGCTCGATCTGTTCGTCGTCTCGGAGAACGTGCTGTCCAACGACACGGTCAATGCCGGCGCGCATCTGCTGCTGCCGGCCGCCGCCTGGGGCGAGAAGGACGGCACCGTCACCAATTCGGAGCGGCGCATTTCGCGCCAGCGCGCCGTTCCTGCCGCTGCCGGGCGAGGCGCAGGCCGGATTGGTGGATGGTCGCGCAGGTCGCCCAGCGCCTCGGCTTCGGCGATGCGTTCGCCTATCGCATCCGCCGCCGATGTTTTCCGCGAGCACGCCGCGCTGTCGGCGTTCGAGAACGACGGCACGCGCGATTTCGACATCGGCGCGCTGGCGCGATCTCGAGCGACGAGGCATTCAACGCGCTCGCGCCGGTGCAATGGCCGGCGCCGCGTGGCGGCGCGCCGGCGACACGCGCTTTTTCGCGCACGGCGGCTTCTTCACGCCCGACCGCAAGGCGCGGCTTCGATCGCGCCGGAGCGGCCGGCGCCGCAGGCCGCCGTGTCCGCGCGCTTTCCCGTTCCGCCTCAACACCGGCCGCGTGCGCGACCAGTGGCACACCATGACGCGCACGCGGCTTGAGCCCGCGGCTCGCCAATCACGCGCCGGAGCCGTTCGTCGAAGTGCATCCGGACGATGCCGCCGCCGCGGGTCTCGACGCATGGCGGCTTCGCGCGGGTCGCGCTCGCCCTACGGCGCCTGCGTGCTCAAGGTCGTCGTCACCGACGCCCAGCAGCGCGGCTCGCTGTTCGTGCCGATCCACTGGAGCGCCGAGACCGCGTCGTCCGCGCGCATCGGCGAGCTGGTGACGCCGGCCACCGATCCGTTCTCCGGCCAGCCGGAGGCAAAGGCGACGCCCGCCGCCATCGAGCCGGTCGCGTTCGCATTTCGCGGCTTCGCGCTGGCGCGCGCAGCCGCTGGCGCTGCCGCCCGAGACCTGGTGGGCGCGCGTCACCGTGGCGAACGGCGCCGGCTATCTGCTGGCGAGCAACGATGCGCCCGCGGTCTGGCGCGACCGCGCGCAAAGCCTGTTCGGCGCGGCGGAAGTGGCGGAATTCGTCGATGCGCCGCGCGGGCTCTACCGCGCTCGCGGCCTTCGTCGACGGCCGGCTCGCCGGCTGCCTGTTCATCGGCCCGGCCGCCGCGGCGCCGCAATGGGACGCGGTGAAGGCGCTGTTCGAGGCGGAGAGCCTGGGCGAGGCGCAGCGCCGCGCCGTGCTGTCGGGCAAGCCGACCGACGGTCTCGCCGACCCCGGCCCGATGATCTGCGCCTGCTTCGGCGTCGGCCTCAACGTCATCCGCGAGGCAATCGCCAGCGGCGCGGCGGTCAGCGTCGAGGATATCGGCACGGCGCTGCGCGCCGGCACCAATTGCGGCTCCTGCCTGCCGGAACTGAAAAGGATCGTGCACGATGAACGCGTCGCGCAAACCGCTTGAGATGACGCCGCCGCGCATGGGCGCGCTGGCGCGGCTGCCGGTGTTCTTCGCGCTGGCCGGCAAGCGCGCGGTCGTCGCCGGCGGCAGCGCCGGCCGCGGCCTGGAAGGCGGAGCTGCTGTCGGCCGCCGGCGCGCGGTCGAGGTCTTCGCGGCGAGCACTGCCGACGAGATGCTGCAGCTGGCCGCCGATCCGCCGGCGGCGCGATCGTGCTGCATCGCCGCGCGTGGCAGGCGCCGACTTCGCGGACGCGGCGATTGCGGTCGGCGCCTTCGACGACGACGCCGAGGCCGCCGCTTTCGCCGCCGCCGCGCGCGCCGCCGGCGTGCCGGTCAATGTGATCGACAAGCCGGCCTTCTGCGACTTCTCCTTCGGCGCCATCGTCAACCGCTCGCCGCTGGTGATCGGCATCTCGACCGACGGCGCGGCGCCGGTGTTCGCGCAGGCGATCCGCGCCAAGCTGGAGGCGCTGCTGCCGAACGGCTTTGCCGCCTGGGCGTCGGCCGCGCGCGCGCTGGCGCGATGCGGTGAAGGCGGCGGGCCTGTCGTTCGCCGGCCGGCGCAAGTTCTGGCAGCTGTTCACCGCGCACGCGATGCGCGCATCCCGACAGCGCGCCGGACCAAAGCGATTTCGACAGCTTCATCGCCGAGGTGAAAGGCCGGGCGCCGCCGTCGAGAACGGCTCGGTCACGCTGGTCGGCGCCGGTCCCGGCGATCCCGAGCTGCTGACGTTGCGCGCCGTGCGCGCGCTGCAGTCCGCCGACATCATCCTGTTCGACGATCTCGTGTCGCCACGACGTGCTCGACTTCGCCCGCCGCGAGGCGCAAGCAAGATGCTGGTCGGCAAGACCGGCTACGGCGCCGTCCTGCAAGCAGGACGAGATCAACGCGCTGATGGTCAGCCTCGCCAGGCAGGCAAGCGCGTGGTGCGGCTCAAGGGCGGCGACCCGATGATCTTCGGCCGCGCCGGCGAGGAGATCGCCGCCTGCCAGGCGGCCGGCATCGCCGTCGAGGTCGTGCCCGGCATCACCGCGGCGCAGGGCGCGGCGGCCGGAACTCGGCGCTTTCGCTCACCGGGCGCGCGCAGGCCCGCCGCCTGCAATACGTCACCGGCCATGCCCGCGAGGGCGGCGTGCCCGCCGACATCGACTGGCGCGCGCTCGCCGATCCGGCCACCACCACGGCGATCTATATGCCGGCAAAGACGCTGGCCGCGCTGGTGGCGCACGCGGTCGCGCAAGGCCTCGACCCGCAAACCCCCGCGCTCGCCATCGCGCGCGCGACCAGGCCCGATCAGGCGGTGGTCGCGGGCCCGATCTGCGAATTGCCCGCGCTGCTGGCGGAGGCCGCCTTGCCGGGGCCGCTGCTGGTCGTGGTCGGGCGGGTCGTCGAAGGCTATGCAGCCCCGGCGGCCGGGCGTGATTCCGTGGAGCCCGCGCGATTGACCAATCCTTGATCGTGCACGGGCGTGCGGCTGTGTTACTAAAGGCGACCGGCGCCGGTAGCTCAGCTGGATAGAGCACCAGACTTCGAATCTGGGGGTCAGGGGTTCGAATCCCTTCCGGCGCGCCACCATTTCGCGCAATGCTAAAGCTGATGAGGACCGGCCGCCGATGAAATCCTTGTCCCTGATCGCCGCTCTGCTCGCGTTCATGACGATGCAGGCGCAAGCGCAATACCAGGATCCGGCCCGCCACGGCCGCCAGCTGGTCGGGAAATTCTGTTCGTCCTGCCATGCCGTCGCGCGCTTCGGCCGCGGCCCCAACCGCACCGCGCCGCCGTTCCGCACGCTCGGCCGCAAGTTCGATCTCGATGCGTTTCCCGGCATGCTCGAGCGCGGCATCTCGTCGACGCATCCCGACATGCCGGTGTTCAAGTTCAGCCAGGACGACGCGCGCGACGTTGTCGTTTATCTGCGCTCGATCCAGCGCTTCAGTCACTGAT
Organism: uncultured Alphaproteobacteria bacterium; assembly: GCA_963734465.1. Lineage (GTDB taxonomy): Bacteria > Pseudomonadota > Alphaproteobacteria > Rhizobiales > Xanthobacteraceae > Pseudolabrys. Next base: position 69,837 of record CAVTHL010000025.1, read on the forward strand.
GCGACGCGTGAGATCTCGTCGCTCTTCGCGCGCGCGACACGCAGATCATGATCGTGTCGGCGCGTTCGTGCTCGGCCAGCACCAGGTCGCGGTGATCGGCGCGCCTGCCAGCATCTTGGTGCGGCAGGTGCCGCAGGTGCCGGTCTCGCACGAACTCGGCACCTCCAGCCCGTTCTCGCGCAGCACTTCCAGGATGGTCTTGGTCACCGGCACCTCGAGCACCTTGCCGGTGCGCGCCAGCCGCACGCGGAACGGCTTGTCGTCCGGCCTTGTGCGTCTCCGCTTCGCTGAACGCCTCGAAATGCACCGCGGTCGGCGACCAATGGTCGGTCATCTTGCGCACCGCCTCCATCAGCGGGCGCGGTCCGCAGCAATAAAGATGCTCGCGGTTGCGCCGCTCGGCCAGGATCGGCTTCAGGTCGAGCGAGCAGGTGGGATCGCCCTGGTCGTGATGGATGACGACCGAGCCTGCGAATTCCGGCGCCGACAGCTCCTGCGTGAACGCCGTCGTCTCCGGCGAGCGCGTGCAATAGAACAGCCGGAAGCGTTTGCCCTGCGCCTGCACCTCGCGGATCATCGCCATCATCGGGGTGATGCCGATGCCGCCGGCGATGAACAGGAAATCCGTCGCGCGCTGCGGCAGGCCGAAATCGTTGACCGGCGGCGCCACCATCAACTCGTCGCCGGTCTTCACCGCGTCGATCAGATTGGCCGAGCCGCCGCGCCCGTTGGTCTCGCGCTTGATCGCAACCTGGTAGCGGTCGCGCTCGGACGGATCGTTGCACAGCGAATATTTGCGCAGCAGGCCGCTCGGCGTGCGGATGGCGATATGCGCGCCGGCGGAAAATTGCGGCAGCGGCCCGCCGCGCGGCGTCGCGCAATTCGAACAGATGGATGCCGTCGGCGATTTTGTCGTTGCGCGTTACGCGCAGCGGCATCATTTGCGGCGGGTTGGCGGTCGTCATTGCAGGATAAGTGGCAACTCAGCGCGCCCGCCGCAAGCGAAACATAATGTCGTCAGCGCTGGCCGGTGTTTGTCCGCTCGGCTGGCGGCGATGCAGCGGTCGCCATCGGCGGCTTCTCGGCCGGTGCTTTCTCGGCCATGACCGCGCCATAGGCGTCGGCCAGCCCGGCGCCGAACTCAGGATCGCGGCCCTTGGCGCCCAGATCCTTGGCGGTTGCCATGAGGATCGCACGCGCTTTGTCGGGGGTCAGCGTCGGCTCGCGTTGCAGCATCAGCGCCACGATGCCGCTCACTTCCGCTGCCGCAAACGAGGTGCCGGACGACATTTCGTAGCCGCCAGCGGGGAGGGCAACCAAGATCTGGTCGCCCGGCGCGGCCAGCGCGATGTGCGGGCCGCGGTTGGATTGCGCGAACAATTTGTCGCCGGCATCGGTCGCGGTCACCGCGATCACATTGGGATCGGCGGCCGGATAAAGCGGCGGCGATTTCGGTCCGGCATTGCCGGCGGCCGCCACCAGCACGATGCCCTTTTTGTGCGCGGCGGCAAGCGCGCGATGAATGGCGGGATCGCCGGGACCGGCGAAGCTCATATTGATGACGCGCGCGCCATGCGCGGCCGCCCAGTCGAGCCCTTTCAGGATATTGAACGTGGTACCTTCGGCGCCTTTGGCGTTGGGATTGAAGGCGCACACCGCCAGAATGCGCGCGTCGGGCGCGGCGCCGGTCAACTTGCCGTGCGCGGCGATCAGGCCGGCAATGGCGGTGCCGTGCTTGTGCGGCGTCATCGGCGCCGGCAGCGTGTCGAAACTCTCGGCGATGCTGCCGGCCAGTTCAGGAGACGAGGCATCGATGCAGGAATCGATCACCGCCACGCGCACGTCGTCGCCTTTGGCGAGCGCGTGCGCCTGCGGCAGATGCAGCTTGGCGAGCGCGTATTGTGCGGCATCGCCCTCCGGCTTGGCGTCATCCTGCAGCGCGAACAGGTAATTTGGCTGTGCCGAGACGCCCGCGGCGCGCTGGAGCGCGGCCACCACGGTGGCAACCGGGCGGCGGTCGGGAATACGCCCGCGGTAAAACGTCGTGCCGGTGAGCTGGACCGTCAGCTGCTCGATGCGGGCAAGCCGCAAGCGGCGCAGCAAAGCGTCGATCTGCGCGGGGGCCACCGAATTGGCGATTTCGATCACCACTTCGTCGCGCACCTGGTCGCCCGGGGCGGCGTTGCCACCGCGCTGGGCGTTGCGCTGGCGCAACCGGCGTGGTGTGTCGCCATTGATCGGGCCGTTGTCGATGAATTGCGGGCCGGGTGTCACGCTGATGCCGGGACCGTCCAGCAGCCCGCCATGATTGATGCTGATGCGCCCGCCGCCGCTGCCGCCGCCGTGCGGCATTGTCGAAACGCCCGTGCGGCCGCCATTGAAGGTCTGTGGCCCGCCGCGGCCGGAAGTCTTTTGCGCCTGCGCGCCGCCGCCGGACGCTGCCGCCAGCGCGACAGCCGCGATCAGGAGCAGGGCAGTGCGTTGCATGCGCAAGGCTTGCATTGGCTTGCCTCCGGTTACTGCGTCGTGACGATGAAGTTGACGGCCTTGTTCTGCTGCAGCTTCTTCACGACACCGTCGAGCTCGTCCTTGCTCATCGTGTTGTCGCCGACGCGCACTTTGTACAGGCCGCCGGGCGCCGGGCCGGACACGATCGACAATTTGTTTTGTTCGAGGAATTTGTTGATGTCGTCGAAGCTCGCCTGCGGCGCGAAGCGAATGAGCGTGAAGGCGCCGACGCCGGGCGCGGTGCTCGGCGCCGACGCGGTCTCGTAGCCGGCGGTCTGCTGCTTCATGACGATGGTCGCGATGAAGCCGGCCTGCAGCAGGATGGCGAGCGCGGCCGCGCCGCCGGCAAACGCCAGCGTGCGCGGGGTCAATCCGCCGAGCCAGCCGGTGAAGCGCGAGCTCATGCTGAACGAGCCGGCGCTGCCGCTGCCGCGCTTGGGCTCGGCGTCGATCTTGGCGAACAGCGTCTCCATCGCGCGCGCCGACGGCGCGCCCAGCGTCTCGTTCAAATGAATGGTCTCGCCCAGTTCCTCGCGCACCAGCGCATAACGGCGCGCCAGTTCGGGATCGCGCGCGAGCGCCTCTTCGACGCGCTGGGTGTCGCGCCGGCTCAAGGTGCCGGCCGCGTGCCACGGCAGCAGCGCCTCGATGTCGCTTATGCGGCGCTTCTTTTTCGTTCGTCGTCATGGCCAACCTCGGTCGATTCCTTGTTGCTTCAGCAACTCCGACAATTTCTTGCGCGCGTAGAACATGCGCGTCTTCACGGTCGCTTCCGGGATGCCGGTGATCTCGGCCACTTCGTCCACCGACTTCTCGTGGTAGTAGACGAGGTCGATGACTTCCCGGTGCTCGGCCGACAATGCGGTCAGGCATTGCCGCAGAAGCGCGCCCTTGTCCTTCTTGGCGAGCGCGGTTTCGGGATCGTCTGCGTGATCCTCGATACGCTCGGCCGTCTCCTCGTCCAGTTCGTCGTCCTGGCGGCGCCGCAAAGCCGACAGGGCCTTGAAGCGCGCGATGCTCAGCATCCAGGTCGAGACGGCGGAGCGGCCTTCGAACTTGCCGGCCTGCCGCCAGATGTCGAGGAAGACCTCGCTGATCAGGTCCTCCGCGGTCGCCTCGTTGCGGACCAGCCGCAACACGAAGCGGTAGACCCGCACATGGTGCCGCGCGAACAGCACCTGCATGGCGAGCCGGTCGCCGCCTGCGATCCTCGCGATCAGAATTTCGTCCGAGGTCGTTTGCATCGATCGGCTCATCATTTGGTCGTGGCGAACCGCGGCTAGGTTCAAGCAGAATCGAGGAAATTTCGCCTCCCCCGGAGGCGCGATCCGCCGGGCGAGGTTAACGCTTTTTGCGCCTCGGTTCCTGCCATTTCCGCCTTTTCCCGGCTGTGACCGGGGTCACGAAACACTTTGAACCGGCGGGTTTTGGGCTGCGACCCATGCGCAGGATGTGAAAAGGCACATCCCCCAACCAGGAGAATTCCCATGTTCCGCAAGCTCATCCTCGCCCTCGGCGCCACCGCCGTTATCGCCGCCACCGCGCTTTCGCCGACCGCCGCGTCCGCCAAGCATTGGCATCACTGGAATCACTGGCACGGCCATTACTGGGGCGGCGGCTACTACCCCGTCTATTACGGCGGCTCAGACTGCTACGTCACCCGCCAAGTCTACTGGAATTATTCGGGCAAGCACGTGCGCCTCGTCCGCGTCTGCGACTGAACCGGCGGCCCGTCACAGTCCCGGCTTCGCTCCCCGGAGCCGGGACTCTGGCCGCGCGCGCCGCTAATCTCCCGGCGCATGCTCGAAGGCTTCACCCGCTCAGAGATCAAGACCAGCGGCGCCCGCATCGTCACCGTCGTCGGCGGCAGCGGCCCGCCGGTGCTGTTGCTGCACGGCAACCCGTTCAATCATCTCAACTGGGCACAAGGTTGCGCCGACGCTGGCGCGCGAGTTCACGGTGGTCTGCACCGACCTGCGCGGCTACGGCGATTCCGAAAAGCCGCCGGGCGGCGACGACCATTCCGGCTATTCCTTCCGCGCCATGGCGCAGGACCAGGTCGAGGTCATGGCGGCGCTCGGGTTTTCCCGCTTCATGGCCGCCGGCCACGACCGCGGCGCGCGCGTGCTGCATCGCATGTGCCTCGATACGCCGGCGAAAGTCAGCCGCGCGGCCATCCTCGACATCATCCCGCAGCATTACCTCTACAGTCACATCAACAAGCAGTGGGCGACGTTTTCCTGGCACTGGTTCTTCAACATCCAGCCCTTCGACATGCCCGAGCGCATGATGGGTTTCGATCCGGATTGGTTCATCGAGAAGAAACTGGCCAAGACGAAACAAGGGCTTTCGTTCTTCGACCCGGAGGCGCTCGCCGAATACAAGCGCTGCTTCCGCAATCCGGCGACCATCCACGCCATCTGCGAGGACTACCGCGCCGGCGCCGGCATCGATCTCGAACACGACGAGAAGGACTTCAAGGCCGGCCGCAAGATCGAATGTCCGGTGCTGCTGCTGTGGGGCGCGACCGGCGGCGTCGGCCGCAATCACAATCCGGGGCCGGCGGAGATTTGGAAAAGCTACGCCGCCAACATCGTCGGCGCGCAGGCGCTGCCCTGCGGGCACTATCTCTCCGAAGAAGCGCCGCAGGAAACGACTGCCGCGCTGCGCACGTTTTTCTCCACGGGCAAATAAAGCGCAAGGATCGATACGATGGCCACCATAGGCAACATAAAGACCGAATTGCACGAGACCGAGCATCGGTTGCTCGCTGAACTCAGAACTCTGCGCCGCGGGCTGCGCGGGCGCGGCGAGACAAGCGCGTCGCAACTCACCGCCGGGCAGAAAATCGCCGATACGGTCGCCGCCACCATGGGCTCGTGGCGCTTCATCATCATCCAATCGATTATTTTGCTGATCTGGATCGCTCTCAACATCACCGCCTACGTGAAGCAGTGGGATCCCTATCCCTTTATTCTCCTGAACCTGGCGCTGTCGTTCCAGGCCGCCTATGCCGCGCCCTTCATCATGATGAGCCAGAATCGGCAACAGGACATCGATCGCAAGCAGGCCGAAAACGATTACCAGATCAACATCAAGGCCGAGCTCGAGATCGAGCTTCTGCATCAGAAGATCGACCAGCTGCGCGAGACGGAAGTCTTGCAGCTGACGCAGGCGGTCAAGGATCTCACCGAGCAACTGCGGATCGCCAAAGCCTAGTCCTGCCGCAGCCGCCACGGACGAACGGATTTTTCCATGCTCTCCAACGTCGATTTCTTACACGGCCAGCTGCTCGTCGGGCTTCTGATCAGCCTTGCCTGCATCGCCGTCCACGCGGTCATCATGGCGCTGGTGAAATGGACCGCAAACCGGACATCGCACGCGGTCCATGCCGCCTGGCCTTCGATCCGCTCCGTTGTCGTGATGATGGCGACGGTCTCCATCCTGATGACGGCTCACGTCGCCGAGATCGGCATCTGGGCGTTGAGCTACGCCGCGCTGCACGTGATCGAGGACCGGACCGAGGCGTTTTATTTTGCCTTCATCAACTACACCACGCTCGGCTATGGCGACGTTCTTCCGGTGCCGCGGTGGCGGCTGCTCGGGCCCGTGTCGGCCATGTGCGGCATAATGCTGTTCGGCTGGTCCACGGCGGTGATCTACGACGTCTTGCGCTCGGTGGCGCAAGTGATCCCGCTGACGTTGGACAGGGATAGCGCGCGTCAGGCCGCCAGCGGCGGCGGCTCGGCCAGGAAATTGCGCAAGGCGTAATAAAGCAGATGGCGATTGATGCTGTAGCCTGAGCTGTGCGCGGTGTGCGGCAGGATGACGAACTGCGCGGTCGCCGTTCGGCAGCTGCCGGTAGAAGTCGAGCAGATCGGCATTGGTCGAATTGCCGTCGAACTCGCCGCGCAGCATCAGCACCGGCGACAATATTTTCGCCGGATCGACGATCGGCAAATTCGCCGCCATGTCGAGATAGGTGCCGCTCGGCACCTCGTTGCCGAATTTCATCTCGTCGGCGATCAGCGCCTCGACCATCGCCGGATCGTAAAGCTCGGGATGGCCGTCGCGGGAAAAGATCGAGGCGATCATGGACGCATCGCGCTTGCGCCGCGGGCTCGCGCGCAATTGCGCGATTTTCTTGCGCCGCCGCTCGATCTCGGCCGCGCCGTTGCCCTTGTAGGTGAAGGCGCAAAGCGCCAGCCGCGCCACGCGCTCCGGCTGCGCCTGCGCAAAGGCCGCGGCGCGGATGCCGCCGGACGAGGTGCCGTAGAAATGCGCCTTCGGCTGGCCGGTCTCTTTCGCCACCACCGGCATCGCGGCTTTCAGGTCCTCGACGCCGCTGGCGATATCCGAGCTGTTGCCGGAACTGCCGGAGCGGCCGTAGCCGTCATGGTCCATGGTCCAGACGTCGTAGCCGTAGCGTGCCAGCACGTTCATCAGCGAATACTCGCCCAAATTTTCGCCTTTGCCGGGCACGGTCAGGTCGTAGGACGAGCGCGCCGAGTTGGATGACCCGTGCACCAGGAAGACTGTTGGCTTTGGCGCTTCGCCGGCTGCCGGCGCGCCGATGCGCTTGCGCCACAGATTGAGCTTCACGCCGCCTTTGTTCGCCCAATATTCCGCGCTCCAGATCTCGCCTTCGGACGCGGCGCTCGCGGGCGAAACGATGCCGGACAGCAGTCCGGCGCCCACGCCTAAACCGGCGCTTTTGAGAACCGTGCGGCGATCCTGCTCGTTCATTGGGCGTGTCTCCGAATATGGCGGTCTGGGCTGTCAGCCGCCGTATTTGTCGCAGTTTACCAGATCGCGACTAGCCGCGGCTACACTCGCGCCGGCCGATCAGTTCTGCTAGTTGGGGTCACGCTGCGCCGGGATTGGCGCGCCGTGCCGGGGGGCGCTTGGCTGGGCGCGCTATCCGCGCCGACCGGAGGAAGAATGCTCAAGTCGTTGCGCGCGATGGCGCGATCCTTCCAGAAAAAAATCGGCTGGAATCGCGTCGGCGTGCTGCTCAGCCTGGCCATCATCGCGGTGGCCGCCGATGTGCTGTTCCACATGCTGCGCCATCTCGATGTCGACGCGGTGATCGTGGCGGTAAAGGCGGTCGAATACAGCGATGTCGCGCTCGCCGCTCTGTTCGTCGCCGGCGGTTATTTCACGCTCACCTTCTATGACCTGTTTGCGCTGCGCACTATCGGCCGCGACGAGATTCCCTACCGCATCGCCGCGCTGTCCGGCTTCTCGAGCTATGCGGTCGGCCACAATATCGGCGCCACCGTGTTCACCGGCGGAGCGGTGCGCTACCGCATCTATTCGGGCTACGGCCTGACCGCGATCGAGGTCGCCAAGATCTGCTTTGTCGCGGGCCTCACTTTCTGGCTGGGCAACGCCACCGTGCTGGGGCTCGAGCGTCTTTTTCGAGCCGCACGCGGCGATGCCGATCGACCAGCTGCCGGGTTGGCTCAATCGCGTCGTCGCGTTCCTCATTTTGCTCGCGCTCGGCTCCTATATCGGCTGGGTCTGGAGCGCGCCGCGCGAGATCGGGCAGGGACAGTGGAAAGTGCGGCTGCCGAGCGGCCCCTCCACGCTGGTGCAGATCGTGATCGGGCTGTGCGATCTCGGCTGCTGCACGATGGCCATGTATATGCTGCTGCCGAACGAGCCGAATATCGGCTTCGTCACGCTGATGGTGGTTTTCGTCTCCGCCACCATGCTCGGCTTTGCCAGTCACGCGCCCGGCGGGCTCGGCGTATTCGACGCCGCCATGCTGGTGGCGCTCTGGCAATTCCAGAAAGAGGACCTGGTGGCCGGTCTGCTGCTGTTCCGGGTGCTCTATTATCTGGTACCTTTCGTCATTGCGCTGACCATTTTGGGTGCGCGTGAGCTGCTCTTCGTGCGCAACACCAAGGCGCAATTGAAATCGGTGCGAGCCGCGGAGCCGCTGCGCAGCGAAATCGAGCGCGAGAAGACATAAAACCGGCTGACCATGGCCAGCAGCGAAGACAACTTCCCCTCGCGCACAGGCTTCATCGCCCGCTTGCGCGATGCCTGGGCCGCGCTGTTCGGACATGCCGGCCTGAGCATCGCCAGCGGCGCCTTGCCGGCGAGCGGGCACGCCGCCTTGCTCGCGCAGCAGCCGCTCATTCAAACGCTGATCGGCGGATTGCACGACCCGGCCATCGTGCTCGATCGCGAGGGGCGGGTGGTCGCCTTCAACGAGCCGGCCGCGGCCATCGCTCCCGCGTTGCGGCGCGGGGAGCCTGCGCTGATCGCGCTGCGCATGCCCGAACTGGTCGACGCCATCAGGCGCGCCACCAGGCGGCGCGAGCCGCAGCGCGTCGAATTCTTCGAGCGGGTGCCGCTCGACCGCTGGTTCGAAGCCTTCGTCACGCCGGTGCGGCTGGCGACCGGCGGCGACGGCGGCTCCGACATCGTGCTGATGACCTTCAACGATCTGACGCCCTTGCGCCGGGTCGAGGAAATGCGCGCCGACTTCATCGCCAATGCCAGCCACGAGTTGCGCACGCCGCTGGCCGCGCTGCTCGGCTTCATCGAGACGCTGCAAGGCTCCGCCAAGGACGATCCGGCCGCGCGCGAGAAATTCCTGGCGATCATGCAGGGCCAGGCCGCGCGCATGGCGCGCCTGATCGACGACCTCTTGTCGCTCTCGCGCATCGAGCTCAACGCGCATCTGCAGCCCAACACGCCGGTTGATCTCACGCCGATCGTGCGCCAGGTGGCGGACGGCTTGCAGATGCTGGCGCGCGACCGCGGCGTGGAGATCAAAGTGAGCGTGCCGTCCGAGCCGTTGATCGTGCTCGGCGACCGCGACGAATTGATCCGCGCGCTCGAGAACCTGGTGGAGAACGCGCTCAAATATGGCGCCGCGGGAAAGCGCGTCGATCTCATGCTCAGCCGCGGGCAGACCCGCGCCGGCGCGCCGGAAGCGCGCCTGTCGGTACGCGACTACGGCCCCGGCATCGCGCCCGAGCATGTGCCGCGGCTGACCGAGCGCTTCTACCGGGTGGACGTCGCCGAAAGCCGCGCCCAGGGCGGCACAGGTCTCGGGCTCGCGTTGGTCAAGCATGTGCTCAACCGCCACGGCGGCAGGCTCTCCATCGAGAGCACGCCCGGCGCCGGCGCGGCCTTCACAATGCACATGCCTTTGCCCACCGAGGAACTCGCGGCTATGGGTGAATTGCCAGAGATATCAATGGATTGAACTGTCATGTGACTGTCACCAAAGCTTTATACAAGGGTTACATGTGGCGCTTATCGCTGGCCTCGACTTCGGATTGTTCCGACCGACGCAATCAAAAAAATCCGTCCGAAGTTCAAGTCTCGGAGCGCGTCTTAAAGCAACAGCGGCTGCCCGCACGGGCATTGAGGCGAACCATCACGGGCAGTCGTGCCCGCGACCGCCTTTGGCCGCCAACATGGAGAGAACCCGTGAAACATTGGACCGTATTGGCGGCCGCTGGCTTCATCGCCACTGCCGCTATCGTTCCCGCTACCGCCGCCGATATTTCCGGCGCCGGCGCGACCTTCCCCTATCCGATCTATGCGAAGTGGGCTGACGCCTACAAGAAAGCAGACCGGCATCGGCCTGAACTATCAGTCGATCGGCTCCGGCGGCGGCATCAAGCAGATCACCGAACAAGACCGTGACCTTCGGCGCGTCCGACATGCCGCTGCACGCCGGCCGAGCTCGACAAGATCGGTCTGCGTCCAATTCCCCACCGTGATGGGCGGCATCGTGCCGGTCGTCAATCTCGACGGCATCAAGCCGGGCGAACTGACGCATCGACGGCCCGACGCTCGCCAAGATCTATCTCGGCGAGATCAAGAAGTGGAACGATCCGGCGATCAAGAAGCTCAATCCGATGCGAAGCTGCCCGGACCAGGCGATCGCGGTCGTGCACCGTTCGGACGGTTCGGGCACGACCTTCATCTTCACCAACTATCTCTCGAAGGTCAGCGACGGAGTGGAAGTCGCAAGGTCGGCGTCAACACCTCGGTGGAGTGGCCGGTCGGCATCGGCGCCAAGGGCAACGAAGGCGTCGCCAACAACGTCGCCAACACCAAGGGCTCGATCGGCTACGTCGAGATACGCCTACGCCAAGCAGAACAAGCTGACCTACGACCAAGATGATCAACAAGGACGGCAAGACCGTCTCTCCGACCCGGAGGCGATTCCATGGCGGCCGCGGCCAGCGCCGATTGGGCCAAGTGCTGCCCGGCTTCTACGTGATCCTCACCAACTCGCCGGGCGACAAGTCCTGGCCGATCGCCGGTGCGACCTTCATCCTGATCCACAAGCAGCCGCAGGATCCGGCCGCCACCAGGGAAGCCCTCAAGTTCTTCGCTTGGGCCTACAAGAACGGCGACAAGATGGCTGGCGAGCCTCGACTACGTTCCGATGCCGGACAACGTCGTCAGGCCTGATCGAAGCGCCTGGAAGAGCGAGATCAAGAGCTCGACGACGGCAAGCCGATCTACTGATCATGCACGATCGGGAAAAGGCGCCGCCTCGGCGCCTTTTCCTTGTCCACCGCCGGTAACAAGGCGGCTTGTGTTGCGGCCGCACAGGCCGCTTGAGTGGCGCTCCCGGACGCGCAGAGCCCAAGGGAGAGCCGGATGCAACCCGACCGGGAGGCGACCCGTGGTTGATGTCGCGTTGCAGGGCGGAGCCATGTCGGACGCCAGACAGGTCGACCGAGCAAGGTGCTCCAGCGCCTGCGCTTGCGCGATGCCGCGTTCCGTCATCTCACGCGCGCCGCCGCGATTACGGTTCTCATCATCCTCAGCGGCATCATCGTTTCGCTGATCCACGGCTCGCTGGCCGGCACTTGCGGGCCTTCGGTTTCGGCTTTCTGGTCAACGAAGTCTGGAACCCGGTGACCGAGAAATTCGGCGCCATCGCGCCGATCTACGGCACCGTCGTCACCTCCTTCATCGCCATGCTGATCGCGGTGCCGGTCGGCCTGTTCATCGCGCTGTTCCTCACCGAATTGTGCCCGATGTGGCTGCGCCGTCCGATCGGCATCGCCATCGAGCTGCTCGCCGGCATCCCCAGCATCATCTACGGCATCTGGGGCCTGTTCGTGTTCGCGCCGTTCCTGCAGCAGACCTTGCAGCCGTTCCTGATCGACACGCTCGGCGAGCTTCCCGGCATCGGCAACCTGTTCGCCGGCCCGCCTTACGGCATCGGCATCCTGACCGCCGGCCTGATCCTCGCCATCATGGTGCTGCCCTTCATCACCTCGATCTCGCGCGACGTGTTCGAGGCGGTGCCGCCGGTGCTCAAGGAAGCCGCCTACGGCGTCGGCTGCACCACCTGGGAAGTTGTGCGCTACGTGGTGCTGCCTTATGCCCGCGTCGGCGTCATCGGCGGCGTCATGCTGGCGCTCGGGCGCGCGCTCGGCGAGACCATGGCGGTCACCTTCGTGATCGGCAATGCGCACCGCATCTCGGGTTCGATCCTGGCGCCCGGCACCACCATCTCCGCGACCATCGCCAATGAATTCACCGAGGCGGTCGGCGACCTCTACACCTCTTCGCTGATCGCGCTCGGCCTCATTCTGTTCGTCATCACCTTCATCGTGCTGGCCATCGCGCGGCTGCTGCTGATGCGCATGAATGCGCGGGTCGGAGGCTGATCATGGCGCTGCCCGCTGACCTCGCTTTACGCCACGCCGCCGCCGCCGCAACGTCATCGCGGTCGGCCTGGCGATCGGCCGCGACGACGTTCGGGCTGGCGTGGCTGGTGCTCATCCTGGCCGAGCTGCTCTACAAGGGCTTCAGCGGTCTCAATCTCGCGGTCTTCACCCAGATGACGCCGCCGCCCGGCGGCTCGGGCGGCCTGCTCAATCCGATCGCCGGCAGCCTGGTGATGACCACGGTGGCGGTCGCGATCGGCACGCCGCTCGGCATCCTGGCCGGCACCTACATGGCCGAGTATGGCCGCTACGAGAAGATGACCATGGTGGTGCGCTTCATCAACGACATTCTGTTGAGCGCGCCCTCGATCGTCATCGGCCTGTTCGTCTACGAGATCATGGTCGCCACGATGGGCCATTTCTCCGGCTGGGCCGGCGCGGTCGCGCTGGCGGTGATCGTGGTGCCGGTGGTGGTGCGCACCACCGAGGACATGCTCACGCTGGTGCCCGACACGCTGCGCGAGGCGGCGGCCTCGATCGGCCTGCCGCGCTCGCTGATGATCCAGAAGGTCGCCTACCGCGCCGCGCGCGCCGGCATGATCACCGGCGTGCTGCTGGCGGTCGCGCGCATCTCCGGCGAGACGGCGCCGCTGCTGTTCACCGCGCTCAACAACCAGTTCTGGAGCCTCGACATGAACGCTCCGGTGGCCAGCCTGCCGGTCGTCATCTTCCAGTTCGCGCTCAGTCCCTATCACGGACTGGCAGCAGCTGGCCTGGACCGGCGCGCTGATCATCACCCTGGCGGTGCTGACACTCAGCATCATCGCCCGGCTCCTCGCCTCACAGAGAAAAACATCATGAGCGTAGCAAGTTTCACCACGCCGACGGTCAACCGCGCTCAGGCGAGCGCCGAGGGCCTCGAAGAGAAGATCGCGGTCCGCGATCTCGATTTCTTCTACGGCGACCATCGCGCGCTCAAGTCGATCAACGTCTCGCTCTACCAGAGCAAGGTCACCGCCTTCATCGGCCCGTCCGGCTGCGGCAAGTCCACGCTGCTGCGCGTGCTCAACCGCATGTACGACCTCTATCCGAACCAGCGCGCCTCCGGCCATGTGCGGCTCGATGACGAGGACATTCTGCGCCCGGGCAGGATCTCAACTTGCTGCGCGCCAAGGTCGGCATGGTGTTCCAGAAGCCGACGCCGTTCCCGATGACGATCTACGAGAACATCGCCTTCGGCATCAGGCTGTACGAGCGGCTGCCGAAGTCGGAGCTCGACGACCGCGTCAAGCACTGCCTGCAGCGCGCCGCGCTGTGGGACGAGGTGAAGGACAAGATGAACGCCAGCGGCCTCTCGCTCTCGGGCGGCCAGCAGCAGCGCCTGTGCATCGCCCGCACGGTGGCCGTTCGCCCGGAGGTGATCCTGTTCGACGAGCCGTGCTCGGCGCTCGATCCGATCTCCACCGCCAAGATCGAGGAACTGATCGACGAGCTGAAAGAGGACTACACGATCGCCATCGTCACCCACAACATGCAGCAGGCCGCGCGCGTGTCCGACTTCACCGCCTTCATGTATCTCGGCGAATTGGTTGAGTTCGGCGAAACCACCACTATCTTCACCTCGCCGAGCGACCGCCGCACGCAGGATTACATCACCGGCCGCTTCGGTTAAGGACAACGATAATGACCGACCACACGATCAAGGCATTCGACAGCGACCTGCAGGATCTCTCGCGCATGGTCGCCGAAATGGGTGGGCTGGCCGAAAAGCAGGTCGCCGACGCCGTCGACGCCCTCGCCAAGCGCGACACCACGCTGGCGCAGCGCGTCACCGCCGCGGATACCAATATCGACAATCTCCAGCGCGAGATCGAGGAAAAATCGGTGCTGACCATCGCCCGCCGCCAGCCGATGGCGGTCGATCTGCGCGATATCGTCGGCGCGCTGCGGCTCGCCAACGATCTCGAGCGCATCGGCGATCTCGCCAAGAACATCGCCAAGCGCGTGATCGCGCTCAACGGCGAGTTTCCGCCGCCCAAGCTGATCCGCGGCGTCGAGCACATGACCGACCTGGTGCTGGAGCAGCTCAAGACCGTGCTCGACGCTTACGGCCGCCGCGATCTCGTCAAGGCCATGGCGGTGTGGCGCGGCGATACTGAAATCGACGCGGTCTGCACCTCGGTGTTCCGCGAATTGCTCACTTATATGATGGAAGATCCGCGCAACATCACCTTCTGCATCCACTTGATGTTCTGCGCCAAGAACATCGAGCGCATGGGCGACCACGCCACCAACATCGCCGAGACCGTGCACTACATCATCGAGGGCCGGCCGATCGCCGACCAGCGCCCGAAGGGCGACACCACCACCATCGCCGCCTTGCGGGTCGGCGACACCAGGTAAGCAAAACCGATGAGCGCGCGCATTCTGATCGTCGAGGACGAGGAGCCGCTCACCATGCTGCTCCGCTACAATCTCGAGTCGGAAGGCTACGAGGTGGAGACCGCCGCGCGCGGCGACGACGCCGACACGCGCTTGAAGGAATCGACGCCCGATCTGGTGGTGCTCGACTGGATGCTGCCGGGGCTCTCCGGCATCGAGCTCTGCCGCCGCCTGCGCGCGCGGCCGGAAACCCGGCAGTTGCCGATCATCATGCTGACCGCGCGCGGCGAAGAGAGCGAAAAAGTGCGCGGGCTGGCCACCGGCGCCGACGATTACATCGTCAAGCCGTTCTCGGTGCCGGAGCTGTTGGCGCGCGTGCGCGCGCTGCTGCGGCGCGCCAGCCCGGAGCGGGTGGCGACGGTCCTGCATATCGGCGACATCGAGCTCGACCGCGAGAAGAAGCGCGTCGTGCGCAACGGCAGGGCGGTCAATCTCGGCCCGACCGAATACCGGCTGCTCGAATTCCTGATGGAGCGCCCGGGGCGGGTGTTCTCGCGCGAGCAATTGCTCGACGGCGTCTGGGGCTCCGACATCTATATCGACGAGCGCACCGTCGACGTGCATGTCGGCCGCCTGCGCAAGGCCATCAACCGCGGCAATGTCGCCGACCCGATCCGCACCGTGCGCGGCGCCGGCTACGCGCTCGACGACCGCTTCGGCGCGGCGCTCTGAGTTACCCTCGATACTGCCGCTTGTCCCGCCGGCGATCGGTGAGCGGCTGGTAGGCGACGCGCGCGTGGTATGCGCAGTAGGGCATCTCGTTGGCGTTTTCGCCGCCGCAGAAGAAGAAATCCGCGCTGCCCGGATCGCCGACCGGCCAGCGGCAGGTCTTTTCGGTCAGCTGCAGCAGCGTCTTGCGCTGCTCGACCGGGATCTCGATCAGCTCCGGCTCCGGTTCCACCTCGTATTCGTAGGCCAGCGCCGTATTGCCCCGCATCGAGGGCCGCGACACCCGCAGCATGCCGGAGGAGCGCGCCTTGCGCGGCCTCGGGCTGGATGAGGAGGGGCTCTTGGCCCGCCCCGACAGGCCCAGGCGATGCACCTTGCCGATCACCGCATTGCGGGTGATGCCGCCGAGTTCGGCCGCGATCTGGCTGGCGGAAAGCCCGTCCGCCCACAGTTTCGACAGCAATGCCACCCTCTCGTCCGTCCAGCTCATCGGTATTCTCCTCAGCCCTCAAGGACTTGATTGGACTTGGTCGGAATCCGCCCCCGTCGCCGGACGCCCTTGCGGGACGCCTGACGCGTACGCCTCAGGAATGAACTAGAAGTCGATCGCCGTACGATATGTCGTACCGGCTGAAGCAAACGCTACAATATGGAGTGCTTCCCCCGCAAGCATTTGCAACAGCCAAAGCCCAGCTACCAACAGCTTTTCCTTTAAAATCGGCACTTGCGGCGAAAGTGAGTCAGCCGCGGCCGCTTTGGGGGCGTGTTGAAAATCGCAAGGTCCTGCAATACAATTCAAAAAGTGCCGCCCGGCGAGGCGGCACATTTCTTTTCGGCTCGCGCATGACCCCGAAAAGTGGGCACCGGTTTTCGGAAAAGGTCATGCGCAAACGAAAAACGTTCGACGAAAGAGCCAGACTGTGAGCTCGCATTTATTGCCGACTTACGCGCGCGTCGACCTCGCTTTCGAGCGGGGCGAGGGCGCTTGGCTGTTCACGGCCGATGGCGAGCGCTACCTCGATTTCACCTCGGGCGTCGCCGTCAACGCGCTCGGCCATTCCCATCCGCATCTGGTCGAGGCGATCACCGAGCAGGCCAAGAAAGTCTGGCACGTCTCGAATTTGTACCGCATTCCGGAAGGCGAGCGGCTGGCCGATCGGCTGTGCCAGGCGAGCTTTGCCGACACCGTGTTTTTCCAGAATTCCGGCGCCGAGGCGCTCGAATGCGCGATCAAGATGGCGCGCAAATATCAATCGGCGTCGGGCAAGCCGGAGCGCTACCGCATCATTACCTTTGAGGGCGCCTTTCACGGCCGCACGCTCACGACCATCGCGGCGACCGGCAACAAGAAGTATCTCGAAGGCTTCGGCCCCGCGGTCGAGGGCTTCGACCAGGTCGCCTTCGGCGATCTCGCGGCGGTCAAGAAGGCCATCGGGCCGGAAACCGCGGCCATCCTGATCGAGCCGATCCAGGGCGAGGGTGGCGTGCGCGTTGCGGCGCCGGCCTTCCTGCGCGGCTTGCGCGAGCTGTGCGACAAGCACGGCCTGCTGCTGATCTTCGACGAGGTGCAGTCGGGTCTCGCGCGCACCGGGCGGCTGTTCGACTATCAGCGCTCTGGTGTCGAGCCCGACATCATGACGCTGGCGAAAGCGCTCGGCGGCGGCTTCCCGGTCGGCGCCTGTCTCGCCACCACCGAAGCCTCCAAGGGCATGACGATCGGCACCCATGGCTCGACCTTCGGCGGCAATCCGCTGGCAATGGCGGCCGGCAATGCCGTGCTCGACGTGCTGCTGGCGCCCGGCTTTCTCGAGCACGTGCAGAAGGTGGCCTTGCTGTTCAAGCAGCGGCTCGCCGAGCTCAAGGACCGGCACGCTTCGGTGATCGCCGAAGTGCGCGGCGAGGGCCTGCTCATGGGCCTGCGCATGGTGCCGCCGGCTTCGGCCATGGTGGACGAGTTGCGCAATGAGAAGATGATCACGGTCGCCGCCGGCGATAACGTCGTGCGGCTGCTGCCGCCGCTCATTATCGGCGAAGCGGAAGTCTCCGAAGCGGTCGCCCGCATCGATCGCGCCTGCGCGCGCCTCGCGCACGTCAATGCACGGCCGAAGGAGAAGGCGTCATGAGCGCCAACGGCCTGCGCCATTTCCTCGATCTCAGCGAGATTGCGAAGCCGACTTTGGCTGGCATGATCGATCATGCCCGCGCCATGAAGGCGGAACGCGCGCGCGGTCAGCGCGCGGCGCCGCTTGAAGGCAAAACGCTGGCGATGATCTTCGACAAGCCGTCCACCCGCACGCGCGTTTCCTTCGACGTCGCCATGCGCCAGCTCGGCGGCGAGGCCATTCTGCTCACCGCGCAGGAAATGCAGCTCGGCCGCGGCGAAACGCTGGCCGATACCGCGCGCGTGCTGTCGCGCTATGTCGACGCCATCATGATCCGCATCCTCGACCACGAGGCGGTGGCCGAGATCGCGCGCAATGCCACGATCCCGGTGATCAACGGGCTGACGCGCCGCTCGCACCCCTCGCAGGTGCTGGCCGACGTCATGACCTTCGAGGAGAAGAAGGGCTCGATCCGCGGCCGCACGGTGGCCTGGACCGGCGATTCCAACAACGTGCTGGCCTCCTGGATGCACGCGGCCGAGCGCTTCGATTTCCAGCTGCGCGTCGCGACGCCCAGCGAGCTCAAGCCGAAGAAGTGGCTGATGGACTGGGTGAAGTCGTCCGGCGCGGCGATCAAGATCGGCGAGGATCCGGAAGCCGCCGTGAAAGACGCCGATTGCGTCGTCACCGACACCTGGGTGTCGATGGGCGACCGCGACGGCAAGCATCGCCACAACGTGCTCAAGCGCTACCAGGTCAATGCCCGGCTGATGGCAAAAGCCAAGCCCGACGCCATCTTCATGCATTGCCTGCCGGCGCATCGCGGCGAGGAGGTCACCGACGAGGTGATCGACGGCCCGCAATCGGTGGTGTTCGACGAGGCCGAGAACCGGCTGCATGCGCAGAAGGGCCTGCTGGCCTGGTGCTTGCACGCTGATGGGTGAAAAAGTCGGGTGAAAGTGGGAAGGGCGGGGGCTCGCAATCGAACGGATGGACGCTAGATAAGGCCTCATGACCGATCCGAACACCAATCCCGACATCGCCATCCCGACCCGCGCGCCCTCGGCCACCCCCACCGACGACATCGTCACCCCCTTCGAGGTCGCCAAGCTCGATCTGCGCGGCCGCGTCGTGCGGCTCGGCCCGGTGGTCGACGAGATTCTGGAGCGGCACGATTATCCGCAGCCGATCGCCAAGCTGGTGGGCGAGGCGGTCGTGCTCACTGTCATGCTCGGCTCGGCGCTCAAGATCGACGGCCGCTTCATCCTGCAGACGCAGACCGACGGTCCGGTGCGCATGCTGGTGGTGGACTTCACCACGCCCGGCAAAGTGCGCGCCTGTGCGCGCTTCGACAAAAGCCGTGTCGCCGAGGCGATTGCCGCCGGCAAGACCGACGCCGGCCAGTTGCTCGGCAAGGGCCATCTCGCCATGACCATCGACCAGGGCCCCGACATGAGCCGCTACCAGGGTCTGGTGGCGCTCGAGGGCGGCTCGCTGGAAGACGCCGCGCACGAATATTTCCGCCGCTCCGAGCAGATCCCGACGCGCGTGCGCCTCGCGGTCGCCGAGGAATTGCGCGCGGGCGCCGGCGGCCCCAGCCATAGCTGGCGCGCCGGCGGCATCATGCTGCAATTCCTGCCCAAGTCGCCCGAGCGCGCGCGCGTCGCCGATCTCGATCCCGGCGATGCGCCGGAAGGCGTCGAGCCGCACACGCTGGCGGAGGACGAGGCCTGGGTGGAAGGCAAGGCGCTCGTCTCCACCGTCGAGGATATCGAGTTGATCGATCCGGCGCTGTCGAGCGAGCGGCTGGTCTACCGGCTGTTCCACGAGCCGGGCGTGCGCGTGTTCCAGACTGCGCCGGTGCGCGCGCAATGCTCCTGCTCGCGCGACAGCGTCGAGGCCATGCTCAAGAGCTTCACGCAGGACGACCGCGACCACATGGTCGAGGACGGCCGCATTTCGGTGACCTGCGAATTCTGCAGCGCCAATTACCTGTTCGCGCCCGGCGAGATCGACGCCAAGCCGAGCTGAGGACTGACATTATGCGTGCGGCGTTGTTGGCTCTTATCGTGCTGATCGCGCCGCAGGCGGCGCAAGCGCAAAGCTGTCCGGAACCGCTCGCTTCATGCGCGCCGTTTGGTGCTCGTGGTCGCCGATACGCCCTCCAGCACCACCGCGACCGTCGAGCGTTTCGAGCGCGACACGCCGAATGCGCCGTGGCAGCTCAGCGGTGGCGCGGCGACGGCCCTGATCGGCCACAAGGGTCTAGGCTGGGCCTATGCGTTTCGTGCGTTTGCGCGCAAGGGCGAGCCGGTGAAGGTGGAAGGCGACAAGCGCGCGCCGGCGGGCTTCTATAAGATCGGGCGCAGCTTCGGTTTTGCGGTGTCGGATCGTGCGGGTTACCTGCGCATCACCGACGGCATGACTTGCGTCGACGACCTTTCCTCGCCGGCCTACAACACCATCACGACGCGCGCGACGATTGGCTCGAAGGTGCACGGCGAGAACATGTGGCGCGTGCCGGAATACGCCCGCGGCCTGCTGGTCGAGTATCCCAGCAACCGCAAGGCGCGGGCCGGATCCTGCATTTTTATCCACCTGCAATTGCCCGGGAAAACCGGCACCAGCGGCTGCGTCGCCTTGCCGGAGCCGCAACTCGAGGCCTTGCAGGATTTCTCGACGGACGGCGCCGTGCTGGCGGTGCTGCCGCGGCAGGCGCTCGGTCGCTTCAAGGGTTGCTTGCCGGCGGGCGCTAATTGATCGTCCGCTCCGCATAGGACGAGTCGAGCGAGAAGGCCGGGATCTCGATATCGAAATGCTCGCCCGCTGCCGTAACCATCCCGTAACTGCCGGTCATGAAACCCGACGGCGTCGGCAGCGGCACCCCGCTGGTGTATTCGAAGGATTCGCCGGGCTTGAGCACCGGCTCTTCGCCGACCACGCCGGGACCCTTGACCTCCTGCAGCCGTCCCAGCGCGTCGGTGATGCGCCAGTGCCGCGTCTTGAGTTGCACGGTTTCACCGCCGAGATTGGTGATGTCGATGGTATAGGCCCAGAAGTAGTAGCCGTTGCTCGGCGACGAGCGCTCCGAAACAAAGCGGGGCGTTACTGTGACCTCGATCTTGCGGGTGACAGCGCGGTACATCTATATGCCGTACAATTGGCGTAGTCGGGATGACATGTCCCGCGAGTATGGCCGAAAGGCCGTCTGAAAGAAAAGCCGTTCATGGCTGCCTTGGCCCCGGTATCGATCGAACGCGACCTGCGGCTTGACTTGTTCCGAGGGCTCGCCCTCTGGCTCATCTTTCTCGACCACATCCCGTCCAATGCGGTGAGCTGGATCACCATCCGCAATTACGGCTTTTCCGACGCCACCGAAATCTTTGTCTTCATTTCCGGCTATACCGCGGCCTTCGTCTACGGCCGCGCCATGGACCAGCACGGCTTCGTTGTGTCCGGCGCGCGCGTGCTCAAGCGCGCCTGGCAGATCTACATCGCGCATGTCTTCCTGTTCGCGATCTATCTCGCCGAGATCGCCTATGTCGCGCATTCCTTCGACAATCCGCTCTACACCGAAGAAATGGGCGTGCTCGATTTCCTGAAAGAGCCGGACGTCACCATCGTTCAGGCGCTGCTGCTCAAGTTCAAGCCGGTCAACATGGACGTGCTGCCGCTCTATATCGTGCTGCTCGCCTGGTTCCCGCCGATCCTGTGGCTGCTGCGGCGCGCGCCATCGACCGCACTGATCGCCTCGGCGGCATTCTATTCGCTCACCTGGTGGTTCGAATGGAACATTCCGGCCTATCCGAAGGGCGTCTGGGTGTTCAATCCGTTTGCCTGGCAGCTGCTGTTCGTGTTCGGCGCCTGGTGCGCGCTCGGCGGCGCGCAGCGGCTGTCGCGCTGGATCGATTCCCCGGTCGTCATCACGCTGGCGGCGTTTTATCTCGCCTTCGCGCTCTTCATCACCATGGGTTGGTATTTCCCGCGGCTGGCGGCGCTGGTGCCTAAAGTCGTCAACGACGTCATCTATCCGATAGACAAGACCAATCTCGACGTACTGCGCATTTTGCATTTCTTGTCGCTGGCCGTGATCACGGTCTGGTTTGTGCCGCGCGACTGGGCGGCGCTGCGGTCGCCGGTCTGTTGGCCTGCGATCGTGTGCGGACAGCATTCATTGGAGATCTTCTGTCTCGGCGTGTTTCTGTCTTTCGCCGGACACTTCGTGTTCACCGAAATATCCAACGGGCTGCCGGTGCAGATCGCGGTCAGCCTTGCCGGCATTGCCATCATGGTTGGCGCGGCGGCCCTGACTTCGTGGTATAAGCGGGTCGAGCGACGGGGTCCGGGACCGCGTCCGCCGGCGGCCACGCCGGGCTACGCGGGGGGCGCAGAATGAAACGCCTGCCATTGCTGCTGGCATTGCTGCTGCCGGCCGGTACGGCCACGGCAGAGCAGCCGGCCGAATGCTTGATTGCCCAACATCAGGTTGAGCAAACTTTTCCGCTGCACCACGTCATGGCTGCGATCGCGGCAAAGAAATTCGACGTGCTGGTGGTCGGCGCCGGTTCGTCCATCCTGCCGGGGCCGAATGGTGCCAAGGCCTCCTATCCCGCGCGTCTGCAAAAAGCGCTGACGGAATTGCTGCCGGGCGTGACCGTGACGGTCGCGACCGACGTCAAAGCGAAACGAACCGCCGTCGAGATGGTCAAATCGCTCGCCAAGCCGCTCTCCGACGCCAAGCCGGCATTGATGGTCTGGCAGACCGGAACGGTCGATGCCATGCAGGCGGTGGACGCAGATCAATTCAACCAGGCGCTGGATCAGGGTATCAATATTGCCCGTTCCGCAGGCGCTGACGTTATCTTGGTCAACGCCCAGTACAGTCCGCGAACGGAATCGATGATCGCGTTGACGACTTATGCCGACAATATGCGTTGGGTTGCACTGCAACATGAAGTGCCGCTGTTCGACCGCTTCGAGATCATGAAATTATGGGCCGACCTTGGTACATTCGACTTGACCGGTGCGGCCAACAAGCTTGATATCGCTGCAAGAGTTCATAATTGCGTCGGGTGGCTGCTGGCGGACCTCGTTACCGTGTCGGCCAAGCAGGGCGGTTCTCCGACCGAGGGCCGTTAAGCCGGGGGCTGGAAACTAACGTGCAACACTATTTCTCTGTTCGCGCGGCAAAGCACATCGCCGCCGCCGCGCTCGTCGCGACCGTCACTCTGCCGATCGCCGCGCGCGCCGAGCAGCCGCGCTGCGATGCGCAGCGCGATCTCGTGCGCTTCGCCGTTCCGCTGGCGCACGTCGGACATAAATTGTCGACCGGCCAGCCGATCACCATCGTCGCCATCGGCTCTTCGTCGACCGCGGGCGCCGGCGCAAGCTCGCCGGCCGCGACTTATCCGAGCCGGCTGCAGGTCGAGCTCACGCAGCGTTTCCCCGGTCACGCAATCACCGTGATCAACCGCGGCGTCGGCGGCGAAGAAGTCCCCGACATGCTCAAGCGTTTCGACCAAGGTGTGATCGCCGCCAAGCCCGATCTGGTCATTTGGCAGCTCGGCACCAATTCGGTCATTCGCGATCACGCGGTCACCGATCATGGCGCTCTCATCCGCCAGGGCATCGGCAAGATTCGCGCGACCGGCGCCGATATTGTGCTGCTCGATCCGCAATTCGCACCGAAGGTGATCGCCAAGTCGGAAGCCGCCCGCATGGTCGAGCTGATCGCCGTGACCGCCAAGCAGGAAGATATCGATCTCTATCCGCGCTTCGACGTGATGCGGCGTTGGCACGACGAAAATCACATGGACTTCACGGCGTTCGTGTCGCCCGACGGGCTGCACATGAACGACTGGAGCTACGCCTGCCTGGCCAAGAGCCTCGGCGTCGCGATTGCCGAAGCCGCGCAGCGGCCGGTCTTGTCGGCCTCCATGCACGCCTTCGCCGACTAAACGGCATCCAGCGCCGTCAGCAGATCCTCGATCACGTCGTCCGGGTGCTCGAGCCCGGCCGAGAACCGCACCAGCCCGTCGCCGATGCCGAGCTCGGCGCGTTGCGCGGGCGTCAGTCTTTGATGCGTTGTCGTCGTCGGATGCGTGATCAGGCTCTTGGCGTCGCCGAGATTGTTGGTGATGCCGATGAGCGTG
The DNA here is from genome assembly GCA_963734465.1 of uncultured Alphaproteobacteria bacterium. Classification (GTDB taxonomy): domain Bacteria; phylum Pseudomonadota; class Alphaproteobacteria; order Rhizobiales; family Xanthobacteraceae; genus Pseudolabrys. The sequence goes on from CAVTHL010000025.1 coordinate 93,372, forward strand.
AGCGCATTGAGGAAGCGGAACGCGCCGTCCTTGCCGCCTTTCACCTCGAACGTGCACAGCGTCGAGCCCGCCTTCATCTGCTTGGCGATCACGGCGGCCTGCGGATGGTCGCTGCGTCCGGGATAGATCAGCCGGCTGATCTTCCTGTGGCCGGCGAGCGCATTGGCGACGGCACCCGCGGTGTCGGTCTGCCGCTGCACGCGCACCGACAAAGTCTCCAGTCCTTTCAGCAGCACCCAGGCATTGAACGGCGACAATGACGGCCCGGTCTGCCGGATCACCTGGTGCACATGGTCCATGATGAATTTTTCGGAAGCCAGGATGACGCCGCCGAGCACGCGGCCCTGGCCGTCGATGTGCTTGGTCGCCGAATAGACCACGCAATCGGCGCCGAGCTCTAACGGATGCTGAAACAGCGGCGTGGCGAAGACGTTGTCGACCACCAGCTGGGCGCCTGCGTTATGCGCGATGTCGGCAACCGCGGCGATGTCGATGACTTCCAGCGTCGGATTGGTCGGCGATTCCAGAAAGAACGCCTTGGTGTTCTTCTGCACCGCCTTCTTCCACGCATCGAGGTCCGTGCCGTTGACCAGCGTCGAAGTGACGCCGAAGCGCGGCAGCCATTCCTCGATCACCCAGCGGCAGGAGCCGAACAGCGCCTTGGCGGCAACGACATGATCGCCAGCGCGCACCATGCCCATCAGCGCGGTGGTCACCGCCGCCATGCCGGTCGCGGTCGCGCGCGCGGCTTCGGCGCCTTCGAGCGCGGCCATGCGCTGCTCGAACATGGATATGGTCGGATTGGAATAGCGCGAATAGACGTAGCCCGGCTTCTTGCCGGAGAAGCGCGCCTCGCATTCCTCGGCGCTCGGGTAGACGTACCCTTGCGTCAGGAATAGCGCTTCGGAGGTCTCGCCGAATTGCGAACGCAGCGTTCCGGCATGAACCAGACGGGTTTCGGGGCGGTAGGTCTTTTTGCTCGACTTGGACGCGGGCATGACGGCCTCCTTTGGACGTTGCGCATGGCCTGATCCGAAAACCGGTAGCCACTTTTCGGGGCCAAATTTCGGGACCTTGCGCTGGCCAACAAAAAACCGGCCGGAGAAATATCTCGGCCGGGCTCACGCGTCCCCGGCCTTTTAGCGACTTGTTTAACGTGGCTGCAAGCCGGCCGGCTCAAATGACCACGGGATAAATTGTTTGTAGCTGGGCGAGCGGCTTCCCGTCAAGCCGGTGGTCGGGTTAGATCGGCGCACCACAGAAGGGGCAAGCGTGGCACTTACTTTCGCCGTCGAAGACAAGGGCATTCTGCCCGACCGCATGATCGCGGCGCTTGCCCGCGCCGGTGGGATTTTGCCCGCGGCCGAATTCGCGCCCGATCAGATCCAGCCGGCGAGCCTCGACCTGCGCCTGGGCGACGTCGCCTATCGCGTGCGCGCGAGCTTCCTGCCCGGCTCGAGCACGGTCGCCAAACGCATCGACGACTTGAAGCTGCACGAGGTCGCGCTCGGCGACGGCGCGGTGCTGGAAACCGGCTGCGTCTATATCGTGCCGTTGCTGGAAAGCCTGGCGCTGCCCGGCGAGATTTCCGCCGCCGCCAATCCGAAGAGTTCGACCGGCCGGCTTGACGTGTTCACCCGTGTCATCGCCGACGAAATTCGCGGCTTCGACCGCATCGCGGCCGGCTATCACGGCCCGCTCTATGCCGAAATCAGCCCGCGCACCTTCCCGGTGCTGGTGCGCGAAGGCTCGCGGCTGTCGCAAATCCGCTTCCGCCGCGGCAGCGCGCTGCTCGATGCGACCGCGTTGCGTGAGTTGCACGCGCGCGAGCGCTTGGTCGACAGCGATGAGGCGGATGTCAGCGAAGGCGTCGCGGTCGGCGTCGACCTGTCCGGCATCGGCCCAGGCGGCTTGGTCGGCTATCGCGCCAAGCGCCACACCGGCCTGATCGATGTCGAGCGGCGCGCCGGCTATACGGTGCTCGATTTCTGGGAGCCGATGCAGGCGCGTCCCGACAAGAGCCTAATCCTCGATCCCAACGAGTTTTATATCCTGGCGTCGAAGGAGGCAGTGCAGGTGCCGCCCGACTATGCCGCCGAGATGGTGCCGTTCGATCCGCTGGTCGGCGAATTCCGCGTGCACTATGCCGGCTTCTTCGACCCCGGCTTCGGCTATGCCGGCGCCGGCGGCAAGGGCGCGCGCGCCGTGCTGGAAGTGCGTTCGCGCGAAGTGCCGTTCATCCTGGAGCACGGCCAGATCGTCGGCCGTCTGGTCTACGAGAAGATGCTGGCGCGGCCCGACACGCTGTACGGCCAGGGCATCGGCTCGAATTACCAGGCGCAGAGCCTAAAGCTGTCCAAGCATTTCAAAAGCTGAGGCTAGCGGCCCTTGCCGCTGCCGCACGGCTTTCGCTATCCTTGCGGCATCGCCCGATGGGGGGCCATTCATGCGCACCGCTTTTTGCGTCGTTGTTATTCTGCTCGGTTTTGCGAGTGTCAGCCGCGCGCAGGACTCCGGCGACAAAATTAATCCGCGCTGGAAGAAGATCGAGATTCCGACGATCGACCCCAACTTTGGCATGACCGCCAGATTCGGCGCCAATGAATCGCAAATCTGGCAAACGCCGGATCCATCCAGCATCAACCAAGCGAGGCGCAGCTGGGACAATGATGACCGGACCTTCGGCCTGACCATTTCACGGCCGCTGCCGTACTGAGTTGTCATTGTCGCGGAACATGGCATAAAGCTTTGCAATCCGCGGGCGTAGTTCAATGGTAGAACGGCAGCTTCCCAAGCTGCATACGAGGGTTCGATTCCCTTCGCCCGCTCCAATGTCCGCTCTTGCTCCAATAACGGACAAACGCTCACTTGGTTAGATTGTCCGCTAAGTGAAGAACGGACATGGGATTTAGTGCAAGCAATACGCGCACTTTGGGGCAAGAACAGACATAATCGCGCTGAGACGCGAGCAATATAATCAAATCGAAAACGAGTTGATTAATGTCAATGCCGCGCTACTCGAAATGATGGCGACTTTTGCCCGCGTACTGCCGAACCAACGAACAGAGTTGAAACAAATCTGAATGGTGCAAAAATTATGTCCCGGCAACCGCAGTTCATACAATTAGTTATCGTGTTTTCTATTCTTAGCTTGAGTTTGTCACCGGCCTTTGCTCAAGAGGGAACTTATCGATGCACGGCCAAGGATGCGGTTCATAGTACGCGGGATGGAATCTTTAATAGGCAAATCGGAGAACTTGCGCTCAAAGCATTCGATAAAGTTGTCTTCGACATACCAAGCGGCCACATTATTTTTCCCGCTCTTGGTGAGAGCCCCATAACCTTTCCAGCTTTTCACGAGAAAATGGATTGGACTGTTGAGAAGACAACCCTTGGCAACGATTATGTAGTTTTTCCCCGTCCAGCTTCCCATCTCAGACCCTCCGTTGCGGACGGGACCACCACCTTCATTCGGTTACACGTGGCGCCAAATGAACAACCGACATTTATGGCTCTGGCGCTTTCCTATGTGGTGACGGGCACTTGCGAACTTTTGAAATAATGACGACTGCCAAGCTGAGCGTGCGATGTCGCCTTTGGGTCACTAGCCGACATTCAACTTTGCTAGTTCGCCGCATTCACAAATAGAGCGTCAGCGCCCGCACCTTAAGAATCCGACCAAGCACGGTCTCAAGCCCGCATTCCATGGCACGAACCGAAATTAGGCCGGTTGCGCTAGGTCAAACCGCGACAATCGACGCCGTGTATTGCTCGCTGGCACGTCAAATTCCGGCCCCGATATTGAGGCCATAGCTGAAGGGTATTCGTCATGGAGTCGGTTGCTACACTTATCAAAGGATCAGTGATCGTCGCGCTTGCGGCAGTGCTTGCGAGCGCCGGGTACGCTCAGACACAACCCAAGCCGGCGACCGAGGCCACCAAGGCGGCCAATCGGGCGCTGCAACAGTATCTCAATTTCAACGACCGCGAAGATTTCGACAACGCGACGCGCGGGCTGATTGCCAAACCCGAAACGCTGACGATTAAGGGCGAAAAGGGCAACGTGGTCTGGGATCTGGAAGAGTATGCGGGCTCGACCTGCTTGCCAAAGCGGATCGACGGACGACGAGCCAGTACGTTGAGCTATTGCTTATCGATCACGTCCGCTCGTTGCTGAAGAATTCATTCGAGGACGATGGAGCTTTGATAAGCAAAGACGAGCCGTTGACGCTGCGGGGTGGTGGGCGCCGCTAGAAGGGCTCCTCGATGTCCGCTATTCATGTCGCAAACAGCGGCACATGAGACACCGCGCGGGACGCCGGATTTGGTCGCTAATGACCCAAAGCGGACAATCATCGGACGCCACGAATGTCCGCGCGCTAAAACCTTGCAGTGACCCCAAAGATCGGGCCGTGCAGAGTCATGTCGTACTCGAAGAGGGTCGGGCCAGAGCCTTTCGAGTAATCGACATACAGCGCCCGGTAGCCAGCCATGCCGCTCCAGACAACGTTTTTCGACTTGTAGAAATCGTAATTGAGCGCGGCCAGCGCCTGCCAAGAAAGTCTGCTGCCCACATCGAAGCCGCCGACGTCGCCGCTCACGGTCAGATTCAGGCCGGGCACAAATTGGTGGCGCAGTCGAAGGCCCACGAGCGGATCGACCCAATCGACACTGGGAGACTTCGCAATCGCGCGGCTTCCGCTCAGGGTCAGGTCGCCGATATTGAGCACCGCCGCCGCTGCCACGCTGAGCTTGCCTTCCATCCACCAATAGCGCGCACCGCCCAAAACATCGATGGCGGTGCCGGAATCCGCGGTCGCATTCGATCCCCAGTGCGTGACTTGGTAGGTCGCCGCCATTTCGGCGATGACCATTTGGTCTTGAAAGTTGGCCGATGCGTTGACGGTCGCATTAACAAAGTTATTGCCGCGCGCTCGGACCATGTTTCCATCTAACGTAGCTTTCAAGTAGACGATATCGCTGAAAATCGAAAAGCGGTCGTAGCGTGCCTCAAACGACCCCATGAAGGCCATGAGGTCTTTCGGGATCTCTGACTGCTTCACAACATTCCAAAGGTCGGAGTAGCCCACATTGACATCGCCGGTACGGCCTTTGACGGTCACCGAACCATTCATCAACATGGCCCATGCATAGGGTGTCGCGCTGAACGTCCAGGCGTCGATTGTTGGCGTGGGCTTGATGAGCGCCTTGGTTGGCATCGGCATGTCCGCGGCGATTGCGGCGGTACAGACGCCAAGCCCCGCAGCCAAGGCCACAATCAATCGGAACGACAGCCGCCGCTTAATCATGACAGAACGCCCTAGTTTCGATTTTTCTGCAAGGTTTTCGCAATCGATTTTTACGGGCGGTCTGCAGTCGTGCCGTTGATCCAGGTCAACGTCCGGAAACCTTAGAGGACGTCGTTCCCGCTGCGCAGTAATTCGCCTGTCTTCGACTAGGTCGCTGTCCCCCTCAACGTGTCCGCTCGCGCGCAGTGATGCGCCACGCTGTCAGTCTGCTGCGTTTCAGCTTGGTGGTAGCGGAGTGTACGCATGGCAGCCGCGCATTCACCGTCACTTGACATGGATCAAGCCGCTCACGAGGCGCCGCTCTATTTGAAAAGTTCTATCCATTTCGCGCCCTGAATGCTCGGCGCGACTGTAGTTGGCTTTTATCTGCCGGCCGTCTCAGGCAGTCGACGCAAAGGAGAAAATCCCGTGAGTCTAATCAAGGCCATCTGGCTTGGTCTGTTGACCTCGTGCGCTGTCGCCATCGTGGCTGCGGTGCCAGCAGCCGCGCAACAGCAGCAAAGACCCAACATCGTCATCTTCTGGGGTGACGACATCGGCCAGTCCGATATCAGCGCCTACTCGCGCGGTCTAATGGGCTTCAAGACGCCCAACATCGACCGCATCGCGAAGGAAGGCGTGATGTTCACCGACTACTATGCCGAACAGAGCTGCACCGCCGGCCGGGCCTCGTTCCTCACCGGCCAGTCGGGTTTGCGCACTGGCATGACCAAGGTCGGCCTGCCGGGCTCCCCGATCGGGCTGCAGAAGGAAGATCCGACGATCGCCGAACTGCTCAAGCCGCTCGGCTATGCGACCGGGCAATTCGGCAAGAACCATCTTGGCGACCGCAACGAGTTTCTGCCGACCGTGCATGGTTTCGATGAGTTCTACGGCAACCTCTACCACCTGAACGCCGAGGAAGAGCCGGAACTGCCGGACTATCCGAAGGATGCTGCGTTCCGCGCCAAGTTCGGACCGCGTGGCGTGATGGACTGCAAAGCCTCGAACACGGACGACACGACAGTCGATCCGCGCTTCGGCAAGGTCGGCAAGCAGGTGTGCAAGGACACCGGCCCGTTGACCAAGAAGCGGATGGAAACAACCGACGACGACATCACCAACCGTGCCGTGGACTTCATGCAGCGGCAGAAGAACGCGAACAAACCGTTCTTTGTCTGGATCAATACGACCCACATGCACTTCCGCACCCATACCAAGCCGGAGAGCATCGGCCAGGCGGGGCGATGGCAGAGCCCGTATCACGACACCATGATCGACCACGACAAGAATGTCGGCCAGGTTCTCAAGGCGTTGGACGATCTCGGCATCGCCAACAACACCTTCATCATGTACTCGACCGACAACGGTCCACACATGAACTCGTGGCCGGATGGAGCGATGACTCCGTTCCGCAGCGAGAAAAACTCGAACTGGGAAGGCGCCTACCGGGTGCCGGCCATGTTCCGCTGGCCGGGCCACATCAAGCCCGACCAGGTGTCCAACGACATCGTCGCTCACCTCGACATGCTGCCAACCATTCTGGCCATTGCCGGTGACACGCAGATCAAAGACAAGCTGCTCAAGGGCGACAAGGTCGGCGACATGACCTACAAGGTCCATCTCGACGGCGACAACCTCGTGCCGTACCTGACCGGGCAAGCTCCGAAGAGCCCGCGGGAATCGTTCCTCTACATCAACGACGACCAGCAACTGACCGGCCTGCGCTACGACAATTGGAAGTTCGTGTTCATGGAGCAGCGCGCTCAGGGAACAATGCGCATCTGGTCGGAGCCGTTCACCACTTTGCGGATCCCGAAGATCTTCAATCTTAGAACCGACCCGTACGAGCGCGCGGATGTCACCTCAAACACCTATTACGACTGGCTGCTCGATCACGCCTTCGCGTTTGTCCCGGCGCAGGCCTACGTCGGCGACTTCCTGGCGACGTTCAAGGACTATCCGCAACGGCAGAAGGCGGCCAGCTTCAACCTCGATGAAGTGATGCGGAAGCTAAAGGAACCGTCAGGCGATTAAGCGCCGTCAGCTCCGACACGGAACATCCGCGGCCGGCCGTCTCAAGCGGCCGGCCGCATGATGCCAACACAACGGACAAATGAAAGCACAACAATGAAAACCATAATCCGGAAAATGCTCATCGCCGCCGGGCTCATCATTGCGGTGGCTTTCTCCGCAACCGCTTCGCGAGCAGCCGACCCGTTGCCATCGTGGAACGACGGCCCGGCCAAACAATCCATCATCACCTTCGTCGAGAAGGTCACCAAACCCGGCTCGCCGGACTTCGTGCCCGTTCCTGAACGCGTCGCGACCTTCGACAACGACGGCACGCTTTGGAGCGAGCAGCCGGTGCCGGTCCAATTTTACTTCGTGGCGGATCGCGTGAAGGCGCTCGCGCCGCAGCATCCGGAGTGGAAAGACAAGGAGCCGTTTGCATCGATGTTGAAGGGCGATCTGAAGGCGGCGCTGGAGGGCGGCGACCACGGCCTCATGGAACTCTTCGTGGCAACGCACACCGGCATGACCACGGACGAGTTTGCACGGATCGTGACGGACTGGATTGCCACCGCAAAGCATCCGCAGACCGGCAAACGCTTCCTCGACATGACCTATCAACCGATGATCGAGGTGCTCGCTTACTTGCGCGCAAACGGCTTCAAGAACTTCATTGTCTCGGGCGGCGGCATCGAGTTCATGCGCCCGTGGGCCGAAAAGGCCTACGGCATTCCGCCGGAACAGGTCATCGGCAGCAGCATGAAGACGAAGTTTGAATTGCGCGACGGCAAGGCCGTGCTCGTGCGTCTGCCCGAGTTGAATTTCAACGACGACAAGGCCGATAAGCCCGTCGGCATCAATCAGCATATCGGCCGCCGGCCGATTGCCGCGTTCGGCAACTCCGTCGGCGACCAGCAGATGCTGGAATACACGACGCAGGGCACTAGCGGAGCGCGGTTTGGGCTGCTCGTGCTGCACGACGACGCATCGCGCGAATTTGCCTACGGCCCCGCACGCGGATTACCGGACGTCAAATACGGTTACTTCACGCCCGCGCTTGAAGAGCTTGCAAAGAAGAACGGCTGGACCGTCGTCAGCATGAAGGACGACTGGAAGCAGGTGTTCCCGGCCGTCAGAACACGGTCACCGCGATCGACGTCCTGCTCCAGCCAGACGCGACGATGCTCCGGCATTCCGCCGCTGATAACGCGAGCCTGCTTAAGATCTATCCGAAAGGCTTTGCCCTCGATGCAAGCCATAGTCCGCACATCACGATGGTCCAGTGCTTCGTCCGCACCGCGGATCTGGGCAAGGTGTATTCGGCGATCGGCAAGGTGCTCACGCGCGCCAACGTGAACGCCATGAAGCTTAACGCCACCAAGCGCTACTATCTCCCAGCCGGGGATCTCGGCATCGCGGGCATTGTCGCCAAGCCGACCGCCGAATTGCTCAAGCTGCAGGCGGACATCGTTGCCGCCGTCGCACCATTTACGGAGGCAACCGGCCCGATCGGCGCATTCACAGCCGGGCACGGGAACCCCGCAACCGACACGATGATGATCGACTACGTGTCGACGTTCGTGCAGAAGTCTGCAGGAGAAAAATTCAATCCGCACGTCTCTACAGGTACCGCTCCGAGTGCCGATCTGGACAAGCTGCTTGCCGAGCCGTTTACGCCGTTCACGTTCTCGCCTGCGGGTGTGGCTGTCTACCAACTGGGCCCGTACGGCACGGCGGCGAAAAAACTCAAGGAATGGAATTGAAGCCTTGAGGCATGCACCTGCGACGGATCGAATTATTCAGGCGATTGACACCATCCTGAAGCAGGAGCAGCAACAGAAAAAGTGAGTCAGCCCGCCGAGGCGAAGTGGACACCCGCGAGACTAACGGTCTTTTTGCGCTAGCTTCGCCAGTTGTAAGTTAAGCAATAAGTTGGTTGAATCGATCGCCCACTTGGTGGCAGCCTCCAAACAGGATTTGTTGCCGCGATGCGATCGACGATTGGCTATGACGGACCATCAGGCGATCGTGATTTACTTCTTTCGTTGAGCCGTATTGCTTGGATTGCGCTAGCGACAGCGGCTATCGTCGTATTTTCCGGCTGTCTGATATCCGGCTCACCGCTTACGCACAAGCTGACGGTGCCGCAAAATATGTCGGGGTTGAGGTCTGCGCCGGCTGCCATCAACCGCAGGCCGAGCGTTGGAAGACGTCGCACCACGCTTTGGCAATGGAGAAAGCCACACCCGCTACGGTGCTCGGCGATTTTTCGGGCGTCTCGGTTGAAAACTTCGGCGTCGTCAGCACGTTTTCGCGCGCGGGCGACAAGTTTATGGTGCGGACCGACGGCCCCGATGGGGCGCTGCATGACTACGAGATTGCCTACACATTCGGCGTCGATCCGCTGCAGCAATACCTCATCGCGTTTCCCGGCGGCCGCTACCAGATGCTCGGGCTCGCCTGGGACACGCGGCCAAAGGCGCAGGGGGGCCAACGCTGGTTCCACCTTTATCCCGGACAAAAGCTCGACCCAGGGTCACCGCTGCATTGGACCAGCCGCGACCAGACGTGGAACTATCAATGCGCCAATTGCCACACGACCGACCTGAAAAAGAACTACAATCTTTCGACGGACACTTACGCGACGACCTGGGCCAGCCTCGGCGTGACCTGCGAGGCCTGCCACGGCCCAGGTTCGCGTCACGTCGCTTGGGCGAAGACCGGCTCAAGCCAGGCGCCAAACGCCGAGTCTGAACTCTCCGACAAGGCCCGGATGGGCTTGGAGGCCTGGCTGAAGGCGACCGATCGTGGACAGTGGGTCATGAACCCCGTCACCGGGACGGCCCACCGCACTGAGCCTTTGGCTTCAACACAACTCGATGCCTGCGCCCCTTGTCATTCACGACGGAAGCTTCTCGCCAATGGACTGGCGCCGGATGCTCCGTTCCTCGATGTGGCTTTGCCGGCTCTCCTGGAGCCAGGGCTTTATCATGCCGACGGGCAGATCGACGGCGAGGTGTTCGAGTACGATTCCTTCCTGCAGAGCGCCATGCACAAGGCTGGCGTCGTCTGTTCCAATTGCCACGAACCGCACGCCGCAAAGCTGCGCGCTGAAGGCAACGCTCTGTGCGCCCAGTGCCACATGCCGGAAAAGTTCGACGTCACCGCGCATCACAAGCATCCGCCTGGCAGCACCGGCGCGCAGTGCGTCAACTGCCACATGCCGACCAAGACCTATATGGTGGTGCACGACCGGCGCGATCACAGCATCCGCGTGCCGCGTCCGGATCTCTCGGTGTCGATCGGCACGCCCAATGCCTGCAACCAGTGCCACACCGACCGTTCGGCGGAATGGGCGGCAAAGGCGGTCGCAACGTGGTATCCGAACGGCCGGCAGACGACGCCGCATTATGGCACCGCGCTCCATGCCGGCCGAACAGGCGCCGTCGATGCGGAACGTCAACTCGATCAATTAATCCTGGACAAAAGCCAGCCCGCGATTGCGCGGGCGAGCGGCTTGCTCCTTTTGCCTCGCTATGCGACGGCGGCGTCCGAAACTGCAATCAAGGCGGCGATTGCCGATTCCGATCCGCTGGTCCGCATGGCCGCCGCGCGCGGACTGCGCGTATCCGGACCGCGCGCCATTGTTGATGCGACCGCTCCGCTTCTTGGCGACCCGGTGCGTGCCGTTCGCACCGAGGCAGCGCGGGCGCTTGCCGGAGTTGACCCGCAGACAATGACGCCGCAGCAACGCAGCGCGTTCGTTACCGCCTATCAGGAGCTGATTGCGGGCGAGATGATCGACGCCGACCGGCCGGAAACGCATCTCAATCTTGGCCTCGTGAAGATGCGGCGCAACCAACTTGACGAAGCGGAAGCTGAATACCGCACCGCGCTTCGGCTCGATCCCAAATTCGTTCCCGCCATGGCAAACCTTGCCGATCTCGATCGGCAACGCGGCATGGACAAGGAAGGAGCGGAGCTCTTACGTGCAGCGATTGCAATCGAGCCGAACAATGCCGCCCTCAAGCATTCGCTCGGTCTCCTGTTTGTTCGCCAGCGTAACTATACGGAAGCTTTGCCGCTATTTCGTGAGGCTGCCGCGCTTGAACCAGCCAACGCGCGTTACGCTTATGTTTACGCCATTGCTCTCAACTCGGCCGGTTCAACCGCAGAGGCGACGGCCGTTTTGTTGAGTGCGCACAAACAGCATCCAACCGACCGGAACATTTTGGCGACGTTGATCTCGCTCGAACGTGACGGCGGCGACCTGACGGCGGCTCTAGCGCATGCTCAGGAATTGGCCGCGCTCGAACCCGGAAATGCGCAAATTTCTGCGCTGGTTGACGATCTGCGCCGGCGCTTGGGGCAGCCTAACCGCTGACGCCCCACGTTGCGCGGATGCCCGCTATTGCGCACAAAGCTGACGTACTGACTGCCTGACCGTGCAGACGAATGCCCGTTATTGGGGGAAAAGCGGAGGCAACAATTCACATGTGCCGCTCACTAAATAAGAGAGCACAACGAGAACAAATCTTGGATGTCCGTCGCCTGCACGCAATCGAATGAAATGGGTTGCTGCCCATCCAACGTCACTACCGAACCGACGAGAGGGCTTAGGGTAAATGACGTCGGCGCTAACCACGGCAACCAAGGGTTTGATCTACATCAACGCAAGCGATTGGGGTCTATTGGAAGTTTGCGGTCTTCATTTGCCGGCGGACTAGCCGCTGGCGGCAGTAGCCGAAACAGGAAGCGAATACAGCCATGACACGCACGTCGATGACCTTTGCGTTCGGCTTGCCTCTGGCACTAATGCTTGCCCCGCTAACGGTAGCATCCGTCGCCGCCCAGCAATCCGCCCCCTTAAGTGTCGTGGTACCTACCGATCGCACGGTGCTACCAATCCCAGAGCCTCAGTACCCGCACAGCACTGTGTTTGATGCGCGGAATGCCACCCCGCCGCCGCGGTTCGAGGTCAAGGCGCCGGCCAAAGCGCCTAATGTGCTCATCGTGCTGATCGATGACATGGGCTTCGGCCAATCGAGTGCATTCGGTGGGCCCATCCATATGCCTACAGTCGAACAGCTCGCCAATGAGGGATTGCGCTACAACGAATTCCACACGACGGCGCTCTGCTCGCCGACCCGCGCGGCACTTCTCAGCGGCCGCAATCATCATGTGAACAACATGGGTTCGATTGCGGAGACCGCCACCTCATTCCCGGGGCAGACCGGGCAGCGCCCCAACAGCGTGGCGACGGTGGCGGAGATGTTGCGGCTGAATGGCTACAGCACGGCGGCCTTTGGCAAATCGCACGAAACCGCGGCCTGGGAGGTAAGCCCGTCCGGCCCAACCGACCGTTGGCCGACCCGCTCTGGTTTCGACAAGTTCTACGGCTTCATGGGCGGAGAGACCAATCAGTGGGCGCCGCTGCTCTATGACGGAATGAATCAGGTCGAGCCGTCGCACGATCCGAACTATCACTTCATGACCGACATGACTAACCAGGCGATCGACTGGATGCAGTACCAGAAGTCGCTGACACCGGATAAACCGTTCTTCATCTATTTCGCGCCGGGAGCCACCCACGCGCCGCACCACGTGCCGAAGGAGTGGATCGCCAAGTACAAGGGCAAGTTCGACCAAGGTTGGGACAAGCTGCGCGAGGAGACGCTCGCGCGCCAAATCAAGTTGGGCGTGGTGCCGCCGGACACGAAGCTCGCGCCTAAGCCTGAAGCTATTAAAGATTGGGCTACGCTGAGCGCAGATGAGAAGAAGCTGTTCGCCCGCGAGATGGAAGTCTTCGCCGGGTTTGGCGAGTACGCCGACACGGAGATCGGCCGGCTAGTGGCCGCCATCAAGGCCACCGGTCAGCTCGACAACACACTGATTTTTTATATCGTCGGCGACAACGGAGCGAGTGCCGAAGGCGGCATGAACGGGCTCTTCAACGAATATACCTTCTTCAATGGCGTGACTGAGAGCGTCCAGGATGTCCTCAAACACTACGACGAACTCGGTGGGCCGAAGACGTATAGCCACTACGCCGCAGGCTGGGCGGTTGCGGGCGATACGCCCTTCACATGGACCAAGCAGGTTGCCTCTAGTTACGGCGGCACTCGTAACGGAATGGTGGTTCACTGGCCCAAAGGCATTACAGCAAAGGGCGAGCTTCGCTCGCAATGGCACCATGTCATTGACATCGTGCCGACGATCCTCGAAGCGGCGAGCTTGCCTGAACCGAAGAGCGTGAACGGAACGCCTCAGATCCCCATCGAAGGCGTGAGCATGCTCTATACGTTTGCTAACGCCAAGGCGCCGAGCACTCACACAACCCAGTACTTCGAGATCTTCGGCAATCGCGCCATCTACAATGATGGCTGGCTTGCCGGGACGGTTCACCGCGCGGCTTGGGAAATCAAAGTCCGAAGGCCGCTCCAGGAAGACATCTGGGAATTGTACGACACGCGGTCGGACTTCAGCCTGGCGAACAACCTGGCCGCAACGAACCCGGACAAGTTGAAAGAGCTCCAAGAACTTTTCTTGAAAGAAGCAGTGAAAAATAGCGTGCTGCCCCTGGATGATCGGACCCTGGAGCGATTTAACGCCGCGTTGGTCGGGCGACCCGACTTGATGGCCGGCCGCACGTCGCTGACCGTTCATCAAGGCATGACCGGGATGTCCGAGAATGCCTTCATCAATGTGAAAAATCGGTCACACACCATCACCGCCGATGTGGAAATCCCGAAAAACGGCGCCAACGGTGCGATCCTCGCCCAGGGTGGTCGCTTCGGCGGCTGGAGCCTTTTCGTGAAGGATGGCAAGCCGATTTATACGTACAATTGGCTCGGCTTGCAGAGGTACACGTTGGCTGCCAAGCAGGCGTTGCCTGCGGGGAAGTCCACCATCCGCGTCGAATTCGCGTATGACGGCGGTGGTGTCGGCAAGGGTGGGGTTGCCACGCTTTTCGTCAATGGAAAAAATGTTGCGACGGGCCGGATCGAACAAACTCAGTGCTGCGCATTCTCAATTGACGACGCCGCAGACGTGGGTGCGGATGAGGGCACGCCTGTCACTGAGGCCTACACTGTGCCGGCCAAGTTCACCGGCAAAATTGCCAAGGTGACGATTGAATTGCTGGAGATGAAAAAGGCCGATCGCGACGACGCTGAGCAAGCCCGCAAGGCAGCGGCGTTAAAGAAAGGGTTGTCGGATTGACACCCTGCCTACGCTCGTTACCCGAGTAAAACGTATTCGGGCACCGCGTCGGCGCCGGTATGGTTTTTAACCGGCCTGGGTCACGCCTAACTGGTTACAGCGAAATGTCCGCTAGTGGCACTTAGCGGACGTCACGCTTTCCGCCCGGAACGTCCGCTTTCTGGGGTAAAGCGGACACGGCCTGGGCATCGCCGAATGTCTGCTAATGACCCAAAGCGGACATTAGGTCCGATCAACCACAAAAGCTTTCCGCTTGGGGAAGTGTCTCAGTTTCATTGTGGCCGAGGTTCAGGGCGAGCCTTGTCCTTCTCGCCAACAATGAACTCCAGAAATCGCAGGCTTTCGGTATGGCTTGGGTTCCAATGGGCGTGGGTTGTGCCAGCCGGAACGAATAGGCTGTCACCTACCTTCAATGTCACCGCGGCCTTGCCCTCTTCCTGCCAAACTCCTGTCCCCGAGACGACGTGAAATGTTATTGCGGCGGGGTGGTAATGGCGCGGGTTAATCGCTCGCGGGGCATACTCAGTGTCCCAAACAATAACTTCTTGTCCGGCGACTTTGGCGAGGTCGGTCCTTAGCAAGGCCTTATGTGTAATGCCCTGCTTACCCCGGGTCGCGTCAGGCATGTCTGGCGCAAATGAAGGTGGATGGCCCATAGTTTGTTGCGCTTGAATTGTACTTCCGTCTCCAAGACCCAAGGTAAAAATTACTGCGATAATGGCGAAAAGGCAGGCTGTCCGATGCTTCAATGCATTTCTCCCGGAGGTGTGTTGTTGCAATAGCGATGACCGGTTCAGACAACAAGATCAACTGTTACAGCTCGACTTAGAACGCTGACATCGAATTTCAATTTCTGGCACTTAGCGGACAGGCCAATCGCGCCCGTATTTGTCTGCTATTGGCACTTAGCGGACAGTCGAAGCCTTTTTGACCGCCGAAGTTCGCCTTCGGACGAAGGCGGTTGGCGAAGGCGGGCTCGTCATCTGACCCATACCAAAATCGCGCAAAATTAACCCGAATCGGTTTATGCCAGCCGCCTGACTCTCAACGGGGCGGGGCTCCATGGCGGCGACGGCTGATCCTGTTGCTTGCGCTGCTGGCGCCGGCGGGCGCGCTGGCGGGTTCGCTGCCGCCGATCGTTGCGAGCGCCGGCAATGAAGTGCCGAAATGCGTCGCGCCCGACACGCTGATGGATTTCGTCGCGGCCACAAATTCCGCGCGCCGCACGCCGCGCGCGATCGAGCCGCGCTTCGAAAACATTGCCTCGCTCTACCAGACCATCGGCGCCTGCGTGGCGCGCCCGCCGGAGAAATGCGTCGCCGTGCGCTGGGACTACGCGTTCTTTCAGATGCTGATCGAGACCAATTATCTCACCTTCCGCCGCCCGGACGGCGCGCCCGCCGGCGTGCCGGCGAGCGACAATAATTTCGCCGGGCTCGGCGCCACGATTTCAGGCCGGCCCGGGCGAGCACTTCGACGACGTGCGGACCGGCGTGCTCGCGCATCTCCAACACGTCTTGATGTATTCGACCGCGCGCATTCCGCAGCCGGTCGCCAAGCGCACGCGTCAGGTCCAGGACGACGTGCAGGACATCATGCGGCGGCTGCACCGGCCGGTGACCTTTGCCGATCTCGCGCGTGAATGGACCGGCACCGACAAGAACACTTACGGCCGCGACATGCAGCGCCTGGCCGAAAAATACGCGCAGCACTACTGCGACAAGCAGCAGCTCACCGCGCGCTAGGAAATCGCTGGCGCGATCTCGCTGACGCGCACGTCGCCCAGCAGCCGGCGCACGTCTTCCTCGCGGCACAGCTCGGTGCCCGGGCTCATCACCGCGGCAACGCCGGCCGCCACCGCCAGCTTGAAAGCATGCTCGATCCGCTCGCCCTCGGCGAGCGCCGCCACCATGCCGCCGAGGAAACTGTCGCCGGCGCCGACCGCGCTCACGACTTCGACGCGCAGCGGCGCGGCGCGCCAGGCGCCGTCGGCGGTGACCAGCAGCGCGCCGTCTTCGCCCAAAGTCAGCGCCACCGCTTCCGCGCGCTTGTCGCTCGACCAGCTTGCGGCAGGCGGCGATGCGATCCTGCTCGCGCGTCAGCGGGTGGCCGACGAATTCGCTGAGCTCTCCCAGATTCGGCTTGATCAGCGTGACGCCTTCCTCGAGCGCGACCTTGAGCGCCGGGCCGGAGGTGTCGAGCACCATCTTGGCGCCGAAGGCCTTGGCTTGGCGCGCAACAAGGGCGAAGAAATCCTCCGGCACGCCCGGCGGAATGCTGCCGCTCGCCACCACGATCTTCGGCTTCTCCGGCAGCGTCGCGAGTCTGTCGAGGCAGGCCTCCCATTCGGCCTTGTGCAGCGCCGAACCCGGCAGCACGAAGCGGTATTGCTGCCCGCTGTCTTCCTCGTAGGCCGTGAAATTCTCGCGCGTCTCCACATGCGACGGCGTCGTCACGCTGTCGATGCCTTCGCGCTCGACCAGCCGCTGCAGCAATTTGCCGATGGCGCCGCCGGTCGGATAGATCGCCACCACGCTGCCGCCGAGCCGGTGCGCCGCGCGCGCGACGTTGATGCCGCCGCCGCCGGGATCGCGCTTGGGCGCCGAGCAGCGCAATTTCTTGGTCGGCTCGACGCGCTCGACATTGACGAAAATGTCGACGGCCGGGTTGATCGTGATGGTCGCGATATCGGTCATCGGAGCCGCTGCGTTCGGTAGCCGCCTACGGTGGACGACTCTGCTGCCATCGTCCTTATAAACGAAATAGGTGTTTTTTGGTCGCAATGACACCCAGCCGCTTGCGGAAAATTTCACGAAAAAGCACATATCAGGCCGTGGAACGGAGGCGGACATGCCGGGCAAGCGCATCCAATTCGACGAGGAGAGCTGGGCGGCGCTCGATCTGCTGGCGCGCGACCGCATGATGACCTTCCAGGAGCTCGCCGAGGAGGCGTTCCGCGACCTGCTGCGCAAGCATAACCGCCCTGTCGATCTGAAGGAGGCGCTGCGCAAAAGCGCGGGCGCTTCCGCCCAAGTTTTGCCGTTCAAAAAGCGCAAGAAGAACGGCAAGAAAAACGCCAAGAAAAACGCTAAGAAAAAGCGGGCCAAACGCCGGCTTTGAGCCTTTTCCGAGCGCCGCTCGCACGGAACATTGCGCCCCCTTGCATCGTTCTACTCGGGGACGATGCTGTAATGGCGGCGCTGCTCCCTTCAATGCCTGCGAGGTCGTTGCAATGAAAAAGTCGCGTCTGGTTATCGTCGGCGTCGTCGCCACCGCACTGGTTGCCCTGCCGGTCGCTTACGCGCTCGGTGCCCGCCGCGCCGGGCCGTCGCCCATCGATCTTGCCCTCATCAACGGCGTGATCCAGTTGGTCGAGCAAGACTATGTGCATCCGGTAAACCCGCATGACCTGACGCGGGATGCGCTCAAGGGCATGCTCACCCGGCTCGATCCGCATTCCGATTACATGGACGAGCAGGAATTCAAGGAATCGGAGGCAGACATCAACGGCAAGTTCGGCGGCCTCGGCATCCAGATTTCCGAAGAGCACGGCGTTCCCAAAGTGATCTCGCCGATCGACGGCACGCCGGCGGCGCATGCCGGCCTGCAGCCCGGCGACCTCATCGTCGGCATCGAGGGCGCGAGCGCGCAGGGCATGGATCTGTCGAAAGTGGTGCGAGTACTACGCGGCGATCCCGGCACCAGCGTCAAGCTGACCATCGCGCGCGGCACCGAGAAGCCGTTCGACGTCAGCATCACGCGCGCGATCATCCAGGTGCAGACGGTCAAATCGCATCTTGCGCCGGACGGCATCGGCTATGTGCGCATCAGCGAATTCGGCGGCGACACGCCGCGCGACTTCAAGCAGGCGGTGGAGAAGCTGAGGCAGGACGCGGGCGGCAAGCTCAAGGGCCTGGTGCTCGACCTGCGCAACGATCCCGGCGGGCTTCTGGCGGCCGCTGTCGCGGTCGCCGGCAATTTTCTCGATGGCGGCACGGTGGTCACCATCAAGGGCCGGCAAAACGACGACAATCACGCCTTCGCCGCGTCCGCCAGCGGCGATCTCATTCCGAATACGCCGATTGTCGTGTTGATCAACGGCGCCTCGGCTTCCGCGTCCGAGATCGTCGCCGGCGCCCTGCAGGATCGCCACCGCGCCAAGATCATGGGCACGCAAAGCTTCGGCAAGGGCTCGGTGCAGACCATCATTCCGCTCAACGGCCACGGCGCGCTGCGCCTGACCACCGCGCTCTACTACACGCCCGGCGGCCGCTCGATCCAGGGCCAGGGCATCGCGCCGGACATCGTGGTCGAAGTGCCCAAGGACCAGCAGGTGGCGGGCGCGTTCATGCCGCACGAGAGCTCGCTGAGCGGCGCCTTCCGCAATCCAGGGTCGCTGCTGCGCAAGCCCAAACAGGACGAGAACGCCAAGGAGGGCGCCCCGACCGAGGCCGAGACCTATTCGGCGCCGATCAAGACCCAGGTCATCGGCACGCCCGAAGACGCGCAGCTCAAGGCCGCGCTCGGCTATATCCAGAAAGCGCCGGGCAGCACGACCGGACGGGGCTGACCGCGCGCGCCACCGCACTGTGATTCCGTCATCGCAATGTGATATCGCGGTGCTGCCGAAAATTCGTCCGAGGCCGCCGTGGTCCAATCCGCGATTAAGACGCTGATCGATCTGTGCACGCGCCGGCCGTGGTGGGTGCTGGGCGTGAGCGTGCTGCTGGCGATTGCCGCCGGCGTCTATAGCGCCCGTCATTTTGCCATCAATACCGACGTCACCCGGCTGATTTCCCCGCATTTGCCCTGGCGGCAACGCGAACTCACGTTCAACGCCACGTTTCCGCAGGGCAAGGAAACCATCATCGCCGTCATCGACGCGCCGACCTCGGAGGCTGCGAGCAAGGCGGCGCAATCGCTCACGAGCGCCTTGTCCGGGCGCAAGACCCTCTTCAAGTCGGTCGAGGCGGCGAGCGAGACGCCGTTCTTTCGCGCGCGAGGCCATGCTATTTCTTGCCGCCGATCAGGTGGCGACGACAGCCGGCCAGCTGCAGCAGTCGGCCCCCCTCATCAGAGTGATGGCCGGCGACCCCAGCCTGCGCGGCCTGGCCCAGGCGCTGTCATTCGGGCTGCAAGGCGCGCAGCAAGGCGCGCAGCAAAACGGCGAGGCGGGGCTTGCGCCGCTCGCCGCCATGCTCAACCAGGCGGCGGCCACACTCGACGCTCTCTTGGCCGGCAAGACCGGCTATTTCTCGTGGCGCGAGCTGGTGTCCGGCAAGCCGCCGGAAGAGGGCGAACTGCGGCGCTTCATCGAAATCCATCCGGTGCTCGATTACGCGGCGCTCGAGCCCGGCAAGGCGGCAAGCGACGCAATCCGGCAGACCGCCGCCGACCTTAAGCTAAATGAGATCGGCGCCCGCGTGCGCCTCACCGGTGCGGTGCCCATCGCCGACGAGGAATTTGCCACCATCGCGGACGGCGCGCTGGGCAACCTGATCGCCACCGTCGTCATCGTGCTCATCATCTTGTGGCTCGCGCTGCGCTCGGCCCGCATCATTATCGCCGTGTTCGCCACCGTTGCCATTGGCCTCGCCATCACCGCGGCGCTCGGGCTGCTCATGGTGGGCGCGCTCAATCTGATATCGGTCGCCTTTGCGGTGCTGTTCGTCGGCATCGGCGTCGATTTCGGCATTCAGTTCAGCGTGCGCTATCGCGCCGAGCGCCATGAAGTCGACGATCTGCGTGTGGCGCTGTCGAATGCCGGCGAGCGCATCGCAATTCCCTTGGCGCTTGCCGCCGCCGCCACCGCGGCCGGCTTCCTGTCGTTCGTGCCGACCGATTACCGCGGCGTGTCCGAGCTCGGTCAGATCGCCGGGCTCGGCATGATCATCGCCTTTCTCGGCAGCATCACCGTGCTGCCGGCATTGTTGATGATCTTCAATCCCTCGGGCGAAAGCGAGCCGCTCGGCTATGCCGCGCTCGCGCCGGTCGACAATTTTATGGAGCGCCATCGCATGCCGATCTTGATCGGCAGCGCGGCGGCGGTGATCGCGGCCCTGCCGCTTTTGTATTATCTGAAATTCGACTTCAACCCGATCGACCTGCGCAATCCGAAGGCGGAGTCGATCGCCACCTATCTCGACGTGCGCAGCGACCCGGCGGTCGGGGCCAACGGCGTCGACGTCTTGGCAAACTCGGCGCAGGACGCCGCGCAGATTGCGCAGCGCCTGAGCAAGGTGCCGGAAGTGTCGAGCGTGCGCACGCTGGCGAGCTTTGTGCCGGCCGAGCAGGACAAAAAGCTGGCGCTCATCAACAACGCCGCCAGAGTGTTGCT
Source organism: uncultured Alphaproteobacteria bacterium (assembly GCA_963734465.1). Lineage (GTDB taxonomy): Bacteria > Pseudomonadota > Alphaproteobacteria > Rhizobiales > Xanthobacteraceae > Pseudolabrys. The sequence goes on from CAVTHL010000025.1 coordinate 114,231, forward strand.
GCCGGCGCTCGGCACCGCGCGGCGGCCGCCGCCGAGCGATAAAGACAACGTCGACGCGCTCAAGCGCGCGCAGCAGGCGCTCGATCAGGCCGCCGGCAACCGCACGGGAGCAGGTCCCGCGGCGGCGAAACGGCTGGCGGCCGATCTCGGGCAGCTGGCGGCGGCGGCGCCCGCGCTGCGCGAGCACGCGCAAGCCGTCTTCGTCACGCCGTTGCAGACTGCGCTCGACGGACTGCGTAGCGCGTTGCAGCCGCAGCCGGTGAACGAGCGGACGCTGCCGGCGTCCTTGCGCCAGCAATGGATCACGCCGGATGGCCGCGCCCGCGTCGAGGTGCTGCCGAAAGGCGCCCTCAACGACAATCCGGAGATTCGCCAATTCGCCCGCGCGGTGCTGGCGGTCGAGCCGCGCGCGACCGGCGGACCGATCGCCATCCTGGAATCGGGCCACACCATCATCCGCGCTTTCATCGAGGCAGGCCTCTGGTCGCTGCTGTCGATCACGGTGCTGCTATGGCTGACGCTGCGCCGGCTCGGCGACATGCTGCGCACGATTATTCCGCTGCTGGTGGCGGGCGTGGTGACGCTGGAATTGTGCGTGGCCATCGGGCTGCAGCTCAACTTCGCCAACATCATCGCCTTGCCGCTGCTGCTCGGCATCGGCGTCGCCTTCAAGATCTATTACGTGATGGCCTGGCGCGGCGGGCAAAGCCAGGTGCTGCAGTCGCCGCTGACGCGCGCGGTGTTTTTCAGCGCGCTCACCACCGCCACCGCCTTCGGCAGCCTGTGGTTCTCCAACCACCCCGGCACGTCGAGCATGGGCAAGCTGCTGGCATTGTCGCTGGTCTGCACGCTCGCCGCCGCCGTGCTGTTCCAGCCGGTGCTAATGGGCCCGCCCCGCGATACCGGCGCAGATGTCCGCGGTCGTCGCGGCTCGTCGGCGCGCCCGTCGTGCCCGCACTGTTGCGAGGCTCGGTCTGCGCCGGCTGGGATTGGACTAGCCGCTTCCAGTCTTCGCCGCCGCAAAGCACCGCGAGCGCGCAGCCTTCGACATGCAGCGTGTCGGCGCTTTGGATCTCTATCGAGGCGTCATACGTACGGCCGTTTTTGGCATTGTAGACCTCGCCCTCCCACGTCCCGGGGTCGTCGCCGGGCTTCATGTTCAGCAGCACGGGCATGCCCACCGTCTGGCGGCTGCGCAGCGAAGGGTCGGGATTATGGATGTCGTAGCCGGGTATCTTTGCCCAGGACACCACGCCCCACAGCCTGCCGCCGCAGTCGACGATGCGGATATGGGCGTCGCCTTTCTCGGTTTCCCATTCGCCGGTCGGATCGAGCGCCAAAGCGGAGTTGGCAGCGCTGGCGGCCAATAGCGAGAGCAAAAGGGCAGGAAGCCAAGCGCGCATGGTTCACCTCGTACCCCGGCATCCCGATAATCCGCAAGGCGTGCGTTCGGTTCGCTTGCGCAATAAAAAACCGGCCGCACAATCTTTGTGCGGCCGGTGTTTTGACACGTTTTTGCGGCTTAAATTAGTTGCTGCCAGTGCTGCCGCTGCCGCCGATGGTCTGGATCACGCTCGACATCGGACGCGCTTCGTCGAGGCCGCCGCCCATTTCCTTGAGCACTGCCTCTTTGAATTCCGGCAGCGGCTCGACCGGGGTCTTGCCGACCACCTGCACGATCTTGTAGCCGCCGGCCTTCATCTGCTTGAGCAGCTCAGGCAGCGCCTCGGAGGTGGCGTGCTGGAAGTCGTGCATCAGGACGATGCCTTTGCCGTGCTTGGCAAGCTTGGCCATCACCGATTTCACGACCTGCTCGGGCTTGCGCATCTTGAAGTCGAAGGAGTCCATGTCGGTCGAGAAGATGCCGATGTTGCGCGTGCCGACATATTTGACCAGTTCCGGCGGATGCTTGAGCGCCGGGAAGCGGAAGAACGGAGCCACCGGCTTGTTGCCGAGCGCGATGCTCACCGCCGCGAGGCCCTTTTCGATTTCGGCCTTGGCGTCGGCTTCCGACATCGTCGACAGATCTTTGTGCGACCAGGTGTGCGAGCCGATGGTGTGGCCGGCCTTGGCCACTTGCTTGGTGATTTCGGGGTAGTAGCCGGCATGCTTGCCGATCTCGAAGAACAGCGCCTTGGTGCACTGGTCGGCCAGCGCCTTGAGCACGCGCTCGGTATTGCCCTGCCACGGACCGTCGTCGAAGGTCAGCACGACTTCCTTGTCGCGCAGGAAGTCATAGGCCTTGAAATGCTCGAAGCCGAAGCCCGGACCGCCGGTGGTGTCGATCTGCACCACCCGCTCGACGCCGAGGGCGTTCGGATTGGTGCATTTTGCCTCGGTTGCGGCCGGCGTCGCGGCCGGGGCCGGCGCCGGGGCTGCCGCAGCGGCCGGAGCCGGAGCAGGGGCCTTCGTATCTTCGGCCCAGGCGGTCGTGACCGCCGCCGACATCGAGATCGCCAGAGCTAAAGCCAACGCGGTGCGCATCACAGGTCTCCATTGCCCGAGTTATTATTGGGCGTAAGTGCCTCGCCTGAAGAAAGGTTCACACATTCATCCTGCCTTTAACCATTCGAGTCAACGCAAACTGCGTTGAATGGCCGCGGCTGTGGCCAAAAAGCCTCAGAATAGTACCATTTTATCAATTAGTTAGCGGAACGTCCCAGGACCTGCGACGATAAAACCGTTTAACAAATATGGTTAATTTTTGTGCGGCTTGTTTTCCTACCGCCGCCTACCGGCGGGCGTTTTCGCGCGGGCGCCGCGTCCTTATTGCCGCCCAAAGGGTTGCGGACTTATGTGAGGATGGCAATGGCGCGGCTTGCGCACAGGATCTCCAGGATCAACGCCCATGGCCGTCACCACCACGACAACAACAACCTATTCGCGGCCAATGTTGCTGCTCGCCGGTCTCGGCGGGGTGGCCATGGCGGCCACGCTCGGGCTCTGGGCCTATTACGGCACCGCCGTGTTCTTCGAGATCGTGCGCGCCGGCTGCCGGCTGGGCGCGCGTGCTTCTGACCGAAACGACGAGTTAAGTTCCGATGACGGCCCGCACCTCCCACATCATGCTCGTGCTGTCGGCCTTCTTGGCCGGGCTCGTCGTTTTCTTCATGGTGTTCCTGTTCGCCACCGGACAATTCAGAAGCGGCGCGCCCAGCAGCCTCGGCGATCGGCGGGCCGTTCAGCCTCACCGACCAGGACGGCAAGCCGATCACCGACCAGGACCTGAAGGGCGAGCCGCTGCTGGTGTTCTTCGGCTACACGCATTGTCCCGACATCTGCCCGACCACGCTGTTCGAAATTTCGGAAGTGCTGCGCGCCATGGGGCCGGACGCCGACCGCGTGCATGCGCTCTACATCACGGTCGATCCCGAGCGCGACACGCCGGCGGTGATGAAGGATTATCTGTCGAGCTTCGATCCGCATTTGCGCGGCGCCACCGGCGACCGCAAGGCGATCGAGGCGGCCGAGAAGGCCTATCGCGTCTTTGCCCAGAAGGTGCCGGGCGAGAACGGCGACTACAGCATGGACCACACCGCGCTGGTCTATCTGATGGACAAGCAGGGCCGCTTTGTCGCGCCGTTCAGCCTCAAGCGGCGGCCCGAGGAAGCCGCCGCGGATTTGAAGAAGTATCTGTAGCCCGTTCCGAC
>CAVTHL010000026.1:0-13943 GCA_963734465.1 uncultured Alphaproteobacteria bacterium
GCACGCGCTGCGAGGTTGCGTCCTCGATGGCGGTGAGCTGCGGAATCGAAGCGCGCAGCGCGCGCTCCTGCAGTGGCTCGCGCAGTTGCTGGGTCACGACGTCGTCGACGTCGTCCGGCCAGGCACGATCGAGCAGATTTTGCGCGTCCGGCAGCGCGTGCAGCGGCACATACATCGCCAGCGCCGCGAGCTGCATCGGCGACACGTCGCGCAAATTATTTTTGAGCTGCTCGACTTGCGAGTCTTCCTCTGGCGTGGTGGCGAAGACGTATTCATTGATGAAGCACTGCTGCGCGAGCGCGCAGCAGAATGCGAGCGCGGCGTTATCGTCTGCGATCGCGCGCTCGAGCAGCGCGCCGCGCAGTGTGGTGAGCACGCGTTCGAGCGCGATGTCGCGCACCGGGCTCGATTGCAGAATCGTCAGCAGCAGCGGATCGGCGGCAAGTGCGGCAAGTCCGGCGTTGCCGAGCAGACGATCGAGCGGGAGCCGCTGCGGCCAGGCCTCATTGGCGCGCCGCATGGCCTCGCCGAGCGCCGGCAGCAACGCGACCAACGTGGCGCAGATCGCGCTGAATTGGCCCAGCAATTGCGGCATCAATTCGAGCGTGCGCGCAAAGCGCGCCGAGGCTTCGGCGAGCTTGCCTTGCGCTTGCAGCACGCAGGCGAGGTTGTTGCTGGCTTGCGCGTGATCCGGCGTGAGCAGCAGCAGCCGCTTATAGGCGCGCGCGGCTTCGTCGAGCTTGTTCTGTTGCTGGGCGCGCAACGCGTCCGCGAATAATTGCGCGGCCTGGCTGCGCGCTCCGCCGGCCGATGTTGGCTTGTGCCCGGCTCGGCGCTGTTTGCGATTCATCCGCGGCGATTCCGAAAGTTTCAGCGATCCTTTAACGGGCGCATCGTAGTGGAATGCGACGCTTCCACGACCACTGCAACCGAATTTTCTCGCGCGCGGCGGACCGTTTGACGCTTTTGTGCGGAAGGCATAGGTCTTGGCGCACGCGGAGACGTGGCCGAGTGGCTGAAGGCGGCGGTTTGCTAAACCGTTATACGCTCCAAAGGCGTATCGAGGGTTCGAATCCCTCCGTCTCCGCCAGATTCCGTCAAACCCTTGAAATTACCTCGATGCGCCGAACAGAGGCCGCGCCGATTGTCATGCGGCGGAAAATATCGTCAGACGTTCGGTTGGCGCGAGCCGCAGGCGCGAATCGGGGGCCACTCGTTTCCACGCGCAAGATGCTTAAGAGCGGGTGTCGCGCCGAGCTCTCCGCGCAAAGGCGAAATGGTGCCTATGGGCACGTATCGCGCGAACCAGGCCGAAAGCCTCCAAAATGGGCAGCGCACGGACCTAAAGCGGCCGAAGCTCGTCAAAAAGCGCTTCGTGCGGCGGAACTCCGGTGCTATAAATCCTTAGTCATTTGTTTGATTCGGCAACGAGTTGCAGGCTGTGGTTTTCTGTAACGTGCTGATTTTACGTGATAAATCCAACGGTATCGGGGTTTGAAAACTGGCCGCTTGGGGTCGTGCCCGGGCCGGTTTGCTGTTGCGTGTTTTTTACGCAACACCCGGCCGAAAAGCAGCTTCTGAGCCTGTGGGAAGGGCGCTTCTTCGTTGCGCCTAGGTGCTTATCCGTTAATGTCCTGGACTGCGACGGAGGGGGGCATCCCCGTGTCGCGCTGTCCGGTTTGACGGATCGCACCTTGTGGTAAGCCCGGTTTGAGTTCGAAGTTGGGTTGATCGCGTGGTGTGAAAAGTTTCTCCGGAAAGCGGGGAGCAAGGGGAAGTTCCATCGGTGCCTGTCGCACTAGGCGGATACGGAACCCTCTCACGATAAACAATGTTTGGAGGTTCAAGATGAAGATGGTGAAAAGCCTTCTCCTCGGCTCCGCAGCGGGTCTCGTTGCGATCGCTGGGGCACAGGCCGCCGATCTTCCCGTCAAGGCCAAGCCGGTCCAGTACGTGAAGATTTGCAGCCTGTACGGTGTGGGGTTCTATTACATCCCCGGCACCGATATGTGCTTGAAGATCGGTGGTTGGGTTCGCGCCGAGTATGCGTACGGCGACAACGGCAGCTTGACGCTGCGGTCCGTACGAACGGCAACGTCAATAACCGCGGCACCAACAACAGCGACGTGGCGTGCACGCGGCTACATCACGGCCGACGCCCGCAACCAGACCGCCTACGGCACCGTCCGCGCCTACATCGCGGTCGGCGTGCAGCAACAACGATGCCGGCCTCAACAACGCAGCGAACGCGTTCAGCGCCAACCGCGCCTTCATCCAGTGGGCGGGCTTCACCTTCGGTCTGGCGCAGTCGTTCTTCGACTTCTACAGCGTGCCGGCGACGTCGTACTGGGGCATCTTCCCGGCTCCGACACCGGCGATCCGGGCTGGCAGTGTTGCGCCTATACCGCCCAGTTCGGCAACGGCTTCTCGGCCACGATCTCGGCCGAAGACGCGCCGCATGACGCAGATCATCGACGGCAACGCACCGGCGGCATCGCTGGCTGCGGCGCGGTCAGTCGCTCCCGTGGCTGTCAGCGCTGCGGCACCGGCATCGACCGCCGGCGCCGGCGCTTACGGCGGCTTCCAGGCTCCGGACGTCGTCGCCAACCTGCGCGTCGACCAGGCTTGGGGTTCGGCGCAGGTCATGGCTGCGCTGCCATCGAGGTCAACGCCGCTACTACTACGGCGCGAGCCGCTGCTACCGGCATTCAGCCGGTCATCCGGGTGACGAAGCTGGGCTTCGCCGTCGGCGGCGGCATCAAGCTGAACGCGCCGATGATCGGCAAGGGCGACTACTTCCAGGCCCAGGTCAACTACACCGAAGGTGCGCTGCGTTACGTCTTCATGACCCCGAACACGAACTGGGGCAACTACGATGGCAACGCGATGGCGTTCGGCGTGCTGAGCGATGCTGTCTACGGCGGCACGGCTGCTCGAGTCGGCGGCTGCGAACCGGCACCGGCCTGCAACCTGACCACGGCGTGGAGCGTCAACGCGGCCTACGAGCACTTCTGGAACGCCCAGTGGCGCACGTCGGTCTACGGCGGCTATGCTGAACGTCAGCTACAATACGCAGGCCAACGCCATGCTCTGCGCGATGCAAGGCGTCGGAACTGGTGCCGGCGCTGGTAGCGGCGCAGTTGCGACGGCCGGCTGCGACAACGACTGGAGCACCTGGTGGCGTCGGTTCGCGCACCCAGTGGAACGTCACGTCCGACTTCTACATGGGCTGGACGTGATGTACTCCAAGCTGAACAGCGCGTCGACGCCTGCCGGACTGGCCTAGCTGCCGACCACGGCCGCGACAGCTCGGCGGCACCGTGGCGGCGTCGACTCGAGTCGGCGACGAGGACAACTGGGCAGTTCCGCTTCCGCGTCCACAAGGACTTCTATCCCTGATCGGTTGATCATGGATGTCTAGTCAAAGCCCCCGGCAGGAAACTGCCGGGGGTTTTTCTTGTAAGAAGCGCCGCGCGCGCGGCGAGCTGGACGCCGCCGCACATTGCCGGCGCGCTGTATTGGCCCTATACGGACGCCGACCATCACTTGGGACCACTCGGGATCGCCGCATGAGCGCACGCATCTACAAGCCGGCCAAGACCGCCATGCAGTCGGGCCAGGCCGGGACCAAGGCCTGGGCGGTGGATTTCGAGCCGGAAGAGCCGCGCCAGGTCGAGCCGCTGATGGGCTGGACGTCGTCGGGCGACACGCGCCAGCAGCTGCGCCTGCGCTTTGCCAGCAAAGACGAGGCGGTCGCCTATTGCGAGCGCCACGGCATCGCCTACCAGGTGTTCGAGAGCACGCCTGCGGCGCGGCGCACGATGTCCTATTCGGACAATTTCGCCTTCAACCGGCGCGATGCCTGGACGCACTGACTGGACGCACTGACTGGACGCACCGATCAGGTCGGCGACGACCGCCAGGTTCTTGCCTTGCGTTGCCGCGCGCTGGCGCAGCAGCGAGATGAAGCGCTCCTCCGGCATCGGCTGGCCGAGCAGGAAGCCCTGGCCGAAGTCGCAGCCCATGCTGACCAGAGCGAGCGCATCGGCGGCTTTTTCGATGCCCATGGCGACCGCGGCGCGCCCGAAATTATGCGCCAGATCGATCACCGTCTTGCAGAGCGGCGCGTTGACCCTGTCGGTGCCGCAATCGGCGACAAAGGCGCGGTCGAGCTTGAGCTCGGCGAAGGGTAATTCACCGAGCTTTGCCAGCGAGGAATAGCCGCGGCCGAAATCGTCGATCGCGAGGCGCACATTGAGGCTTTCCAGCTTCTTGGTGAGTTCAGTGGCGAGCGCGAGATCGGTGATGATCTGCTCTTCCGGCACGTCGATGATGAGCCCCGGCCATTTGTCCGCAATCGGCCGGTGCTGCTTCACGATGTCCTCGATCGGCAGCTTGACCAGCACCGGCACCGGGATGTTCACCGTGAGCCGCAGATTGATGCCGATGTTCGAGAACGAGAGACCGGCTTTGAGCGCGCTGTTGAGCGCCAGTTCCGACAGCCGGGCGACGGCGTCTTCCTTGGCATCCGGCATGAACGAAGCCGGCAGCACGATGCCGTGCTGCGGGTGGCGCGCGCGCGCATAAGCCTCCGCGCCGGCGAGGCGTCTTTTACGCATGTCGATCTTGGGCTGATACCAGAACTCGATCCAGTTGTTCTTGAGCGCCTCGTCGAGCTCGATGCGCGAGGCGACGGCTCGGCGGCAGGCCGAGCTTGAGATCCTGCAGCACTTTGACGATCGCTTCGGTCTCGAACGGCTTCTTGAGCACCGGCAGCATGTTGAGCTTGTGCTGGATGCCGATGTTCTTGACGTGATCGAGCACGGCCGCGCCGCGCATGCTCATCAGCTGCACCGCGCCGGTGAAACCGTTCTTGCCGAGCGCGACCACCGAGGCGATGGCGTCGGCGGATTCGAGCGAGATGTTGTGGAAGACGAGCGATGGCGCGCGTTTGGCGACCGCGCGGCGCATGGCATCGCCGTCGGGGAATTCCATGGTGTCGATGCCGGAGCCGTGCAGCACCAGCGAGAGGAAATGCCGGATGCTGGCTTCCTCATCGACCACAAAGCAGAGCGGCGCCTGGCCCGGCTGCAACGGCGGCGCCGCGACGGCGGCGGTGCGGGCGGCTCGGTCGGCGGTGGAACGGGCGTTTCGGCCATTAACGGGGCGCGCTTTTGATGGGCGGACGGGACTCGTCGTGCTTGCCGGTATTGGTGTGCCAAACTTGTTAAATATGGGTTTCCCCGCCGCCGCGGCGGAGCCCGCGATGCCCGGCTAAATGCAAAGAAACATTGAGGAAATTGGCGACCCCGGCTGGATTCGAACCAGCGACCCCCAGCTTAGAAGGCTGGTGCTCTATCCGGCTGAGCTACGGGGTCGATGCCTTGCTCCGGTTTACCTGCAGCGCGCGCCGATTGAAAGGTGCGAAGGGCAGGCATGGCCGCTAACGTCGTGACAATGAGCATTGCCGAACTGAGCTGTGCCGAGCTGACCGCGCTCTATCGCAGCGGCCAACTTTCGCCGGTCGAGGCCGCGCGCGACGTGCTGGCCCGCATTGCCGCCAATGCCCGCTTCAATGCCTTCATGCCGATCGACCCCGGCCCGGTGCTGGCGGCGGCGGCGCAATCGGAAGCGCGCTGGCGGCAAGGCAGTCCGCTCGGTCCGATCGACGGCGTGCCGGCGACCGTCAAGGACAATATCTGGCTGAAGGGATATCCGACGCGGCGCGGCTCGCGCACGACTGACGAGACCCCGGCAGCCGCGGATTCGCCCGCGCCCGCGCGGCTGCGCGAGCAGGGCGCGGTTTTCGTCGGCAAGACCTGTTTGCCGGAGCACGGCTGGATCGGCGCCTGTCATTCGCCGCTCACCGGCATCACGCGCAATCCCTGGAATCCGGACACAACGCCGGGCGGCTCGACCGGCGGCGGGGCGGTGGCGGCGCTCTTGGGCCTCGGCCTCTTGCATCTCGGCACCGACGGCGCCGGCTCCTTGCGCATTCCGGCGGCCTTTACCGGCGTCTTCGGCATGAAACCGAGCTATGGCCGGGTGCCGACTTTTCCGCCGTCGGCGCTCAATGTGCTGGCGCATCAGGGCCCGATCACGCGCCGCGTCGCCGACGCCGCGCTGATGCTGTCGGTGATTTCGGGGCCCGATGCGCGCGACATGACGGCGTGGAATTCGCCGGCGCCGGATTTCAGCGCCGGGCTGGAGCAGGGCGTGCGGGGCTTGCGCGTTGCGCTGTCGCTGCGGCTCGGCCAGGCGATCAAACTCGACCCCGAGATCGAGGCGGCGGTGCGCAAGGTGGCGCGCGTTCTGGAAGGCGAGGGCGCCATTGTCGAGGAGGCCGATCCGCCGCTGACGCGCACGGCCGAGATGATCCGTGCGATGTGGTGGCCGGTGATGGCGGCGCTGGCCGATGCCGCTGGCGCGCGCCGCGCCGAGATGGATCCCGGCCTGCTCGATATTGCCGAGCGCGGCCGGCGCTTCACCGCCGGCGATTACATCGCCGCCTACAATGCGCGCGCCGATCTGCATGCCGCCATGCTCGGTTTCCACGAGCGCTACGACCTGCTGCTGACGCCGGCCATGCCGTTGACGGCGCTCAAGGTCGGGCTGGTGGCGCCGGCGGACGGCAGTTACGGCGACGATTGGATCACCTGGTCGCCCTACACCTATCCGTTCAACCTGACGCAGCAGCCGGCGGCCTCGGTGCCGTGCGGGCTGGCGCGCAACGGCCTGCCGATGGGCGCGCAGATCGTTGGGCCGCCGCGGGCGGACGCTTTGGTGCTGCGGGCGGCGCGGGCGGTCGAACGCGTGCTGCCGATGCCGCCGGCGCCCGGTGCGGCCTAATGGCTATTTCTTTAGTTGTTTTAAGTCTCTTACGGATGATTCTTCGAGTAGCTCATGTAAAATCTGAGGATAATTCACCAGCCATTTGGACGGACGCTGTGATGTCGCCTTAACTGCGGCCACGGAACCGCAGCCACGCCCTCGACACCTTCGTGCCGTGAACTCACACTGGGTTTGGGCAGACCAACAAAAACGGTCCACGCCATTCGGGAGACATGCATGTTCAGCCTCGTCCGCGCCGGTCTTGCCGCCGCGCTGCTCGCTCTTGCGCTTTATCCGGCGGCGGCTGCCGACAAGGCCTTCCAGAACGGCGATTTCGACCAGGCCGCGATCAAGCTCGAGGCGCAGATCAAGCAGGACGCCGGCTCCGTGACCAAGCCGGTTTCGGCGCTGCGCCAGCAGGCCGCCGACGCCTTCCAGAAGCGCGACTTCCGCACCGGCATGCTGGTGCTTGGCCAGTTGGTGACCGCCGCCCCCAATGACGCGGCCAGCTGGCTGCGGCTCGCCGGCGCGATCCGCGAAATTCGTCCGCGCGACGACAAGGAAAAGACGCTGCTGCTCGATCGCGCCTCGACCGCCGCCTATATCGCCTATCAACGCGCCACGGATCGTAGCGTCGAAGGCGACAGCCTGGCGCTGCTCGGCCGCATCTTGGGCGACCGCAAGCTTTGGCGGCCGGCGCTCGACGCCATGCGGCTTTCGCTTGCCGTGCGCGAGACCGCCGAGCTGCGCGGTCAATATGAGCAGATGCGGCTCGATCATGGTTTCCGGCTGCTCGATTATTCGGTCAATTCCGACGCGGTTTCGCCGCGCGCCTGCTTCCAGTTCTCTGAAAGCCTGCCCGGCCGCGGCACCGATTTCTCGCCCTTCGTCGCGGTTGCCGGCCAGGACAAGCCGGCGGTCTCGGCCACCGACAAACAGCTCTGCGTCGAAGGGCTGAAACATGGCGATCGCTACCAGATCACGCTGCGCGCGGGGCTGCCTTCGACCGTGCACGAGACACTGACGAAATCGGCCGAATACACGGTGTTCGTGCGCGACCGCAAGCCGTTCGTGCGCTTCTCCGGCAAGGCCTATGTGCTGCCGAAGACCGGCCAGCGCGGCATTCCGGTGCTGAGCGTGAACACCGGCGCGGTCAAGCTCGTCATCTACCGCATCGGCGACCGCAATCTGATCGACACTTTGTCCGGCTACGACTTCCAGCAGAACATCAGCGACTACCAGGCCGGCTCGATCGCCAGCCGGCGCGGCGAAAAAGTGTGGAGCGGCGAGCTCGCGGTCGAGCAAAAGCTCAACACCGAGGTGACCACCGCGTTCCCCGTCGACAAGGCGATCGGCGCGCTGTCGTCCGGCGTTTACGTCATGACCGCGCAGCCGAAGGAGACCGGTCGCCAGCAATGACGATCTCGCCACGCAATGGTTCATCGTTTCGGATCTGGGCCTCACCGCCTATAGCGGGCACGACGGCATCGATGTCTTCATCCATTCGCTGGCGAGCGCGGAGCCGAGCGCGGCGGTCGAGGTGCGGCTGGTGGCGCGCAACAACGAGGTGCTCGGCGTCGGACAAACGGATGCCAATGGCTTCGTGCATTTCGCCGCCGGGCTCGCGCGCGGCGAGGGCGGCTTGGCGCCGGCGGCGATCGTCGCAAGCGCCAAGGGCAGCGGCGGCCTTTTCGGCGGCGCCGTCAATGAAGACTACGCGTTTCTAAGCCTCAAATCGTCGGCCTTCGATCTTTCCGACCGCGGTGTCGGCGGCCGCGAGGTGCCGGTCGGGCTCGACGCCTTTGTCTATACCGAGCGCGGGGTCTATCGCACCGGCGAGACCGTGCATGTGACGAGCCTGCTGCGCGATGCGCGCGGGATCGCCGCGCCATCGGTGCCGCTGACGCTGGTGGTCGAGCGCCCGGACGGCGTCGAGTACCGCCGCGCGCTGTTGCAGGACGGCGGCATCGGCGGACGCTCGTTGGACGTGCCCATCGTTTCCTCCGCGATGAGCGGCACCTGGCGGGTCGCCGCCTACACCGATCCCAAGCGTCCGCCGGTCGGCGAGACCACGTTCATGGTCGAGGACTATGTGCCCGACCGCATCGAGTTCGATCTCACCTCCGAATCCAAATCGATTTCACCCGCTGCGCCGGCGCAGGTCACGGTGGACGGGCGTTTCCTCTACGGCGCGCCGGCCTCCAATCTCGAACTGTCCGGCTCGGTGATCATCGCCGCCGCCAAGGAGCGGCCCGGATTCCCCGGCTACGTTTTCGGGCTGAGCGACGAGGGCGTGGTGGCGCAGCGGCTCGAACTCGTGGACATGCCGACGACCGGCGCCACCGGCAAAGTGACGTTCCCGATCGAGCTCGACAAACTGGCGGCGACCACGCGTCCGCTGGAAGCGCGCATCACGGTCAGCATGGCGGAATCGGGCGGCCGCGCGGTCGAGCGCAAGCTGACGCTGCCGGTGACGCCGGACGCCACCATGATCGGCGTGAAGCCGGCCTTTTCCGGCCGTGCATTGGCGGACGGGGCGAATGCCGATTTCGACGTGGTGATGCTGGCGCCCGACGGCAGCAAGCAGGCCGCCAAGGATCTGCATTACGAGTTGCTGAAGGTGACGACGACCTATCAATGGTACCGGCAGAACGGCCAATGGCAGTACGAGCCGATCAAGCGCACCGAGCGCGTGACCGATGGCAAGCTCGATATCGCCGCCGACAAGCCGGCGCGGCTGTCGCTGCCGGTGAAATGGGGCCGCTATCGCCTCGAAGTCGCGGGCGGCGACATCGTGACGTCGCTGCCGTTTGACGCGGGCTTCTATGCCGAAATCCCGCGCGGACACGCCCGATCTCTTGGAAGTCGCGCTCGACAAGAACGACTACAAGTCCGGCGAGACGATGAACGTGGCAGTGACCGCGCGCAGCGCCGGCCACCTCACGCTCAATGTGTTCACCGATCATCTGGTGGCGACGCAATCGCTCGACGTCAAAGCGGGCGCCGTGAAGCAGAGCATCGCCGTCGGCAAGGATTGGGGCACCGGCGCTTATCTGGTTGCGACCTTGCGGCGGCCGCTCGACCAGCCGGCGCAGCGCATGCCCGGCAGAGCGATCGGCGTGCAATGGTTCGGCATCGACCGCGCCGCGCGCACGCTGCCGGTTGCGATGACGCTGCCGGCGACGCTGCGGCCGAATTCCAAGCTCGACGTGCCGTTGAAGCTCGCTGGTCTTGCCGCGGGCGAAGAAGCGCGCGTGGTGGTGGCCGCCGTCGATGTCGGCATTCTCAATCTCACCAATTACAAGCCGCCGGCGCCCGACGACTATTATCTCGGCCAGCGCCGGCTCACCGCCGAGATCCGCGATCTCTACGGGCAACTGATCGACGGCATGCAAGGCGCCATCGGCCAGATCCGCACCGGCGGCGATGCCGGCGCCGAGCTGACCGGCTCGCCGCCGACGCAGGCGCCGCTCGCGCTCTATTCCGGCATCGTCAAGGTCGGCGCCGACGGCAGCGCGACGGTGAGCTTCGATATTCCGGCTTTCGCCGGCACCGTGCGCGTGATGGCGGTGGCCTGGACGAAAGACAAAGTCGGCAAGGCGACCGGCGACGTGATCGTGCGCGATCCGGTCGTGCTGACCGCCACGTTGCCGCGCTTCCTGCGCACCGGCGACAAGGGCGCCGTGCAGCTCGAGCTCGACAATGTCGAGGGCGCGGCCGGCGACTACGCGATCACGGTGGGCGCCGACGGCGCCGCCAAGATCGAGGGCGACAAGCAGACGCTCAAGCTCGACGCCAAGCAGCGCGGCCGCGTCTCGCTGCCGGTGACGGCATCGGGTGCGGGCGCAAGCACCGTCGACGTGAATGTCACGGGGCCGAACGGCTTTACGCTGGCGCGCGCCTATGCGCTCAATGTGCGGCCGGCGACGCAGACGCTCGTGCGGCGGAGCGTGCGGCCGATCGCCGCCGGTGAATCGCTCACGCTCAGCCGCGACCTGTTCGCCGATTTCGTACCCGGCACCGGGCGCGCGGCGCTATCGGTCGCGATCTCGACCTCGCTCGATGCCGCGACGTTGTTCAACGCGCTCGACCGTTATCCCTTCACCTGTTCCGAGCAGACCGACCAGCGTGGCGATGGCCATGCTCTATGTGAAGGATTTCGCCGGCGAGGGGATGCCGGTCGTCGCCGACGTCGATCAGCGCCTGCAGGACTCTGTCGCGCGGCTGCTGTCGCGGCAGGATTCCAACGGCTCGTTCGGGCTGTGGAGCGTCGGCGGCCAGGATGTCTGGCTCGATGCCTATGTCACCGATTTCCTGACGCGCGCGCGCGAGCATGGGCTGCAGGTGCCGGCGACCGGATTCAATCTGGCGCTCGACCGCCTGCGCAATTACGTCGCCAACGCGCCGGAGCCGAGCAAAGACGGCGGCGGCGATCTCGCCTATGCGATGTACGTGCTGGCGCGCAACGCCGCGGCGCCGATCGGCGATCTGCGTTATATCGCCGACACGAAGATCGGCGATGTCGTGACGCCGATCGCCAAGGCACAAATCGCCGCGGCGCTCGCCATGCTCGGCGACAAGACGCGCGCCGAGACGGTGTTTGCTGCCGCGCTCAATGCGTTGCCGGCGCAGCCGAAGCTCGACGACAGCCGCGAGGATTTCGGCTCGGCGTTGCGCGATTCCGCCGCGCTGGTGACGCTGGCGTCCGAAGGCGGCGCGACGCCGCGTATCGTCGACGACGCGGTCGCGCGCGTGGATGCCGCGCGTGCGCTGTCGTCCAACACCTCGACCCAGGAAGACGCCTGGCTGGTGCTGGCCGCGCGCGCTCTCGCCAAGAAGCTCAACGCCATCGCGCTCGACGTCAACGGCGACAAGCGGCAGGGCGCGCTCTACCGCAGCCTGCGCGCCGATCAGCTCGAGACGCCGCTCAAGATCAGCAATAGCGGCAGCGGGGCGGTGCAGGCGGTGGTGTCGGTCTCCGGCAGCCCGCTCACGCCGGAGCCGGCCGCCGAAAGCGGCTTCAAGATCGAGCGCGACTATTACACGCTCGACGGCCAGAAGGCCGACGTGTCCAAGCCGAAGCAGAACCAGCGCTTCGTGGTCGTGCTCAAGATGACCGAGCCGCAGCCGCAGTTCGGCCGCGTCATCGTCGCCGATTATCTGCCGGCCGGGTTCGAGATCGACAATCCGCGTCTGGTCTCGTCCGGCGACACCGGCACGCTGGCCTGGATCACGGATGCGGCAGCGCCCGTGAGCAGCGAATTCCGCGACGACCGCTTCACCGCGGCCTTCGACCGCAACAAGGATTCGCCGCCGGTGTTCGCCGTGGCTTACGTGGTGCGCGCGGTGTCGCCCGGCACGCTACGTGCTGCCGCAGGCAAAGGTCGAGGACATGTACCGGCCCGACCGCTTCGGGCGCACCGCGACCGGCACGGTCGAGATTACAGGGAAATGAAACGCCGGCGCCTCATCGCTGCGGGAATCGGCGGCGCCGCCGCAGTGATCGCGCTCGCCGGCGCGGCCTTCGTTTATTCGCTCGGGCCGGCGCCGCTCGGGCAGAATTTGGCCTATTCGCATGCCGTGCTCGACCGCGACGGCAAATTGCTGCGCGCCTATGCCACGCCGGAAGGACGCTGGCGGCTGCCGGCGACGGTGAAGGACGTCGATCCGCGATTTTTGAAACTGCTGTTCGTGTACGAAGACAAACGCTTCCGGTCGCATCACGGCGTCGACCCGCAAGCGATGACGCGCGCCGCATTTCAATTCCTTACGACCGGACACATCGTTTCGGGTGGCTCCACCATCACCATGCAGGTCGCGCGTCTGCTCGAGCCTCGGCGCGAGCGCAGTCTCGGCGCAAAATTGCACCAGATCGTGCGCGCCATCGAGCTCGATCGTGCGCTCAGCAAGGACCAAATTCTATCGTTATATCTGACACTTGCGCCCTATGGCGGCAACCTTGAAGGGGTGCGCGCGGCGTCGCTTGCCTATTTCGGCAAGGAGCCGCGCAAACTCTCTCTCGCCGAAGCCGCGCTGCTGGTGGCGCTGCCGCAGTCGCCCGAATACCGCCGGCCCGATCGCTTCCCCGGCGCCGCGCGCCGCGCACGCGACCGCGTGCTCGACCGTGTTGCGGCGGCCGGCGTCGTGCCGCGCGACGAGATCGCGCGCGCCAAGGCGCAAGACGTGCCGCATGCGCGCAAGGAATTGCCGGTACTGGCGCCGCACAGTTCCGACAAGATCGTCTCGGCCGAGCCCGATCGTTTCATTCATCGGCTCACCATCGACGCCGGCTTGCAGAAGACCTTGCAGGATCTGGCGCGTGACCGCGCACGCGCCATCGCGCCGCAAGTGTCGGTCGCCATCCTCGCGGTCGACAATGCGACCGGCGAGGTGCGGGCGCGCGTCGGCTCGGCGGACTTTTTCGACTCGGTGCGCGCCGGCCAGGTGGACATGACGCGCGCATTGCGCTCGCCCGGCTCGACGCTCAAGCCGTTCATCTACGGACTCGGCTTCGAGGATGGGCTGATCCATCCCGAGACGCTGATCGACGACAGGCCGATCCGTTTCGGCAATTATATGCCGGAGAATTTCGACTTGACGTTTCAGGGCACGGTCACCGTGCGCCGCGCCTTGCAATGGTCGCTCAACGTGCCGGCCATCGCAGTGCTCGACAAAGTCGGCGTCAACAGACTGAGCGCGCGGCTGACCCAAGCCGGCGCCGCGCTGGTGCTGCCGACCGGCGAGGCGCCCGGCCTCGCCATGGGGCTCGGCGGCGTCGGCGTGCGGCTCAACGATCTGGTGATGCTCTACACCGGGCTGGCGCGGCTCGGCTCCGCCGTGCCGCTCACCGAACGCGACGGCGGAGACGGCGCAGCCGGTGCGGCTGCTCGATCCGGTTGCCGCCTGGTATGTCGGCAATATTCTGATTGGTGCGCCGCCGCCGGAGAACGCGCCGCCCGGGCGCATCGCCTACAAGACCGGCACCTCATACGGCTATCGCGACGCTTGGGCGATCGGCTTCGACGGGCGCATGACAATCGGCATCTGGGTCGGGCGGCCGGACGGCGCGCCAGTGCCGGGACTGATCGGCCGCGCTTCCGCAGCGCCGATCT
>CAVTHL010000027.1:0-216434 GCA_963734465.1 uncultured Alphaproteobacteria bacterium
TTCTCGTTCCTGGGCAACAATGTGCCGGGCCTGCACGACAAGGTCGACTTCCGCATGCAGTACGTGCCGAGCGGGCACAGCGATTTCGTCGGGATCGGCGACTACGACGGAAAGAAATTCCTGCTGGCCTGGAAGCTCAGCGAGGAATTCGACGCGTTCAAGGACACGCCCTTGCGCTACCTCGAAATTCACACCGGCTATTACGCGCGCGGCTTCGGCGATCCGGCGCATGTCGGCGGCGTTGAGCGGAGCCGCACGGCTTATGTGGGTCTGGGTCAATCTATCGGAGTTGCTGTTCTCGCAGCCGGGCTTGCGGGACACAACGGCCGGGTCGGTCATCCGCGCATTCAACAAATACATCCAGTTGCCCTACACCTACGTGTCGAGCGACGGCAATTCCGGGCGGTACGGCGCAACGCGGTTGCTAGCGGTTTAACCTGGTGGGCGGCTGGGAACGGCAGCTTCACCTAATGATTGTAGTGATTTAAAACACTTCTTCTGCGTGTAAGTCCAATGTGGGAAGTTGGCACGGTGCAGCCAACCATCCACGAGGGCAATCACGTGATCAAGGCATCTCTCATCGCTGCGTCGGTGCTGGGCGTTTCGTTGCTGGCGTCTGCGACGCAGCCGACCAGCCCCGTCCGTCTTGGTGCAGCACGCAGAAAAGTCTCAACGCCGCCGAGCGCACGATTTGCGCCAGCCAAAGTTTGGGGGACCTGGATAACCAGTTGAGCATGATCTTCGCGGGCGCGCTCAAAAGCGTCGGCAAGGAGCACCCCCAGGCTGCAAAAAGTCAGGCAGTTCGGTCGCGCGCAACGGCTGCAACGACGACGATATCTGTCTCACCGACGTCTACCAGCGCCGCATCGCGATCGTAGGAAGCATCGACAACCGCGGATCGATCGAGCCGAACGGGACGCATTGATCCGCGGCTGGGGACGGACGGCGTGATTCCGCATCGGCTGAAGTATAAGAAGTTTTCGCGGTGATACGAACCGTGGGGTTGTACCCATTTCCCCCTGAAGCGGACATTCGCCACCGAATGTTGCCACGTCCGGCTTGTACCAGAAGCCGACATTGAACTATCGTTCGCAACTAGCAAACGCGCCAGTGCTCAGTCAGGCACTTCAGCGCCCAGGTCTCCTTTGCCGTCGACAAGGTGATGATCGTTTCGGTTCGTTCGACCCGGCCGGACAGCCTTGATGGTGCCGGATAAGAAGGTCTCGAGCTCTTTGTGTTCCTGAGCCGCACTTTCAGCAGATGATTCCAGGCGCCGGTGACGTGGTGGCACTCAAGGACCTGCTCGGCCGCGCGGACCTTCTTCAAGAACGCCGGCTCGACCTTCGGATCGCTCCAGCTCACCAGCATGAACGCGAGCAGCTCGAGGCCAAGTTTCTCAGGGTCGAGCCGCGCGTGAAAGCCGGAGATCGCCCTGCTTGGTGAGGCGCTTGATCCGGTCGTTAATGGTCGATGCGGGAACGCCGACGCGCTTGCTGAGTTCGGCGAGCGCCAGCCGGTCGTCCTCCTGCAGCAGAGCCAAAATCTTGCGGTCGATCTCGTCAAACTTACCGCGTCGAGTCCCCAGCAAACGGTATCCGTTCAGACGATGCTGCCTGATTCTGCGGACGCGGCACCATACGGGGCTACCGGCAGGCCGGCCATACCGCGGAATTCCGCTCTATCGTCAAGGGCTTAGCCTATTCCGTTTCATTTATGTGTTTAAGCATACATTGCCGCAAAAACAACGGGTAAATTGTCGTAATATGGAATATTTACGGAACCGTCGTGAACCCTTTCGGCAGCCGCCTCGACCAATGGGCATCTTCAACCGTTACCCAGGGAGACATTCCATGATCCGCTTCAAATCGCTGAAATACGCGCTGCCGGTCGCAGTGTTTCTCGCCACCACCGCCCTGTCGATGACGGCCGCCAAGGCCGACTATGACATATGGTGGCAGTCCAACGACGGTTCCGTGAGCCTCTGGCACGATGACAGCACGGGTAGTCTGCCGTTCTGATCGAGCACGACGGCAAGTACGAGATTTATTTCAACCAGGCCGTCATCGACGCTGTGTTCGACAAGATCGATAACAGCAATCCGAACCCCGACGATCCGAACAACGGCAAGGGCACCGACAAGCCCGACATCGAAGCGATGATCAAGAATGCCAAGGGCGGCTCGTGGAGCGTCAAGGTCAACCCCGAGGACTCGCCCCTGGGCGGCGTCATCACCAACAACGGCGGCGGCAAGGGACCGCACTGGAACCCGGGCGACGACGACAGCAAGAGCCCAGGCTCGCCGCCCAACAGCAAACCCAATGGCGGAATGACTGCGCAGCAGAAAGCGGCCATGCAGAAGGCGCTCAACGATGCCGCGCGTCAGGCGGCGCTCGGCGGGCAGGGCATGTACGACGGTTCCGAAGGTGGGAACGAGAATGCGCCGGGCATCAACATGAACGGCGGCAGTCAAAACGCCGGCAAAGGCAGCGGCGGCCAAGGCGATGACAGCAAGAGGCCGAGTGAACGGCGACGACTACAAGGACAACTACGTTCCGAAGGGCGAGAAGTTCTCGGTCCGAAGCCGGAGCTCGTCAACCCGACGCCCGACCTCAAAGGCCACACCACCACGACGAAGAAGCGCGTCAGCACCGTCAAGCTCAAGGATGCGAACAGCGGCAAGGGCAGCGGCAAGGGCGACAACACCCAGACCTCGAACGTGACATCGCCCGGCTTGCTTGGAGGCGGCAACGGCTTCTCCTTCAACGGGCCGTCCGGAGCTGGAGTTGTCGGCGGAAGTGCGCACGGCGGAACCGCCGCGCGTGCCACCCACTAAGCGACTGGCAAATATCCAGTCGGACAAAAAGACAGAGCGCGCCCCTCACCGGGGCGCGCTCTTGGATTGGCACCATGGAAAGTCGCGTCACTCCATCGCGCCAATCGCGCTTAGGGAGTAGCGATGTGCTGCTCTATGCCGAATGTCGCACTGGGTCAGAAGCGGACACTGCAATCAGCTGAAGCGATGTCTGCTTTAGGCCCGATAGCCGACATCGGTGCAATAGGCGGACGACCGTCGGAATGTCGCGCGGAAGGGGCCGCCCCGGGCGGGCTAAATACGTGCTTGTCATGCCCCGCGAAAGCGGGGCATCCAGTACGCCGTGTCCTGGCCATTACGGAAACGATTCGGGTCACTGGATCACCCGCTCTCGCGGGTGATGACCGTGGTGTTGTTGCTCGCGGCCTGGGCCGCGCCCGCCTTCGCCGACGCCGCCTTCCAGCAATGGCTGCAATCCACCTGGCCCGACGCCCAATCCCTCGGCATCTCCCGCGCCACCTTCGACGCCGGCATCCGCGGCCTTGAGCCCGACCTCACGCTGCCCGATCTCGCCATTCCCGGCCGCGCCGAGAAGGCGCCGCAGCAGGCCGAGTTCGTGCAGACGCCCGGGCAATATCTGCGCGAGCCGACCTTCGAGCGGCTGGCGGCGCAGGGCAAGCAGTTCGCCACGCAATACAAGATCGGCGCTGGCGCGCATCGAGAAAGACTTCGGCGTGCCGGGCAATGTCGTGCTGGCGATCTGGGCGCGCGAGACCGATTACGGCCGCGAGGTGCAGGGCCACGACGCGCTGCGCGTGCTGGCGACGCAAGGCTATACCGGCAAGCGCAAGGATTTCTTCCGCAACGAATTCCTGCACGCGCTGAAGATGCTGCAGGACGGCGTGCCGCGCGCCGACCTGCGCTCGTCCTGGGGCGGCGCCATGGGGCTCACGCAGTTCCTGCCGTCGGAATATTACAAATACGCCGTCGATCTCGACGGCGACGGCAAAGCCGACATCTGGCATTCGGTGCCGGACGCGCTCGCCTCCGCCGCCAAGCAGCTCAAGGACAAAGGCTGGCGCACGGCTGAGCCCTGGGCGATCGAGGTGCGCGTGCCGGCAAATGTCGACTGCACTTTGGCCGAGCCCGGCCATACCATGCCGATCGGGGAATGGCTCAAAGCGGGCTATGTGCCGGCGCTCGGCCGCAAGGTGAAGCCGCAGGAGTTGGCCGTCGAGGCCTCGCTGCTGCTGCCGGAAGGCACCTACGGCCCCGGCTTCCTGACGCCGAAGAATTACTACGTGCTCAAGGACTACAATTATTCCGATCTCTACGTGCTGTTCGTCGGCCATCTCGCCGACCGCATCGCCGGCGCGCAGCCGTTCGAGCACCCGTGGAGCAAGAGCGCGCAGCTCAAGACCACGCAGGTCGAGACCATGCAGCAGAAGCTCACCGCGCTCGGTCTTTACAACGACAAGGTCGACGGCAAGGCGGGCATGCTGACGCGCTCGGCGCTCGGCGCCTATCAGAAGAAGAACGGCTTGAAGGTCGACTGCTGGCCGACGGCGGACGTGCTCACGCACATGACGCCGCTAAAACGCAATGCCCGCGCAGAGGCCGGGCATTAGCAAGCTTCGAAATCGTCGACGTAAGCGTCTATTCGCAGACTTCGACGCGGCGGCGGCGCCAGCCGTAGCCTTCGATCCAGTTCGCGGCGGTGCTCGACATGGCAGACCGGGTGGTCGACCTCGTCGTAGTAGACCTCCGAGCGGGTGGGCGGCGGCGGCGGCACGACGTAGACCGGCGCCGGCTGCGAGCCGGCAATGGCCGAGCCGATGATGGCGCCGGCGGCGACACCGGCGACGACACCGGCGGCGATACCGCAGCCTTGGCAGCGGGCTTGAGCTGAAGACGGCAACGCCGCAGCCACCAGGGCGGCCGCGGCGAGCGCGATTGCGATTTGTTTCATGGGGTTCCTCGGGCCGTTAAGGATTCGGCCGATCATCCCCCATGTCCGTTACGCGAAGCTTAAGGGCAGACGAAACGCGGCTTGCTCCAGCCCACGAAATTGCCCCAGCGGTCGTACAGCCGCCGGCGGGCCCAATAGCCGCCGTCGCACTCGGCCGGATAGGCGTGGCGGTAGCCGTCGTAGACCACATAGCCGGGCGCCGGCGCGTAATAGCGCGGCTGGCTGTTGGCGATAGCGCCGCCGATGATGGCGCCGGCGATCAGGCCGCCGGCGATGCCGGCGCCGACGCCGCAGCCGTGGCAACGGGCTTCAGCCGGGGCCGGAGCAGACATCGTTCGCTGCGGCGATGATGGCCGCCGCCGCGATCGCAAGAATGGCCTTCTTCATTGGGGATTCCCTCCAGGATCCAGTGCCGGCCGGGCCGGCTTTTTGCAAAGCCTCAGTAGCTCCGGCTGACGATCAAGGAGGCAGGCCCAATTTGGCTTAAATTGGGCGCCGGTTCCCACCCCCCAGAAGAACCGTCTTCAGTGGAAAAGCCCGGCGGCGTGAGCCAAACCGGGCTTTCCCAGGTCAGTTTTCAGCGCAGCTAACCTCGGTTAGTCGCAAACCCGCACGCGACGCAGGCGCCAGCCGTAGCCGGTCCAGACCCGATGGCGGGTCCAGTAGCAGCTCCGGGCCGTAGTAGGCCGGGCCGGACGCGTAATAGGGGCCGGGGCCAGTAGCCGCCGTAATAGGGCCATTGGCGACGGCGGCGCCGAGCAGCGCGCCAGCGGCCAGACCGCCGATCAGCGGCGCGCGTTGCGCCCATGTCGGGCTTCCGCTTGCTGCGGGGCGGCCACGCTGGCGATCATCAGCGGTCGCTGCGGCCGCGGTGGCAATCAGAATCTTCTTCATGGCACACCTCATTACTTGGTTCGTACGGATAGAACGGACCTTGCCGCCCCATCCCTGCGAGTTGGGCTCATGGAGAAAACGCCGCCCTCACGGGCCGGGTTCCAGACGGTCGCTTGAACAGGCCGTGAATGGCCCATTTCCGGGCCTAAATGCCGGTATTTGGCCGAATATTAAATTTCAGAAAGGCTTTGGGCCGCAATGCGGCGAACTCAGCCGCCAAGCCTGCCGAGCATGCGTCGCAGCATGCTGGCTTGGCTACCTTGGCGCCGCGCGCGCGGACCGGATGACACGCTGCGCCGCGAGGCCGTCAACCGCCGCCGGTGTGCGACGGCCGCGCGATGTTTGCGGCGCGCCTTCAACGTCCGCCGTTTGGCGCTGCGCGTCTTGCGGCGCGCGCGGCCTTTGCGCTTGCTGCCCGCCTTGCGGTGCTTGAGCGCGCGCCGGCCGGCATATTGCAGGAACAGCCGCTCGAGCGGATAGCTCAGGCGGCGCACCGCCGCGCCGAGCGGCAGCCATTCGACCGCGGCGATGTCGCTCATGATGTCGCGGCTCGGCCGCTCATAGGCCTGCATGCGCCAGAACTGCACGAGCTTGGAGCGGCCGCGCACACGGTAGGTGATGGCGCCGAGGAATTCGTGCACCTGCACTTGGTGGCCGGTTTCCTCCACCACTTCGCGGCGGGCGCCGACCATCGGATTTTCGTCGCGCTTGAGTTTGCCGCGCGGCAGCACCCAGCGCTCGTCCTTGCTGCGCTGGACGACGGCGATCAGCGGGCGCGCGCGCCCGCGCACCACGATGCCGCCCGCCGCGTAGATGGGAGTGCGCGCCATGGACCTTCGATTCCTGACTGCATCCGGTTTAGCAAATATTTTTCCGCCGCGGACGAAAAAGGCGCGGCCTGTGCGCGCTTGTGGGCAACTCGATTGCTGCGCTGCGTCGGTATTGTCACAATTTTGTCACTCGCACTGCGGTCAACAGCGACATGCCCGCGTAGGCGGGCATGCGGCAGCGTGTTCAGGCTGAGACTGTGCGCCGGCTATTTCCAGCCGGCTTCCTTGTCGCAGGCGAGCCGTTCCGACTCATGGCTCTTTTCCCACTGCGTAATGGAGCGTGTCTCTTTTTCATCCATCTTGTTGTTCATGCAGGTGCAATATTTCAGCACGACCTCGGCGGCGGCGTCGCCTTTGTTGTCCTTGACGCACTGATTGATCCATTTGACGTCATCGGTGGTGGCGGCGAAGGCGGCATTGGAGGAAAAGCACGCGGCGAGCAGCAGGGCGGCGGCAGTCTTTTTCATGGGGAACGCTCCACTTGGCCCGATCCGGCGGATTGGCTGGCGCGAAGCTTGGCGGCCGGACGCGATTTAAGCAAGCATGAGCGCGCTAGCGCGGAGTAAGCCAGACGCGATCAGCGCCGCACGCGATAGACGACAAGATCGGTGCCGTGGAGCGGAATTCTCTCCAGGAAGCCGGGAACGTCGTCGCGGCTCAGCGCCGCTGCCAGGCCGGCGGGCGCGCTGGCGACATAATCGTAGCGCTCCGGCGCCCCTGGGCAGAACGCGACATAATCGATGCCATGTGCGTCCATGCGAACTTTGGCATCGTTCGGCGCGCTCAAGAACATGTCGAGCATGGCGTTATTGCCGGCTTGATTGCGGTGATAGGGCGCAGCCAACACGGCGTGTTCGGATTCCATCAAAATGAACGGGCCGGAATCGATGAAAGCAAGTATGCGTCCGCGCGGAAGAAGGGCGAGCGGTGTGTAATCGGACGCGCGCAGGCATGTGCCGCGCGTCGCCGCTTTGAACGATCCGCCGCGTCGTGACGGCCGCCGCCGCGACAGCGTGCGCCACGCCGCTGCCGAGGGCCAACAGCGTAACGGGATTGAGGAGCAGCAGGGCGACCAATGCCATGCGCGGGATGCCGAAATAGGACGCGCGGCCGGCCGGTGCCGGAAGCATCTGCAACAGCGCAGCCGGGACGAGTGCGGCGCCCAATGCGTTGGCGCCGCCGGCGCCGCGCAATTGCCAAATAGAGACCAATAAAAGCGCGGCCTGTGTCGCGGTGCAGGCGATCCAGTTCCATCGCCGTTGCCCCGTCTCGCGTCGGCAGCGGATGGCGCCGAGGACGAGCGCCGCCAGCGGGATGCCGAAATAGGCGGGGACGTGTTGCGGCAGATCGCGCATCACCGAGGCCAGATCGCGGGCCTCGGAGACCGAGGAGAGCCACATGTCGGCAAGACGGGGATCGAGTTGCGCGTAGGGGTCGCCGAGACATTGCGGGGCGCCCAATTTGACGGAGACGGCGAGCAACGCCGCCAAGGCGCCGGCGGCCACCAGACGATGGACGATCGAATTGAGGCGCGGCAACGCGGCAAGCGTGGCAAGGCCGAAGCCGCCAAGACCGAGGCTGCCGACTTGAGCGATCGAGATCGCATCGCAATGAACGGTGAGGTAATCGGCAGGCGCGATTGTCGCAACGCCCAGAACGACCGCTCCGGCCGCCAGCGCCATGGCATAGGCGATAGTCGTGCGTGCGCATCGGTCGCCTTCGACCACCCACCGCAAGGCGACGATGACGGCGAGCGACGGCAACCGCCGGGACCATTTCCTGCCCGATGGCGACGGAGAGCGCGCCGAGAATACCGGCGATGGCGCCGTCGCGCGGACGTGTCGGCATGCGAACGAACAAAGCCAGCGACCAGATCATCAGCACGATCTGCACGTTGTGGTGATGGATAGCGCCGGGGCGGAAATGCTGCAGCACCGGCGCCATGAGGGCGGCGAAAATCAGCGCCACGCGCGCGGCCGTGTCGCCGGCCAGGTCGCGGGCGAGCCGCAAAATCCCGGCTGAAGAAGACGAGCAACAGCGCTGTCGGCCACACCACCGTCGCAACCCGCTCGGCAAGATCAGCCGGCAACACCGTCTCGCCGGTTCGGATGAGCAATGCGAGCGGAAGGTCGATAAGCCGCGACCAGTGTGTCACCACGCCGGTCGGCGGATTCAGGCGATACTGCGTAAGATCGAACCAGTTCTGCCCGGCAAGAAGATCGCGCACCTCGACCAGACGCATCGCGTCGTCGGTCGACAGACTGTTTATGCCGGAAGTCACGCAGAGGCTGACGACCGCAACGAACGAAATCAGCGCAAGCAGAATCAGATTGTCAATTCGGGGCTCTCGGGAGACTCCAGGATGTGCCGCCGACAAAAACATTGTGAGAGCTCGGGTTCGTCGTTGCCCGAAACTAGTGTTTCACCGCTAAAATTCGATGAAGGCGCGGTCTTGCGACTATGACCGGAACGGTTAACCCTATTCTAACCGGCGGCGTTTCATCGCCGCATGCGGCAAGCCGCCGTCCCTAATACCGTCAAGCTAACGGCGTAGTCTCTCAATTTGGTCATTGCCGGGCTTGACCCGGCAATCCATGATGTCTCTCAATAAAGAAAAGGCGAACAGCTTTTAACCGTTGCCGTCATCATGGTGCCCAGGTCGAGCCTGGGCATGACGAGGGGAGAGACAATGCCTATGCCGCACGTCACCTGGGATCACATCCACTTGCGCAGCCCCGATCCGGAGGCGACCGCGCAATGGTTCGAGCGTATGCTGGGCGCGCAGGTGATCGCGCTCGATGCAGGCCGGCAAGCCGCGCATCGATCTCAAGCTCGGCGGCGCCAATATCTTCATCGCGCAGGTCGCGGCCGGCGACGGCGTCAATGCGCCGCCCACCACGCCCTATCAAGGGCTCGATCATTTCGGCTTGGCGGTGTCCGGCATCGACGCCATCGCGGCCGAGCTCAAGGCCAAGGGCGTCGAGTTCACAAAAGAGCCACACAGCCCGCGCCCCGGCATAAAGATCTGTTTCATGCGCGGCCCGCAGGGCATCTCCATCGAATTGCTCGACCGCGACCCGAAATACACCTAATCGCGTTTTATTCCCTGGTTTGTCACGGGGATAATGCGGCGCGGGCGCTTGCCTTGGCGGGCGCGTTTTTCGTAAAACCCACGTCCTGTTCAGCGTTTGAGGGAGGCGGAATGCGGCGGCTCGTACTGACGATCGGCGCAGTCCTCACCCTGGCAAGCCCCGCCACCGCAGCCGATGATCGCTTCGAGCGCAGCTTGAAGATGCTCGACCCGGTCGACCGGCTCGAGCAGCTTTGCGACTACACCGCGATGCAGGCGATCCGTAAGGATCATTCGCCGTTCCGGCCCGACCGCGCCGTCGCCGGCAATGAGCCGCATATCAAAGGCAATTCCATCGAGGCCAAGGATGGCGCCTTCCGCAGCCGCAAGAAATGGTACCGGCTGTCCTACAGTTGCACGGCGGCACCCGATCATTTGTCGGTGACGGCGTTCAAGTACAAAATCGGCGATGAAATTCCCGAGGCGAATTGGGCAAGCCACGGTTTGTGGGATTGAGATTATGCGCGCAGAGGATCTGGTCGGCGCCTGGCGCGAACTCGGCCGCGATTTTGTGAACGGCGACGGCAGCATCAAGCCGGACATTCCACGCACCTCGCAGATCATGTACACGCCGGACGGCTTCATGGGCGTGGTCAACACGCCGGCCAGGCGCGCGCGCGTGAGCGACGGCTCGAACCCGATGAGCCTGGACGGCATCCCAGCTGCCGAGCGCGCGGCCGCAGCCGAAGGCGTCGTCGCCTATAGCGGGCGCTACGAGGTGAAGGGCGACGTCGTGCAGCACACGATCCATTCGTCGCTCAATCCCAATCTGGTCGGCTCAACGCAGAATACGGCGCGTGACGCTCAACGGCGACGATCTCACGCTGGCGACGCTGCCGGACGCCAAGGGCAATTATTTTCGCATCCGCTGGCGGCGCGCGGCGAAGATGCCGTGACGAAAAAACGGCTCAGCCTTGCCGTACTCGCTTTGGCCGCGGCGGAGACGCTGTTCTGGCTCTACACGTTTTACTACATCAACCATCGCGCCAATCCGCTCGGTGACGGGCTGGAGTGGATGGCGGAGGTGCCGCTGACCATCATCGTTTTGGCCGGCGTCGTGCCCGCGGCTTTGCTGGCGATAGCCGGGTTGTGGTTTCGCATTGCCGGCATGGCCGCCGCGGCATTTGCGTGCGCCGCCTTGATCGCCGACGTGGTGATCTGGATCGAGCTGCTCGGCGAGTTCGCGCACAAGACCGTGCACTAGCGCGATCAGCGCGGTTACCTCTTGTCCCTGACCTCGGTCATGGGGCGGTCATTGCCGCGCGCGGTTTCGGTGTGCCAGCGGCCCTGCTCGTCTTCCCATTCGATGACGTGGGTCGAGCCCGGCACGCGCTGCTCTTCGGCGGCGGCTTGCGCGGCGGAAAGCGCCGCGGCATGGGTCGGGAAGCTTTCGGAGAACACGCCGTTGGCCTTGTAGGCCCAGCCGCCGTCGTGCTCGACGATCTCGTAGATGATCTCGGCCATTTTTCCGCTCCTTTGGCCCGCGCCGCGCCTCCCAAAACGCCCCACGGCGGCAGAAAGTTTCAACTGTTCCAAAATAGCACGGCTGCGCCCGCCTTGATATGGCGGCACCGGGAAGGCCCGACTTGCTCGACCGGCGTTGCAACCGCTAAGAACGTCCAGGTTGGGGGACCCGGCGTATGGACGATAGTTGCGTAATTATCGCGGGCGGCGGCATTGGCGGCCTAGCGACGGCTCTAACGTTGCATCAGATCGGGGTGCCCTGCGTCGTCTTCGAGGCGGTCCGAGACATGCGCCCTCTCGGGGTCGGCATCAATCTGCAACCCAATGCGGTGCGCGAACTCTACGATCTCGGTATCACGCAAGACGATCTCGACCGGGTCGGACTGCCGGCGAAGGAGTGGGCGCTGGTCGGGCTTAATGGCAACGACGTCTATTCGGAGCCGCGAGGATTGCTGGCTGGCTACAACTGGCCGCAGTACGCGGTTCACCGCGGCCACTTCCACGTCCTCCTGCATCAGAAGGTGTTGGAGCGGATCGGGCCGGACGCGGTCAGGCTCGGCAGCCGCGTGACCGGCTACCGGAAGAACAGCGACGGCGGCGTCACGGCATTCGTCGAACGCGCCGATGGTTCGAGGTCGGAAGTAAACGGCGCGCTGCTGATCGGAGCCGATGGCATCCATTCCGCGGTCAGGGCGCAGATGCATCCCACTCAGCCGCCGATCCACTGGGGTGGCGCCGTCATGTGGCGCGGCACGACGTGGGGAAAGCCGATACGGACCGGCGCATCGTTTGTCGGTCTCGGCACCCACCGCCAGCGCATGGTCTTTTATCCCATCTCGCGTCCGGATCCGCGGACGGGTCTGTCGGTCATCAACTGGATCGCCGAGGTCACGTTGGACAACAGCGAGGGCTGGAAGCAGAGCGGCTGGTTCAGGCAGGTCAACACGGACGAATTCATCCACTATTTCGACAACTGGGTTTGGGATTGGCTCGATGTGCCGGCCTTGATCAGACAAGCGGATAGCGTCTTCGAAAACCCGATGATCGACCGCGATCCCGTGCCGACGTGGCGCGATGGGCCGGTGATTCTGCTCGGCGATGCCGCGCATGCCATGTACCCGACCGGCTCCAACGGCGGCAGCCAGGCCATTGTCGATGCGCGTCTGCTTGGCGCGGCGATGGTGGAGCACGGCGTTACGCAGCAGGCGTTTGCGGCCTACGACGACAAGCTTTGCGCGCCGATCTCGAAGCTGATCCTGCGCAATCGCGGCGCCGGCCCGTTCGGTCTGCTCAACCTGGTCGACGAACGCTGCGGCGGCACGTTCGACAATATCGACGATGTCATTCCGCCGCAGGAACGCGCCGAGTTCATGGCGGGCTACCGGGCCGCCGCTGGCTTCGCCATCGAACAGCTCAACAGTGCGCCGCCCACGATCGCGGCAGGCGCCCGCGTCCGCAGCGAACGCCGGGAGTTGGTCTAATCCTCAGATGCCGTGCTCGCGCTTGAGGCGGTCGATGTAGTCCACGACGTCGGGCGGCAGCGATTGCAGGCCCTGCGCCGCGGCGGCCGACAGGATCGGCCGCAGCTGCGAGCCGGCCAGGAAGGCGGGCTCGCGCCCGGGCGGGATAATGCGGTCGAAGATCAGCACCAGCACGACCGCCAGCAATATGATGCGCACGGCGCCGAGCATGGCGCCGGCCATGCGGTCGAAGACGCCGATGTGCTTGCCCGCGAGTTCGCCGACCAGCATGCGCATCGCTGCTGCGACCAGGATGCCGGCCGCGAGGAAAACGCCGGCGAACACGATGCCCTCGGCCATGGGCTTCACGTGCAGTTGTTCGGTCAGGATGCGCGCGACAGTCGGCGTGGCGGCGACGGCGAACGCCGCACCGCAGACATAGCCGAGGATGGTGGCGAGCGCGCGCAGCAGCCCGGACTGAAAGCCCATCACGACGGCGACCAGCAGGATGCCGATGACGGCAAGATCGAAGCTGTTGAAGGCGCCCATGTCTTGCGCAGCTTACGCCGCGCCTGGCTGCCTTGCCATTGCGCTGCAGAGGACTAGGCTTTGCGCGGTGGGTAACGCGTCAATGGGAGACGGCCATGGCGTTCTCGGTCACCAGCACCAGCTTCAAGGACGGCGACTATCTCGGCAAGGATTTCATCCTGTCGGCCGACTACGGCTTCGGCTGCGCCGGCGGCAACAAGTCGCCGCACATCGCCTGGTCGGGCGCGCCCGCCGGCACCAAGAGCTTCGCGGTGCATTGCCACGATCCCGACGCGCCGACCGGCTCGGGCTTCTGGCACTGGCTGGTGGTGAACATTCCGGCGAATGTGAGCGAGTTGCCCGCGGGCGCCGGCAATCCCGGCGGCAAGCTGCCGGCGGGCGCGCTGCAGACGCGCACGGATTTCGGCGTGCCCGGCTATGGCGGCCCGTGTCCGCCCGAGGGCGACCACCCGCACCGCTATCTGTTCACGGTGTTCGCAGTCTCCGAGATGCTCGACGTGAAGGCCGACACCTCGGCGGCGGTGATCGGCTTCCAGCTGCATTTCAAGGCGCTGGCCAAGGCGAGCCTCATGGGGCTGTTCAAGCGCTAGGCGTCCGGCTTGCCGAGCTCGACGACGTAGCGCCACACGTTCGGCAGCGTCTGGCCGTTGCCAAACGGCAGCGGCTTCTTCTCCACCAGCTCAAACTTCAGCGAGTTGACGCCCTCGTCGGCCGCACGGGCGGCGAGATCGGGCTGGCGCTTCTTGTAGAGGTCGTTGGTGCGCCGCGCCTCCTCGGTCCACACCCCCTCGCTGACGAAGCCGGCGTGCGGATGCTTGAGCGGGATGTAGGTGCCGTCGCGCCGCTCGATCTCATAGCCGGCGGTGCGGCAGCGGAAGCCGAGCTCGCGGTCCTCGGGGCCCCAACCCCAGTAGCAGTTCGGGAAGCCGTTGACCTTGGCGAACACGGCGTTGTCCATCAGCGAAACGGCGCCGAAGAAGGTGAAGCGGTCCTCGTTAAGCGTAAGCCCGTGCCAGATCAGCCGCGCCGGCTTGGCACCCCAGGAATAGTCGGCCCACATCGGCAGATAATCGACGTCGTGGATGCAGATGTAGTCCGAACTGTCGCGCGTCAGCAGGAAGCCGGCATTGCCGAGGCGCCCGCGCGAGAACGGCGCGCCCGGCGTCTGCTCGATGATATTGATAGTGACGTCGATCTGCCGGTCGAGCTTGTCGCGCTCGAAATACATGATCATGTGCGGCACGAACTGCGCCAAGTGCTGGGCGCGGTCGCGATAGGGCACGACGATGGCGAGACGCTTTGAGTAGCGCGGGTCGGCGGCGGCCATGGCCGATGCTACCCAATTCGCCCGGCTCAGATCGTCCGGTAGCCGCCATCCGCCATGACCACCGATCCGGTGACATAGGCCGACAAATCGGACGCCAGGAAGATCGCGGGACCGACGATGTCCTCCGGCTTGCCGGCGCGGCCGAGCGGCGTGTGGTCGAGAAAAGTCTTCACCAGGTCCGGATTGCTGGCGCGCACCTTCTCGTTCAGGGGCGTCTCGATGAAGCCGGGGCCGATGGCGTTGACGCGCACGCCGTCCTTGCCGAGCTCGGCGGCGAGCGCGCGCGTGAAGCCGAGCACGCCGTGCTTGGAGGTGGTGTAGGCGGGCGAGGTCGGCGTGCGCAGGTGCATGAAGGCCTGGATCGACGCGATGTTGATGACGCGGCCTTTGGCGGCGCGCAGGGGCGCGAGGAACGCCTGCGTCACGTTGAACATGCCGGTGAGATTGACGCCGAGGATGTCCTGCCAGTCTTTGGCCACCGCGTCGGGATCGGCGGTGAAGGCGTTGCGCCGCGTGATGCCGGCATCGTTGACCAGGATCGAGACCTGGCCGAGCTGCTTGGCGACCTCTTGCGCCGCGGCCCGGCAGGCGGCGCGGTCGGTGACGTCGAGCGTGCAGGCTCACCGCCTTGCCGCCGGCGCCGGCGATCTGCTTGGCGGTCTCGGCCGCAGCCTGACCGTTGATATCGAGCGCGGCGACCTGTGCGCCCTCGCGGGCAAAGCCTGCCGCGATGGCGCGGCCGATGCCGGAGCCGGCGCCGGTGATGGCCGCGATGTGGTTTTGCAGGAGCCCGGGCATGTGTGCTGTCCCCTCTGGAATGGAGGACCAGCATAGCGGGCGGCTGCGGCCAGGCGAAAGGCGTCAGCCGCCGTGCGGGCCGCGCAGCTTCCAGGTCTCCAGCAGCTTCTCGGCTTCGGTCAACGTGAGGTTCTTCTCGTGCACCGGCCGCGACACGTCCGCCGTGCGCGTCAGCGTGAAGCGCCCGCCGTCCCGTTGGACCTTGAACTGCAGCCGGGCGGCGAGCGCGTACAGCGCGGCTTCACGGTCTGCTTCCTCCAGGCTCGCCATAGCCCCATCCTTAAAGCCCCATCCATAACGGGGCTTGCGGCGCCGGGTTCCCGCCCTGCGGCTGTTACGGCCCGGCAAAACCGTATAAAAGGCCGCATGGCACGGGGACCCACCATCGATTCGCGCTCTTTGGCCGAAAAGGCCTTCAAGGCGGCGACCACCAGGCCGGCCGACCTGCCGGCGCAGGCGCAGTCGGTGCCCGGCGCCAAGGAGCAGGTGTCGCTGCGCATCGACCGCGACGTGCTCGACTTTTTCCAGGCTGACGGCCCCGGCTGGCAGGACCGCGTCAATGCGGCGCTGCGCAAGGCGGCGGGCAAATAGCGTTTTCGCCCCCATATAGGGGGCAGGGTTTCAGTGCCGGGGCGGCCCGGCGCGTTTTCAACAAGGAGAGCGAACTTGGCGGACAATCCGAAGACCACCGCGGCCAACAAGGAATTCCGCAAGGCGCGGCAGGCCGAGGACGGCAAGCGGGCGATGATGGACTACGAGAACGCGGCCGTGGCCGCCCGCGCCAAGACCGCCAAGCTGCGCGCGCTGCGGCTGGCGCGCGACGCCGAGGAAGCGGCCGCCGCCGCCGCCGCGCCGCCGGTGGAGAAAAAGAAGAAGGCGGCGAAGAAGAAATAGCGGGGCGCGCGTTCACCACCGTTCACCATCTCAAGGGAGGCTACCCATGCGCTTGTCATCCGGATTTCGTGCAGCCCTCGTCGCCGTCGCTGGCGCTCGCCGGCGTCGCTCTGTCCTCCACCGCCTTCGCCGACAGCGGCAGCATCAGCTTCAGGTGATCAAGGCCGGCTTCGTCGTCGGCGGCTCGGGCGGCTCAGGCACGCTCAACTTCCACGGCCGCAGCTACCGGCTCGGCATCGGCGGCATCTCGTATGGCTTCACCTTCGGCGCCTCCGAGACGCGCTTCCACGGCACGGTGAGCAACATCCACCGCGCGTCCGATGTCGCCGGCGTCTATGCCGCGGGCAATGTCGGCGCGGCGGTCGGCCGCGGCGCGCAGGCGATCGTGCTCACCAACCAGCACGGCGCGGTGCTCACGCTGACCGGCAAGTCGGTCGGCGCCATCGTCAGCGCGGACCTCAACGGGTTGGCGGTGACGGTGAAGTGAACGCGCTCTAAGCGCGTCCATCACGCGAAGCCTGTCCCCGCGAAGGCGGGGAGCGGGGATCCAGACTAAATCCGCCTCATCCTGAGGAGCATCGCGAAGCGATGCGTCTCGAAGGATGCGGTCGGCCCATGCGTTCGAGACGCGCTCCGCGCTCCTCGCGCATGAGGCCGGACGAGTTCGTAGGGTGGTATACAAGCGTGGCAGCTAATCTACCGTTGGATGATCGAGACAACGAGGATACATTTTAAGCAGCAACAATGCGACATCCGGCGCTGTCGCCGCATCAGCGTCCGAAAAAGAAAAGGTGGCGCTCGCTAAGGTGGGGCGTAGATCTCCAAACGCGATCGACCTTTGAGCAAAATTTGTTTCGTACGACAATGTGGGTGCTCTACCTAACCGGCGGGTTAGCAATTACAAATATTCTGCTCGGCGCATATCTGGAAAGGGTTACGCACTTTATTTTGCACGCGATAGCGCGGAGTTGGTGAGCTCGCCGAGACGGCCCCGCTACTTCCTCTGCTTCAACAACGCATCGCGCTGCTTGATCAGCCGCTCCAGCTCTTCATTTTGCTGCGCCAGCCGGTCGGCGTTGCGCTCTTCGTCCTCGGCGCCGGAGGAGCCCGCCGCCTGCTCGATCAGTTGCCGGATATTGTCGCGCGTGATGGCGATGCGGTCTTCCAGTTCGAGGAAGCGATAGCGTGCTGCCGTTGCTCATGTTCTTGTCCTCGGCCTAAAGCGCCTTATTACTCTCCTTCACCTTCTCCGCATCGACATACACCTGCTCGCCCATCGCCTTAAATTTCTCCGACATCTGCGCCATGCCGTCTTCGATGACGCCCTTTTGCGTCAGCGTGCCGAGCGAATTCGGGTCGTTCAGCGTCGCCGCATAGTCGCGCACGTCCTGCGTGATCTTCATCGAGCAGAACTTCGGCCCGCACATGGAGCAGAAATGCGCCACCTTGTGCGCTTCCTTGGGCAGCGTCTCGTCGTGATAGGCCTGCGCGGTGTCCGGATCGAGGCCCAGGTTGAACTGGTCCTGCCAGCGGAAGTCGAAGCGCGCGCGTGACAGCGCGTCGTCGCGCAGTTGCGCCGCCGGGTGGCCCTTGGCCAGGTCGGCCGCGTGCGCGGCGATCTTGTAGGCGATCACGCCTTCCTTGACGTCGTCGCGGTCGGGCAGGCCGAGATGCTCCTTCGGCGTCACGTAGCAGAGCATGGCGCAGCCGAACCAGCCGATCATGGCGGCGCCGATGGCCGACGTGATGTGGTCGTAGCCGGGCGCGATGTCGGTGGTCAGCGGCCCGAGCGTGTAGAACGGCGCCTCGCCGCATTCCTTGAGCTGCTTGTCCATGTTGATCTTGATCTTGTGCATCGGCACGTGGCCGGGGCCTTCGATCATCACCTGGCAGCCTTTCTTCCAGGCCACCTGCGTGAGTTCGCCCAGCGTCTCCAGCTCGGCGAATTGCGCGCGGTCGTTGGCGTCGGCGATCGAGCCGGGCCGCAGGCCGTCGCCGAGCGAGAACGACACGTCGTATTTGCGCATGATGTCGCAGATCTCGTCGAAGCGCTCGTACAGGAACGATTCCTTGTGCCGCGACAGGCACCACTTCGCCATGATCGAGCCGCCGCGCGAGACGATGCCGGTGACGCGGTTGGCGGTGAGGTGGATGTAGCCGAGCCGCACGCCGGCGTGGATGGTGAAATAGTCGACGCCCTGCTCGCATTGCTCGAGCAGCGTGTCCTTGTAGACCTCCCAGTCGAGCTTGACGGGATCGCCGTTGACCTTCTCCAGCGCCTGATAAATGGGAACGGTGCCGATCGGGATCGGCGCGTTGCGGATGATCCATTCGCGCGTGTTGTGGATGTTGCGGCCGGTGGACAGGTCCATCACCGTGTCGGCGCCCCAGCGGATCGCCCACACCATCTTCTCCACTTCCTCCTCGACCGAGGAGGTGACGGCGGAGTTGCCGATATTGGCGTTGATCTTGGTGAGGAAGTTGCGGCCGATGATCATCGGCTCCAGTTCGGCGTGGTTGATGTTGGCCGGGATGATGGCGCGGCCGCGCGCCACTTCGTAGCGCACGAATTCCGGCGTGATGAAGGGCGGCATGGCGGCGCCGAAGCTCTCGCCGTCGGCCAGCGCGGCCTGCGCGCGGTCGAGCATCTTCTTGCGGCCGAGGTTCTCGCGCTCGGCGACGTAGATCATCTCTTTTGTGATGATGCCCGCGCGCGCCCATTCGAGCTGGGTGAGGGGCTTGCCGTCGAGCGCGCGATAGGGCTTCGGCGTGTTGGGAAAATCGCGCGCCAGATGCTTGCCGGTGACATTGCCGTTGTCGACCGGCTTGATCGGCCGGCCCTCGTATTGCTCGACGCCGCCGCGCTCCTGCACCCAGCGCGTGCGCGCGCGCGGCAGGCCCTTCTCGACGTCCACCGTGTAGCCCGGATCGCTGTAGGGCCCGGTCGTGTCGTAGACCGGCAGCGGTGGCTCGCCGGAGGAGGCATCCAACACGATCTCGCGGACCGGCACCTTGAGGTCGGGCGCGGCCTCGGGCGCGCAGTAAACCTTGCGCGAGGCGGGCAGCGCGCCGGTGGTGACCTTGGGAACCGTGACCTTGGGATCGTGGATGTTCATTGTTTATCTCCTGCGACGCGGGGACCCGCGCGCAGCGCGAGCGGGCGACAAGTTCGGCGGGTCGAAATAGGCGAAGTAGCTCAGCAGCACGCCGAGCAGCACGGCGATCCAGCCGTCGATGACGAAGAAATTCGGGTGCGCGATGATGCGCTCGCCGATCCGTTCGATGAATTGCGGCGCGACCATGCGCACGATGCCGCCGATCGTGGCGAGCCAGCCGAACAGCGTGATGATCACCGTCCAGTTGCACTCCCACTTGTTGTGCAGCGCCAGGATGGCGAGCCCGCTGGTGAGCGCGAGCAGGCCGGCGACATAGATCAGCAGATGGTCGTGCAGTCCGCGTTCGAACATCGCCTTGAACACCGCCGTGTTGAACAGCATGCCGGCGCCGCCGGCGATGCAGATCGGTCCGATCAGTTTCGCGATAAACCGCGAGCGCTCCATAGTCATTCTCCCCCGAGGATTAAAAAGGAATAGCACGCTCACACCACATAGCCTTTGAAGCTGATGAAGCCGCCGAGCGCCAGCAAGACGATGCCGGTGCCGGTGAAGAACCCGCCATTGGCGACGACCGCGGTGGCGATGAAGTTTGCGAACTGCGGCGCGATGATGCGGAAGGCGCCGACGCAGGTCAGGATCCAGCCGACCGCCGTCACCACGCTGCGCCAGTCGGACGTCCATTGCGGGTGCGCGTTGAGGATGGCGAGGCCGGAGACCAGCATCAGGATGCCGGAGAAATAGATGAGGGGCAGGGTGGCCAGGAACTGCCCGGCCATCACGCGGTAGGTGGGGCCGTTCGCCAGCATGCCGACGCCGATCATGACCAGCACCGGCCCGACCAGCCGCGCGATCGTCTGCGACGCGGGCGGCGCAGGCGCCGGTTGCTCGGCATGATGCGACGGCTGGATCGGCTCCGCCCGCTGAAACGACTGCGCCGAGTACTTCGATTGCATCGGCTTGTCCTGTCCCTTCGCCGGCATGACCCGGATCAGGTTCAAAGGGTTTTTCTCAGCCCAACTTGCGCACTGCGGGCACCCCTCGGAACAGGGATTAATGTAGGCACGGGGGCAGGGGTGTCAATGCGGCCCCGGTCGGCGCGGGGGACAAGCGGGCGAGGCCGAAAAGCCGTTACATCTTCGGCAATTGCGTGACGGAGGCGCGCGCGCTGCCGTCGGCTTCCGCGATCACCCGCAGGGTTTTCGAGTCGAAGGCGATGCCGCTCAAGCGCACGTCCTGCACGCTGGCGTCCACCTGCACGCCGTCGCTGTTCTGCTGGAAGTCGGCGAGCGCGGCGGTGATCTTCTTCTTGGCGTCGGCGGCGAACGGCTTCAAATCGACCACGGCCTTCTCGGCCAGCGCCTTTTGCAGATAAGGCATGGCGGCACGGGCGGCCGCGCCCAGCAGGCCGAAGGCCGCTTCCGATTCCACCGCCAGCGAAACGTCGGTGAGGCGCAGGATCTGGTTCTGCGCGTCGAGCACCGGCTTGCCCCAGATCTGCACGGTGGCGGTCGCGCCGAGGCCGAACCAGCTCTTCTTCTCGCGCGCCTTGACGTCGAGCGCGATCAGCAGCCGGTCGCCGGCGGCGCCGACATTGGCCTTGAGCACTTCGATATCCATCGGCGCCTTGCCGTCCTCCGGATAGCGGCGGCCCTTGAGCTGCGCCTCGAGCAGCGTGTTGAGCTCGCTGAACGGCACGTCGATCGGCAGCCCAACCGCGAGCTTGCCGTCCTCCATCGGCGGCACCAGCTCGAGCTTGGCCGGGAACGGACAATTCGGCTTGGTCTCGGTCGGCGTGATGCGCGTCTCCGCCTGCACGCCGACGGTGAGCGTCACGTCGCGGGCGCCGATGCGCGGCTGCGCGGCGGCGGCGCGGATCGGGCGCATTTCCAGCCAGAGCTGCGGCAGGCCGGTCTGGCCGCCGCCGAGCGGGATGGCGCGGCACATCTTGGCCCATTGCGCGCGCGCGGTGCGCTCGACGAAGGGATCGTGGCGCAGCTGCCTTTCCAGCTCGGCCACCTGCTCGTTGACCATCTTGTCGATCAGCGGGCGCGCCTCGTTCGCCATGTTGATCTTGATCCCGGCCAGGCTTACGGCGCTGTCGCCGAGCGCAAGCTGGGCGGTGAGGTTCGGCTCCAGGCGCCAATCGGAGGTGATGGCGGGCTTTGAATGGATGGTGACTTGGCCGCGCACGTCGGCGCGCTGGTCGAGCACCTTGCTGGTGAGGCTGCCGATGTTCTTGCCGAGGCCGTTGTCGATGAAACTGGTGAGCGAGCCGGTGATGTTGCCGGCCGCGCCCGCGATCTGGCCGGTGATCTTGAGCGCGCCGTTGAGGGGCGCGCCGAAGGCAAGATCGTTGGGCGCACCGTTCACGCTGAGCGATCCGCGCGCGACGGTGATGCCGATGTCGGCCTTCGACAGCAGGCTGCTCACCGGGTTGCTGTTCTGGCCGATGAGCTGGCGGGGCGCCGCGGCGTCCAGGCTGGCGCGGATGGCGGTGAGCGCGACGGCGACCGGCGCGATCACATAAGACGCGCGCGTCACTGGCGGCAGCGGTGGCAGTGCCGGCAGCTTTGCCAGTGCGGGCGCTACTGACACCGCTGCCGGCATGAAGCGGTCGAGCGCCCACAGCGTTGCGTAAAACGAAGCGCCGAGCACGACCACGCCGGCAAGGCCCAGGCGGAAGGCGCGCGAGCGGCCGAACCAGCGGATCGGCGCCGTCACCCAGTAGAGGACCGTATCGAGCATTCCCGTCACCTCGCTCGATTCGCCGCGCAGCGGAACCTTACGGGAGGCGCGGGCAGGGCGCCAGCGGGATGCTATAACGCGCCGTAACAACAAGGTGGGCGCGTGCAAGGAAATGCCGACAGTCGCTGGTTGATGCTGGGCGTGTTGTTCATCGCGCGCACGGTCATGGGCTGCCAGTTTCAGACTGTCGCCTCGACCGCGCCGTTTCTGGCCGATGCATTCGGCATCAATTTCGCCCAGCTTGGCACGCTGATCGGGCTTTACATGTTGCCGGGATTTTCATCGCTTTGCCGGGCGGCGTGCTCGGCCAGCGTTTCGGCGCCAAACACGTGGTGCTGGCCGGATTGCTGCTGATGGCGGCGGGCGGCGCGCTGATGGCGGCCGGCTCGTCTTTTCCCGTCGTCGCGGCGGGCCGGCTGATCAGCGGGGCGGGCGCCGTGCTGATCAACGTGCTGATCACCAAAATGGTCGCGGACTGGTTTGCCGGACGCGAGATCGTCACGGCCATGGCCATTCTGATTGCGAGCTGGCCGCTCGGGCTGGCGCTCGGCCTGCTGCTGTTCACGCCGTTGGCTGCGGCCATGTCGTGGGGCGCGGTGATGAACCTGGGCGCGCTGCTGTCGCTGGCAAGCGTGCTGATGGTCGCGGCGGTCTATCGCGATCCGCCCGCGGTCGGCGCGCAGGCGGTGCCGGCTTTTCACCTCAACCTCACGTCGAGCGAGTGGTTTGCCGTCTCGTGCGCCGGCTTTGTCTGGATGACATATAACGTCGGTTACATCGTGCTGATCAGTTTTCTGCCGAGCCTGTTCACGGCGCACGGCGTTCCGCCCGCGCAAGCAAGCAGTATCGTCAGTTTTCTGGGCTGGACGCTTATCCCTTTGGTGCCGCTGACCGGCTATCTCGCCGAGCGGTTCCGCCGGCCGAATCTATTTCTGGTCGGCGGTCTCGCACTCGCGGGCCTGGCGTCGGCCGCGTTGCCGTTCACTGAACAGCCGATCTATGCGTTTGCGGTCGTGGCCATCGTGATCGGCGCACCTGCCGGGTTGATCATGGCGCTGCCGGCGCAGGCGCTGCGGGCGCAAAGCCGCGCCACCGGCATGGGCGTCTATTTCACCTGGTATTACGCCGGCATGGCCTTGCTTCCCGGCGCTGCTGGCTTGGCGCGCGATCTTACCGGCAGCCCGGCGGCACCGGCACTATTTGCCGCCGCAATGATGGCGCTTGCGCTCGCAGGTCTCGCGGGCTTTCGGCTGGCGCGGACGACGACGTCAACTGTCTAGATGCACGCTCACGCGCGCTCCGGCTGCGGGATCGGGGCGAGCGCCTGCGGCTGGTAGTGGGCGAGCGCCTGCATCGCGCTGGCGTCGATGAACTCAACCGTGTGCTCGCGGTTGGCGATCAGCTTCTCGGCGCGCAGGCGCTGCATCATGCGGTTGAGATGCGGCACGGACAGCCCCAGCACGTCGGCCATCACCTCCTGCGAGAACGGCAAGGTAAAGCGCGCGGCCTCGGCGCGGCCGACCGCCAAGAGGCGCGCGTGCAGCTCGAGCAGGAAATGCGACAGCCGCTCGATCGGCGTGCGGCGGCCGACGTCGATGACGTGCTCGGCGTAAGTGGCAGCCTCCTGCACCGCCATCCAGGCCAACGCCAGGCCGAATTGCGGGCGGCGGTAGCACAAGCTGAACATAGGCATCGAGCGAGCACACGTGCATGCGCAGTTCGCTGATCGCCATGACCGAATAGGTCGCCCGCTCGTAGAAACTGCCGGGCAGGCCGATGATATCGCCGGGCAGCACCACGTTGAGAATCTGCCGCTTGCCGTTGCGCAGCAGCTTGTAGCGGACGGCATAGCCGTCCTTCACGAAGGACAGCTTGCGATATTCGTAGCCGTCGATGATGAGGTCGTGGCGGCGGCGGATGGTGAACTCGCCGTCGACGATGGTATCCAAGGCGTCGAGATCGGCCTGATTCAAGTCGACGTGGCTCAACAGCCGCGCGACGAAGGGATGCTGCCGGTTCAACGCGTTACGCGGCGTGGTCATAAGCTTATCCATCACGCAGCCTAATCTGGTTCATTAATTTGAATCAATGATTGCGACAAAAGCCGCTGGCCGTCGTTTCGGCCACACTGGCAATGCCACTCTTTCCCCTCTGGAGCGGGTGGTTATGACCAAGCCTTTATTGGCCGCGCTCGTTTTAGTGCGGCCAATTTTTAGCAGGGGCCTGTCATGGACGAGATCCGCGACGATTTCGCCGACGCAGTCGGCCAGCGCGTGGCCACGGTCTTCGTCGTGCTGCTCGGCGCGCTGTTTGCCTACGGCTATCTAAGCCAGCTGATTTAGCCATCGCCCAACTGCCGGGGCGGCTGGTTTGGTTTGCCCCTTTCCAGCCGTTTTGCGCGGGGGAGCCCCGGCCTCGCCGCTGGGGCTCTTCTGCGCGCGCGACACTGCGTCACGGCGATTTGAAACGGAACAATTTGGAACGGCGGTGCGTGAGGGCGTTCCCTCCTCTCCGATCCAACGAGAGGTGCAAACCATGAAGTTCCGGAGCTTAATTCTTGCGACAACGCTGCTGACCGCGGCCACCAGCTTCGCCTTCGCGCAGAGCGCGCCGTCACCCGACAATTCGTCCGGCCCGGACGTCCACGCGAACGCGCCGGCGCCGACCGATCCGTCGAGCTCAGGTGACAACATCAAGGGCATTCCGTCACGCGGCACTGCCATGCAGGGACGCGCCACCACCGGCGCCGGCATGACCGAACCCGGCACCAGACCCTCGCCGCGCAAGAACATGAACGAAAGCGCGAAGAAGAACGCCAGCCCGGCTTCGCCGGCTGAAGGCGTCGAGAAAGAGAAATAAGCGGCAGCGATCTACCGTCGATGCAAATCGCGCTGTAAGTCCCGCCGGCCCTCGCGCCGGCGGGATTCTTAGTGCGGCTTGCTCAAGTTTCCCATGCGGCTGAGCTTGAGCACGGTGTAGACCGTGTCGCTCGCCGGCGTCGCGATGCCGTATTGCCGGCCGAGCGCGCGCACTTTGCCGGCCAGCCAGTCGAGCTCCAGCCGGTTACCGCGCTCGAGATCGTGCGCCATCGAAGCCTTCATGCCGGGCTCGATATTCATGACGAAGGCCATGCGCTCCTCGATATAGGCGTGATCGAGCGCGACACCCTTGGCCTTGCCGACCGCGAAGGCCTCCTCCATCAGCGCGCGGAAGAAGGCGCGCAATTCGGGATCGGCGCGGATCGGCCCGATGGGCGAGCGCAAGCTGGCGGTCGAGCCAGCCATCGCGGTGAGGAAGATGAATTTCTGCCACAGCTCGCGCTCGATGTCGGAGGAGAGGGTGATGTCGAGCTTGGCCGCCTTGGCGGCATCGACGAAGGCCTGCAGCTTGGCGTCCGGCTTCTTGTCGGGCCGGCCGACCACCATTCTGGCGAACTGGCTGGTGTGCTTGATGACGCCGGGCGCGGCGATGGTGGTGGCGATGTAGGTGGCGCCGCCGACCGTGCGGTCCGCGCCGAGGACGGCCGAAATGCGATCGAGGCTGTCGACGCCGTTCTGGAAGGTGATGAGACGGCTGTCGGGCCCCATCAGCGGGCGTGCCGCTTCCGCCGCCTGCTCGGTGTCCCACAGCTTCACCGCGAACAGCACGATGTCGACCGGCCCCACCTTGGCCGGATCGTCGGTCACGTTCGGCTTGGGCAAATGCAGGTCGCCGTGCACGCTTTCGATCTTCAGGCCGTTCTTCTTGATGGCCTCGAGGTGGGCGCCGCGCGCGATGAAGAACACGTCATGGCCGGCATCCGCCATGCGCGCGCCGAAATAGCCGCCGACCGCGCCCGCCGCCATCGCTGCAATACGCATGAACCCGCTCCCGGTTTTACGGCCGCGAGGTATAGCAAAAAATTGCCCGGCGCGATGGCGATGGCTAGGCTGCCTGCGATGGGTCGCGCACTGGTCATCGGCGGCTCGCTTGGCGGGTTGTTTGCGGGCCTCCTCCTGCGGCAGGCCGGTTGGGACGTGACGGTGTTCGAGCGCAGCACTGGCGATCTCGCCAGCCGCGGCGCCGGCATCGGCACGCATGTCGAGCAATTCGAGATCATGCGCCGGCTCGGCATCCCGGTGGACGAGTCGATCGGCGTCGCCGTCGCCTCGCGCATTTGCCTCAACCGCGCCGGCGCCGTGATCGCGCGGCTGCCGTTCGAGAAGATTCTCACGTCGTGGGCGCTGTTCTACCGCGCGCTGCGGCGGCATTTTCCGGACGCCCACTATCAAGCCGGTATGCAGCTCGAGGACGTCGTACAAGACGCCAACAGCGTTACGGCGATCTTTAGCGGCGGCGCGCGCGTGCAGGGCGATCTGCTGATCGGCGCCGACGGCATCAATTCGACCGTGCGTGCGCGCGTGTTCGGCGGGCCGAGCCCAAGTTACGCCGGCTACATCGCGTGGCGCGGCGTGCTCGACGAGCCGGCGCTGCCCGACATCGCGCGCGCCGATCTGCTCGACGCCTACGGCTTCTTCCTGACGCCGCGCGAAATGCTGCTGTCTTATTGGCAGCCCGGCCCGGACGACGATGCCAGTCCCGGACGGCGGCGCTTGAATTGGATGTGGTACCACCCGCTGCATGCGCGCGCGCTGCCGGATCTCGTGACCGATGCGGCCGGCCGCCGCTACGACGCCGGCATTCCGCCGCCGCTGATCCGCCCCGAGGTGATCGCGGCGTTCCGCGCGGAGGCGCGCGCGATCCTGCCGCCGCAATAC
The DNA here is from genome assembly GCA_963734465.1 of uncultured Alphaproteobacteria bacterium. GTDB lineage: Bacteria > Pseudomonadota > Alphaproteobacteria > Rhizobiales > Xanthobacteraceae > Pseudolabrys. The sequence goes on from CAVTHL010000027.1 coordinate 26,746, forward strand.
ATCGCCGTGACGGAGGCGACGTCCGCGCCGTTCCTGCAGCCGATCTTCGATCTGGAGTCGCCGCGCGTCGTTGCCGGCCGCGTGGCGCTGCTGGGCGATGCCGCTTTCGTCGCACGGCCGCATGTCGGGGCCGGCGTCAGCAAGGCGGCGTTGAACGCGGCGTGGCTGACCGACGCGCTGCTCGCCACGCCCGGCGATATCGACGTGGCGTTGGCGGCTTACGAGCGCCGCGCGCTCGCTTTCGGCACGGCGATGGTCGCGCGCGCGCGTTATCTCGGCGCCTATCTGGAGGATCCGCCGCGCGCGGGGCTTAAGCCCGATCCGCTGCCGCTCATGCGGGCCATCGGCGCACCGCTGCGCGAAATTCCGGAATTGGCCGGCACCTTCTGAGCGGGCAAAAAATTGCCCGGCGCGATGGCCGGGCAAGTTTGGGGGAGGATCTGACGAAATCTAGTAGAGGCCGGCGGGCCGGCTGGCGTTCCAGCTCGTATGGGCGGGCCTGCTCGCCGCGATCGCGGCCTGCGCGCGCGCCTGCCAGGCCGGCATCTGACCGCCTTGCGCCTGCGCTTCGTCGCGCGCGGGCGCGCCGGTCATCGGCAGCACGATCACCTTGGTGCCGACGTTCACGCGGTTGAACAGATCGATGGCGTTGTCATTGGTCATGCGGATGCAGCCGCTCGACATGTGCTTGCCGATCGAGGTCGGATCGTTGGTGCCGTGGATGCGATACTCGGTGCCGCCGATATACATGGCGCGCGCGCCGAGCGGATTGCCGGGGCCGCCGGCGACCATGCGCGGCAGATAAGGCTGGCGCTTGACCATATCCGCCGGCGGATACCAGTCCGGCCACTCGGTCTTGCGGATGATCGATTTCACGCCCGACCAGGTGTAGCCCTCGCGGCCGACGCCGATGCCGTAGCGGATCGCCTTGCCGTTGCCGAGCACGTAATAGAGGAACGTGTGCGGCGTATCGACGATGACGGTGCCGGACGTCTCGCGCGTCGGATAGTCGACGACCTGCCGCTGCAAGCGCTCGGGCAATTGCGCATTTTCATCCTGTTCGTCCGACGGCGCGGCAGCCTCGGGCACAATCACTTGTGGTGCGTATTGCGGCGCGGGCTGCATTTGCATCTGCGGCGGCTGCATGAAGAACATCGGCAATTGCTGCGCGCCCGCGGGCCCGCATGACAGCGCGGCACCCGCGATCAACGCGGCGAGCGCGCAACGAACACTGGCTTTGGACATGACACCCTCGCGAATTCACTTTTCGTCAGGGAAAAGTGTTGGCGAGGTTCAATGGTTCCTGCACAAAATGCGTGCAAGCGGCTTGGAACCGCGGGAGCCTTTGTTGCGTTCGGCAGCGCCCGGTTACCGCTCGCGTCAGTCTTTGCGCTTGTGCCAGCCGACCACCGCCTCCGGCACGCTGTCGGTGGAGGCGAAGTAGGGCTTGATGTCGATGAGCGGGGTGCCGTCGAGGCAGTCGAGGCCGACGACGGAGAGCGTGTTGCCCTCGACGCGCAGCAGCTTCACCACGCTCATGGCGACCGGGTTGGGGCGGGCGGGCGAGCGCAGGGCAAACGTGCCGTGCTGGACGCCGTAATGCCCGGGCACCTGCAGCACCAGGTTGCGCGGCGCCTTATCCATCCAATAGAGCACCACCAGGTGGCTGCAGGTCTCGACGTCCTTGAGGCCGTCGGCGAAGGCCGGATCGACCTCGATGGTGCAGACCGCCTCGGATTCCCGCGCGTTCTTGGGGCAGTCCTTGCGCTCCTTCCAGGGCGTGTGGATGCGGCCGATGAAATAGAGGCCGGCATCGGGCTTGGCGGGCAATTCGACCGCCTTCTCGCCGTCGCGGATGCCGAAATCCTGTGGCTGTCATGGGCCCTCCGGCGTGAGCCTCCATAGCCCGTAAACCAGCCCGCATTAAAGCCGCGCACCGCCACCTTTGGGGGCTTGCGGGCAGCCGTTTCAACGTATAAAGATATCCTTATGTGATGGGAACGCCGCCCATGGTCCCAACCATTAGGCCCTGATGAGATCGTCGCATGAGCCCCGAAGGCCGCCTCGGTTTCGATGCCCTCAATGCCGCGCTCAAGGCGGCCGGCGAGGAGACGCGCCTGCGGGTGCTGGCGCTGCTGGCCGAGGCCGAGCTGACCGTCTCCGACCTCACCGACATTCTGCGCCAGTCGCAGCCGCGCATCTCGCGCCATCTCAAGCTGCTGGCCGAAGCCGGCCTGGTCGAGCGCTTCCGCGAGGGCACCTGGGCCTTCTTCCGGCTGTCCGAGCAGGGCGGCGGCGCGGCGGTCGCCCGCGCGCTGCTCGACCGGCTCGATCCCGCCGACCAGACCATCGCGCGCGACCGGGCGCGGCTCGCCTCGGTGCGGCAGGCGCGCGCCGCGGCCGCGCAAGCCTACTTCCGCGCCCACGCCGCCGAATGGGACCGCATCCGCAAACTGCACGTCACCGACGCCGCGGTCGAAGACGCCATCCGCGCCGCGCTCGCCGACAAGCCGTTCCGCTCGCTGCTCGATCTCGGCACCGGCACCGGCCGCATGCTCGAATTGTTCGGCGGCGAGATCGAACGCGGGCTCGGCCTCGATCTCTCGCTCGACATGCTGCTGCTTGGCGCGCGACCGGCTGGAGCGCGCCGGCCTGAAAAATTGCAGCGTGCGCCAGGGCGACCTCTACGACCTGCCGCTCGCCAACGACTCCTTCGACGTCGTCATCCTGCACCAGGTGCTGCACTTCCTCGACGACGGCGCGCGCGCCATCCGCGAAGCGGCGCGCGTGCTGCGCCCGGGCGGGCGGCTGCTGGTCGTCGACTTCGCGCCGCACGAGCAGGAATTCCTGCGCGAGCAGTTCGCGCATCGCCGCCTCGGCTTCGCGCCCGAAACCGTGACGCAATGGATGACCGCGTCCGGCCTCGAGCCGGTGCTGCACAAGTCGCTCAAGCCCGAGCCCGGCTCCGACGGCAAGATCGCGGTGTCGCTCTGGCTGGCGCGCGACACCCGCGCGCTGATGGCCGTGCCCGCGTCGCGCGAGGTGGCGTGATGAACATGCGGCCCAGTCGCTTTTCACTCTCCCAGATGCGGCGCATCCAGGTCTCCTTCGAGTTTTTCCCGCCGGCGACCGAGGAGATGGACAAGATCCTGTGGGAGTCGATCGAGCGGCTCAAGCCGCTGGCGCCGAATTTCGTCTCGGTGACCTACGGCGCCGGCGGATCGACGCGCGAGCGCACGCACGCGACCGTCAAGCGCATCCTCGCCGAGACCATGCTGACGCCGGCGGCGCATCTGACCTGCGTCGCGGCGACGCGCGAGGAGGTCGACGCCATTGCCCGCGACTACTGGGCCTCCGGCGTGCGCCATATCGTGGCGCTGCGCGGCGATCCGGTCGGCGGCGCCGGCACCACATACGCGCCGCATCCCGGCGGCTATGAGAACGCCGCGGCGCTGACCGCGGGCCTCAAACGCATCGCCGATTTCGAGATTTCGGTATCGGCCTATCCGGAGAAACATCCGGATTCGCCGACTATCGCCGCCGATATCGACATGCTCAAGGCCAAGGTCGACGCCGGCGCGAGCCGCGCCATCACCCAGTTCTTCTTCGAGAACGATCTCTACTTCCGCTATCTCGACCGCGTGCGGGCGCGCGGCATCGACATCCCGATCGTGCCGGGCATCCTGCCGGTGCAGAATTTCAAGGCGGCGAAGAACTTCGCCGCGCGCACCGGCGCGAGCGTGCCGCGCTGGCTGGCGGAGCGCTTCAACGGCCTCGACAACGATCCGGCCACGCGCAAGCTGATCGCCGCGGCGGTCGCCGCCGAGCAGGTGCTCGATCTGGTCGACCGCGGCGTCACCGATTTCCACTTCTACACCATGAACCGCGCCGACCTGGTCTACGCGATCTGCCACCTTTTGGGCCTGCGCCCGGTTCTGCAAGAGGCGGCGTGATGGCGGGCGTGCGTAAGGCGTTCGAGGCTGCGCTGCAGAGAGCGCATTCTGGTGCTCGACGGCGCCATGGGCACCATGATCCAGGCGCTCAAGCTCGACGAAGAGGGCTATCGCGGCGCGCGCTTCGACGCCTGGAACCGCGAGGTGCGCGGCAACAACGATCTGCTCAATCTGAGCCGTCCTGACGCCGTGCGCGACATTCATCTGGCCTATTTCCGCGCCGGCGCCGACATCGTCTCGACCAACACCTTCTCCTCCACCTCCATCGCGCAGGCCGATTACGGCATGGAGGGCATCGCCTACGAGCTCAACGCGGCGGGCGCCACGCTGGCGCGCGACGCGGCGGCCGCGGCCGAGAAGGAAGACGGCAAGCGGCGCTACGTCGCCGGCGCCTTCGGCCCGACCAATCGCACCGCCTCGATCTCGCCGGACGTGTCCAATCCCGGCTTCCGCGCCATCACCTTCGACCAGCTGCGCAAAGCCTATGGCGAGCAGGTGCGCGGGCTGCTCGACGGCGGCGCCGATCTGCTGCTGATCGAGACCATCTTCGACACGCTCAACGCCAAGGCGGCGATCTACGCCATTGCCGAAGTCTGCGAGGAGGCCGGCCTCGACGTGCCGGTGATGATCTCCGGCACCATCACCGACCGCTCCGGCCGCCTGCTGTCCGGCCAGACGCCGGCGGCGTTCTGGAATTCGGTGCGGCACGCGCAGCCGGTGACCATCGGCTTCAACTGCGCGCTCGGGCGCGCAGGAAATGCGCGCGCACATCGTCGAGATCGGTCGCGCGTCGCCGACACATTCGTTTGCGCCTATCCGAATGCCGGCCTGCCCAACGAGTTCGGTTATTACGACGAGAGCCCGGAGTTCATGGCGGAGCTGCTCGGCGAATTCGCCGACGCCGGTCTCGTCAATATTGTCGGCGGCTGCTGCGGCACCACGCCCGAGCACATCGCGGCCATCGCCAAGGCCGTCGCCGGCAAGGCGCCCGCGCAAAATTCCCGAGGTGCCGCGGCAGCTGCGCCTGTCCGGCCTCGAGGCCTTCGCGCTCACGCCGGAAATTCCCTTCGTCAATGTCGGCGAGCGCACCAACGTCACCGGCTCGGCCAAGTTCCGCAAGCTGATCACCGCCGGCGATTACGCCACCGCGCTGTCGATCGCGCGCGAGCAGGTCGAGAACGGCGCGCAGGTGATCGACGTCAACATGGACGAGGGCCTGCTCGACTCGGAAGCCGCGATGGTGACCTTCCTCAATCTGATCGCCGCCGAGCCCGACATCGCGCGCGTGCCGGTGATGGTCGACTCATCGAAATTCTCGGTGATCGAGGCCGGGCTGAAATGCCTGCAAGGCAAGCCGGTGGTGAATTCGATCTCCATGAAGGAAGGCGAGCAGGCCTTCATCGACCACGCCAAGATCGTGCGCCGCTACGGCGCCGCGGTGGTGGTGATGGCCTTCGACGAAAAGGGCCAGGCCGACACGCTCGAGCGCAAATGCGCCATCGCCAAGCGCGCCTACGACATTCTCACGCAAGCAGGTCGGCTTCCCGCCCGAGGACATCATCTTCGATCCCAACATCTTCGCCGTCGCCACCGGCATGGACGAGCACAACGGCTATGGCGTCGCCTTCATCGAGGCGGCGCGCTGGATCAGGGCGAACCTGCCGCACGTGCATGTCTCCGGCGGCGTGTCGAACCTGTCGTTCTCGTTCCGCGGCAACGAGCGCGTGCGCGAGGCCATGCATTCGGTGTTCCTCTATCACGCCATCAAGGCCGGCATGGACATGGGCATCGTCAATGCCGGGCAGATGGCGGTCTATGACGATCTCGAGCCGGAATTGCGCGAGGCCTGCGAGGACGTGGTGCTCAACCGCCGTCCCGACGCCTCCGAGCGGCTGCTCGACATTGCCAAGAAATTCCACGGCAAAGGCCAGGAGGCGAAGGAAGCCGATCTCGCCTGGCGCGAACAGCCGGTCGAGAAGCGGCTGGCGCACGCGCTGGTGCACGGCATCACCGACTTCGTCGAGGCCGACGTCGAGGAGGCGCGCCTGCAAGCGCCAAGCGCCCGCTCGACGTGATCGAAGGCCCGCTGATGGACGGCATGAACATCGTCGGCGACCTGTTCGGCTCCGGCAAAATGTTCCTGCCGCAGGTGGTGAAGTCGGCGCGCGTGATGAAGCAGGCGGTCGCCCACCTGCTGCCCTACATGGAGCAGGAGAAGGACGGCCGCGCGCACAACAACTCGAACGGCAAGATCGTGATGGCGACGGTCAAGGGCGACGTGCACGACATCGGCAAGAACATCGTCGGCGTCGTGCTCCAGTGCAACAATTACGAGGTGATCGACCTCGGCGTCATGGTGCCGGCGGCGAAGATTCTGGAAACCGCCCGCGCCGAAAAGGCCGACATCATCGGCCTCTCGGGCCTGATCACGCCTTCGCTCGACGAGATGTGCCATGTGGCGGCCGAGATGGAGCGGCAGGGCTTCGAATTGCCGCTGATGATCGGCGGCGCCACCACCAGCCGCGTGCACACGGCGGTGAAGATCCACCCCAATTACCGGCGCGGGCAGGCGGTCTATGTCAACGACGCCAGCCGCGCGGTCGGCGTGGCGCAATCGCTGCTGTCGCGCGAGGGCCGCGCGCCCTACGTCGCCGAGCTGCGCGGCGAATATGCCCGCATCGCCGCCGCGCATGCGCGCGCGCAGGAGGACAAGGCGCGGCTGCCTTTGGCCACGGCGCGCAACAATGCGCTCAAGCTCGACTGGTCGGGCGCCTATGTGCCGCCGAAGCCGAGCTTCCTCGGCACCAAGGTGCTGAGCGATTATCCGATCGGCGAACTGGTCAAGTTCATCGACTGGACGCCGTTCTTCCAGACCTGGGAACTGAACGGCAAGTTCCCGGCCATCCTCGACGATCCGAAATTCGGCGAAGCGGCGCGCCCGCTCTACGAGGACGCCGTCGAGATGCTGGACAAGATCATGTCGGAGGGCTGGTTCACCGCCAATGCCGTGTTCGGCTTCTGGCCGGCTTTGGCCGAGGGCGACGATGTCCTCGTCTATGCCGACGAGGCGCGCGCCAAGCCGGATGGCGCGACGCTGCACACGTTGCGCCAGCAGCTCTCCAAGCGCGAGGGCCGCGCCAATGTCGCGCTCTCGGATTTCATCGCGCCGCGCGCGGCCGGCCTGAACGATTACATCGGCGCCTTCGCCGTCACCGCCGGCATCGGCGAGGACGTGATCGCCGAGCGCTTCAAGCGCGCCAACGACGATTACTCCGCCATCCTGGTGAAGGCGCTGGCCGACCGTCTCGCCGAAGCCTTCGCCGAGCGGCTGCACAGCCGCGTGCGCAAGGAATTCTGGGGCTACGCGCCGGACGAAAATCTCAAGAGCGAAGAGCTGATCGCGGAAAAATATCGCGGCATCCGCCCGGCACCGGGTTACCCGGCGCAGCCCGACCACACCGAGAAGGGAACGTTGTTCCGCCTGCTCGACGCCGAGCGCATCGGCATCAAGCTCACCGAAAGCTTCGCGATGTGGCCGGGCGCGGCGGTGTGCGGGCTTTATTTCAGCCACCCGCAGAGCGCCTATTTCGGCGTCGGCAAGATCGAGCGCGACCAGGTCGAGGATTACGCGCGCCGCAAAGGCTGGAGCGTGGCGGAGGCCGAGCGCTGGCTGGCGCCGATCCTCAATTACGACGTCCACGCCGCGCCCAGCATCGTGGCGGCGTAACGCGCGTCATTTCATTGCCGGGATGAAAAACAAAACACCGGAGAGGCTTTGCTCTCCGGTGTCTGTATTCTTTCGCCGTTACCGGCTTTGCTTGGTTGTCGCTGGCCGCTCGAACTCAGAATGCCCCCAGCAAGATCGCGCCAACGAACGCAAACACGGCGCACACCGCTAGAACGTCGAGTCTCAACGAAAGGGCCACGGCAGCCTCCCTTGTTGATATGGTTACAAGCTAGCATACAACGCCGTGCCCTCGACCCGGTTGCGCCGCTCCGGCAAAATATTTGCGCGGTATGCCATGCGCGGCGGGAATAACGTGGGCAAGAGTTTGATCCCGCGCCATAAAAATCGGCATGCGCAATAAAGCGTCGGTGCAAAACAAGGCCGCGAACTTATCTGGCCGCCGAATGCCGCCGAAACGGCGCCAAAGCGGCGGTGTCAGGGTGGGATTGGATTCAGCCCCGGCGAATTTGCATACGCGGCTTTAGGCAGCAAGTTCCGCGGGAACCAGCGCGCGCACAATGAGCCCCGCTCCGGCGCGGAAAGGAATCCTTATCCCTAACGAATTCTTGCCTGCGCAGCGTTGAAGCCTCGTTAAAGAAACCAATCGCATTTTCGCGTCCATGAGGCGCGGACTGGCTTTCTCCATTGCCGGGGGCGTGGTGCTGCTGGCGCTTGCCGGCTGCGGGCGCAGCTATCTCATGCAGGGCGAGCGCGCGGCCTGGCGGCACGACGCCGAGGAGACCTGCCTCAAGTCCGGCGCGGTCGCGGTCGGCACCGTGCAGATCGAGCCGATCGAAGGCCCCGGCATGTGCGGCATGGATTTTCCGCTCAAGGTGTCGGCGCTCGCCGAAGCGAGCCCGGCCATGAGTTACGGCGACGATCTGCGGCCGCCGGCTTCGATCCCGAATGGCGGCGCCGACATGCCGCAGTGGCCGCCGACGCAACAGCGCTATGCGCCGCCGGCGCGCGTTCCGTCGGTGCAGACCGCGCCCATTCAGAGCGCGCCGATCCAGAGCGCGCCGGTGCACGGAGAGACGTTGCGTTGGACGCCGGGCCCGCCGGGCATCGATATCCGGCACGAGGGTCCCGCGGGCGAGCCCATGCAGCTCAGCCCGGGCAGCGCGCAGCCCGAGGCCGCGCCTCAATACAATGCCGCGCCCCAATATATCCCGCCGCGCAGTGCCGCGCCGCAGACCATCCCATCGCGCGCGCAGCCGACGACTTATCCGCGCGCGGCGCCGTCAGCGCGCGCGCTGCCCGACGACGTTCCCGACGACGCCGTGGTGCCGCCCGGCGGCAGCGCCGGCGCGCCGGAGCGCCGCATGCAGCCGGCTTACAACGCGCCGGTCTATCAGCCGCCGGCGCGCGAGCCGCCGCGGCTCGGCCCGATGCGCGGCCCGAACCTGGCGGCGCTGCAGCCGGCCGCCTTGCAGCCGCCGGCGACGCTCGCCTGTCCGCTCGTCTCGGCGCTCGACCGCTGGGTGAGCGAGGGCGTGCAGCCGGCGGCGCTGCATTGGTTCCGCTCGCCGGTCACCTCGATCCACCAGATCGGCGGCTACTCATGCCGCGGCATGGTCGGCGGCGACGGCGTGTCGGAGCATTCCTTCGGCAATGCGCTCGACATCGCCGGCTTCACGCTCGCCGACGGCCGCAAGATCTTGGTCAAGACCGGCTGGAACGGCTCGCCGGAAGAGCAGGGCTTCCTGCACGACGTGCAGCTCTACGCCTGCGAGACATTCACCACGGTGCTGGCGCCCGGCTACAACGTCTATCACTACGACCACATCCACGTGGACCTGATGCGGCGCGAGAGCGGCAGCCGCCCGTGCCGGCCGAACGCCATTCCGGGCGAGGTGGTGGCGGCCGCGCGCGCGCGCCCATTACGCCGCGCAGCATCGCGGGCCCGCCTATACCGGCTCGATCGGAGCGCAGGCCTCCGGACCGGCGGCTGTTCCGGGCGCGGATGGCGATGTGGTTGATGCCGACGCCGAGCAGCCAAAGATGGTCGGTGCCGAAATATCTCGGCAAGATGCCGCGGCGAAGACCGCCTAGCGGTCCACTGACGCTAGAATCACCGCGTCGAGCAGCATCGCGCCGAACAGGATCAGGCCGGCGTCGCGGTTCGATTTGAACAGCACCAGGCAATAGGCCGGGTCGTTGATGTCGAGGCGCAGCACCTGCCAGCCGAGATGCACGGCGAAGGCGATGAGGCCGAGCACGAAGATGGCGCCGCCGCCCGCCATCAAGCCGGCGATCCCGATCAGCACCACCGCGCCGGCATAGAAGCTCGCCAGCATCTTCGGCGTGTTCTCGCCAAACAGCAGCGCGGTCGACTTGATGCCGATCAGCAGATCGTCCTCGCGGTCCTGGTGGGCATAGATGGTGTCGTAGCCGATCACCCAGGAGATCGATCCGGCATAGAGCACCAGCGCCGGCCAATCGAGCCGCCCGAACGCGGCCGGCCAGCCCATCAGCGCGCCCCAGGAGAACGCCAGGCCGAGCACGATCTGCGGCCAATAGGTGATGCGCTTCATGAAGGGATAGATCACCACCACCAGCAGCGAGGCGAGGCCGCACAGCACGGTGAAGCGGTTGAACTGGATCAGCACCAGCAAGCCGATCAGCGCCTGCGCCATTAAGAAGACGGTGGCCTGTCCGATGCTCACCTGGCCGGAGGGGATCGGGCGCGAGCGCGTGCGCTCCACTTTGCCGTCGAGGTCGCGGTCGACCAGATCGTTCCAGGTGCAGCCGGCGCCGCGCATGGCAAAGGCGCCGATGAAGAACAGCACGCAATGCCAGAGGCTGGGGAAATGGTCGGTGCGCAGGCCGGTCAGGCCGACCGACCACCAGCACGGGATCAGCAGCAGCCAGGATCCGATCGGCCGGTCGAGACGCGCGAGCCGCAGATAGGGACGTGCAATGGCAGGCGCGAGGCCGTCGACCCAGTTGCCGGTCGCATCGGCGACGCGTCCGGCCTGCTCGCTCATTTTGCGGTATTGCCGAGCGGCGTCCCGGTCAGGGTGTCGAAGGTGCCGCGCCCAGTCTTGATGTTGCTGGAATCCGGGATAGGCGCCGCCGAGCGCGTCGCTCAGGCTCGGTCCCTGCTGCCGCTGCGGCTGCGCCGCCATCTGGCAGACTTTGGTGCGCGCCTTGACCACGTTGGCGTGACCCAGCACTGATCTGCTGGATCAGCTGGGGCGGAATGCCACACCAGACCTCGTTCTTCTTGGCGTAAGCCAGAAACCTTTCTTGCGAAGCGGCGAAAGCGGTCAGCAATTTGCAGGCTTCGGGTAGCGGGACCTTGTTCTTCTGCCCCGCCATCACGGCCGCCCCATGCTTCTCGACCTCATCGCGCAGCTTGGCGAAATCCTTCATGCAGGGCGGCTCGTCCTGCCGCTGCGGCGGCTGGTCGAATGGACTTGCCGGCGCCTGTCTCGGCTGCACCTGCGCCAAAGCCGGTCCGGCTGCGGTCGGCAGCACGAACGCGGCGATGAACAGTGCCCGGCGCAAGTTCATGGCGGAATCCTCTGAATCGGCCCAAAGCATTATACAGGGCCCTCTTGGCAACCGATACCAACCCGCCGATTGCGTCGGGAACGCGGCAAGCCGGGGCAGGGTCGGCGGGCCTCGCCAGCGGCCGGCGGCTCAAGTAAACCGGCGCCGGCAACCGAAAGCTGCTTTGCCCATGCCGCGCTACGATTTCCGCACCCCCCGGCTCTATGTCGACGCTCCGCTGGGGATCGGCGGCGAGGTTGCGCTCGCCCGTGACCAAGCCAATTACCTGCTCAACGTGCTGCGGCTGTCACGCGGCGACGAGGTCCTGCTGTTCAACGGGCGGGACGGCGAATGGCGGGCCAGGCTCGCCGGTGCCGGCAAACGGGCGCTCGACCGCCGAGCTCGCCGAGCGATTGCGCGAACAGCCGGAGGCCGCCGACCTGCATGTCCTGTTCGCTCCGCTCAAGCATGCCCGGCTCGACTATCTGGTGCAGAAGGCGGTCGAGATGGGCGCCTCGCTGCTGCAGCCGGTGATCACGCGCCACACGCAAGTGGCGCGCGTCAATCTCGAGCGCATGCGGGCCAATGTGATCGAGGCCGCGCAGCAGTGCGGCATTTTAAATGTTCCCTCGGTGGCCGAGCCGGTGGATTTCGCCAAGGCGACGGCGGATGACGGACGCTTGCTGGTCTTCTGTGACGAGCGCGCCGATGTGCAGGATCCGGTGGCGGCGCTGAAAGCGGCGCCACGTTTGCCGCTGTCGGTGCTGATCGGCCCGGAAGGCGGCTTTGCCGAGGAGGAGCGTGCGGCGCTGCTCAAGCGCGGCAATGTCGCGCGCATCGCGCTCGGCCCGCGCATCCTGCGCGCCGATACCGCGGCGGTTGCCGCGCTCGCGCTGGTGCAGGCCGTGCTCGGGGATTGGGCCTAAAAAAGTTGCGGCGCGGTTGCCGACTTTACGCCGGCAACCAGCGCCGTGCACGCAAACAAACCGCCACGACTAATGTAACGTTACGAACGCTACGCCACTCACACCATGGCGTACACCCGACGACGCAACTCCTCCTGCCTCGGGCCATTACAAAAACCGCGCTGCGCAACACTCGACTCACGCAACGCCGTCAGGGCCCGATTCGCAGGTGGACTCTTGCCGAGTCGGGGCCGGATTCACGAGTCTTGCAATGCGGAATCCTGTGTACGAATCGGCTGCCGCCGGTAAAAACCTGTGGTAAGCTTGGAACTGTTCGGTTGGAGCGCAACCATGCGTATGTCTTGTTGCATTCGGGCAGTTATCGCCGCCGGTCCTCATGGGGCTCGGCGCATTGGCGCCGGCCAAAGCCGCGAGCTGGCTGGAAAAATCGTTCTACATGCGGGGCCCCGATTACACCGTCCGAGGTGCCGGCCTGCGAAAACGCGCTCGGCGTCATCGCCTGGCAATTCCGATCAAGGAAAGCCGGTTCTGGAATTCGGATCTGACCATCGTCAGCTGGGAAAACGTGCGCGAAATCAGGAATACCTGGCCGACGGACGCCATCCCGCGCCGCTTCTGCCGCGCCGTGGCGAACGTCAGCGACGGCAAGGCGCACGTGGTCAATTACTGGATCGGCGAGGATACCAGCATGATCGGCGCCGGACCGGGGGTCGAATGGTGCGTGGTCGGGCTCGACCGCAATTGGGCCTATAATCCGAAGTGCAAAATGGCGCTGCCGTAACGGCGCGTTTTATTGGGTGGCCTGCGGCGCGGATCGGCAGGCTTGCCGGCGAGCCAGTCGGCATTCTCGGCCAAAGCCAGCAACGATTCCCGCATGGTCAGCAGGCGCTTGCGTTCATCGGCTTCGCATCCATCGGCATCGGCTTTAGCGGCGCATTCCATCGCCAGGCGCCGGAGTTCGGCTGCGTTCAGGGTGTCGGGCATCGCATCGGTTCCTCGTTTCGAGGAATTTTGCGCCGACGCGCAGCCGCCGACCACGCGCTCGTAGTCTAAGAGCAAACTGTGCAACAGACGGGCGTGGCTAAATTGGCGGCGAGTTAGCCGTTGGAGCTCGGCCGCCGCGCGTCGCCGTCGCCCAATACGCCGAAATCGGCCGACTTCTTGCCGTCGGTGGCCTGCACGAGACCGGCGCTGGCGATGCCCAGGCGGAACAGCTCGCGCACGGCGGCCGCCCGGCTCGGCATGCGGGTCTTGAACCGGAAATCGTCCACCACCTCGAGTTCCTTCGGCGACAGCATGATCTGCAGCCGTTCGCCACGCGCGGGTTTGGACTTGCTCTTGCTGTTGGGCATGACGGACCCCCAATGATGCAATAGACGTATTCTAATAACTAGACCGTATAATGCGTCAATTACTCATTTAGTTCCAATGTCTGATATTGCACATTTTGTGGAAAAGTTGATGCTGGAAAGTTTCTGTTTTGTTCTTGAAATGTTCATGTTCCTGCGGTAGCCATTTAACGGAACCGTTGCGCCAGATCAATTTCCGATTTGTTCTAATTGCCGCGGAACTGGTCGGCGACGGCGTGTTGGGGGACATCCATGCTGAGTGATCGCATTTGCCGCGCGGCGCACACCGCCGCCATTGCCTGCAGCTTCGTCTTCATCTTCGCCATCGTCGCTCTGGCGGACGACCGCCGCCAGAACGCGCCCGGCGAGTTCGACTTCTATGTGCTGGCGCTGTCCTGGTCGCCGACCTTCTGCGAAAGCAGCAAAGAGCGCGCGCCCAACCGGGCCGATCCGCAGTGCAATGGGCGGCCCTTTGCCTTCATCGTGCATGGGCTGTGGCCGCAATACGAGCAGGGCTTCCCGTCGTACTGCCAGGTGCCGGCGCAGAAGCTCGATCGCGCGACCGTCGGCAGCGCGCTCGACCTGATGCCGAGCCCGCGGCTGGTTTTCCGCGAGTGGGACCGCCACGGCACCTGCTCGGGGCTCGACCCCGCACGCCTATTTCGAGGCGGTGCGCAAGGCGCGCGCGGCGGTGAAGATCCCATCCGACTATCTGGCGCCGGCCGAGCCGTTGTCCGTTTCGCCCGACGATGTCGCCGCCGCCTTCGTGAAGGCCAATCCCGGCTTGCCGCGCACCGCTATTGCCGTCGCTTGCGACGCCACCCGGCTGACCGAAGTGCGTGTCTGCATGGCCAAGGATTTCACCTTCCACGATTGCGCCGACGTGGCGAGCCACGCCTGCAAGCGCGACAAGATCGCGATGCCGGCGGTGCACGCCGAACTCAATGGAATGAAATAATCAAGGACCGCGCGCGGACGTGGTTTCTATGCGCGCGTTAAGCGGTCCCTAACGCTGCACGCTGGCGTTGCGGGGATAACCCCGCCGTGTCGGCAATTCAGGCAAGCTTCCCGTAACGAAACTCAGCAATCTTCCGGGCGTTCAGGCGCGGGGAAAATGCGATGAATCGTGTCTGGGATTACGCCGGCTTTATCGTCTGGTTCATGGGGCTCGGCTACCTCGTGCTGTGGCTCGTCGGTTCGTTCGAGCACCGCATGCTGCCGCCGGCTTTTCCACTGGTCGGCCTGGCGTCGGCGACCTTCGTTGCCGTGCGGCTGCTGCTGCTGGCGATCGCGCGCTGGCGCGTGCCGTTCAGCGTTGCCCGCGCCGCGGCGGCCGCCCGCGCGCCTGCCGCGGTGATTAAGCCGCCGCCGCCAAAGCCCGTGCGCCCGCTGCCGACCGTCAAGCCGCGCGACCACTTCGGCCTGCGCGGCAATAAGCAAAAAACTGTGCCATAAACAGCGGCGTGAACTACGCCCATGCCTTTCATGCCGGCAGTTTCGCCGACGTGTTCAAGCACGCCGTGCTCTGCCGCGTTCTGCATTATCTGCGCGAGAAGCCGGCCGCCTTCCGCGTCATCGACAGCCATGCCGGCCTCGGGCTTTACGATCTCGCCGGGCCGGAAGCCGCCCGCGGCGGCGAATGGCACGACGGCATCGAGAAGCTGCTGGCCGCGACTTTGCCGGGCGAGGTGGCGGCGCTTCTGGCGCCCTACCTCGACGTCATCGGCGCGCTCAACGAACGCGGCCGCCTCACGGTCTATCCCGGCTCGCCGGCGATCGCGCGCGCCTGGCTGCGGCCGCAGGACCGGCTGATCGCCTGCGAGCTCGAGCCGCGTGCGGCCGCCGCGCTCGCACACAATCTGCGCGGCGACACCCGCATCAAAACGCTGCCCGTCGACGGTTGGACCGCGCTGTCGGCCTACGTGCCGCCGCCGGAGCGGCGCGGCCTGGTGCTGGTCGATCCGCCGTTCGAGGAGGACGGCGATTTCCACCGCCTCAGCCACGGCCTCGCCGCCGCCCACCGCAAATGGGCCACCGGCATCTATATGCTCTGGTATCCCATTAAGGACCGCGGCGAGCCGGACGCGCTGGCCAAGCGCCTGCGCCGGCTGGCGCTGCCCAAGCTGCTGCGCGCCGAGCTCGTCGTGGCGCCGCTCAGCGACCCCACAAAACTGAACGGCTGCGGCCTGATCCTGGCCAACCCGCCATGGCGGCTGGCCGACGAGCTCGCCATCCTGCTGCCGGCGCTGGCGAAAATCCTCGCCCGCGGCCCCAAACCGGGCTTCCGGCTCGATTGGCTCACCGGCGAGGCCTGATCGAGGCTCTTTCCAGCGGAAGCCAGTTGGTGTCTAGTTCCAAGACTGGTCAGTGACGTTCCGCCTCCGGGGTTTTGGGGGTATTGGCGGAGTGACTGAAGCCGCGACCGGTGCGGCCGACGCTTTCCCCGATTGTGAATGTCCGGCCGAGCCGCCGTGCCGTGGGGGCCTGGCGGCGGAGCAGCGTGGGGAGAGGCGTATGGCGCAAACGGGCGTGGTGAAATTTTTCAACGGCGAGCGGGGCTACGGCTTCATCAAGCCGGACGACGGCGGGCGTGATGTGTTCGTGCACATCACCGCCGTGGAACAGGCGGGGCTCAAGGGACTGAACGAAGGTCAACACATCAGCTTCGACGTCGAGCCCGACAAGAAGGGCAAGGGCCCCAAAGCCGTCAATCTCGTCGTCACTGGCTGATCTCTCGCTGCGCGCGGCGCCCGCCGCGCGAAAACTCGAATTCACCGGCTGCGGGCAGTCCGCCCGCTACTGTGCGCCGAAGGTTTTTCCCAAATGATCCTGCGTTCAACATCCGCTTCGCCCTTCGGGCGCAAGGTCCGCATCGCCATCAAGCTGCTCGGCCTCGAAGACAAGATCGAGCTGAAAGAAACCGATCTCAACGATCCGGCCGACACGATCCGCAAGCAGAACCCGCTCGGCAAGATTCCGGCGCTGGTGCTCGACGACGGCACCGCGCTGTTCGATTCGCGCGTCATCCTCGACTATCTCGACCATCTCGCCGGCGGCGGCCGCATCGTCCCGCGCGATCCGAAGGCGCGCTTCCAGGCGCTGGCGCTGCAGGCGCTGTGCGACGGCGTGCTCGATGCCAGCCTGCTGATCGTCTATGAGGGCCGCTACCGCCCCGAAGACAAGCGCGTGCAGGTTTGGGTCGATCGCCAGGCTGACAAGGTCAAGCGCGGCCTCGACGCGCTCGAAGCCGCGCCGCCGACAATCACGCCGATGCCGGATGTCGGGCAGATCACGCTTGCCTGCGCGCTCGGCTATCGCGACTTCCGTTTCGCCAACGACGATTGGCGCAAGAGCCTATCCGCGGCTGCGCGAGTGGCACGACAAATTCGCCGCGCAAGTGCCGGCCTTCGCCGCGACCAAGCCGGGAAGCTGACGACATGCGCAAACAAAAACCCCGGGCCATACAGCCCGGGGCTTTTGCATTTGCGATGTCGCGCTGCGTCGGACTCAGAAGTGGTAGTTGAGGCCGGCGCGCACGATGTTGGTCTTGAAGTCGGCACTGGAGCCCGCGACCGGCGCGCCGCTGCCGAGATCGACGTAGAGATATTCGACCTTGGCGCTCCACGGTCCGTACAGGTTGGCTTCGAGCCCGCCGCCGACCGTCCAGCCGGCCCGCGTCTCGCTCGCGCTGCCGATGGGAGTGATGGTGTTCTTGATGTCGCCGAAAGCCGCGCCGCCGGTGACGTAGGGCATGAAGCGGTCGAAGGCGTAGCCGACCCGTCCGCGCACGGTGCCGAGCCAGCTGTTCTTGGTCTCGCAGGTGAGGCCGCCGCAGATGCTGCTGCCCTTGATCCAGCTCGCGTCGATATCGCCTTCGACGCCGAACACGATCTGGTTCATTTGATAATTGTAGCCGAGCGTGCCGCCGACCAGTCCGCCCGACGTATCGAACGAACTCGAGGCAAACGGCGCCGAGAAACTCGTGCTGCCGCCCCAGCCGTAGCCGCCGTTGATACCGGCGTAAAACCCGGTCCAGCTGAAGGCCGGCGTGACATAGACCGGCGCCGGCGGCGGTGCCCGGCGCGCGCGCACGATGTCGGCGGCCGACGCCGACGCGACACCAAGCGCGAGCAGGCCCACGCTGGCGAGCAAAAGCTTTTTCATGACGCAACCTCACTGTCGAAAACGACATGGACGGACGCGGATGCGCCGTCCCCCGATTGCCTCACTAACGCAGTGCGACAGGAACTCGTTCCGGACAGCGGCCGGGGAGGGACTCGCGAGTTCCATCACGAAAAAAGCCCCGGAACTTTCGCTCCGGGGCTTCTCATTTGCGTGTTGTGCGCGGCTCAGAAGCGGTAATTGATGCCGCCGCGCACGATATTGGCCGTCAGGTCGGCATTGGTCGAAATGCCGCAATTGGCCGCGCTGCAATTGGCGCTGCCGAGATCGGCGTAGAGGTATTCGACCTTCGCCGTCCACGGGCCGTTGATCGCGACTTCGACGCCGCCGCCGCCGGTCCAGCCGGCCCGCGTGTCGGTCTCGCCGGCAAAGCCCGGGCGCGCGATCTTGACGTCGCCGAAGGCGCCGCCGGCGGTCACGTAAGGCAGCACGCGGTTGAACGCGTAGCCGATGCGGCCGCGCGCGGTGGCAAGCCACGGATTGCTGGTTTCGCAGGACACGCACAGCGCGTTGCCGACGTGGAGCCCTTCAGGCCGCTCCAGTCGCCGTCGGCTTCCAGCCCGTACACGACGCGGCCGACCTGCCAGTTGTAGCCGATGGTGCCGCCGGCCAGGCCGCCGGTGACGTCATAGCTGGTCGAGCCCAAGGCGTTGCTCAGGTCGGAATTGCCGAACGCGCCGCCGCCGTTGATGCCGACGTAGAAGCCGGTCCAGTTGTAGTACGCTTCATAAGCCGGCGCTTTGGTCGGCATGCGCTGGCGGCGCGCGATATCCGCCGCATTGGCCGCCGTCATCGTCGTCGCTAGTGCGAGCGCAGCGGCGCCCAAGAGAAACACACGCTTCATCACGAAACCTCCGTACAGGCCCCCAGCCCGAACGGTGCGCGAGAACCTATTCGGATCGAGCGTCGCGTCTAGTGCAGCAAAGCCACAGCGCCAATGATGTTGCGGACGCGATCGACGCAATGACGACGATGAATTGCCACGCTTACGCCGCGATCGCGAGCGGAACTTTCACAGTCGATGGTGTCGACCAAAGGCGAAGACGCAAATGCTACAGCGCGCGCCGCAAACAAAAACCCCGGGCGCAAGGCCCGGGGTTTCCGTCACGAAAAATAAAATCGCTTAGAAGTGGTAGTTGATGCCGAGACGCAGCATGTTGCTTGTCAGCCCGTTGTTCACGCCGGTGATGGTGTAGGCGCGGTCGCCAAGATCCATGTAGAGATATTCCATCTTGGCCGACCATTTCGGCGCCAGGCCGACTTCCATGCCGGCGCCGGCGGTCCAGCCGACCAGCGTCTTGTTCTCTTCGAGCGAATTCAGCTGACCCGAGAGTTCGCCATAGGCCATGCCGAGGGTGCCATAGAACAGGATGTTGTTGAGCGCGTAGCCGGCGCGGCCGCGCAGCGTGCCGAACCACGGATTGGAGAACTTCCACGGCGCGAAGGTGTCGTCGGCCGCCGAGGCCTGGATATCGGTTTCGGCGCCGAACACGAATTGGCCGGACTGCCAGTTGTAGCCGACCTGTCCGCCGCCCGCGATGCCGGACGGATCGAGGCTGCTGTTGGTGACGTGGCCCCATTCGTAGCCGGCGTTCACGCCGGCGTAGAGGCCGCTCCAGTTATAGTAGCTGGCCGGCTGCGCGTAGTACGGGGCGGGGCCGCGCGCGCCCATATCGGCTGCCACGGCTGCGCCTGGAACAGCCACCACGGCCGCCAGGATCATCGCCCGCATCGTCGTCTTCATTTAACCCTCCACTTCAGCTTTGCGCCTTGTTCGTCCGGTGCTTTGCGCGAGAATTGGGTGCGCAATCGTGGAGCGGCCGGGCCGAGCAGTCGGCGAAAGTTCGACATTTTCGTGGAGGATTTATCGGGCCTTTTAGGTTAAACGGTTATGAATTGCTAAGTATCAGCGTCCGTTATCCCTAAAGGAGTCTTAGCCGCACGGTACTCTGTGCTTGTTTTTACCATCGTCCTTCAGCGGCTGTTTACTATAACCGCGCTGGACGCCGATGAAGCCCAGCGAATACCCGGGTGGCGGGCCTTCACGCCGCGGCGTATGACTGCCGCGGGGATTTTCAGCCGATGCCCGAGCAGAGCCAGCAAGCCGCGCTGATCACCGGAGCGGGGCGCCGCATCGGCGCGGCGATTGCGCGTGCGCTTGCGGATGCGGGCTATGCCGTGGTGCTGCACGCCAACCGCTCGCGCGCCGAAGCCGAAAAGCTCGCCGGCGAGATCGTCGCGCGCGGCGGCCGCGCCTCGGTGGTGCTGGCGGAGCTCACCGACCATGACGCGGTGCGCAAGCTGATCCCGGCCGCAGCCGCTTTCGGGCCGCTCACTCTGCTGGTCAACAGCGCGTCCGCCTTCGAGCCCGACGAGATCGCGACGCTGGAGCGCGCGCGTTTCGAGCGTACGCTCGCTGTCAACCTGACGGCGCCTCTGTTTCTGTCGCAGGCTTTCGCGGCGCAGGCGCCCGACGGCTCCTCGATCGTCAATATCGTCGATCAGCGCGTGCTTAAGCCGACGCCGCTGTTCTTCTCCTATACGCTGAGCAAAAGCGCGCTGCAGACCGCGACCGTCACGCTGGCGCAGGCGCTGGCGCCCAAGATACGGGTCAACGCGGTGGCGCCGGGGCCGACATTGCCGAGCCCGCGCCAGAGCGCGGCCGAATTCGCCGCGCAGGCATCGGCTCTTCCGCTGCAAAAGGGCCCGACGCCTGAGGACATCGCCGCCGCGGTGCTTTATCTGGCGCAGGCCAAAAGTGTCACCGGCGTCACCCTCGCCGTCGACGGCGGCCAGCACGTGGCTTGGCGCACGCCCGACAGCGATGTCGCGGAATAAGACGCGAGATATTATCTAAGCGCCATGAACGGCACCAAAAACGGTTCGAAGAACGACATCGATCCGGCCAGCGAGCTGCGCGACGACGAGGATCAGGAGTCCGCGCTGCCCGAGCTCGAGCTGGAGGAGGCGCCTGCCGGCACGCTGTCCGCCGGCCGCGCCGCGATCGCGCGCGCCGTCAAGCACGCGCCCACCGGCCCCGGCGTCTATCGCATGATCGATGCGAAAGGCGAGGTGCTCTATGTCGGCAAGGCCAAGAGCATCAAGAAGCGCGTCACCAATTACGCGCGGCCGACGGCCTACGACGCGCGCATCGCGCGCATGATCGCGGCCACGGTGACGATGGAGTTCGTCACCACCAAGACCGAAACCGAAGCGCTGCTGCTCGAAGCCAACCTGATCAAGCGCCTGCGCCCGCGCTTCAACGTGCTGCTGCGCGACGACAAGTCGTTCCCCTACATTATGATCACCTCGGATCATTGGGCGCCGCAGATTCTGAAGCATCGCGGCGCGCGCACGCGGCAAGGGCCATTACTACGGGCCCTTCGCCAATGCCGGCGCGGTCAACCGCACCATCAATGCGCTCGAGCGCGCCTTCCTGCTGCGCTCCTGCACGGATTCGTATTTCGAGGCGCGCACGCGGCCGTGCCTGCTGCATCAGATCAAGCGCTGCTCGGCGCCCTGCACCGGCGAGATCGATTATCGCGGCTATGCCGAGCTGGTGCGCGAGGCCAACGCGTTTCTTTCCGGCCGCAGCCAATCGGTGCAGAAGCAGCTCGGCAAGGAAATGGACAAGGCGTCGGCGGAAATGGATTTCGAGCGCGCCGCGATCTATCGCGACCGCCTGGCGGCGCTGTCGGCGATCACGTCGCACCAGGGCATCAATCCGCGCACGCTCGAGGAAGCCGACGTGTTCGCCGTGCATCAGGCCGGCGGCTACACCTGCGTCGAGGTGTTCTTCTTCCGCACCGGGCAGAACTGGGGCAACCGCGCCTATTTCCCCAAGGCCGACCGCGCGTTGGGGCCGAGCGAAATCCTGAGCGCCTTCCTGGCGCAGTTCTACGACGACAAGCCGCCGCCGCGGCTCATCCTCACGTCGCACGAATTCGAGGAACGCGCGCTGCTTTCCGCCGCGCTCACCGCCAAGAGCGAGCGCAAGGTCGAGGTGTCGGTGCCGCAGCGCGGCGAGCGCAAGGAGTTGGTGCTGCACGCGCTCGCCAATGCGCGCGAGGCGCTCGGCGCGCAAGCTCGCCGATACCTCCTCGCAGCAGAAACTGCTCAATGCGTTGACCGAGACCTTCGCGCTGCCGCGCGCGCCGCGCCGCATCGAGGTCTACGACAACAGCCACATCTCGGGCTCCAACCCGGTCGGCGCCATGATCGTCGCCGGGCCGGAGGGCTTCCGCAAAAACCAGTACCGCAAGTTCAACATCCGCTCCGAGGAGCTCACCCCCGGCGACGACTACGGCATGATGCGCGAAGTCTTGCAGCGCCGCTTCAAGCGGCTGCTGGCGGAGTCTCCGAAGCCGAGCTTCGACGAGGCGATGGCCGCCGAGCAGAGCGGCGACGTGCATCCCGACGACGAACAGCCAAGTGAACGAACTTGGCCCGATCTGGTGCTGATCGACGGCGGCCAGGGCCAGCTCGGCGCCGCGCAGGAGACGCTCTCGGCGTTGGGCGTCACCGACGTGCCGCTGGTCGCCATCGCCAAGGGGCCCGACCGCGACGCCGGCCGCGAGACTTTTTTCATGGCGGGAAAAAGCCCGTTCAAGCTGCCGCCGCGCGATCCCTTGCTCTATTTCATCGAACGCCTGCGCGACGAGGCCCACCGCTTCGCCATCGGCTCGCACCGCGCGCGCCGCAAGAAGGACATCCGCGAAGCCGGCCTGCAGGAAATTCCGGGGATCGGGCCCACCCGCAAGCGCGCGCTGTTGCGGCATTTTGGCACTCTGAAAGCCATCGAACGCGCAAGCCTGCCAGACCTCGCGCAGGTGCCTGGAATTAATGCGGAGACCGCGCGAAAGATATATGAGTTCTTCCATGAGAGGCATGATCCGAAGTGGGAACCGGTTTTCGGATAAGATCATGCGCAAACGAAAACCGAACGCGGCGCAATAGACGGAGCGGAGCAAGGAATGATCATCCAGCGGCAGGAAGACGTCACACCGAAGGTGCTCGACGCCTACAAGACCATCGAGGATCCGCGCACGCGCGAAATCGTGGCATCGCTGATCAAGCACCTGCACGCCTTCGCGCGCGAGGTGCACCTGACCGAGGAGGAATTCCAGGTCGGCACGCAGCTCATCGCCAAAATGGGGCAGTTGACCAACGCCACGCACAATGAAGTGGTGCTGATGGCGGGCTCGCTCGGCTTCTCCGCGCTGGTCTGCCTGCTCAACAACGGCAACAAGGGCCAGACCGAGACCACCGCCAATCTGCTCGGGCCGTTCTGGCGCATGAATTCGCCGCGCACCGAGAGCGGCGGCACCATCGTGCGCTCGCCGACGCCGGGGCCGCCGATCTTCGTCAACTGCTGGGTCAAGGACCAGAACGGCAAGCCGATCGAAGGCGCCGAGGTCGACATCTGGCATTCCTCGACCGAAGGCTTCTACGAGCAGCAGGATCCCAAGCAGGCGCCGATGAATTTGCGCGGCAAGTTCATGACCGACAAGGACGGCCATTTCTGGTTCCGCAGCATCAAGCCGGCCGGCTATCCGATCCCGATCGAGGGGCCGGTCGGCGACCTGCTGCGCGCCGGCAAGCGGCACAATTTCCGCCCCGCGCACCTGCACTTCCTGATCTTCAAGGAAGGCTTCAAGACTCTGATCTCGCAAATCTATTCGAATGACGACGACAAGCTCGAGACGGACGTGCAGTTCGGCGTCACCCGCGCGCTCATAGGCGATTACCGGCGCCACACCGACAAGCCGCCGGCGGGCGACGTGAAGGGCGAATGGTACTCGCTCGATCAGACCTTCGTGATGGAGCCCGGCAAGGCCCGGCTGCCCAAGCCGCCCATCGACTAACTCGGTTGATTGCCGGTCCCGCCGGTTGACCTCGCGCCAAGCCGGGTGTTCCTTTGTCCGCCATGAACGCCCTCAGTTCAGCGCGGTTGCCGGCGCGCCCGCTGGCGCTGCCGAACATCCTCACTTACGGACGCATCGCCGCCGTGCCGGTGGTGGTGGCGCTGCTCTATTGGCAGAGCATCGAGGGCGGCGGGCTGTGGCTGCGCTGGGTGGCGCTGGGGATTTTCATCGCCGCCGGCGTCACCGACATTCTCGACGGCTATTTCGCCCGCATCTGGGGCCAGATGTCCTCGCTCGGGCGCATGCTCGATCCGATCGCCGACAAGCTGTTGGTGGCGTCGTGCCTCTTGATGCTGGCGGCGCAAGAGATCATCCACGGCTGGTCGCTGCTCGCCGCCGTCATCATCCTGTGCCGCGAAATCCTGGTGTCGGGCCTGCGCGAATATCTCGCCGAGCTGCGCGTCGGCGTGCCGGTGACGCGGCTGGCCAAGTGGAAGACGATCGGGCAAATGGTCGCAGTCGGCTTCCTGATCGCCGGTCCCGCCGGCGACCGCGTGATCCCCGGCGTGACGCAGATCGGTATCGCGCTGCTGTGGGCCTCGGCGATCCTGACGCTCTACACCGGCTACGACTATATGCGCGCCGGCCTGCGCTACGTGATCGACGAATGACGATCAAGCTTCGCTACTTCGCCTGGGTGCGCGAGCGCGTCGGCAAGCCTGAGGAAGACATCGAGCTGCCGGCGAATGTCCGCACCGCCGGCGAGCTGATCGCGTGGCTGGCCGGGCGCGGCGAGGAATATGCCCATGCCTTCGCCAATCCCAAGATCATCCGCGTCGCCATCGACCGCAACCATGTGCAGCCGGGCGCGTCGATCGCCAAGGCCAGCGAAATCGCGTTTTTCCCGCCGATGACGGGCGGCTAGGCCCTCTCGCACGCGGCGTCCACGCGCGCTAAGTTAGAGGCATGACCGAGCCCTCCACCGTGCGCCTGCAGCGCGAGCCCTTCGACGTCGCCGCCGAGGCGGCGAAGCTGTCGCGCGGCCGCGTCGACGTCGGCGCGGTGGTGACCTTCACCGGCATCTGCCGCGGCAGCGAGGAGGGCGAGCCGATCGCCGCGCTCACGCTCGAACATTACCCCGGCATGGCGGAGGCCGAGATCGAGCGCCATGTCGAGGAGGCGAAACAACGCTGGCCGCTCCTCGGCGTCACCGTCATTCACCGTTACGGCCGCATCGCGCCGGGCGAGGACATCGTGCTGGTGGTCACCGCGTCCTCCCACCGCCAGGCCGCCTTCGCCGCCGCCGAATTCCTGATGGATTATCTCAAGACCCGCGCGCCGTTCTGGAAGCAGGTCGAGAAGACCGGCGGCAAAAGCTGGGTCGATGCCAAGACCGCCGACGATACGGCGGCCGAGCGCTGGCGCGCGCCGCGGGCAGCCGAATGAACGCGCGCACCACCATCATGGTGACGGCCGCGCTGATGGCGTTCGCCTTCGGCCGCGCCGCCGCCGCCGATGTCTCCTATTTCCCGGTGCCGCGCGGCGCGCATCCGCACGATGTCGCGCCGGCGCCCGACGGCACCGTCTGGTACACCGCGCAGTCGCAGGGCGCGATCGGCGTGCTCGACCCGAAGACCGGCACGGCCAAGCAGTTTTCGCTCGGCGCCGACTCCGCGCCGCACGGCGTGATCATCGGCCCCGACCGCGCCGCCTGGGTCACCGACGGCGGGCTGAACGCGATCGCGCGCGTCGATCCGGCCAGCAAGGCCGTCAAGCTCTACCCGCTGCCGAAGGAATTCCCCGCCGCCAATCTCAACACCGCGACCTTCGACCGCAAAGGCGTGCTCTGGTTCACCGGGCAGAACGGCGTCTATGGCCGCGTCGATCCGTCGACGAGCAAGGTCGAAGCCTGGAAGGCGCCGAAGGGTGTCGGTCCCTACGGCATCACCACCACGCCGAGCGGCGAGGTCTGGTACGCCTCGCTCGCCGGCGACCATATTACGAAGATCGATACCGTCTCCGGCGACGCGCTGATGGTGCCACCGCCCAAGCCCGGCGTCGGCCCGCGCCGCATCTGGTCGGACTCCAAGGGCCTGTTGTGGGTGAGCTTCTGGAACACCGGCGAGGTCGGCCGCTACGATCCGCTCAACAAAGCATGGAAAGTGTGGGCGATCCCCGACAGCGGCGCCGGCTGCTACGCGGTCTATGTCGACGACAAGGACAAGGTCTGGCTCACCGACTGGACCAACAATGCGATCGTGCGCTTCGATCCGGTTGGCCAAAAATTCGAGAGCTTCCCGAGCAACAAGCGCCGCTCCGATGTGCGCCAGCTCAATGGCCGGCCGGGCGAGGTCTGGGGCGCGGAATCCGGCCTCGACCGGCTGGTCGTCGTGCGGGATTAACCGTTTTCCGTCGCGCACGCAGCAGCGCGCTCTTTTGTGGCAAAATGCCGCCATGCACGATTCGACCGCCAGCCGCCGGGATTTATTGCACCTGCTCGTCTGCGGCGCCGCCTTCGCAGGCGTGCGGCCGGCGCGCGCCGGCGAAGCGCATATCGAGAAGCTGATCGCTGACGCGCGCGCCCAAGGGGTCCATGGCGGCCTGTCGCAGCGCATCGATTACATCTCGGCCGCGCTGCGCGGCACGCGCTATCTCGGCGACACGCTGATCGGCGGGCCGAAAAAGCCGGAAGTGTTCGTCACGCGCGACGACGGCTTCGATTGCGTGACGTATTGCGAAACCGTGCTGGCGGCGGCGCGGGCCCACAACATCGGCGAGTTCGAAAACGCGCTGCGCGAGATCCGCTATCACAACGGCGTGGTCGATTGGCGCGAGCGCAATCACTATTTCTTCGAATGGTGCCGCAACAACATCGAGAACAAGATGTGCAAGGCGGTCGTCCCCGACGGCGCGGTCGACATCGAAAAGACCGTCAACTCGCAAATCGGACTGCCGCCGCGGCACTTCACCATGCGCGTCATTCCGCGCGCCGTTTTTCAGGCGAACAAGGACTTGCTGGAGAGCGGCGACGTCATCGGGTTCGTCAGCCATCGTCCGGATCTGGACTATTTCCACGCCGGCTTCGTTGTCTTCGGGCCTGGCCGGGTCTTGCTGCTGCGGAGCGCAGCCGAGAGTCATCGCCGGGTTGTCGACGAAGACATGGGTGGCTTTCTCGCGCGCTACAGCGTGCGTTACGTCAGCGTGCTGCGGCCGCAGGAGCCAGCGGCAGCGTAAAGCTCACGCCGCGGCGGCTTTGCCCTTGGGCTGCACTTCCGCGGTGTAATCCTCCATCAGCTGCTTGGTCATGCCGCCCGGATTGAAATTCCAGTTGGCGATCTCCGACACCGCGGTGACTTCCGCGGCCGAGCCGGTGATGAAGCATTCGGCGAAATTGTCGAGCTCGTCCGGCATGATGCGGCGCTCGATCACCTCGATGCCGCGCTTGCGCGCCAGTCCGATCACGGTCTGGCGCGTGATGCCGTCGAGGAAGCAGTCGGCGGTCGGCGTGTGGATCTTGCCGTCGCGGATAAAGAAGATATTGGCGCCGGTGCATTCGGCGACGCGGCCTTGCCAATCCAGCATCATGGCGTCGGCATAGCCTTTGCGCTCGGCCGCGTGCTTGGAGATGGTGCAGATCATGTAGAGGCCGGCGGCCTTGGCGCGGCAGGGCGCCGTCTTCGGGTCGGGCCGGCGATATTCGGCGAGGTCGAGCCGGATACCCTTGAGCCGCTGCTCGGGATCGAAATAGCTCGGCCATTCCCAGCTGGCGATGGCGAGGTGGATGGTGTTGCTCTGCGCCGAGACGCCCATCATCTCCGAGCCGCGCCAGGCGACCGGGCGGACATAGGCTTCCTTCTTGCCGTTCTTCTCCAGCACCTGCTTCTTGGCGGCGTCGATCTCGGCGACCGAATAGGGGATCTCGAAATCGAGGATATTGGCCGAGCGCTTCAGGCGCTCCGAGTGCTCCGTGCACTTGAAGATCTGCCCGCCATAGGCGCGCTCGCCCTCGAACACGGCGCTGGCGTAGTGCAGGCCATGGCTGAGCACGTGCAGGTTCGCCTGCTCCCAGGGCACCAGCTTGCCGTCGTACCAGATGACCCCGTCGAGCCGGTCATAGGACTGCGCCGCCATCGTCTCCTCCTTGCTCCGTCCCTTGGGCCCCTTGGCCTCAGGACCTGTTTTGCCGCCTTGATGGCGCATTTTCCGCGCCTATTCCAACACTTTGCTTCAGGCGGCAACACCCGGTATGACTAGGTCCGGAACGGACCTATCGGGCTCGCCGTCAGCGCTCTACGGAAAAAAGGGCCGTTTTGGTACGATCCTTTCGTCTGTAGACCACTTTTTGTAACATAAAATCAAAATATGTCAACATGGCTGACATAAATATGAGTGCCAAGACCGCCGAGACGTCGCTGACCGAGCACCCGAGTGCGGCCGCGCCGGCGACCGAGCCGGTCTGGGACATCATCGAACTGCTGTTTTTCGCCTATCGCGATTTCGTCGGCGACCCGGACGAGGTGCTCTCCCGACTTAGCTTCGGCCGCGCCCATCACCGGGTGCTGCATTTCGTCAACCGCAACCCGGGCATGAAGGTTGCCGACCTGCTCGACATCCTCAACATCACCAAGCAGTCGCTCGGCCGCGTGCTCAAGCAGCTCGTCGACCAGGGCTACGTCGTGCAGAAAGAAGGCGCGCAGGACCGCCGCCAGCGCCTGTTGTACGTCACGGCGAAAGGCGAGGCGCTGGCGCTCAAGCTCGCCGGCCTGCAGACCGAGCGCATCAACCGCGCCTTCGGCGAGCTGGGGCCGAATGCGCACGAGGCGGCGCGGCGCTTCCTCACCGCCATGATCGACCTCGACAATCGCGAAGGCGTGCTGCGGCTGATCGCGCGCGCCGATCGCGCGCCCAAGACGCGGGGCTAGCGCATGATCCCGAAAAATGGAACCGGTTTTCGGAAAACATCATGCGCCAGGTGAAATGACCTGATGACGATGCCCGACACACTCGCGGACGATGCGCCGCATTTATTGGTCGTCGACGACGACCGGCGCATCCGCGATCTGTTGTCGCGTTTCCTGTCCGGCGAGGGCTACCGCGTCACCACCGCCGAGACCGCGGCCGACGCGCGCGCCAAGCTCAAGAGCCTGAGTTTCGATCTGCTCATTCTCGACGTGATGATGCCGGGCGAGTCCGGCTTCGATTTCGCCCGGGCGATGCGCGCCGCTGCCGACAACGTGCCGATCCTGATGCTGACCGCGCGCGACGCCGCCGAGAGCCGCATCAAGGGCCTCGAGATCGGCGCCGACGATTACATGTCGAAGCCGTTCGAGCCGCGCGAATTGTCGTTGCGCATCGCCAACATCTTGAAGCGCACAGTGCCAGCCGCGACGCCGGCGGCCGAGCAGGTCGGCTTCGGGCCCTTCGTCTATCATTTGGCGCGCGGCGAGCTGCGCAAGGGCGAGGAGATCATCAAGCTCACCGACCGCGAGCGCGAGATGCTGCGCATTCTTGCCGGCACGCCGGGCGAGACCGTGTCGCGCATGGCGCTCGCCGGCACCGGCGAAAGCGTGAGCGAGCGCGCCGTCGACGTGCTGGTCAACCGGCTGCGCCGCAAGATCGAGCGCAATCCCGCCAATCCGCTCTATGTGCAGACGGTGCGCGGCATCGGCTACCGGCTGGTGATCACGACATGACCAGCATCGATACCGGCATCGCCGCCGTCCGCAACGCGCTCGGACGCGTGGGCGACGAGTGGCGGCGCTTCAACGATCTTTCCGCGATGCGCGTGACGCGCAAGGGCGTCAGGCCGGGTGCAGGACGGCTGGCGGCGCATGAGCCGCTCGCTCAACAGCGTGATGCCGAAAGGTCTCTATGCCCGCTCCCTGCTGATCATCATCGCGCCCATGGTGATCCTGCAGTCGGTCGTCGCCTATATTTTCATCGAGCGGCAGTGGAACGACGTGACGCAGCGCCTGTCGGCCGGGGTGGTGCAGAACATTGCCAGCCTGATCGACGTTTACCGCGGCTATCCGCAGGACGCCGATCGCGCGCAGATCCGTCGCATCGCGCAGGAGCGGCTCGGGCTGGTGGTCGATTTCTTGCCCCTCGGCGATCTGCCGCCGCCGGGGCCGAAGCCGTTCTTCTCGCTGCTCGATTCTTCGCTATCCGATCAGCTGCGTCGGCAGATCGGGCGGCCGTTCTGGGTCGACTCGGTCGGCAAATCCGCCCTGGTCGAGATCAGGATTCAGCTCGACGACACCGTCATGCGCGTGTTTGCGCCGCGCCGGGCGGCCTACGCGTTGACGGCGCAAATATCGCTGCTCTGGATCATCGGCACGTCGGGCGTGCTGCTGTTCGTCGCGATCATCTTCCTGCGCAACCAGATCAAGCCGATCCTGCGGCTCGCCGACGCCGCCGAAAGCTTCGGCAAGGGCCGCGAAGTGCCGAATTTCCGTCCGCGCGGCGCGCGCGAGGTGCGGCGTGCGGCGCAGGCCTTCATCGAGATGAAGACGCGCATCGAGCGCGCCATGGAGCAACGCACGGCGATGCTGGCCGGCGTGTCGCACGACCTGCGCACGGTGCTCACGCGCTTCAAGCTCGAGCTCGCGCTCGTCAAGAAAAAGACGCCCGAAGTCGAGGCGATGAAAAAGGATATCGACGAGATGGCGCTGATGCTGGAGGCCTATCTCGCCTTCGCGCGCGGTGACAGCGGCGAGCAATCGGCGCCGACCGACATGGCGGATTTCCTCGAAGAGCTGAAGGCCGACGCCGAGCGGCACGGCCACAAGGCGAGCGTGGTGTTCCACGGGCCGCCGATCGTCACCGTGCGGCCGGCCGCGTTCAAGCGCTGCCTCGCCAACCTGACCTCGAACGCCGCGCGCTTTGCCTCCGCCATCGCCATCACCGGCCACCGCGACCACCGCTGGCTCACCGTCACGGTCGACGACGACGGGCCCGGCATTCCGGCCAATATGCGCGAGGAAGTGTTCAAGCCGTTCCTGCGGCTCGACGACGCGCGCAATCAGGATGAAGGCGGCACCGGCCTGGGGCTGGCGATTGCGCGCGACATCGCGCGCTCGCATGGCGGCGACATCACGCTGGGCGACAGTCCGCTCGGCGGCTTGCGGGCGACGGTACGGGTGCCGGTCTAAGCGGCTTCGGCCTCTTCCTTGTCGCGTCCGGCGCCGGCGCGGGCCGCGGCAGATCGCGGCCGGAATGCAGCACAGATCGTCGAGGAAACCCACCCAGCGCTCGCCGCTTGCCAAGCCGCGGTCGAGCGCGGCCATGGTGCGGTCAAGCGCGGGATCCTCGTCGTCGAGCCAGACGCCGAGCACGCGCGCAAACATCAGCGCGGCGCCTTGCGAGCGCAGCGCGCCCTTCGGGCCGGACGCGCGGATGCCGGCGGCCTCCAGCATCCAATGCTGCGAGCGCACGGCCATCGCGTTGAGCGCGAAAGCAAGTCCCGGATTGCGCCGCACCGAGCGCATCACCGAGCGCACTGCTTCCTTATAAGGCGCGAGCGCCTCGAACCGGCGCATCAGCACGTCGAACAGCCGCTCGCGCGGCGGCTCGTCCGTCATGTCGTCGCCGCCGGCCAGCACGGCACGGTCGATGTCCTTGATGTGCGCGGCGAAGATGGCGAGCGTCGAGCCGAACTCGGCGCGCAGCTGCGACAGCTTCAAGCCGGCGCGGCCGGCGACTTCGGCAAGCCCGATCTGCTCGAAGCTTTGCTCGGCGAGCAGCGCCATCAGCGCGTCGACCGCCTTGTCGCGGTCGGAGGTGCCGCGCGGCGGCGGCGGGTTGGACGACTTGCGCTCACGTTTCGGCTTGCGGGCCATGGTGGCCTCCCATCAGTTGCTGGCCTTAATGTAGGGCTGCAATGACGACGCTTCTAGGGCAGTTCCGTAGCGTTCAGCCGGCCAGTTCGCGCCCGCGGCGCGTGGCGGCGGCGACCGCTTTGGTCAAAAGCTCGTCGAAACCGCCCGGCCCCATCAGCACCTCGAGCGCCGCGGCGGTGGTGCCGCCGGGCGAGGTCACGTTTTGGCGCAAGGTTGCGGCGTCGAGGTCGGAGCGATGCAGCAACTCGCCCGAGCCGGCAACGGTCTCGCGCGCCAGCCGCGCGGCGAGCGGCGCCGGCAATCCGGCGGCAATGCCGGCCTTGGTCATCGCCTCCGCCAGCAGGAAGACATAAGCCGGGCCGGAGCCGGACACGGCGGTGACGGCGTCCATGATGCCTTCGTCGTTCGTCCACTCGATCGCGCCGATGGCAGCCAACAGGTCGGACGCCTGCTTGCGCTGGCGTGCCGACACCTTGGCGTTGCCGACCGCGACCGTGATGCCGCGGCCGATGGCGGCAGGCGTGTTGGGCATGGCGCGCACGATCGCCGTGCCGGCGGGCAGGGCGCTTTCGAGAAAGCGCAGCGTGCGCCCGGCCATGATCGAGACCACCAGCGTGCTCTTGCCGACATGGGCTGCGACGCGCGGCACCGCTTCCGGCGCGGATTGCGGCTTGACCGCGATCACGATGGCGGCGGCGCTCGCGGCCTTGCCCTTCGGGTTGAGCTTGAGCCCGCGCCGCGTCAGCGCCTTCACGGCTTTGCCGGGCTGCGGCTCGAGCACGATCAGCTTGCGCGGGCGCCAGTCCGCGCGTCAGCCAGCCCTCGAGCATGGCCTGGCCCATCTTGCCGGCGCCGAGCAGCAGCAGCGGGCCGGGGAAAGCCCTCAGCGATGTGTCGTTTTTGCGGGTCGCTTCATGGCGATACTATATCGCCAATTCGCGGCGTCACGCCTCGCCCGAGGTCTCGAACATGGCGGCGTCGAGCGCCTCGCGCGCGCCCTTGCCGGCCCAGACCACGAATTGGAAAGCCGTGAAATAGCGCTCGCAGGCGTCGAGCGCGGTGCCGAGCAGCGCCTCGCATTGCTGGCCGGAGGCCTCGACACCGCCCGCCAGCACCAGCGCGTGGCGGTACATGATGATGCCTTCCTTCACCCACAGATCGAAATGGCCGACCCACATGCGCTCGTTGATCAGCGAGATCAGCGCCTGCACCTCGCCGCAGCGCCGTTCCGGGATGCGCAGGTCGAAGGCGCAGGCCAGATGCAGCGCCTCGATGTCGCCCATCCAGGTGTAGGACAGCTGGTAGTCGGCCCAGCGCCCGCTCACCAGGATGGTGATTTCGTCGTCGCTGGCGCGCTCGAACGACCAGTCATTGCCGGTCGCCAGCCGCTCCACCACGTCGAGGGGATTGATGCGCGGTTCATCCGCATAGCTGCCAAGGGACATGACGTCTCCGCTTTGCCGATTTGAGCGAGAGGGAAACGCACGCCACCGCACGCGCACGGCACCGTTAATCCGGAACCGCCCGGGCACTCACAAGGGACGCAGGGAATACGGGGACGCCTTGACGACGGGAACGAATCACCAGGCCGACCGACTATAACCCGCTCGATTCCGCCCGCCAAAGGCGTCGTCGCCCGCTAATACGCAGTGATTTGCGAGTCACAAGCAACCGGCCCGACTCGAATCTCCACAGCCAAAACCGCGTCAAGATGAATCTGTGGTGGATAACCTCGCCCCGTCACGCTGAGGTGGCCGCGCGCAGCGCGGCCCTCGAAGGGCGACGGCCACCGCAAATCGGCTATAGCCGATTTGCGTCGGCTAATATTGCTGCCGATCTCGCATACATGCGAATTTGGTGGCCGTTCATTCCTTCGAGGCTCGCGGAGTTTATCATCGGGCCGCACTTCGCGCGGACCCGTTGGCTCGCACCTCAGGATGACGGATTAAAGTTAGTCGAACAGACTCGAGACCAACTCTTCCGTCGCCGTGCGCCCGATCGCCTCGCCGATCAACGGCGCGACCGGCCAGCATGCGGATATTGCCGGCGGCCAGCACTTCCTTGGTCGGCTGGATCGAGTCCGTGATCACCAGTTCCTTCAGCTTCGACTTGGCGATGCGGTTGACGGCGCCGCTCGAAAGCACGCCGTGGCTGATATAGGCGTAGACCGCCTTGGCCTTCTGCGCGAGCAAGGCCTCGGCGGCGTTCACCAGGGTGCCGCCGGAGTCGACGATGTCGTCGACCAGCACGCAGGTGAAGCCTTCGACCTCGCCGATCACGTTCATCACTTCGGACTCACCCGGCCGCTCGCGCCGCTTGTCGACGATGGCGAGCGGCGCGTTGATGCGCTTGGCCAGCCCGCGCGCGCGCGCCACGCCGCCGACGTCGGGCGACACCACCATCACATTGTCGAGTTGGAATTTCTCGCGGATGTCGCGCACCATCAGCGGCGAGGCATAAAGATTGTCGGTCGGGATGTCGAAGAAGCCCTGGATCTGGCCGGCATGCAGGTCGAGCGTCATGACGCGGTCGGCGCCGGCGCGCGTGATCAGATTGGCCACCAGCTTGGCCGAGATCGGCGCGCGCGGGCCCGGTTTGCGGTCCTGCCGGGCGTAGCCGAAATAGGGGATCACCGCCGTGATGCGGCGCGCCGAGGCGCGGCGCAGCGCGTCGATGATGATGAGCAATTCCATCAGATGGTCGTTGGCCGGAAACGACGTGGATTGGATGACGAAAACGTCGGCGCCGCGCACGTTTTCCTGGATCTCGACGAAGATCTCCATGTCGGCGAAGCGCTTGACCACGGCCTGGGTCAGCGGAGTCTTCAGATGCTCGGCGATCGCTTGCGCCAGCGCGGGATTGGAATTGCCGGCGACGAGCTTGATCGCTCCGTTCTTGCCAGACATCCCGAATACCCTTGTGTCACCGGCCGCGCGCGCCGTGGTCATAACAAGGCAGGCGGGGGGCGGCAATACGCGCCCAATGCATTGTCCAGCAGCTTTTCAGCAGGGTGAACGAAGCCCGACGTCAGTGGCTGGCGGCCGCCGGTGGTGCGCGGCCGACATTGCCGGCCGGTCGCCGGCACTGCGTTCGGCCGGGCGCGGCAGCGGCACCGCTGCGGTCCTGCGGCAGGCGCCTCCGGGGCCGCGCCGTCGGTCTCGGGCACCGGATCGGCTTGCGGCTTGAAGATGCGGAAAATGCCGGCGGCTTCCGGCGTGGGGTCGCGATCTCCGATCAAGGCGATCTGCGCGGGGGCGGGGGCGGGGGCCGCGGCCATCGGCGTGCCGGGCGCGACCTCGGCTGAGGTCAGGAAAGTGGCGAGCTGGTCCATGCTGCTGCGGGCGATCCGGTGCAGCATGGCGTCGTCGGCGATGGCCCAGGCATCGCGGTGGCGGCCCTTCACGCTCTCCTCGCCGGTGATGCGCAAGCGCGCGCTGCTGGTCGCCGTCGAAAACGTCCCACGTCCACGACACCGTGGTCTCGCTTTTGGCCACCTTGGCGGCGAGATAACCGCGCACGCGATAAGCCGCCGGGCTGTCACGCGAGGTCACCGCCAGCCGGCGCGCCTGCGCTTCCGCGTTGAGGTTGTCGACAAGTTTGCGGAACTGGGCGGGCGGCGGGCCGTCGATCGATTCAAAGGCCACGCTGGCGCCGCGCGGCTGCGCGGCAGTAAGGCTCGGCTGACCGTCGGGGCCGCAGCCCGCGAGCGCGAGCACACCGGCGGCCGCCAGCAGCGGCCGAATTCCGCGACTTGTTACGCGACTTGCCGCGCGCGAAACGCACGCACGCAAACTCAACGCCATGGACGCCCCTGTCGAACGCGTTTTTGTTTTTAAACCCTGCGACCGGGCCGAAACGTAACGGCATAACCCGCTGCGTGTCCAGCAAACGGCGCGTAAAAATCAGCCCAAAAATCAGCCCAAAAAATCAGCCGGTGAGAGCGATCGCGTTGATGTGGCGGCCATAATCCGGCTCGCCCAGCCGCGTCATGCGGCGATAGCTGTAGAACCGCTCGGGCTCGGCATAGGTGTCGAGGCCGAGATCCTCGAAATCGTCGATGCCGGCGCGGTGCACGCGCTCCGCGATATAGCCGGTGAGGTCGAACATGGCGTGTCCGGCGCGTTCGGCCGGTGCGAAGAAGCGCGCATTGGCCGCATCGGCTGCGATGAAATCGCGCGACGAATTCCGGCCCGACTTCGTAATTCGGCTGGCGGATGGTGGGACCAAGTGCCGCAGCGATGCGTGAACGCTTGGCGCCGAGCGTCTCCATGGCGGCGGCGGTTGCCTCGATCACGCCGGTGAGCGCGCCGCGCCAGCCGGCATGCGCCGCGCCGATCACGCCCGCTTCGGCGTCGGCAAAGAGCAACGGTCCGCAATCGGCGGTGGACACGCCGATCGCCAGCCGCGGCTTGCGCGTGACGATGGCGTCGGCGCGCGGGCGCGCGCCTTGCGTCCACGGCTCCTCCGCCACCACCACGTCCGGCGAATGCACCTGATGGGCGGTGAGCAGGCGCGCCGGCTCCACGCCGAGCGCCTGCGCCATGCGGGCGCGGTTCTCGGCGATCTTGTCGGGCGCGTCGTTCGAGCCGGTGCCGCCATTGAGCGTGGCGTAGACGCCGGCCGACACGCCGCCCGAGCGCGTGAAGAACGCGTGGCGGATGGGACCGAACTTGGCCAGCACGTTGGCTTGCAGCATGGCGCCTGTCTACTCGAAACCGGGCGGCGTGCCCAGGTTCGCATGCGCGTAGGCGGCAACCTTGAACAGCGTGCCCATGCCGGTGCGGCCGTGGCCGATCAGCCGCGCCAGCGCGGTGTCGATATCGGCGGCGGCGGCCGGCGTCGCTTTCGCCTTGAGCGCCGCCGCGCGCGTCTCGATGCCGAGGCGTCGCAGAAAGTCCGCCTGCTCGAGCGGGCCGAAACTGACGGCGCCCATCGCCTCCACGGCGCGCGCCAGCGCCTCGAAATCGACGTGCGCGGTGAGGTCGATGCTGCCGGGCGCGGTGAGCGGATCGATATAGGCGTGGCGGCCGACCGCCTGCAGGGTTTCGCCGGCGGCGCTTTCGACGTGGCCATAATCGATGACCAGCGCGGCGCCGCCGCCGGAGGCCAGGCGCCGGCCCATTTCCATCGCCATCGTGTCGGTGCGCCATTCGAAGATGGAATCGGCGGGCGCGTCGCGCAACCGCTGCGGCAGCAGCCGCTCGAAATGCGCCATCGGCTCAGGCGCGCAGCGTGAAGGCGAGATTGCCGACGGCGTCGATCTCGATCAGCCGCTCGTGCCAGCCGCGCTCGGTCTTGACCGCCTGGTTGACCGGCAGCGCGTCGAAGAATTCGTTGGCGACGATGATGGCCGGCCCCGGCGGCACGTCGCGCAGCGCGGCGTGCCAGAACATCGGCACCGGCAATTGCGCGAGGGTCTTTTCCTGCTGCGCCTGCAGCACCGGGCTGATCTCGACCAGATGCAGCACGGCCGCGTCGCGGAACGCCGGCATCACCTTGGCCGCGCGCAGCGCGTCGTTCATCATGGTGCCGCGGCCGGGGCCGAGCTCGATGACGCGCACATTGCCCGGCTCGCCCATGCGCTTCCACACCGCCGCCATCCACAGCCCGATCAGCTCGCCGAACATCTGGCTGATCTCCGGCGAGGTGATGAAATCGCCGCGCTCGCCGAGCGGGTCGCGCGTGGTGTAGTAGCCGTGCGCGCGGTCGGTGAGGCAGAGCGTCATGAATTCGCCGACCGGCATGGCTCCGGCGGCCGCGATGCGCCGGCGGATTTCGGTTTCCAGCGGCGTGCTGTCGTCCAATCGGTCCATGATCAGGTCTGCTGCGGCTGCCGCCGCAGCGCGTAGACAATGAACACGAGGCCGATGAGGATCATCGGCCAGGACAGCACCATGCCCATGGTCAGCCCGTGCGCCAGCTGTTCGAGCTGCGGATCCGGCTCGCGGAAGAATTCGCCGGCCGTGCGGGCGATGCCGTAGCCGGCCATGAACACGCCGATGATCAGCCCGCGCCGCCGCAAGGCGCCCGGCGCGCACCAGCAGCGCCAGCACCGTGAACAGCAGCAGGCCCTCCAGCCCCGCCTCGTACAGCTGGCTCGGATGGCGCGGCAGCGCGTCGGGCGCGCGCGGGAACACCATGGCCCACGGCACGTCGGACGGCCGCCCCCACAACTCGTCATTGATGAAATTGGCGATGCGGCCGAGGAACAGGCCGATCGGCACCACCGCGCAGGTCAAGTCGCCGAGCGACAGAATCGGAATGCGGCGATGGCGCGCGAACAGGATGACCGCGATGCACGCAGCCGAGAAATCCGCCATGGAAGGCCATGCCGCCGTGCCAGAGCATGACGATCTCGAGCGGATTGGCGGCGTAATAGGACGGGTCGTAGAACAGCACATTGCCGAGCCGGCCGCCGACGATGATGCCGAACGTCACCCACAGAATGAAATCGTCGAAGTCGAGGACGGTCAGCGGCGCGGTCCCGCCCCACAGCCGCGGCCGCTTGATGATGGCGCGGGCGTAGACCCACCCGCCCAGGATGCCGGTGATATAGGCGAGCGCATACCAGCGGATGTCGAGCGGCCCGAGATGGACCAGCACCGGATCGAATTGCGGATAGGGAATGACGAGGAGGGGCATTACGGTTTCCGTTATCGTCGGCGTGCCCGTTGTCCCGCGCGAGCGGCGATCAGTCAAGCCTGCCCTGGTCCCCGCTTGCGCGGGGATAACGGGCGCTTGGCGGCATCGCTGAGCAAACGCCCGCCCAACGCTGTACCACGCCCGCACTTGCACGCCGATGACCGGAGCGCCATTGTTGGGGACGGACGGCGGCCAAGAAAGCGATCAAGAGGCGAACCCATGACCCAGACCAGCAACCGCTTTTTGGACGAGATGGCGCGCCTGATGAACGACGCCGCCGGCGTCGCGTCAGGGGTGCGGCGCGAATTCGACACCTTGGTGCGCTCCCAGATCGAGCGCGTGCTGCGCGAGTTCAACGTGGTCCAGCGCGAGGAATTCGAGGCCTTCAAGGAGATGGCGCGGCTGGCGCGCGAGGAGAACGAGGCGCTCAAGGCGCGCATCGAGGCGCTGGAGGGCAAGAGCGGCGGAGAAGCCGGCCAAGAAACCAAAGAGCGCGCCCGACGCCGATTTTCCGCGATTTTACGGCTTTCTTGCCCTTTGCAGGGGTCGCCGCTATAACCCGCCCCGAAACGCGGCCCCCGGCACCCCTGGAGGCACGCCGCGTTCGCGGGCGGCCGAAAATGCCGCCTTTTCCATTGGTTCGAGATGAGGATTGAAGTCATGGCCACCGTCCAGCAAATGAAAGCGACGGCGCGCCCGAAAGGCGGCAAGGGGGCCGCCCGGTCAGCGCGTCGCTCCGGCAATGTGCCGGGTGTCATCTACGGCGAGAACAAGCCCCCGATCATGGTGCTCATCGAGCACGCCGAGCTGCGCAAGCGCATCTACGCCGGGCGCTTCCTCACCACGCTCTACGAGATCGACGTCGACGGCCAAAAGCACCGCGTCATCCCGCGCGACTTCCAGCTCGACGCCATCAAGGACCTGCCGATGCACGTCGACTTCCTGCGCGTCGCGGAAGGCGCCAGCATCCGCGTGAAAATTCCCGTGCACGTGCATGGGCGCCGAGAGCTCGCCCGGCGTCAAGCGCGGCGGCGCGGTCAATATCGTCACCCACACCGTCGAGGTGGTGTGCCCGGCCGACGCCATTCCGGAATCGATCGACGTCGACATCAGCGAGCTCGACATCAGCCATTCCAAGCATTTGAACGAAGTGACGCTGCCGAAGGGCATCCGCGTCGTCGGCCGTCCCGACATGACGCTGGTCACCGTGGTGCCGCCGTCCGGCTACGCCGAAGAACTCAAGGCCGCCGCCGAAGCTGCCGCTGCAGCCGCCGCTGCCGCCGAAGCTGCCGCTGCTGCCGGTGTCGCCCCCGGTGCCGAAGGTGCCGCCCCCGGTGCCGCGCCCGGTGCCACGCCCGGTGCTGCTCCAGGTGGCGCGCCTGCCGCCGGCGCTGCGCCTGCCGCGGCGCCGCGCCGGCCAAGCCCGAGAAGAAGTAAGGCGGCGCCTTCGGGCGCTGCCGTTCCGGCGTACGCATCATAAGGTGGCGGCGCCATGCTGCTTTTCGTCGGCCTCGGCAATCCCGGCCCGCAATATGCCGGCAACCGCCACAATATCGGTTTCATGGCGGTGCAGGCGATCGCGCGCCGCCATGACATCAAGCCGTGGCGGCGGAAATTTCAGGGCGTGGCGGTGGAAGGCGTGATTTCCGGCGAGCGCCTGCTGCTGCTGCTGCCCGGCACCTATATGAACGAGTCGGGGCGCGCGGTGCAGGAAGCCGCGCGCTTCTACAAGCTCGAACCGAAGGATGTCGTGGTGTTTCACGACGAGGCTGAACTGCCGCCCGGCAAAGTCCGGCTGAAAGTCGGCGGCGGCAATGCCGGCCACAATGGGTTGCGCTCGATCACCGAGCACATCGGCAATGATTATCGCCGCGTCCGCATGGGCGTCGGCCATCCGGGCGACAAGAACTTGATGGAGTCTTACGTGTTGCAGGACTTCGGCAAAGATGAATGGCCCTGGGTGGAGGCGCTGTGCGATGTCGTCGCGGACAACGTCGCGCTGTTGATCGAGGGCAAGGATTCGACCTTCCAAAACCGCGTGCATCTCGCCATGACCGCCAAGGGCTTCGACAGACAAAGACGACGAGCCGCCAGGCTCGCAGGACTAACGGACGGACCACTCCATGGGATTTAAATGCGGCATCGTCGGCCTGCCGAATGTCGGCAAGTCGACGCTCTTCAATGCGCTGACCGAGACGGCGGCGGCGCAGGCCGCCAATTATCCGTTCTGCACCATCGAGCCGAATGTCGGCGAGATCGCCGTGCCGGATCCGCGCCTGGACAAGCTCGCGGCGCTCGGCAAGTCGGAGCAGATCATCCCGACGCGCATCGTCTTCGTCGATATCGCCGGGCTGGTGCGCGGCGCCTCGAAAGGCGAGGGGCTCGGCAACCAGTTCCTCGCCACCATCCGCGAAGTCGACGCCATCGTGCATGTCGTGCGCTGCTTCGAGGACACCGACATCACCCATGTCGAAGGCAAGATCGATCCGATCGCCGACATCGAGACCATCGAGACCGAGCTGATGCTGGCCGATCTCGACAGCCTGGAAAAGCGCGTCGACAATCTGGAGAAAAAGGCCAAGGGCACCGGCGAGGACGCCAAAGAGGCCAAGGAGATGCTCGATCTGATCAAGCGCGCGCTGGCGCTGCTGCGCGAGGGCAAGCCGGCGCGGCTGGTCGAGCGCAAGCCGGAAGAAGAAAAGCTGTTCCATTCGCTCGGGCTGCTGACGTCGGCGCCCGTGCTCTATGCCTGCAATGTCGAGGAAGCCTCCGCCGCCACCGGCAACGAATTCTCGCGCAAGGTCGAAGCGCGCGCCAAGGAAGAGGGCGCGGTCGCGGTGGTGATTTCGGCCAAGATCGAGTCGGAGATCGCCGTGCTGCCGCCGGCCGAGCGCGCGGATTTTCTCGCGGCGGTCGGGCTTGAAGGAGACCGGGCTCGATCGGCTGGTGCGCGCCGGTTACGCGCTGCTGCATCTGGTGACTTATTTCACCGTCGGGCCGAAGGAGACGCGCGCCTGGACCATCACGCAGGGCACCAAGGCGCCGCAGGCGGCCGGCGTCATCCATTCGGATTTCGAGAAGGGCTTCATCCGCGCCGAGACCATCGGCTACGACGATTTCATAGCCTGCGGCGGCGAAATTGGCGCGAAAGAGGCCGGCAAGATGCGGCTGGAAGGCAAGGACTATGTGGTCGCCGACGGCGACGTGATGCATTTCCGCTTCGCGACCTGACGGTGTAAAAACGGCGCCATGCCGAAGCTCTATTGGGAAGATTTCCAGCCCGGCGCGGTTTCCGTCTACGGCCCGCGGCTGGTGACGCGCGAGGAGATTGTCGCCTTCGCCGCCGAGTTCGACCCGCAGCCGATGCATCTCGACGAGGCGGCCGCCAGCGCCACCATGCTGGGCGGCCTCGGCGCCTCCGGCTGGCACATGTGCTGCCTGTTCATGCGCATCATCGCCGACGGCTTCGTGCTGAACTCGACCTCCATGGGCGGCCCCGGCGTGGAGGAAGTGCGCTGGCTCGCGCCGTTGCGCCCGGGCACGCAGATCCGCGTGCGCGCCACGGTGGTCGAAGCGCGCGCCTCCAAGAGCCGGCCGGAGATGGGCCTGGTGAAATTCAGCTACGAGATGCTCGACGACGCCGACACGCCGCTGATGCTGCTCACCACCACGCAGATGTTCGGCCGCCGCCAGCCGGGACTGGCGGCATGAAATATCTCGAGGACATCGCGGTGGGCGAGACCTACGCGGTCGGCCGCTACACATTCCGCGCCGACGAGATCAAGGCCTTCGCCGGCCGCTTCGATCCGCAGCTCTTCCATCTCGACGAGGAAGCGGGCGCGGCATCGCATTTCGGCGCGCTCTGCGCGTCGGGCTGGCACACCGCGGCGGTGTGGATGCGGCTGATGGTCGATTTCCGCCGCCGCCTCGTCGAGCAGACGCGCGCGCGCGGCGAGCCGGTCGCCGGCATCGGCCCGGCGCTCGGCATCCGCGAGCTCAAATGGCTGAAACCGGTCTATGTCGGCGACACCATCGACTACGTCAGCGAAGTGGTCGAAACTCGCGCCTCCAACAGCCGGCCGGGCTTCGGGCTGATGACCATCCGCTCGACCGGCGTCAACCAGAACGGCGAGCCGGTGATCTCTTTTCTCAGCACCACCTTCGTCGAGCGGCGGCCGCAGCGATGACAGCGACGGCCGCTCCCGCCGACAAAAGCGCCGAGCAGCGCGCGCTGGGCGTCGCCTGCAGCGCGCATGCGCTGCACGACGGCTACACCGACCTGATCTACGTCATGCTGCCGATCTGGCAGAGCGAGTTCGGCCTCGGCTATGCCGTGCTCGGCCTGATGAAGACGGTGTTCTCCGGCACGCTCGCCGGTTTCCAGATCCCCGCGGGCTTCCTGGCCGAGCGCTTCGGCGCCGCGATCGTGCTCGCGCTCGGCACCGCGCTGGCCGGCATCGGCTACATCTGCGCGGGCTTCAGCAGCGGCGTTGCGATGCTGGTGGCGGCGCTGTTCGTCGGCGGGCTCGGCGCCAGCACGCAG
This sequence comes from uncultured Alphaproteobacteria bacterium, assembly GCA_963734465.1. Lineage (GTDB taxonomy): Bacteria > Pseudomonadota > Alphaproteobacteria > Rhizobiales > Xanthobacteraceae > Pseudolabrys. Next base: position 69,265 of record CAVTHL010000027.1, read on the forward strand.
CATCCGCTCGGCTCGTCGCTGATCGCGCATGCCTTCGCCGGCCCGCGCTCGCTCAAGGCGCTCGGCACTTACAATTTCGCCGGCGACATCGGCAAGATGACGCTGCCGGCGGCGGCCTCGCTGCTGTTCGTTGTGCTACCGTGGCGGCATGCGCTGATGCTGCTGGGCGGCTTCGGCGTGGTGGCGGCGGCGGCGATCTTCGTGGCCATGCCGCGCTTCGCCGCCGAAGCACCCGCGAAAAAGAAAGACGGCGACACCACGCGCCGCGGCCCGGCGCGCGCCTATGGCTTTCCGCTGCTGCTCTCGGTCGGCGTGATCGACAGCGCGACGCGCATGGCCTTCCTGACGTTCCTGCCCTTCGTGCTCACCGCCAAGGGCGCCAGCCTGCCGACGGTCGGCGGCGCGCTGACGCTGGTGTTCGCCGGCGGCGCCGCCGGCAAGCTGGTGTGCGCCTTCATCGGCGCGCGCATCGGCGCCGTTGCGACCGTGTGGCTGACCGAGGCGGTGACCGCGCTCGGCATTGTCGCGCTGCTGCCGCTGCCGCTCGACGCCGCGCTGTTCCTGCTGCCGGTGGTAGGCGTCGCGCTCAACGGCACCTCGTCGGTGCTCTACGGCTCGGTGCCCGAACTGGTGGAGCCGGCGCGGCGCACGCGCGCTTTCGGCATCTTCTACACCGGCACGATCGGCGCCGGCGCGGTCTCGCCCGCGCTCTACGGTGTGCTGGGCGACGCGGTCGGCGTGCCGTCCGCGCTGATGGTGGTGGCCGCGATGGTGCTGCTGACGCTGCCGATCACGCTGCTGCTGCGGCCGGCCTTGGCGGCTAGCGCGCCGGCACCTTGACCTTGACCTGCCGCACCACCGCCGACGGCAAGACGTCGAGATAGGGGCCGAGCAAGAAGGCCTCGCCCGAGCCGTAGCCATACATGCGGTCGTGCGCGTTGATCATCGCGCGCACCGGCCGCTGGCAGGCCGCGATCGAGTCGACGATCAGGTCGTTGATCTCGTCCGGCCGCAGCTCGGCCTGGTAGCGCGGATCGGCCGAGACCCGATGCACGATGCATTCGGTCGCGCGCTGCACCAGCGGCAGCAGCGCGGCGTCCTTCTGGCGCACCGACATCTGCATCCAGGCGGCGGGATCGGCGGCGGGCACTTGGGTATCGAGCGAGACATTCATCACAAGCGACAATCCGAACAGCGTTTCCAGAATCATCCTGTGAGGCCTCGGCGAATCAGTTCCGTAACGTGGGTAACGCAGCCGGAGTCAGGGCGTCACGCAAAACTTGAATCGAATGCTTGCGAGCGGCGGCTGGTGTGGAGTCGGAGTCACAGGACGGCGGCGTGAACGAACAGCGTCCGTTCGCCGCTAAGCGATTCAGAAGACTCAAAGATTTGTCGTTTCGCGCCAGGAACCGAAGCTTCGCCGTCGCCGTTTGTCATAATGCGATGGCAGCAAAACCGAAAAAGTTAACGCGCCGGCCGGCGCCGATCCTGAGCACCGGCCCGGGTGCGCGCATGACCGCCCAGCAGAGCGCGCTGCTGCGCCAGCTCGCGCACGACGGCTACGAGACGGACGCCTTCAGCGAGCAGTTGACGCAGGCCGAAGCGGGAAAGCGCATCGCCATGCTGCAGGCCAAGCTCAGGCTGATGGATGAGCCGCCGCACACGCTGTGAGCGGAACCCACGCCGCCCAGGAACTCCCGAGGAACTCCCCGAGGAACCGCCGAGGAACCGCATTGTGCGTCGCGGCGTTTCCCTCGCTTGTGATGCGAAAAGCAGGAGGACCCGATGAGACATTATCAGCAGGCCGCGATTGCGCTTGCGCTTGCTCGCCGGCGCGAGCGTGGCCAACGCGCAGACGACGGTGATCACGCGCGAGCCGGTGCCGTCGCAGACGGTGGTGACCACCGAGCAGCCGCTCGCGCTGACACCGGTGCAGCGGCAGACGATCTATCGCACCATCGTGCGGGAGCCGGCGGTGGTTGAAGCGCCGCCGCCGACGGTCGAATACCGTGTCGGCATGCGGGTGCCGCCGAGCGCACAGCTCTACGCGGTGCCGCAGTCGGTCGTGACCGAAGTGCCAGCGATCCGCACCTATAAATACATGGTGGTAAATCACCGCGTTGTTCTGGTCGATCCGGCCACAAGCGAAGTCGTCGCTGAAGTAGCCGATTAACTAGGCCCACAACCTTGCGAAACGATCCGGCCGCCGACGGGCGCCGGATCGTTTTTTGCCGTCTCGCTGCGACATTTTGGGCGGCGCGCATTTACCTTGTCGGGTGCAGCCCCGTTATGCGCGACATAGGTGTGCTGGATTTTCCGCGCTTCACGGTCCATACTAGCCATCGAGGAGCGATAGGAATGTCTATGATCAATTACGCTGCGCCGTCCGAACTTTTTCCAAGCCGCAGCCGCAAGGCGCGCCGCCCGATTGGCTACAAGCGTTTCCCCACCGCGGCGGAAGCGATCCGCTTTGCCATTGAAGAATTGCCGCCCGAGCTCCTGCTCGGCGCTTATCTGGAAGTGGAAGAACAGCGCTTCGACGGCAACGGCATCCGCCGGCTGTACGACAGCGCCGATTACCCGCTGCCGCGCAAGACCGGCAAAAAGGTCGCCGCCAACTGATCTAATCTCCCCTCCTGCCTGACAAAGTCGTCCCGCTCTGCGGAACGACTGAGCGCGCCCTGCGTTTGTAATCAAACATAATGGGCGATGGGCATGAATTCCGAAATATGTGAGGCGACGGTAGCCGACCGGGGCGCGCTGGGCCTGATCGGCTTGCTGTTGTTCGCGGCGACGCTGATGGTGACAATCACGGCGGCGGTTGCGGTGAGCGATTATCGCGGGCGGCGAGGTGCAGAGCGTGGCCAGTCTGCCGTCTTCGCCCATCACGCCGATGGTCGCGCGCTGAGCGCGCGATAAAAACAAAAAGCCGCAAAAAAACCCCGCCGAAGCGGGGTCAAGTTTATGGGAGGATTGTCCGAAGACTGAGGATCGCTCCTGCCGCATGTCTGTTGCCGCATGCCTAAATGCGTTCGACCGGCGGCATTTTGAGACCTCAGCCGCTTTCGAACGGGTGCACTCTAGGTTCCACTTTGATTCGGGAACGGTATCCGGGCGCGTTGTCCCGACTATTCACAGCCTGCGGTCGCCGCATACGGCGGGTTACCCACCGAATTCATGCAACTTGCCGGGCCTTCGGCCGTTGGTCCTTTCCCAGCCGAAGGAGTTCGCCATGAAGCCCTATACCTCCATCGCAGCCGCGACCGCGTTCGCGGCAGCCCTCGCCCTTTCCGTGACGGCCGTGCAGGCCGGCAGTACGCCGTCCGCGACCACCGATCCCGGTTTCAATCCGCAGACCGGCCAGATCAACCCCGGTGACGCGCCACATCCGGGGAGCGCAACGGCCGCGCTGCCACAGGACAAGCAGCCGCCGCAGGAACAAGCGCGCGCCGCGTTGATGATGCCGGACCCGGTCGGCGTGCCCTCACTCGGTGAAGGGCCGGCACAAGGCAACCAATCGACCACCGGCGCCGCCTCTTCGCCCGCTGCGCAAGTGGCTGCGCCCGCCGCGCTTCCGGGACCGATCGGCGCAACGCTGCAGACCATGCCGGCGAAATTTTCCGAGCGGAACGATCTGCTCGACCACCTGCCGGTGATGGCGTGGCCGCTGCTGCTCAACGAGCAGCAGCGCCAGCAGATCTATCAGACTGTGATGGCCGACAAGTCGCAGCCGGCCGCCAGTGCGGACGCGCTCAAGCCCGCGGCCTCGCTGTCTTATGACCAGGAGCGCGATATGCATCCCTTGCCGCAGACGCTAGCCGGCATCGACGGGCTGCAAGGGCTGCAATACATCAAAGCCAAGGACAAAGTATTGCTGGTGCGGGCTCCGAACGGAATCGTCGTCGATCAGATCACGATGTGATCGCGCTATCGGCGCCACCGCCTGATTTGGGCGATGGCGCCGGGCCGTTACGCGCTCAATTGGCTGAACGCTGGCCGTGCTCGGCCGGCGCGTTGGGGCCTTCTTTCCACTGCTTGAGGCTGTCGCCGATGACCTTCATGGCGGTCATGGCGGCGTGGTTTAAGCTGGCATAGCCGGCAATCTCGCGGCTGACGCGCTCGCCCTCGTTGCGCAGCATGTCGCGCACGCCTTGCAGCTCGAGAATGACGCGGTCGATTTCTTCCATCGACGCGCCGGAGACGCGGCGGATCAACGAATTCAGATTGTCGCTGATCGGATCGCCGTCCGTCCCATTGCGTGGGCGTCGCAGATGGGCGACGTCGCGCCGGACGAATTCGCGGATCTCGCCCTCGACCGCGTTGGCTGCCGCCTGGCTGATATCGCCCAGCCGCTCCGGCGGCGCGAATTGCTCCGGTCCGGATTTTTCCGGCACGCTTCTATCCAGTCCAAGCCGATCCGAAAGCCGCTCCGATTTGATGGCCGCCATGGTGTACTCCTGTACAGGCGCAAACCGTTTGCGCGCACGCCCCCGTGACGAGGCGATTGCCGCATGGGACTTGGGCGGCGGTGGGGCGGGGGCAGGGCGGCTTCGGGGCGCTATCGCCTCTCACCAGTTCAGCTTGAAGCCGGCGGTGATGGTCTTGTTCTCGGTCGGCTGGCCGACATCGGTCACCGAAGTGGTGACGTGCAACGGCCCGAACAGCTTCTGGTCGGCGCTGAGCGTGTGGTGGGTGACGGGATCGTTGCTGGCGGTGGTCCAGCCGGTGCCGAAAGACGTGCCGGTCGGCGCGACGTTGAACTTGACCGACTTCGAATTGTCGAAGACCTGCTCCGATCCTGGCGTGGCGGTAACCGGCGGCGGTGCCGCCAGCGACGAGGTGGTGGCGGGCGCCGGTGCAGCCGCAGCCCCGCTGAAGCTCTCGGTCATCGAATAGCTGTCCTCGAGCGTGACCGACAAATCCTTGCCGACCGGCACGGCGTGGCTGAGCTTGCCGCCGATCTTGCCCTGATCGCCGGTCGGGTCGACGCGCGCGTCGACCGAAGCGAGATTGGGCACGCCGATCGAGGCCCAGGCGGCGGCGGAGCCTCTGTCATTGGTCGTGCTGCCAGGCAGCGGCCCGCGCGGCTGATAAACACTGGACGGCTGCGCGGCGACGTTGACGTCGGCGCCGACATTGCTGTCGATATCTGGCGTGTCGATCGTCAACGGCTGCTTGACCGCGACCGAACTGGAGCCGTCCGGCTTGTCGGTGTTTTTCACGTCGAGACCCGCGGACCTCGATAGGGCGCGCTGCTTGAGCGTGCGCACGGGCTTGCTGCTGGCGAGCGCGGCCGGGTCGAATACCAGCGCGCGGCCGAGCATGTCGCTTTCTTCGGACGTCAGCGGCTTTTGCGCGTCGTCGGCGGCGGAGGAGGGGGCCGGCGCGGTGATGCGCACATCCTGCGCGCGCGCGGCCGGCGCCATGGCGAGCCAGCCAATGGCCGCCACGGCTCCGACAGCGCGGTAAAGCGCGCGTGCTCGCATGCAACTCCCCCGAATAGCTCTCGCCGGTGACTGCTTGTTGTCGCGCCGATCGTCGGCGCAAACCGGTTAAGCAACGGTTGCGTTTCTGCCATGGAACTTTGGCAATCCTATGGTCCGGATGTGACATGGAAAACTTGGCCGGCCCGGCGCGGACCGGCTCAAGGGCCTTGGCGGACGGTAAGCGGTCAGCCCTTTTTGACCGGCGCGTTGCCGAATGGATTGCCGGACGCGCCCTGCATCTGCGACAGCTTGTAGGCCGATAGCTGCTTCGGCTTGTCCTTGTCGGCTTTCGGTTTTTTCTTTTCCTTCGGCTGCTTCATCTGACCCTTGGCCATGACGCCCTCCTGACGGTGAGTGCAAATGCTGGACCGCCGGAAATCTCGCCCGCAAGGGGGAGGGCGCCGGCGCCTTGGAACTTTCGGGTTCCCTCGCCGGTTATCGCCGGGAATGCGGCCGGTGCGGCTTCGGAATTGACCGGGCAGACGGCCGCGAGGGAGCTGGGCAATGCGGTATTGGACAATGAGCGCGGCGGGCCTCGGCCTGCTGGTTTTGGCGGCGGCGGCAAGCAATCCGGCGTCGGCCGCGGGTGCATCGCGCGTCGAGAGCCAAGCGCAGGCGCCGATCGTGCTGGCGCAGAACGAGCGGAAGGAGGAAACCGTCACGCACAAGGTCAAGCGCAAGGTGAAAAGCGCCTGGCGCAATCTGACAGGGTACAAGTTCGATGTCGGCTGTCCGATTCTGCTGCCGGTCAGCCACACCACCTGCACCGAGACGGCAAGAGCCGCGAAGATGCGCGCGCCAAGTGCCAAGCGAGCCACGCGCTGTGCAGCGTGTCGGATGCGAAGTAGCGATTTGAACTAACGGACGTTGACGCCGCGCACGGCGCCGGAAGGGTCAGCCTTTCGGCGCCGGGTGCGTCTTCATCTTGTCGTTGATGCATTTGGTGACGATGTCGGCGCGCTGGTCGAGGCCCATGGTGGGGTGCGCCTTGTCGACCGACGACCAGCATATGCAGCGCCGCCTCCTGCCGGGTGGGCGGCGTAGCCGCTTCCTGCGGACTGGCCTGCGCGCTCGGGCCGTCGGTCTGGCAGGCGGTCAGCGCCGGCGTGCAGGCAAGCAGCAGAAGGGCAAGCGTTTTCCCAGTCCAAGAGGTCATTTTCGTCCCGTCCGAGGTTCGTCCACGCGCGCGCCCCGCGAATCAAAGCTGAACCTCAATATTCGCCGCAGCGACTAAAAAGCAAGCCGCGGATCGCGCCGCGCGCACGCGCTTTTGAGCGGGATCAAAGCTCTTTTCACGATTGCGTGCGAGCGTGGACCGGCGCGACCACCCGGGCGTTTTCCCTGGAGACGCGGGAGCCTTTGGAGACCGAAATCATGCGTCATGTTTCAGGGATTGAGCATAACCGCCGCGGCCGCCGTGCTGCTGATCGGCGGCGGTGCGCGCGCCGACGAGCTGACCAGCCTGCCCGGCCAGGCCAATAGCGGCCCGGTCGTGGGCGTCGGCGTCATCTGCAACACCAGCGCGCAGGCCGAGCAATTCGTCAGCCTGCGCCAGCAAGGCCAGGACATCACGCCGGCGGTGGCCAAGGTGAATGAGCAGGCGCAGGATCCGCGCGCCTGCGGGTTGGCGGCGGTCGCCTTCGTGCCCGACAAGACCATGGCCACCAAGCCGATGGGCGGCAAACTGGTGAAGATCGTGCGCATCAATGTGGTCGCCGGCTACAACGGCAGCGGCTGGCATCATGTCGCCGCCACCGTGCAATACGCGATCATGCCGGCGCAGGGCGAGGACATCTGAATCTTTCCTCGCAAGGCCCGCCGCCGCGGAACTCCGCGGCGGGTTTCGCCGTTGGTCCCGGAAGCTGGAGGAAACCCGATGAAAACCGCCATGTATTACGGCGCGGCCGCGCTGCTCCTGATATCTGCGCCGGCCGTCGCGCAGCAGACCGACAAGACGCTCGATCCGAACCAGATCACGGTGCAGGCCAAACGGCCGCCGCTAAAGCTCGACGAGAAGCAGCGCGCGACAATTGCAAATGCGCTCGCCACTGTGAACACCGAGCAGAAGACGCCGCCCAATTTCGAGCCGAAAGTCGGCGACACCATTCCGAGCACAATGTCGATCGACGTGATGCCGCCGGATCTGGTCAAGAGCGAGCCGTCGCTCGCGCCTTACGGCTATGCCAAGCTGCCCAAGGATGTGCTGGTGCTCGATCCGATGAAGAAGACGATCGTCGCCGTTCTGCCGCGCGTGTCGCCGACCGCCGGCAAGGACGTCGCGCCGGCCGATTGGGCCAAGACCAAGGGCCGCGAGCTGACCGGCCAGGCGCCGGAGCCTGCATCGAATTCGCAGCCGGGCCATGAGCCGGCCGGCGATGCCGGCGACAAGAGCAACGGCAACGAGGCCGACACCAAAAAGAACTAGGCGCCGGCGCTGCGCCGCTTACCGCCAAAGCGGGAGGCGAGATACGCCTCCGCCTGCGCGCGGTTCGGAAATGTCTTGCGCCGGCCGTAACTGGGCGCGCGATCGGCGCTGCTCAACGATTCAAGCACCGCGAATGTGCCGCCACTCTGCTCGACCAGCAGGGTCCAGTCTTCGCTGCGATAGGCGAAGACATCGCGCGCGCCGCAGAAGGGGCAATCGCCCTCGACCATCACCGCGGCTTCCGCCATCCAGGTGCCGTCGCAGCCTTCGCAATAATAGTGATGACGGAACCATGGCATGGGCGATCCTTGCGCGTCTTCGCGAAAACGAATCAGTTGAAATATGTGAGCTGAATTTTGCGGCGGGAGCTAGTCGTGGTTTAGCGCCGCCGGTTGCTCTTGAAACCGCCCCGCATGCCGGGCCGGCCCATCTTTGAGCGTGGGCTATCGGGACGTGAAGGAACCGCCTCGACGCCGGGGCCCATTTCATCGAGCGTCGGCTTGCGCGGGGCGTCGCCGTTGTCGCGCGCCGGCTTCACCTCGTGATACGCTCGCGATGCCCATCTCATCGAGATGCGGCTTATGGGGGCGGTTGACGGCGCGGCGGAGCTTGGAATCCTGCGCCAGCATCACGTTTTTCGCGGTCGGATTGTCAAGCACCGCCAGCTCGGTCTGGCGCAGGCGCTTGATCTCGTCGCGCAGGCGCGCGGCCTGCTCGAAGTCGAGGTCGGCGGCGGCCTCGCGCATGCGCGTCTCCATGTCGGCGACCACCGCTTCCAGATTGTGCCCGATGGTGGCGGCCTCGCCGAACTCGCCTTCGTCGGTGTCGCCGGTGGCGATCAGCACGTGGTCGCGCTCGTACACGCTGTTCATGATGTCGTGGATCGAACGCTTGATGCTCTCCGGCGTGATGCCGTGTTCGGTGTTGTACTCGACCTGCTTCTCGCGCCGCCGATTGGTCTCCTCGATCGCGCGCTGCATCGAGCCGGTGACCTGGTCGGCATAGAGCAGCACGCGGCCGTCGACGTTGCGGGCGGCGCGGCCGATGGTCTGGATCAGACTCGTTTCGCTGCGCAGGAAGCCTTCCTTGTCGGCGTCGAGAATGGCGACCAGCGCGCATTCCGGAATGTCGAGGCCCTCGCGCAACAGGTTGATGCCGACCAGCGCGTCGAAGGCGCCAAGCCGCAGGTCGCGAATGATCTCGATGCGCTCCAGCGTGTCGATGTCGGAATGCATGTAGCGCACGCGGATGCCCTGCTCGTGCAGATATTCGGTGAGGTCCTCCGCCATGCGCTTGGTCAGCACGGTGACCAGCGCGCGGTAGCCGGCCAGCGCCACCTGCCGCACCTCGCCGACCAGGTCGTCGACCTGCGTGCGCGCGGGACGGATCTCGACCGGCGGGTCGATCAGTCCGGTCGGGCGGATGACCTGCTCGACGAAGACGCCGCCGGATTCGTTGAGCTCCCACGGGCCGGGCGTGGCGGACACCGCCATGGTCTGCGGCCGCATGGCGTCCCATTCCTCGAAGCGTAAGGGGCGGTTGTCCATGCAGGAGGGCAGGCGGAAGCCGTATTCGGCCAGCGTCGCCTTGCGGCGGAAGTCGCCGCGGAACATGCCGCCGAGCTGCGGCACGGTGACGTGGCTCTCGTCGGCGAACACCAGCGCGTTGTCGGGCACGTATTCGAACAAAGTCGGCGGCGGCTCGCCCGGCTTGCGGCCGGTGAGATAGCGCGAATAGTTCTCGATGCCGGCGCAGGCGCCGGTCGCCTCCATCATTTCCAGATCGAATGTGGTGCGCTGCTCGAGCCGTTGCGCTTCCAGCAGGCGGCCGGCGGCGTTGAGCTGTTCGAGGCGGTCGCGCAGCTCGTGCTTGATGCCGGCGATGGCCTGGATCAGCGTCGGGCGCGGCGTGACGTAGTGCGAATTGGCGTAGATCTTGACGAAGTCGAGCTCGTCGGTCTTCTGCCCGGTGAGCGGATCGAATTCGTGGATCGACTCGATCTCGTCGCCGAACAGCGAGATGCGCCAGGCGCGGTCCTCGTAGTGCGCCGGGAAGACTTCGATGACGTCGCCGCGCACGCGGAACGAGCCGCGGTAGAAATCGGCCTGCGTGCGCTTGTATTGCAGCGCCACCAGGTCGGCGAGCAGCTGGCGCTGGTCGAGCTTGCCGCCGGCCTTGAGCGTGAAGGTCATGGCCGAATAGGTTTCGACCGAGCCGATGCCGTAGATGCAGGACACCGAGGCGACGATGATGACGTCGTCGCGTTCGAGCAGCGCGCGCGTCGCCGAATGGCGCATGCGGTCGATCTGCTCGTTGATCGAGGATTCCTTCTCGATATAGGTGTCGGTGCGCGGCACGTAGGCTTCCGGCTGGTAGTAGTCGTAGTAGCAGACGAAATACTCGACCGCGTTGTCGGGGAAGAACGACTTGAACTCGCCGTAGAGCTGCGCGGCCAGCGTCTTGTTGGGCGCCAGGATCAGCGCCGGGCGCTGCGTCGCCTCGATCACCTTGGCCATGGTGAAGGTCTTGCCGGAACCGGTGACACCAAGAAGCACCTGCGTGCGGTCGTTGCGCTTGACGCCTTCGACCAGGTCCTTGATCGCCTGCGGCTGGTCGCCCTTCGGCTCGAAGTCGGAGGCGATCTTGAACAGTCTGCCGCCTTCGGATTTCTGCGGCCGCGCCGGGCGGTGCGGCATCCACACCTTGCCGTGGCCGGCGGTGAATTCCGGGCGGCCGTCGCGCAAGCAGTTTTTCCAGCGACTGCTGGCTGGCCATGCCGGCAAAGCCGCCCGGCTGCGTCGGCAGATCGGCGCGCGGCAGGCGGTATTTCGAATCTTTCTTTTCGGGCGGCGCGGGCGCCGGCTCGTCGGTGAGGCCGAGTTCCTCCGCCAGTTTCGGATCGAGCCCGCTGATCGGCGAACCGGTGTAGTCGCTCTGCGGCGCCTCGCGAAAGCCCAATTCTTGCGAAGATTTTTGCGCCGATTTGCGCGCGCGGTGGGCGGCGGAAAAATCCTTGCGCCGGTCGAAGGAATTGTCCGGCGGCGGTGCGAGACCGCTCTTTTCTGTCATTCCGGGACGCGCCGAAGGCGCGGGCCGGAATCCAGATGCTGGCTCTGTGCTTGTTTCTGGATTCGGGTCACGCGCTCGCGCGGGAATGACGCCCGTGCCGGAACCCAGGCCCGCGGTGCCCTTGTTGATGGCCGGATTGAGCAGGTCGGCGAGCGCGTCCGGCGTCGCCGACGCGTCCGGCCGCGCCGCCTTGGCGCGCGTCGGTTTCGCGGGATCTTTGTCTTTTCGCTTTGGGGGATTTCGCCATCGCCCCGAATATGGGGCGAGTCCGTGGCGGGGGAAGGGCGGCCGAAATGAAGATTAAGCCGCCTTCGCCCACAACTGCTTGCTCGCCCGCCGCGCGCCTTCGGCGAGCGAAGCCAGCTTCATCCACACGATCTTGCTGTCGACCTGCACGCGGCCGGCAAAGGTGCCGAAGCCGCAGTCGACGCCGGCGATGACGTTGTCGCGGCCGACCACGCTGGCGAAGTTCATGATGCGGTCGGCGACCACTTCCGGATGCTCCACGGTGTTGACGGTGGAATCGATCACGCCGGGGATGATCTTTTTGCCGGCCGGCAGCTTCACGTCGCGCCAGATTTTCCATTCGTGCTCGTGGCGCGCATTGGCGGCCGGGAACGACACCGCGTGCGGGCGGCCGGTCAGCACGATGTCGACGATGTCCTTGAACTCGACGTCGGTGTGGTGCGGCGCCACGGTCGAGCCCCAGCACACATGCATGCGCATTCTTTCAGGAGGAAGATCGCGCACCGCGTGATTGAGCGCCTCGACATTGATGGCGATGATCTTGCGGTAGTCGGCGAGCGGCAAGTTCAGGTAGACCATGTGGCGCAGCATCGCGAGATCGGGGCAATCGAGCTGCAGGATGAAGCCGGCCGCGACGATCGCCTGGTATTCTTTCCGCATCACGTCGGCGAGCGCGAAAATGTATTCCTCGGCGCTCTTGTAATAATTGTTCTTCAGGTAGCGCGCGATCTGGCCGGGCGAGGGCGAGGTCATGAAAATGTCCTCGCACTTGGCGCCGGCCACCGCCTCCTTGGCGATGTCGATGTCGGCCTGCGCCGCCGGCCAATCCTTCCAGCCGACCGGGCCGTTGCAGGCCGGGCGGTGCTGGAACGGCGAGGCGAAGTGCTTGAGGATTTCGGCGAGCTCGGGAAATTCCGGCTCGCCGGTGCCCATCGGCGGCGCGCTCTCGCCCTCGTAGCCGGTCAGGCGCTTGAGCACGTGCACGGTGTAGTCGGTGCGGCCCTGCTCGCCGTCATTGATGATGTCGAGGCCGCATTCGACCTGCTTGCGCACGACCAGTGCAACGGCTTCGCGCACCGCGGCCATCAACTCGGCGTGGCGCGAACCGGGTTTCTTGTCCTCGGCGAGCAACAGCTCCACGACCTTGGCCGTGCGCGGCAGGCTGCCGGTGTGGGTGGTCAGGATGCGGCCGGAAGGGTCTTTCATTTGCGCGAGATCCTTTTCCGAAAAACCGGTTCCCACTTTTCGGGGATCACGCGGTCAGAAACCGCGCACCACTTCAGTGACGTGTTCGACATTCGGCGGCGAGGCGAAGCAATGGCCGACAAGCTTGCGCCATTCCTGGAAATCGGCGAACTCGCGGAAGTCCTTGGTGTGATTCTCCAGCGTCTCCCATTGCACGAACAGCCGGTAGCGCGCCGGGTTTTCGTGCGACTCTGCAGCGTCATGCCTTTGCAGCCCTTGGCGCGCTTGAAGACCGGCCCGGCTTTTTTCACGCCGGCTTCGAACTCGGCTTCCATGCCGGGCTTCACGTCGATCTGCGCGATTTCGAGGATCATGGTGTCGGACTGTCCGTTTTTGAGAGGCGTAAGGCGGGACAGGCATTATGGTCAGCGGCGGCCCTGTGAAAAGGGTGGGCAGACTGCCCACTTATGATGACGGGCTAGGCGGACGCGCCGGCGCCGCCGCTTTGCGCAGGCAGGCGGGGCAGAGGCAATCCTCGGCTTGCGAGGCCGGCATCGGCAGCTTGGTGGGCTCGGCCGCGCACCAGCAGTCGCCGCCGAGACCGCAATCGAAGCGCGTGCCGCAGCGCGCGCAGACGAGGCGGCGCGGCGTGGCGGCTGGCTGGCCGAGCGATTGAAGTCATGCCGCGACTATGCGCGCGCCGCCGCCCGCGCTGCAAGTCCGCGCAAGTCCGCCGCTCAGCGTATCATCCCGGCGCATTGCGTCTCGACCGGCCGGCGGCGGCCAGCCGGAAGAGCCTGCAGGAAGTCGACATTGGTGACGTTTTCCACGGCCTGCACGGTGACCTGGAATTTCTTGATGTAGTCGAGCGGGTCGGAGAAGTTCTTGGCGTCGCGGTGATTGATGTTGGGCATGAGGAAGGCGTTCGCCAGCCCCATGTTCGGGTCGTAGATGATCTTGAACATCGCGCTCGGCACGACCACGCCGTCCTCGCAGCTGGCTCTTGCCGCCGCAGATCGATTGGCGCGGCGGCGGATTGAGCACGATCTCGTTGTGGCACGTGTTGGCGGAGGCGCTGATGGTGATCGGCTCGCGGCCGTTCGGATAGACCGGGCCGGTGATCACGTAGAGCTCGCCGCGCGCGCGCGCGATGTCGCGCACGTGGTTCTCGAGCTTTGCCCAGATGTCGCGATTGAAGCCGACGCCGACCTGGGGGACGATATTGGAGAGGAAAAAGCTTTCCTTCATCCAATCGACGTTGGCGTTGAAATCGCCCGATGGCGCCTGATGACCGCGGTCGAAGCCGCTGTTTGTGTAATCGGCGTCGACGCGCGCCGTCTCGGGCACCAGCGTCTCATGCTGGAATTTCATCTTCGGACGCGTGTTGCGAGCCGCTGATCTGCTCGGCGGTGAGGTGCTCGAGCACCCAGTCCGGACCAAGGCGTCGTTATTGTGCGAGAGCACGTATCTGGTATGGCAGACGATGCGTGGTGTCGCGTTCGTCGGGGCGCGAATAGTCGGGCAGGCCGACGGCCTGCCACAGATCGCGGCAGGTCTCCGGATCGTTCTGCGCGCCGGGCGTAAAGCCGGGATTGTCATGTGCGTTCTGCGCGGCGGCGGCGCTGGCAAAGCACAGCGCGGCGGCTGCGGCGAGCAGCGATAGGTGTTTCACGGCGTGGGCTTTCCATCGCCGTTCGGCGCCGGCTTGCTGCCACTCTTGCCGACGCCTTTGGAAATCACATAGGTGCCGCCGCTGATGCCGAGCAGCAGCAGGACGTTCTGCGGGATGTCGACGAAGCCGCCGGCTTCGATCGACAACATCATGAACAGGCCGGCGATCACGAAGGTGAAGACGAGCATCTGGAAGCGCGACAGGCTCGCCTTCGCGTCAGTCACGTTGCCGCCGGGCGGCGGAACTTCGGTGAGCAGGCCTTTCAGGCTGATCTCGTCTTTCCAGATCTTCCACAACACGATGAAGGCAAGGCACAAGACGATGATGCTGATGATGGCGAAGCTGATCAGCGAGATGATTTGCGGGTTCACGGCGTCCTCCAAGGTGTTCAGGTGCGGGCGATTTTGCCGGCGAGATAGAGTCCGTTGCCGCCGGTGAGCAGCAGGATCATGTTTGTCGGAGAGGTCGGGCACGAGCCGCGTGCACGCTCATGTCGGCGTGCAAAGCGCTCAAGACGTAAGTCACGAGAATGACGGGGAAGGCGATCATCGACACGACGCGCTCGGGCGCGACGAAGTCGTCATCGGCGCCGTGTTGCAGCAGGCCGCCGGCGTCGATCTCGCCGTTCAGCACGCGGCTGAGCACGGTCCAGGCGAGCAGCGCGAACCAGACCGCAAGGCCGGTTTCGAACACGCGAAAGATGAGGTGCATCGGCCCCCCGACCAAAGGTTGTATTTAGATATCATATCTACTTAAGGTTGTGAAGGCGGCGCGGCTCGCCCGCGCGCTGTCACAAATCTCACAGCCGAATCGTTGCTAAAGGCGCATGGATTTCAGCCGCCTTATCGACCTGATCGGCCTAACCGGCGCGGCGCTCACCACGCTGTGCTGGCTGCCGCAGGTGATGAAGGCGGTGCGCGAGAAGGAGACGCGCGCGCTGTCGCTGTCGGCGACCGCGGGTTTCACCGGCGGGGTCGGGCTCTGGCTGATCTACGGGCTGGCGATCCACGACTGGCCGCTGATCGGCTCCAACGCGGTGACGCTGGCGCTCATGGCCGTGATTTTGGCGATGAAGCTGCGCTACGGCTGAGGGAACGGGCCAAGGTGGAATTTGGCGGAAACCGTTATGGGATGGGCGGCGCGCAAAAAATTTGCGGTCCCGGGAGAGCAGGGTCAGCCGCTCGGGACCGCAAAGGATGTACGCAAACGCAACTACGACAGAAGCATCCTTTCGATAGCGCGGCGATGTGACGGGCCGTTGACATGTGGCCGACGCCTGTGGATATGGCGGGCCTCCGCTTATCCCACCGCTCACGAGCCCCCCAATGCCTGGATTCATGCCTGGATTGTCGCCTTATCTGCTGCCGATCGCATTGCTGATCGGATCGAACGTCTTCATGACCGCGGCCTGGTATTGGCATCTGCGCTACATGGAAATCTCGATTTTCCAAGTGATCGCAATCAGCTGGGGTCTCGCTCTGTTCGAATATTGCCTGGCGGTGCCGGCCAACCGCTACGGCAGCGCGGTCTATTCGCCGGCCCAGCTCAAGACCATGCAGGAAGTGATCACGCTCTCGGTGTTCGCGGTGTTCTCGATCGTCTATCTCAAGCAGAGCCATCACCTTGAACCAGGTCTTCGGCTTCACGCTGATCGCGTCCGGCGCGTTTTTCGTCTTCCACAAATGGTGAAGTGTTACTTGGCCGGCGCCACGCGCAGGATGCGGCCGGCGGCGTTGTCGGTGAGCAGATAGAGCGCGCCGTCCGGGCCCTGGCGCACGTCGCGGATGCGCTCGTGCAGGCCCTGCAGCAGGCGCTCCTCTTTGGTGACCTTGTCGCCGTCGAGCGCCAGCCGCGCCACCAGCTCGAATTTCAGCGCGCCGTTGATGAGGCTGCCTTTCCAGCCGGGAATGAGATCGCCGGTGTAGAAGGCCATGCCGGAGGGCGCGATCGACGGCGTCCAATGCCAGACCGGATCCGCCATGCCGTCGGCGCGCTGCTTGCCGGTGCCGACCGGCGTGCCGTCGTAATTGACGCCATAGCTCACCACCGGCCAGCCGTAATTGGCGCCCTTGCGCACGATGTTGATCTCGTCGCCACCCTTCGGCCCATGCTCCTGCTCCCACAATTCGCCGTTGGCCGGGTTGAAGGCGAGGCCTTCCGGATTGCGCACGCCATAGGCCCAGATCTCCGGCAGCGCGCCCGCTTTGCCGACGAAGGGATTGTCGGGCGGCGCTTTGCCCTCGGGCGTGATGCGCACGATCTTGCCGATGTGATTGTCGAGCGTCTGCGCCAGCTTGGCGTCGTAGAAATGGTCGCCGAGCGTGACGAACAGATTGCCGTCCTCGGCCTGCACCATGCGGCAGCCGATGTTCAGGCCGTGGTCGGCGGGGCCCTGCTGGCGGAAGATGACCTCGCTGCCGACGAGGCGCGGCGCGCGGCCGTCTTCCAGGCGGGCGCGGGCGACCGCGATGCGGCCGCCGCCCTCATAGGGTTCGGCGTAGCAGAAGAAGATGGTGCGGCTGCGCGCATAATCGCGCGCCAGGATCACGTCCATCAGGCCGGCCTGGCTTTGCGCATAGACGCCCGGCACGCCGGCGAGGGGCGGCGACAGCTCGCCGCCGCGCGTGACGATGCGCATGCGGCCCGGCCGTTCGGTCACCAGCATGCGGCCGTCGGGCAGGAAGGCGAGCGACCAGGGGTTCACCAGGCCGCCGGCGACGGTGTCGACGGCCAGATTGCCGGCGGAGGAGGGGAATGGCTCGGCCGCGGCAGGCGCGCCGGCGAGCAGCAGTGCCGCCAGAGCAAGACCAAGCGCATAGGTCTCTCCATCGATGGCGCGGCTCTCATGCGGCATCGCGGGGAGGCTCCGAAGATCCTGTGAGAGCTAGTGCTTTTTCGGCCGGCTGCCGGGCAGCGTCAGGCCGCCCACGCCAATAAAGGCGAGGCCGAGCACCAGCGCAATGGCGAAGACGCTGCCTTCATTGCCGATGACGCCGTCCGCGACGTCGGCGCGGGCGACACCGGCCGTGATCACGATCGCGGTCACGATGGTGGCGAGCGCCAGGCCGGCGCTGGCGAGCAACTCGGGGAACGCCGCCGAGCGCCGCTCGGCGCGCGGTGTAAAGCCGGTAGTTTCAAGGGGCGTGCGCATGACAGCCTGGAAACGTGCAAAGCAATGACTTGTTCCTTACCCGAATAGTGACTGTGGAACCGGGCGGCTGTTCGGCCCGATTGCGGCAAAGCGGGTCGGGAACAAAGGTATTTTTGTGGCTTTCGGCGCGCCGGCGGGGCGCGGTCACTTCGCGGTTGCGAGCTCGCTCGGCTGCCGGTCCATCCCGACATGGCCGGGTTCGGCTTCGACGCGCGCGAGCCAGCCGCGCACCGACGGGTAGCGGCCGAGGTCGAAATCGCACTGGTGGGCGAGGTGGGTGTAGGCGTAGAGCGCGATGTCGGCGATGGTGAAATGGTCGGCGACGAAAAACGGGTACCTGGCCAGGTGCATTTCCATGACGCCGAGCGCGCGATAGCCGTTCTCCATCCAATCTTCGAGCGCGTGCTGCTGCAAGTCGCGCCCGCCTTTGACCAGCGCCAGCCAGAAATAGGCGGCGCCGATGTTCGGCTCCAGGCTGTGCTGCTCGAAGAACATCCATTGCAGCGCCTCGGCGCGGTGGATGCGATCCTCCGGCGCCAGCGTCGTGCCGCCGGCGACGTACCAGAGAATGGCGTTCGACTCGGAAATGTAGCGGCCGGGCGCAACCTCGATCAGCGGGATTTGTCCGCTCGGATTTTTGGCGAGGAATTCGGGCGTGCGGCTTTCGCCTTTGAGAATGTCGGTCTCGACCAGCGTGTAGGGAATGCCGAGCCGGGCCAGCGCGAGGCGGACCTTGTAGCTGTTGCCGGAGCGCTGATCCGAATAGAGCGTGTACATGTGTCCCCCGAATCCCGGTTCGCCCAAATAGGGCGCGCCAAGTCCGGCAATTGCATGGCCTTCATATTACAAAGCGTGTCATCGCGGCGTCACGAAATTGCGAGCCGG
Source organism: uncultured Alphaproteobacteria bacterium (assembly GCA_963734465.1). Classification (GTDB taxonomy): domain Bacteria; phylum Pseudomonadota; class Alphaproteobacteria; order Rhizobiales; family Xanthobacteraceae; genus Pseudolabrys. Next base: position 87,384 of record CAVTHL010000027.1, read on the forward strand.
CTGGCATGGGAAATCTACCGGAGCGATGAATTGGATAATTTTATTTTATTCCGCCGGCACGTGATGCGCCGGCTGCGCATATCGGCCGGCATTCCGTCATGGCGCGGTGCAGCAATAACGCGAATGTAAAAAACATCACCGGCGACCGCCAGCGGTATCAGCGTCAATTGCGCCACGTTGCGCGCCACCAGCGGCACCAGCCAAAGCGCGGCCAGCGCGGTTTTCTCGTAAGGGGAAAAGCCGCGGCTTGCGCCGTCGGCGGCGAGGAAGGCGATTGCGGGAGCGAGCAGCATCAGGTCGTAGTCGAGCACGTAAGGCGTCGCCAGCACGGTGCCGATCAGCAGCGCGGCGGCCTTGAGCGGGAAGGCGGCGCGGCTGCGCCACAGCCAAGCGAGCGCGCCGGCAACGGCAATCGTCACCGCGCCCTGCAGGGCATAGGCGAAGTCGATGCCGCCGCCCCACATGCGCACGATCGAGAACACACTCTGGATCTTGTGCCAGCCGGTGTCGCCCTGCTCCAGCACGACGGTGCGGGTGAATTTTGTGGAGGCGAGGAAGGCGGTCCACACGTCCATCCCAAAAGCGAATGTAACGGCGAGCGCCAGCACGGCCACGGTCGCGGCCGCCGCGGCGAACACGTGCCAGCGCCCGCTCACCGCCAGCACCAGCGGGATGAGCAGGCCGAATTGCGGCTTGTAGGCGAGCAGGCCGATGAGAATGCCGGACAGCCAAGGACGACGGTCGAGCTGGATCAGTGCGCCGGCGACAAGCGCCGCGGTCAGGAAGCCGTTATGGCCGTGGCCGAGATTGATGAACACGGCCGGGAAGGCGAGCGGCGAGCAGGAGCCACAGCGGGTCTTTGGCGGTGTCATTGCCGACGGACGCCGCGCATGGCCCAGAGATAGAGCGCCAGCGTCGCGCCCTGCCACACCAGGAGCGCAAGCCAATAGGGCATGAGCGCCAAGAGCGCTGCTAGGCCGAGGAAGAACGGCGGGTAATGCCAGCCGAAGAACGGCGTGTCCTTGCCGAAGATCGCCTGCTCGCGCGCATATTGCTGGCGCGGGTCGAAGGGCGCCGAGGCCTTGCCCTCCAGCACATACGTGCCGGCGGCATAGACGTTGGAGAAGTCGGTGCCGAGCGGGCGGCCGAAGCGGTCGTTGCGCCCGTCGGAGGTGACGACGACAAAGACGGCGCCGAGCAGGGCGGCGGCGAGCAGCATGATCGCCACCAGCCGCACCCGCTCGCGGGTGAGCCAGGCGCCGCTGCGCAGGGCTTCGCTTCAGTCCGGCCATGGCGCGGCGGTTTAGCAGCGCAGGCTTAAGGGTCGGTTAGGCCATCAACAGCCTTGATTCATGCATCATTCTTTGCGACTTGCTGTCGCCCGATTGGGCCTTTACGACACTGTTTCGGACTTTTTTCTTGGATTCGGAGCCTGCGATGGCCTTCCTGGCCGACAACCTCAAGCGCGTGAAGCCGTCGGCCACCATCGCCGTCACGGACAAGGCGCGTGCGCTCAAAGCGGCCGGCCGCAACGTCATTGGGCTGGGCGCCGGCGAGCCCGATTTCGACACGCCCGACAACATCAAGGAAGCGGCGATCAAGGCGATCCGCGACGGCAGGGCGTCGAAGTACACCAATGTCGACGGCATCGCCGAGCTGAAGGAAGCGGTGGTCAAGAAGTTCAAGCGCGAGAACGGGCTCGACTACAAGACCTCGCAGATCACGGTCGGCACCGGCGGCAAGCAGGTGCTGTACAACGCCTTCATCGCGACGCTCAACCCGGGCGACGAGGTCATCATCCCGGCGCCCTATTGGGTGAGCTATCCCGACATGGTGCTGCTCGCCGGCGGCAAGCCGGTCGAGGTCGTGACCTCCATGGCCAGCGGCTTCAAGATGACGGCGGCCCAGCTCGAGCGCGCCATCACGCCGAAGACCAAATGGTTTCTGCTGAACTCGCCGTCGAACCCGTCGGGCGCCGCCTATACGCGCGCCGAATTGAAGGCGCTCACCGACGTGCTCAAGAAGCACGCGCACGTGCATGTCATGACCGACGACATGTACGAGCACCTGGTCTACGACGACTTCAAGTTCACCACGCCGGCGCAGGTCGAGCCCGAGCTTTACCCGCGCACGCTCACCATCAACGGCGTGTCGAAGGCCTATTGCATGACCGGCTGGCGCATCGGCTATGCCGGCGGCTCGGAGCCGCTGATCAAGGCGATGGCGATGGTGCAGTCGCAGTCGACCTCGAACCCGGCGGCGGTGTCGCAATGGGCCTCGGTCGAGGCGCTCAACGGACCGCAGGACTTCATCGCCAAGCACAACAAGATCTTCAAGGACCGGCGCGACCTGGTGGTGTCGATGCTCAACCAGGCGAACGGCCTCAAGTGCCCGACGCCGGAGGGCGCGTTCTACGTCTATCCGTCCTGCGCCGGCACCATGGGCAAGACGGCGCCGAGCGGCAACAAGCTCGCCAGCGACGAGGACTTCGTCACCGAGCTTTTGGAAGCCGAAGGCGTGGCGGTGGTGCAGGGCACGGCCTTCGGGCTCGGGCCCGGCGTTCCGCATTTCCTACGCCACCAAGACCGAGGACCTGGAAGAGGCCTGCCGGCGCATCCAGCGCTTCTGCGGGAATTTGAAGTGACGCGCTAGCTGCTAATCTGCGCGCATGATTCTCCGCGCTGCCGCGATCCTCGTTCTCATCGCCAATCTCATCGCGCCCGCCGCCGCGCAGGAGCGCGTGACGGTGGTGACGCAGCGGCTCGTCGGCAACGGCGCCTTGTTCATCGCCGCGGTGCAGGGCTATTTCAAAGCCGAGGGCCTCGAGCTGCAGATGGGCGCCTATGGCAGCGCGCGCGAAGTCGTTGAGGCGGTCGCCGCCGGCAGCGCCGACTTCGGGCTGACCGAGTTCACGCCCACCGCCTTCAACCTCGCCGGCCAGGGCGCCATCAAGGCGATCGCGGCGCAGGCGCGCGAGAAACGCGACTATCGAAGGCGCCGAGCTGGTCGCCTCCAACGCGGCCTACGCCAAGGGGCTGCGCAAGTTCGAGAATCTTGCCGGCAAGACCGTGGCCATCGAGACGCTCGGAACCGCGGCGCATTATCAGCTCGCCGAGATCGCGCGCGTCAAAGGTTTCGATCCTGCCACGATGTCCGTGACCGCGCTTTATTCGAGCAGCGAGACGGCAAAAGCGATCGAGAACGGCAAGGTCGATGCCGCCATCTTGCCCTCGCAGTCGGTGCGCGATTTGCTCGGCAGCAACCAGGCGCAACTTCATCGGCTGGCTGTCGGAGATCGGCGAGCCGCAGACCGGCGCGCTGTTCGCCTCGTCCGCGACGATCAAGAGCAAGCGCGCGACGGTGGAGAAATTCGTGCGCGCCTATCGCCGCGGCGTCGCCGACTACGCGGCGGCGCTGCTGCGGCACGACCGTTCGCCAAACGCGTGTCGGATCAGGCAATCGCAGGACGGCCGCCGGCATCATCGCGCGCTATGTCTATCCCGACATCTCGACGGGCGTGAGCCATCGTCGAGGCGATCGCGCCGTTCATCGATCCGAAGGCGCGCATCGACATCGCCGATATCGAACGCCAGCTTGCCTGGTATCAGGCGCAGGGTTTCGTCGAGAAGACCGTGGCAAGCGCGCGACGTGGTCGACCTGAGCTTTACCGCCGGCAATTGATCACAGGCGAGAAATACCGCCCAATTCCACCCAATTCCAGACTTGCCAGCCCCGCTCCCTGCTGCGACGATACTGTGACAAGGGCCGGGAAGGTCCAACTCCCGGCCGGCGAGGGAGGTCAGGTATGGGACAAAATGGCTCGGCACCCAGGGGTCCCCGGTGCATCGCGCTGGTGGGCCCGTTCCAAAGCGGCAAGACAACACTGCTAGAGGCCATTCTCGCCCGCACCGGCGCGATCCAGCGCCAAGGCACGGTGGACGCGGGCACCACGGTCGGCGACGCCAGCAAGGAAGCCCGCCATCACAAGATGAGCGTCGAGGCTTCGGTCGCCACCACCGATTTCATGGGCGACAGCTACACCTTCGTCGACTGCCCCGGCTCGATCGAATTCATCCACGACATGCGCGCGGTTTTGCCCGCGGTCGATGCCGCGGTCGTGGTGTGCGAACTGGATGAAAAGAAGATTCCGCAGCTGCAGCTGATCCTGCGCGAGCTGGAAGACCAGAACATTCCGCGCTTCCTGTTCGTCAACAAGCTCGACAAGGCCGATCGGTCCGTGCAGGACGCGCTCGCGCTGCTGCAGCCGGCCTCGCGCGTCAAGCTGCTGGTGCGGCAACTGCCGACCTTCTCCGCCGACAATATCCTCACCGGCTTCGTCGATCTCGCGCTCGAGCGCGCCTTTGTCTACAAGGAGCACGCGCCGTCCGAGGTCATCGAGCTCCAGGGCCCCGAGCTCGATCGCGAGAAGACCGCGCGCTTCTCCATGCTGGAAACGCTCGCCGATCACGACGACGAGCTGATGACGCAGCTGCTGGAAGACATCCAGCCGCCGCGCGACAAGGTGTTCGACGATCTCTCCAAGGAACTGCGCGACGGGCTTGGTCTGCCCGGTGCTGATGGGCATCGCCACCCGCTCGAACGGCGTGCTGCGTCTGCTCAAGGCGCTGCGCCATGAATCGCCCGGCGTCGAGGCGACCGCCAAGCGGCTCGGCGTCAAAGCCGGCAACGAGGCGGTGGCGCTGGTGCTCAAGACCTTCCACACCGCGCACGGCGGCAAAATGTCGATCGCGCGCATGCTGTCGGGCCAGGCCGGCGACGGCGCCACGTTCATCACGCCCGAGACCGAAGCCGGCCGCGTGTCCGCGGTCTTCAAAGTCATGGGCCAGCACTTCGAGAAGCGGCGCGCAGGCCACCGCCGGCGACACGGTCGCCTTCGGCAAGCTCGATCATGCCAGGACCGGCGACACGCTCTCGACCGGCAAGCAGGCGCATCCCGCGCTCATCCAGGTGAAGCCCTGTGCGCCGGTGCTCGCCACCGCGGTGCAGGCGAAGGAACGCAAGGACGACGTCAAGCTCGGCGCCGCCTTCACCAAGCTCACCGAGGAAGATCCCTCGCTCACCATCGTGCACGACGCCGAAACCCACGAGGTGGTGATCTGGGGCCAGGGCGAAATGCATTTGCGCGTCGCGGCCGAGCGGCTGGCCGACCGCTTCCAGGTGCCGGTCTCGACGCGGCCGCCGACCGTCGGCTACCGCGAGACCATCCGCAAGCCGATCTCCATCCGCGGCCGCCACAAGAAGCAGTCCGGCGGCCACGGCCAGTTCGGCGACGTCGTGCTGGAGATCAAGCCGCTGCCGCGCAACTCCGGCTTCAAGTTCGAAGACAAGATCACCGGCGGCGTGGTGCCGCGCAACTACATTCCGTCGGTGGAGGAGGGCGTGGTCGACGCGCTCAAGCACGGCCCGCTCGGCTTCCCCGTGGTCGACCTGCAGGTCGCGCTGGTCGACGGCTCCTATCACACCGTCGATTCCTCCGACATGGCGTTCCGCACCGCCGGCCGCATCGCCATCGTCGAAGGCCTGCCGCAGTGTAACCCGGTGCTGCTCGAGCCGATCCATCTGGTCGAGATCGTTTGCCCGAGCGAGGCGACCGCCAAGATGAACGCCATCCTGTCGGGCCGGCGCGGGCAGATCCTCGGCTTCGACACGCGCGAAGGCTGGCCGGGCTGGGACATGGTGCGGGCGCAGATGGCGGAAGCCGAAATCGGCGACCTCATCATCGAAGTGCGCTCGGCCACCGCCGGCGTCGGCTCCTTCACCTTCAAGTTCGACCACATGGCCGAATTGACCGGCCGCATGGCCGATCAGATCGTGGCGGCGCGGCGGGCGGCGGAGTAATCCAATAGCAATGAGCACGGCGCTTCTTTCCCTCCCCCCGCGAAGCGGTGGGGAGGGTCGATGCTCGTCGCGTTAGCGATGAGCATCGGGGTGGGGGGTCTTAAAGAAACTCACATGTTCTTGCTCAGCGGAACGTTCGGCCCCCCACCCCCGACCCCTCCCCACCACTCGCTCCGCTCGCGGGGGGAGGGGAGCAAGAGCCTCCCGTAACCGTGACTTGCCTGTGAGGAGCGGTCGCCGTACCGCTTAGCCGTCGAATTCCAAGGGAATGTGTCTCATGAACGTCATCCGCCGCCGCGGCTGGGAAATCCCCGAGCGCGAGGTCACGCCGGAGCATCTCGCCTTCAGCCGCCGCAACGTCTTGCTCGGCGCCAGCGCGCTCGCACTGATGCCGGGCGCGGCGCTGGCCCAGCGCGTCGAGGATCTCGGCAAGCTGCCGGACCCGAGCGCCGATCTCTATCCGGCCAAGCGCAACGCGACCTACACGCTCGACCGCCCCATCACCGACGAGGCGATCAACGGCCACTACAATAATTTCTACGAATTCGGCACCGACAAGGATATCGCCGCGCCCGCGCAGGTGCTGCCGGTGCGGCCCTGGACGGTGAAGATCGACGGCATGGTGGAGAAGCCGTTCGAGATCGGCATCGACGATCTCATGCGCAAACTCACGCTTGAAGAGCGCACCTACCGCCACCGCTGCGTGGAAGCCTGGAGCATGGCGATCGCCTGGACCGGCTTCCCGCTCAAGAAGCTGGTCGATCTGGCCAAGCCGCTCGGCTCGGCGAAATTCGTGCGCATGGAAACCTTCCTCGACAAGACGATCGCGCCCGGCCAGCGGCAGCCCTGGTACCCGTGGCCCTATATCGAAGGCCTCACCATGGCGGAGGCGACCAACGACCTCGCCTTCATCGCCACCGGCGCTTACGGCCATCCGCTCGCCAAGCAGCACGGCGCGCCTTTGCGTTTGGCGGTGCCGTGGAAATACGGTTTCAAGTCGGTGAAGTCGATCGTGAAATTCTCTTTCGTCGAGCAGCGCCCGAAAGGCATGTGGGAAGTCCTGCAGCCGGCCGAATACGGCTTCTGGGCCAACGTCAATCCGGCGGTGCCGCACCCGCGCTGGAGCCAGGCGACCGAGGAAGTGATCGGCACCGGCATGCGGCGCGAGACGCTGCTGTTCAACGGCTACGGCGACTACGTCGCCGGCATCTACAAGGGGCTGGAGAGCGAGCGGCTGTGGGCGTGAGCGGCGTCCGGCGTTGTTCCCGCGTCATCGATGACGTGTTAGGTTCCGGCTCGGGGGAAATGGCCGGAGGCTGTCATGTCCACGAACCAACCTGATATCGCCAAATTTCAGCGCGCGGTGAACCAGGCGCTGCACGACCACTGGGTGCTCTACCTGGTCGAAGGCGTCGTGCTGCTTGTGCTCGGCGCGATCGCGATCATTATCCCGCCGCTTGCGACGCTTGCCGCCACGATCTTGTTCGGCTGGCTGTTCCTCATCAGCGGCGTGGTCGGGCTGTTCACGTCGTTCATGATGCGGGCGGCGCCCGGCTTCTGGTGGTCGCTGATTTCAGCCGCGCTCGGCGTGCTCGTCGGCGGCTGGCTGCTGGCGCGGCCGGTCAGTGGCGCCGTCTCGCTCACGATCCTGCTGGTCGCCTTCTTCATCATCGAGGGCGTCGTCACGATCATGTTCGCGCTCGATCACAAGCGCGAATTGTCCGGCCGGTGGGGCTGGATGCTGGTGAGCGGCATTGTCGATCTCGTGCTGGGCGCGATGATCCTCGCCGGGCTGCCGAGCACGGCGGTCTGGGCGATCGGTCTCTTGGTCGGGATCAATATGGTGTTCGGCGGCACGGCCTTGATCGCCATGGCGCTGCACGCGCGCAACGCGGCCTAGTTATTTTCCGTAGCGCTCCGCCAATTTGCGGTCGTAGTCGAGCACGGCCTGCAGCAGCACCTGCGCGCCGGCGGCGCATTGCTCCTTGGAGGAATATTCCGCCTCGTTGTGGCTGATGCCGTCCTTGCACGGCACGAAGATCATCGAAGACGGCGCGACGCGCGCGACATAGGCCGCGTCATGACCGGCGCCGGAGATCATGTCGCGCGTGGACAAGACCTGAGACGCGCGCGCCTTCGCGCACCGCGGCGATGCAGCCGGCATCGAAGGCCTGCGGCGGCTGCGTCCAGATGTTCTTGAGCGCGATCTGCAGGCCGAGCTCGGCTTCGAGCTTTTTCGCGGCCTGCGCGATCTCGCCTTCCATGCGGTCGAGCACGGCGGGATCGGGACAGCGCATGTCGATCATGAAGAAGACTTCGCCCGGCACCACGTTCGGTGCGCCCGGCTTCACCTCGAGCAAGCCGACGGTGCCGACCGCGCTCTTGTCGCGCAGCGCGGCGGCGTTGACGGCTTCGACCAGGCGCGCGGCGCCGAGCAGCGCGTCGTGCCGGCGCGGCATCGGCGTGGTGCCGGCGTGCGTATCCTGGCCGGTCACCGTCACCTCATACCAGCGCATGGCCTGCACGCCGGTGACGACGCCGATGTCCTTGCCCTCGGCTTCGAGATAGGGGCCTTGCTCGATGTGGACCTCGAAAAAGGCCGACAGCTTGTGCGCGCCGCATTTTTCCGGCCCGCGATAGCCGATCTTCTCCAGCGCGGCGCCGAAGGTCTCGCCGCTGCGGTCGGCGCGCGCCGCCGCCCAGTCGCGCGTGAACACGCCGGCGAACACGCCGGAGGCGATCATGGCCGGCGCAAAGCGCGCGCCTTCCTCGTTGGTCCAGTTCACCACTTCGATGGGCGCGAAGGTCTCGTAGCCGGCGCTGTGCAGCGTGCGCAGCGCTTCCAGCGCGGCGAGCACGCCGAGCGCGCCGTCGAACTTGCCGCCGGTCGGCTGGGTGTCGAGATGGCTGCCCATGGCGATCGGCGGAACGTCGGCGCGCTGGCCGGCGCGCCGCGCGAACATGGTGCCCATGTCGTCGACGGTGACCGCGCAGCCGAGCGCTTGCATGCGCGCCTTGAACCAGTCGCGCACCTCGCGGTCGAGCTCGGTCAGCGTCAGCCGGCAGATGCCGCCCTTCGGCGTGGCGCCGATGCGGGCGGTCTCCATCAGGTCGTCCCACAGCCGCTCGGGATCGATCGTCAGGTTCTTCATTCATTTACACTGCGCATGACTGTCCGAAACGGTGCCCACTTTTCGGGCTTCGCAGCTTCGCCGGCTTCCACTTCGGCAAGCTTGCTGCGCCAATCCTTGCGCTTGAGCACGAAGGACATCGCGGCCAGCCCCAGCAGGGTGATGCTGACGATCAGCAGCCCGGCCGAGATCGGCCGCTGGAAGAAAATAAAATAATTGCCGTTCGACATGATCAGCGACTGGCGCAGGCTCTGCTCGAGAATCGGCGAGATCACCAGGCCGAGCACCAGCGGCGCCGGGTCGAACTCGAATTTGCGCAGCGCGTAGCCGACAATGCCCATGATCAGCATGATCCACACGTCGACGATCGAATTGTTGGTTTCGTAGACGCCGATGATGCAGAACATGATGATCAGCGGATAGAGATAGGCATAGGGGATGCGCAGCACCCATACGAAAATGCTGACCAGCGGCAGGTTGAGCGCCAGCAGCATGACGTTGCCGACATACATCGACGCGACGAAGCCCCAGAACACGTCCGGGTGCTCGTTGACCAGCGTCGGGCCGACCGAGATGCCGTGCAGCATCAAGGCGCCGATCAGCACCGCGGTGATCGGACTGGTCGGAATGCCGAGCGCCAGCATCGGCACGAAAGCGCCGGTGGAGGCGGCATTGTTGGCGGTTTCGGGTCCTGCCACGCCGGCGACCGCGCCCTTGCCGAATTCTTCCGGGTGCTTCGACACGCGCTTTTCCAGCGCGTAGGACAGGAAGCTGGAAATGATGTGCGCCGAGCCCGGAATGATGCCGATGAAGAAGCCGAGCAGCGGTGCCGCGCGTGATCGGCATCGCGGCTTCGCGCCATTCCTTGCGGGTCGGCAGCAGGTCGCGCAGCTTCGGCGAAATGATGTTCTTGACGGCATCGGCGCTCGGCGTCGCCAGGATCTCGCCGAGGCCGAACAGGCCGACCGCGACCGGCACGATGCCGATGCCGTCGCCCAATTCGGCGAGGTCGAAGCTGTAGCGGAAATGGCCGGTCATGTTGTCGATGCCGATCATGCCGAGCAGCAGGCCGAGGCAGGCCATCAGCAGCGTGCGGATCAACGACGACGACGACATATAGGCGAGGAAGATCAGGCCGAGCACCAGCAGCGCGGTGTATTCCGGCGGCCCAAAGCGAATGGCGATGGTCGCCAGCGGCGGCGCCACCACCGTCAACACCAGCACGCCGAAGGTGCCGCCGATCCACGACCCGACCGCCGCGATGCAAAGCGCGGAGCCGGCGCGCCCCTTCTTGCGCCATGGCGTAGCCGTCGATGCAGGTCATCACCGAGGAGGCTTCGCCCGGGATGCGCATCAAAATCGACGTGGTCGAGCCGCCATATTGCGAGCCGTAATAGATGCCGGCGAGCATGATGATGGCTTGCGTGGCGTTGAGCCCGAAGGTCACCGGCAGCAGAATAGAAATGCCGGCGAGCGGACCGATCCCGGGCAGCACGCCGACCAGCGTGCCGACCACGCAGCCAAGAAACGCGTACCACGCGTTGTGCGGCTCCAAGGCGACGGAAAAGCCGAGATAGAGGCTGTGCAGGGTGGTTTCCAAGGGGCGATCCTAAAATCCGAATGGGCCGGGCTCGAGCGGCGTCTTGAGCACGTAAACGAACAGCACATAGGTGAAGCCGACGAGGCCGATGCTGTAGGCGGCGGCGGGCAACAGCTTGCGCCGCTCGATAATGATCAGCAGCGCGAAGATCAGCAGCACGTCGGTGGTGAGAAATCCGAGCCAGTCGAACACCGCGATGGCCGCCGCGGTCAGCAACACCACCTGCCCGGCGTGTTTGGCGTCCCCCCAGGCCAAGGTGGCGAACGGCTTGCTCTCGGCGGCGCGCAGGATGAGTACGGTGCCGAACACGATGGTCAGCACGGCAAGGATGTTCGGCAAGAAGCCGGCGCCCGGAAACGACAGCGTGCCGAACGGCAGGTCGCCGGAGAGCGCGATGATCAGAAGACCGAAGCCGATGAAGAAGGCACCCGCGATATGGTCGGCGCGCAGCGTCATGGTTCCTTGGCCGCTGAAAGGAAGCCCCGCCGGAGCGGGGCTTGCCGTTTGCCGGATCAGCCCTGCACGCGGCCGATGGATTGAATGGCGTCTTCCATTTTCTTGGCGTCGGCGGCCCAGAACTTGGCGAACTCCGGCTGGTCCATATAGGCGAGCTCCTGGCCGAGATTGTCCATGGCTTTGAGGAACTGCTCGCTGTGCGCGGCCTTGTCGAGGCCGGCGCGCAAGGTCTTCACGACCGGCTCCGGCGTGCCCTTGGGCGCGAACATGCCGACCCAGAAATAATATTCGAGATCGTAGCCCTGCTCCTTGAAGGTCGGCACGTCGGGCAGCGATTTGGCGCGCTTGGCGCTCGACACCGCCAGCGCCCGCACCTTGCCGGCTTTGATGTGCGGCAGGGCGATCGAGGTCGGCGACATGAAGAAGTTGACGTTGCCGCCGAGCACGGCGGTGACCGCCGGGCCGCCGCCATTGGTCGGCAGGTGCCGCATCTTCAGGTCGCCGGCCGCTTTGGCGAACAGCGCGGTCGGGATGTGCGAGGCGCCGTACAAGCCCGACGACGAGAAGATCAGCTTGTCGGGATTGGCCTTGGCGTCGGCCACCAGGTCCTTCACCGACTTGTACGGCAGATCGTTGTTGACGATCAGCACGATCGGATCGGCGACGATGCGCGCGAGCGGGATGAAGCTGTCATTGGTGAATTTCGGCGTGCGGCCGAACAATTTGTCGACCGCGGCGAAGCCCGAGATCGACACGATGTGGGTGAGCAGCGTGTAGCCGTCGGGCTTGGCGGCGGCGACATATTGCGCGCCGACCGCGCCGGCGGCGCCCGCTTTGTTTTCCAGCACGACCGGCTGCTTGAACACGACCTCGAGCGAGGCGTCGAGCGGGCGCGTGATGACGTCGCTGACGCCGCCGGGCGGAAACGGACTGACCACGGTGATGGCGTGCGAAGGATAGGCGTCATCCGCGTGTGCGCGTCCGGCCGCCAACGTGGCGGCGGAGGCGGCGGTACCAATGACGAAATTGCGGCGATCCATCTGATGTCCCCTCTGTTTATCCTTGCACGCGGCCGATGGCTTTGACGGCTTCATCCACGCGCTTGCCGTCGATGTCCCAGAATTTCTGGAAATCCGGGCCGTCGAGATAGGCCAGGTCCTGGCCGAGATTGCTCATCGCGGTCATGAAGACGGGCGAATGCGCCGCCTTGTCGATCGTTGAGCGTATTGTCGCCGTCACATTGGCCGGCGTGCCTTTGGGCGCGAAAATGCCGACCCACAAATAATACTCGACGTTGTAGCCGAGCTCCTTCAGCGTCGGCACGTTGGGCAGCGCCTTCGAGCGCGTGGCGCCGAACAGCACGAGCGGCCGCAGCTTGCCAGATTTGATGTGGGGGAGCGTCGCCGACACCGACTGCACGCTGCACTGCGCGTTGTTGCCGAGAATGGCGGTGATCGCAGGACCCCCGCCATTGGTCGGCAGATGGCGCAGCTTCAGGCCGCCGACCGCATTTTCCAGCATCGGTACCGGCAAGTGGGTGGCGCCGTAGAGGCCGCCCGAGCTGAAGATGATCGTATCCGGCTTGGCCTTGGCGGCGTCGATGAACTCTTTCAGCGTCTTATAGGGTTGCTGGTCGTTGACCAGCAGCACGCATGGGTCGGCGATCAGGCGCGCCAGCGGGATGAAATCGGCGCGCGTGGTCTTGGCCGGACGGCCGAACAGCTTGTCGACTTCGGCGTAGCCGGAAATGCCGGTGTTGTGCGAGAGCAAGGTGTAGCCGTCGGGCTTTGCGCTGGCGACATATTGCGCGCCGACCTGGCCGGCGGCGCCGGCCTTGGTCTCGACCACCACCGGCTGCTTGAGCAGCGGCTCCATCGCCGCGGCCAGCGGGCGCGTCACGATGTCGTTGGCGCCGCCGGGCGGGAAAGCGTTGACGATGGTGATGGCGTGCGACGGAAACGCTTCTTGCGCGAAGGCGGGCCCGGCGGCGGCGAGTGCGGCCGTGCCGGCGAGGAAGCTGCGGCGATCCATCATGTCCCTCCGATAGCGTTCGAGATTAATTTAGGCCGCGTTAGCCCTGCACGCGGCCGATGGCGTGCACGGCCGCTTCGACACGCTTGGCATCCTCATCCCAGAATTTCGCGAAGTCCGGCTCGTCGAGATAGGCGACCTCGTCGCCGATATTGGCGATCGCGGTCTTGAACTGATCGCCGGTCGCGACCTTCTTGATGTTTTCGCGCAGCACGTTGACTGCGTCCACGGGCGTGCCCTTGGGCGCGAATACGCCGACCCAGAGCGAAAATTCGACGTCGTAGCCGAGCTCCTTCAGCGTCGGCACGTCGGGTGCGGAGGCCGCGCGTTTGGCGCCGAACTGGGCGAGCGCGCGCAGCTTGCCGGCCTTCATCTGGCCGCTGGCGGCGGCAATCGAGGAGGCCAGCACCTGCGAATTGTTGCCGAGGATGGCGGTGAGCGCCGGTCCGCCGCCATTGGTCGGCAGGTGCTTCATCTTGATGCCGGCGGCCTGCATGAACAGCGCGGTCGGCAGATGCAGCGCGCCGTAGAGGCCGGACGACGAGAAGATCAGCTTGTCGGGATTGGCCTTGGCGTCGGCGACCAGTTCCTTGACGGTCTTGTAGGGCTGCTGATCGTTGACCAGCAGCACCATCGGCCCGGCGGTCAGCCGCGCGATCGGAATGAAATCGGCGCGCGTGAATTTGGGTTTGCGGTCGAACAGCTTGTCGACTTCGGCAAAGCCGGAGATCGACACGATGTGGATCAGCAGCGTGTAGCCGTCGGGCTTTGCGCTGGCGACGAACTGGCCGCCGACCTGGCCGGCGGCGCCGGCCTTGGTCTCGATCACGCAAGGCTGCTTGATGATCGGCTCGAGCATCGCGGTGAGCGGACGCCCGACCACGTCGGCTGCGCCGCCCGGCGGGAATGGATTGACGAAAGTGATGGCGTGGGACGGATAGGCATCGGCGGCGAAAGTCGGCCGGATGGCGAGCGCGGCAGCGGCGGCGGTGCCGCCGGCAACGAAACGGCGTCTGTCCACGAGAATCCTCCCCTTGTGCGCAGGTTCACCGGCGGCTGGCCGGGCCTGTTTTTGTGGGCGGATGCTATCGCCCGCCATGGTGGGCAATCAAGCGCCATCGCTCACGTCGCCAGCTAACTGTGTAGACCCGAGCGCGCGTCCGGTTCTATTAGGGAAGTTCAGGAAACGAGGCTCGAGGAGATGTTCATGCCGGCCTATTGGGTTGCGCGTTCCAAGATCAACGACCCGGTCGAATACAAAAAATATACCGACTTGGTGCCGGCCATCATCGCCAAATACGGCGGCAAGGTGCTGGCGCGCGGGGGCAAATTTCAGATCATGGAAGGACCCGACAAATTCCACCGTTTCATCGTGATCGAATTCCCCACCTTGGAGCAGGGGGTCGCCTGTTTCACATCGCCGGAATACGACCGCGCCGCAGCCTTTCGGCGCAGTGGGGCGGGCGAGGTCGAAACCATCATGGTGGAGGGGATTTAGCCCACTATTGCGGCAAGCGTCCCTCCAGCCTTTGCGGGCGTGCCTCTAGCCTTTGGCGGCGAAGCGCGTAAGATGCCGCCAAAATAATCGCTAACTGGGAGGATAACGATGATACGCACCCTGAAATTCCGGACATATGCGTGGTTGGCGGGAGTGAGCCTCACTCTCGCGGCCGGCGCGGTGTTCGTCATGACCGGCGCGCAAGCGCAGACCAAGGAGCCGATCAAGATCGGCTTCAGCATGGCGCTGAACGGTCCGCTCGGGCCGAACGGTCAGCAAGCGCTGCTCGGCATGAAGATCTGGGAAGAAGAAACCAACGCCAAGGGCGGCCTGCTCGGCCGTCCGGTGAAGCTCGTTTACTACGACGATCAGAGCAAGCCGGACACCGTGCCGGGCATCTACACCAAGCTGCTCGATGTCGACAAAGTCGACCTCGTGGTGGGTGGCTATGCGACCAACATGGTGGCGCCCGCCATGCCGGTCATCATCCAGAAGAAGAAGACCTTCATCAGCCTGTTCGCGCTCGACGTGAACTCCCAGTTCAAATATCCGAAATATTTCTCGGTGCTGCCGACCGGACCGAAGACCAAGCCTTCGTTCACCGAAGGGTTCTTCCAGGTCGCGCTGCAGCAAAATCCGAAGCCCACGACGGTCGCATTGACCTTCGAGGACGGCGAATTCTCGCAGAACGCCTGCGAGGGCGCGCGTGAGAACGCCAAGACCTTCGGAATGAAGATCGTCTACGACAAGAGCTTCCCGTTCAACACGCCGGATCTATCGCCGGTCGTGCGCGCGCTGCAAGCCGCCAATGCCGACATCGTGGTGGTGTGCTCGTATCCGCTCAGCTCGGTCAACATGGTCCAGGCGATCAACGAAGCGAACTACAAGCCGAAGATGATCGGCGGCGCGATGGTCGGCCTGCAGGCGACCGTGTTCAAGAACAAGCTCGGTGCCAAGCTCAACGGTATCGTGAACTACGAGACCTGGGTGCCGACGCCGAAGGCCATGGCGCCGGCCGCCGCCTTCTTCAAGAAGTACCAGGCACAGGCTCCGGCCGCGAAGGTCGACCCGCTCGGCTATTATCTCGGCGGCTGGGGTTACGCCTATATCAACCTCCTGGGCGAGGCGATTGCCGCGACCAAGAGCACCAACGACGACAAGATCGCCGACTGGCTGCGCAAGGGTACGCACAAGACCATCATGGGCGATTGGGCCTACGGTCCGGGCGGCGAATGGACCAAGTCCGGCATGATGCAGGTGCAGTATCACAACATCAAGGAAGGCGCCGGTCTGGAGACCTGGCGCGGCATGGACTATCAGACCGTGCTCACGCCGGCCGACATGGCGACCGGCAAGGTGATCTATCCCTACGAGAAGGCGAAGTAAGCCAAGTCTCGAAGCAAAAAGAAACGGCGCGGGAGCAATCCCGCGCCGTTTTCTTTTGGGCCGCGATCACATCCCGAGATAGAATTGGCGGATCAGGTCGTTGTTGTTGAGCTCGTCGGCGGAGCGGCCTTCGAAGGCGATCTTGCCGTGCACGATCACATAGCCGCGGTCGGCGATGCGGATGGCTTGCGTGAAGTTCTGCTCGGCCATCAGCACCGTGAGGTGGTA
Organism: uncultured Alphaproteobacteria bacterium; assembly: GCA_963734465.1. Classification (GTDB taxonomy): domain Bacteria; phylum Pseudomonadota; class Alphaproteobacteria; order Rhizobiales; family Xanthobacteraceae; genus Pseudolabrys. The sequence goes on from CAVTHL010000027.1 coordinate 103,573, forward strand.
GTGGTCCTTGAGCTGCTTGATGGCGTCGATGGTGCGCGCGACCAAGATCGGCGCCAGGCCGACCGACGGCTCGTCCACCAGCAGGATGCGCGGCGCCAGCATCAGCGCGCGCGCGAGCGCCAGCATCTGCTGCTCGCCGCCGCTCATCGAGCCGGCAAGCTGGCTGCGCCGTTCGGCGAGCCGCGGAAAGGCCTCGAAACAGAATTCGAAATTGCTCTTGATCTGGGCCCGCGCCTTCGGCCGGAACGCGCCGAGCAGCAGGTTTTCCTCGACCGTCAGCTTGGGGAACAGACGGCGGCCCTCCGGCACCAGCGCGATGCCGAGGTCGACGATCTGCTCGGTGGTCATGCCGACCAGATCGTGCTTGACGCCGTCGATCTCGGCGACGATGCGGCCGGCGGCGGGCTTGACGATGCCCATCACGCATTTCATCAACGTGCTCTTGCCGTTGCCGTTGGTGCCGAGCAGGGCGACGGTCTCTCCGGCATTGACGTTGATGGAGACGTCGTGGATGACGCGCACCGCGCCGTAGGCGGCGTGTACGTTCTCGATGGTGATGCTACTGGCCAATGTACGCCCTCACCACTTCGGGATCGCGCACGACGTCTTCCGGCTTGCCGTCCGCGATCTTCTTGCCCGATACCAGCACCGCCAGCCGCTGCGAGAATTTCATCACCGCGCTCATGATGTGCTCGATCAGGATGATGGTGATGCCGCGCTGGTTGAGCGTCATCAGCAGGCCCAGGATGTCGTCGATTTCCGAATGCGACAGGCCGGCCATGGATTCGTCGGCGATCAGCAGCTTGGGTTCGGCGGCAACCGCGCGCGCGAGCTCGAGCTTGCGCATTTCGACCTGGGTGAGATCGCGCGGGAACTGATTGGCCTTTTTGGCGAGGCCGACCATCTCGAGCAGCTCGTGGCAGCGCGCGCCGAGGTCGCTGTGGGCGTGCAACATGCCTTCGCGGGCGCGCACGGTGTAGAGCAGCGGAATCCGCAGATTGTCGGCGAGCGACATGCTGTGGAACGGCCGCGGCAGCTGGAAGCTGCGCGCCAGCCCGCGATGCGTGCGCTCGTGCGCCGCCAGCCCATCGATCACTTGGCCGTCGAAACGGACCGAGCCGACTTCATTTTGCAGCGTGCCGCAGATGCAATTGACCAGCGTGCTCTTGCCCGAGCCGTTCGGGCCGATCAGGCCGAGCCGCTCGCCCTGCTGCACTTCGAGGTCGATGCCGTCGAGGGCGACGAAGCCGCCGAAGCGCTTGCTGATATTGTCGACGTGCAGCAGCGCGGTCATGGTTTCCTCCATGAACGCCGCCATCCCTGCACCAGCCCGACCAGGCCGTTGGGCGCGATGATGACGAAGCCGACCAGCATCAAGCCGACGATCAGCAGGTTGGCCGCCGAGGAGATGGTGACGGTGGCATATTGCTGGGCGCTGCCGAGCAGCACGGCGCCGACCAGCGGTCCGACCCAGCTGGTGGTGCCGCCGATCATCGGCATGGCGATCGAGTTGACGGCGTATTCGAGGCCGAAGGCCGACTGCGGCTGCAAATAACCGATGTAGTAGGGGAACGGCGCGCCGGCCATGCCCATGAAGGCGCCGGACAGCGTGGTGGCGATCAGCTTGAGACGCAGCGTCGGCACGCCGGAAGCCTCCGCTGCCAATTCGTCGTCACGGATGGTGGCGAAGCCAAAGCCGAGTTGCGAGCGTTCGATCGCGCGCGCCGTCGATAGCGCAATCACGACCAGGATCAGCATCAGGCCGAACAAATATTCGATATAGTTGATCGTGAAGCCGGCAAATTCAATTTCCTCGGGGTGGATGATGTAAGCGCCGCGCGAGCCGCCGACATAATCCCAGTTGATCACCAGGGTCTGCAGCATCACCGCGAGTGCGAGCGTCGCAATCGCGAAGAAGGTGCCGCGCAGCCGCAGCGTCAGATAGCCCATTCCGAGCCCGACGATGCCGGACACCACGGCGCCAATCACGATCAGGACCGGGACCGGCAGCGGAAAGAACTTGTGCAGGAAGACGGTAGCTGTAGGCGCCCATCGCGAAGAATGCGGCCGAGCCGAAATTCACGTAGCCGCAATAGCCGCCGAGGATGTTCCAGGCGGTCGCCAGCACGATGAATTGCAGGATCGTGTAGCTGGCGAAGAACAGATAGTCGACATGGAACCAGTGCGCGAAGACCGCCACGGCGAGCCCGGCTGCAATGATCGAGAGTGAGAATTTTACGGTGCTCACGCGTTACCGTCCCAACAATCCCGCTGGCCGGAAGACCAGGGTGAGCAAGAGGAAGCCGAAGGAGACGGCGGGCGCCCATGACGGGCCATAATATGTGGCGGTGAGGCCCTCCACGATGCCGAGCAGCATGGCCGCGATCAGCGTGCCGGGCATGCTGCCAAGCCCGCCGAGCACGCAGATCGCGAACACCCGGCCGATATATTCGCGCCCGACCGACGGCTCGACCGGCTGGATGATGATGAGCAGCGCGCCGGCCACCGCGGCGGTCGCGATCGAGATGCCGAAGGCGATGCGCTTGATGCGGATCGGGTCGACCGCCATCAGTTGCAGCGCCAATTGGTCCTGCGACACCGCCATGATCGCGCGGCCGAGGAAGGTGCGGGTGACGAACAGCTCGATCGCGCCGAACAGCACCAGCGCCACCACGCATGGCACCAGCATGCGCAACGGCATGTCGATGATGCCGATATGGATGCTGGGGCCGATATAGGCGGCCTCGACATAGCGATAGTCGACGCCAAACACCAGGATCAGCGACACTTCGGTGACGAACAGCAGGCCGAAGAAGAAGGCGAGGCCGCGCAGCGCTTCCTGTCCGCGCTTTTCGAACGACAGGTAGTAGACTTGGTAGACCAGCGCGCCGAGCGCGTAGAACGCCGGCAGCGCAATAATACTCACAAGGATCGGATCGACGCCAAAATTCGAGCTGAAGAAATAGGCGATATAGGAGCCGATAATGACGAAGCCCGGATGCGCGATGTTGACGATATCGAGCATGCCGAACGAGATCGAAATGCCGGCGGTGACGGCGGCATAGAAAGCGCCGAGCAGAAGCCCGGCCACGATCGCGTTGATCAGTAGGCTAAGATCCATACCGCGTCACCGGCGCACGCACATTCGCGTTCAGCCCAAGGCGCTCGTGCGCTGGCGGCGACGCGATTGCAATGACGAGTAGCCGGTCTTTCTCCCCTCTGAAACAATTTTCTTATGGCGGCCCGGCGGGTCGTGATTGCGCGCCAGTGTGCAGGAAAGGCGCCAGCTTGGCTAGTCTCGCCGCGCGGCGAGCGATCGCGTCCCACCCGCGACAAAAAGCAACGCCCGCCGCGATTCGCGACGGGCGCCCGTGTGTGTGGGCTGCTCAGGCGGCGGCTTGCGGCCGCACGCCGGCGGGCAGCGGCATCGGCTTGTTGGCGCTGTCTTTGAACTCGACGGTCATGAACACCATTTCACTATCGCTGAGATTTTGCAGATCGTGCACCTTGAACTCGCCCTTGCCGTAGCTCTCGTGGCGGGTCTCGCCGGGCTCATAGGTGCATTCGAGCGTGGTGCCGTCATGGATGTGCTGACGGCCGCGGCCGCCCGAGATCGAGGTCCAGAAATAATCGAGCACGTGGCGGTGGAAGCCGGTGCGCTCGCCGGGGGCGAGGCGGATGATCCACACGCGTGTGCGCTCGTTCTCGGACAGCAGTGTCGTGCCGACGCATGGGTTGGGATTCTTCGCTTCGCGCGCGAATTCGGCGGCGATATCGGCCGGCCACGGGTCCTTGTGTTTTTTCACGTCAGCCTTGTCGGCCATGGTCAGCGCCATGGGAATTCCTCCGGTGCTATTTGCCGCCATATATAGCATATTTGCGGGAACTTAAAGATTGAGGAAGGTCCATTGGCCGGGTCGGAAAAGCGGCGCGCCGTCGTCATTGGCGGCTCGATGAGCGGCCTGCTGAGCGGGCTGTTGCTCCGTCGCGCCGGGTGGGACGTCGATATCTACGAGCGGGTGGACAGCGAATTGTCCGGCCGCGGCGCCGGAATCGTCGCGCAGGCCGAACTGATCGAGCGGTTGCGCGCCTTGGGCCTGCCCACCCATGAGCTCGGCGTCGCCATCACCACCCGCAAGATCCTCGACGCGCAAGGCCGTTTCACGCACGAGATCGAATGCCCGCAGGTGCTCACCGCCTGGGAGCGCGTCTATCGCTTGCTGCGCGATGCCTTTCCGCCGGAGCACTATCATCGCGGGCGCGGGCTTGCCGGCTTCACGCAGGATGCAGAAGAAGTCACCGCGCGTTTTTCCGATGGCGAAAAGGTCGTCGCCGATCTGCTGGTGGGCGCCGATGGCATCCGCTCGACGGTGCGACAGCAAGCCGCGCCCAACGTCACGCCGCTTTACGCCGGCTACAGCGCCTGGCGCGCGCTGATCGCCGAGAGCGATTTTCCCGCCGACGTGCACCGCGACCTGTTCGCGTTCATGACCTTCACGCTGCCGCCGGGCGAGCAATTCCTCGGCTATCCGGTGGCGGGACCCGACAACGACCTGCGCCCGGGCCACCGCCGTTACAACGTCGTCTGGTACCGGCCGGCCGATGAGAAGACGAAATTGCCGTGGCTGCTCACCGACGAGCGCGGCCAGCGGCACGCGATTTCGATCCCGCCGCCGTTGATCCGCCGCGAGGCGATCGCCGAAATGCGCGCCGATGCCGAGCGGCTGCTCGGCCCGCAATTCCGCCAGGTGGTGAAGCTGATCGACGAGCCGATCCTGCAGCCGATCTACGATCTGGAATCGCCGCAGATGGCGTTCGGCCGGGTGGCGATCGTGGGCGATGCCGCTTTCGTCGCGCGCCCGCACGTGGCGGCCGGCGTGTCGAAGGCGGCGGACGACGCGGCGGCGCTGGCCGAGGCACTCGGCGCGGAGAGCGACGTCGCGCGCGCGCTCAAGCGCTACGAAGCGGCCCGGCTGCGCGAGAACTATCGCATCATCGAGCGGGCGCGCCATCTCGGCGCCTATTTGCAGGCGACGCGCACCGCGGCCGAGCAGGCGCGCGCCGGCCAGCACGCGACCGACGAAGCCGTGATCGCGGAGACGGCGGTGCTGGATTTCCTCTACGCCTAGAGGCCGAGCAGCTTCTTCAGGCTGCCGCCGGCAAGCTTGGCGCGTGTCGTATCGTCGAGCCCGCGGCGTGTCCATGATGTGGCCGACCGGATCGTATTCCAGCATGTCGAAAGGATAGTCGGTGCCCATCAAGACGTGATCGGCGCCGAACAGATCGACCAGCGCCTTCAACTGGTGCGGCGTGAACACGACGGTGTCGACATAGACTTGCTTGAGATAGTCGGTCGGCGGCTTCGGCAATCCCGCATTGCAATCCGAGCGCGCGCCCCAGGCATGGTCGATGCGGCCGGAATAGCCGCCGAGATAGCCGCCGCCGTGCATGGCGAAGATCTTCAGCTTGGGGTGACGCTCGAGCACGCCGTCGAAGATCAGGTAGTGCAAGGCCAGCGTGGTCTCGAACGGATTGCCGATGATGTTGTTGAAGTAGAAGCGCGACAGCCGCTTGCCCTCGGTGAAGCCGTTCGGGTGGATGATGACCAGCGCGCCGAGCTCTTCGGCCTTCTTCCAGAACGGCGCAAAGGCCGGGTCGGACAATTCACGGCCGGCGACGTTGGTGAGAATTTCGACGCCCTTGAACTTGAGCGTCTTCATGCAGCGTTCGAGCTCTTTGGCGGCCTCGTTGCCGTCCTGCATCGGCACGGTGCCGGTCGGAATGAAGCGGTCCGGGTGCTTGGCGACGAATGCGGCGACGCCGTCATTGATCATGCGCGCGGCCGGCACCGCGTATTCGAGCGCGACGGTGTGATAGCACTGCGGCGGCGGCGGCATCACGAGCTGCATGTCGACGCCCATCTTGTCCATGATGGCGAAGCGTTCGTCGTAGCCGGTCATGCAGCCGCGGATGTCGGCTTCCTGCTTGGCGTTGATCTCCTTGGTTTCGGCCGAGGCGAAATGCGCGAGCGGAATGGTCGAGACGTCGAGATGCGGCTTGATGAAGACGGCGGCTTCCGGCACGGCGATATGGGTGTGGGCGTCGATGGTGACGCTCTTCGGCCGCGTCTCGCGCCCCGGCTTGCCGTGTTTGCGCGCCGCGGTGTTCGCATATTTATTCCAGATCGTCGCCATGTCGCTTGCCTCGTTCGCTGTGAAATTCAGTAAATGCCGAGATGCTGATGCAGGTCGACGCCTTCCTTGCTCAATTCCGCCGGCTTCGACACCACCGCCACGCGGCCGGTGTTGAGGATGACGATATCGTCGGCGACGTCGAATACCAGCTTCGGGTTCTGTTCGACCAGCACGATCGACAGCCCGCTCTGTTTCAGTTTGCGGATGGTGGCCATCACCTCGGCGACGATCTGCGGCGCCAGTCCCTCCGACGGCTCGTCCATCAGCAGCACGCGCGGATTGCCCATCAGCGCGCGGCCGATCGCCAGCATCTGCTGCTCGCCGCCAGACAAATGCGCGGCGATCTGATTGCGGCGCTCCTGCAGGCGCGGAAACATGGCGAAGACGGTGTCCTCGGTCCAGGGCGCGTGCCTGCTGCCGGCGTCCGGCTTGCGCGCCGCCACCATCAGGTTCTCGCGCACGCTCAGGCTCTTGAAGATGCGGCGGCCCTGCGGCACCAGCGCAACGCCGCGCGCCGCGATCATCTCCGGCGACAGGCCGGTCACGTCGGCGCCGAATACGGTCACCTGGCCGCGGCGCGGCGGCAGCAGGCCCATGGTGACGTTCATGCAGGTCGATTTGCCGGCGCCATTGCGGCCGAGCAGGCCGAGCATGCAAGCCTCGGGAAGCTCGAATGACACGTCCTGCAGCACGTGGCTGTCGCCGTAATAGGCGTCGATGTGCGAGAGGCTGAGCGCGCTAGTGGCCAAGATAGACCTCCCGGGTGCGCGGATCGGCCACCACCTCGGCGCGCGTGCCTTCGACGATCACCTCGCCGAAATGCAGAAGCGTGATGCGCTCGGCGAATTCCAGCGCCACGTCCATGTTGTGCTCGATCATCACCATGGTGACGTCGCGCGGAATGCTCAACAGCAGTTGATGCACGTCGCGCCGTTCGTCGATCGACAGGCCGGCGAAGGGCTCGTCGAGCAGCAGCAGCTTGGGGTTTTGCGCCAGCGCCATGGCGATCTCGACGCGGCGGCGCTCGCCATAGGAGGTCTGCGACAGGGGGCGTTCGGCGATATGCGCCAGGCCGACGCGCTCGAGCGCCGCGCGCGCGTGCTCGGCGATGTGTCCTTGCCGCTTCATGTCGATCAAGGGATTCCAGCGCATCGGCGTCAGGCCGAGCAGCGCCAGCGACACGTTGTGGACGATGGTGTCCTGCGCGAACAGGGTGATGATCTGGTAGGTGCGCGCCATGCCCAAATGCGGGCGGCGGCGGCTCGGCACGCGGGTAATGTCCTGGCCGAACAGCCCGATGGAGCCTGAATCGGGCGTCAGCTCGCCGGTAATCAGGTTGAACAGCGTGGTCTTGCCGGCGCCGTTGGGGCCGATGATCAGCCGGCGCTCGCCCGGCTCTACACTGAGATTGACGCCGGTGGTGACGTGCAGGCCGCCGAAGGATTTGCACAGGCCGGTGACGGTGAGCGCGCTCATGGCTTCGCCTCCGCCTTGCCGCCGCGCCGTCCGGCCATGCGCCAGGCCCAGCCGCCACAGCCGCATCGTGCCGGGCACCAGGCCCTCCGGCATCAGGATGACGATGGCGACGAAGATCGCCCCCAGCAGCATGTTCCAGCGCTCGATGAAGCCGCTCACCACGCTTTTCACGATCACCACCAGCGCGGCGCCGACGATCGGCCCGAGCAGCGTGCCGGCGCCGCCCGAGATCACCATCAGCAGCACCTCCGCCGAGGAGGTGAGTGCCAGGGTCTGCGGGCTGATGAATTGCGTGTAGTAGACGAACAGGATGCCGGACACCGAGGTCAGCAGTCCGGAAAACAGGCAGGCCCAGAACCGGATCGCCCAGACGTGATAGCCGAGCGCGTTCATGCGGCGCGGCTGGTCGCGCGTGCCCTTCAAGGCGGCGCCGAGCGGCGAGCGCACGAAGATCGAGACCGTCGCCACGGCGGCGAGGAAAACCACCAGCGACATGTAATAGAAGCCGCTGGCCGTGTTGACGTCGAAGCCGAACGGCGCCGGCCGGCCGTGCAGGCTGATGCCGTTGTCGCCGCCGGTCAGGCTGATCCAGCGATAGGCGAGGCCCCAGAGGATTTCGCCGATCGCCAGCGTGATCATGATGAAGCCGATGCCGGTCGAGCGCAGCGACAGCACGGCATAGGCCGCCATCGCGACAAGGCCGAGCACGAGCGCCATCAGGATCGCGGGCAGATGGCCGTAGCCGGCTTGCAGCATGTAGCCGGTGGCGTAAGCCGCGATGCCGAACAGGCCGGCATGGCCGAGCGAGACCAGGCCGGCATAACCGACCAGCACGTTCAGCCCGAGCGCGAAGATGGCGTAGAACAGGATTTGGCTGGCGACGTTGATGTAATAAACGCCCGGCACCCAGTGCGGCACCGTGATGAGCGCGACGAAAGCAATCGCAAGGGCGATGAGGCGCGCGTTCATGATACGATTCATGGCACGAACCTGCCGAACAGGCCTTGCGGCCGGAACAGCAGCACCAGCAACATCGGCAGGAACAGCACGAAATACGCGAGCTCGGGCAGCATCGCTTGGCCGAAGTTATAGATAAAGCCAATGACGAGGCTGCCGATGAAGGAGCCGAGCAGGCTGCCCGATCCGCCGAGGATGACGACCACCAGCGCCAGCGGCAGCATGTCCTGGTCGAGGCCGGGATAGACCGAAAGGATAGGCGCGCCCATGATGCCGGCGAAGGCGGCAAGTCCGGCGCCGAGCGAAAAAACGATGGTGAACAGCCGCGACACCTTTATGCCGACAACGCGCGCCATGTCGGGATCGTCGACGCCGGCGCGGATCATGGCGCCGAGCCGGGTGCGATCGAGCAGCAGCCACAACGCGATCGCGACCACGAAGGCGATGATGATGACGGCGAGCCGGTAATACGGCACGACCAGCGGTCCGGCGCGCAGGAAGCCGGCCAGTCCCTGCGGGCTCGCGACATTGATCGGATCGCCGCCCCAGACCATCAGGCAGAAATCCGCGGCCATGAATGAGACGCCGAGCGTGACCAGCACCTGCGCCAATTGCTGGCCGGGCAACTGACGCAGCAGAAAGCGCTCGAGCACCGCGCCGAAGGCCGCGACCAATAGCGCCGCCATCAGCGCCGCCAGCCAGAAATTGAACGTCATGCCGAGCAGGCCGCCGGCGAAGGTCGCGCCGAAATAGGCGCCGAGCATGAAGAGCGACCCGTGCGTCAGGTTCGGGATGCGCATCAGGCCGAATATCAGTGAGAAGCCCGCCGACAGCAGGAACAGCAGACCGCCAAAAGTGACGCTGTTGACCGTCAGCAGCAGCCAAAAATTCATAGCCGCAGATATCCCGCGCTCGCGAGGGCTGGCAGGCGGGCGCCGCGAGGGCGCCCGCCGTTTTCGCCGGGTTTACGATTTCAGCGGCGGGTAGTCGCGCGAATAGACCGGTTGCTGGAGGAACTTCTTCTCGTCATAGGTCCAGAACTGGCTGACGTTGTGGTAGGTCTTGATCGTCTTGTTCCACAGCGTCAGGCCGTATTTGGCGCCTTCCTTGCCAAGCTTGCGGATGTAGAAATCGCCGATCACGTTGCCGAAGTGATCGAACTTGACCGGTCCGCGCGGCGTGTCGGTCAGGTTGACCGACCGCATCGCTGCCACCAGCTTGGTCTTGTCGCTCGAGTCACCGCTGAGCGCCTTGAGGCCCGCCTCCACCACATCGCAATTGACGTAGAGCAGGCCGGCATACTGGCCCGGAACGGTATTGAAGTTCTTCAGCATGCCGTTGACGAAACGTTGGTTGCCATCGGTTGCGAGATCCAGCGTGTACGGGATGCAGCTGGTGAGACCGATCGCTTCATCGCCATAGCTCTTGAGCAAGGCGTCGTCGCCGCCGGTTTCGCCGGTGACGACCGGGAATTTCAGCCCGGCGCTGGCATACGCCTTCATGAAGCGCAGCGGGTTCGAGCCGGCGAAGCCCTGGCAGACGCCGTCGCAATCGGCAATTTGCGCGACATACGGCGTATAGTCCGGCGTGACCAACGGCGGCCAGATCTTCTTGAGGATCTTGCCGCCATTGTCTTCGAAGGTCTGCTGGAAGCCGCCCATCTGTTCGTGACCGAAGGCGAAGTCTTCGGAGATGCAGATGACGCGCTTGAGCTTCAGCTCTTTGGCGGCGTAGTCCGCCATCGGATGCATCGCCTGCGCGGAGGTTGCCGAAGCGCGGATGAAATACGGATTGGGCCGGCGCTGCGTCATGTCTTCGGCAGCGGCGAGGCTCAGCAGCGGAATCTTGTTCTGCGCGACGTAGTCGGTAATCGCCAGCAGCTCGAAGGCCGCGAGCGGTCCGAGGATGGTGTCGACTTTGTCGCGCTCGACCAGTTCCTGCACCTTGGTCTTGGTGCCGGCGGGATTGCCGCCGGTGTCGGCGGAGAAGAATTCGATGTTGCGGCCGGCGATCTTGTTGTTGTGCTCCTTCAGCCAGGTCTGCACGCCCTGTTCCATCTGGATGCCGCCCTGCGCCAGCGGACCGGTCTTGACGGTGAGCAGGCCGAGCTTGAAGGGCGCTGCCTGCGCGACGGCAGGCGCGGGGAATTTGAACGTCACCGCGGCGGCGCCGGCCGCGGTCGTGGCCATGAATTTACGGCGAGAAATCTTACGAGACATTGCATTCCTCCCATTGTCGCCCTGATCGGGCTTTGCTGTTTATGGCCTTGCCGGCCATTTTTCGTCGGCCGTTTGCGGCCTTATCGGCATCACACGCGAAAAGGGCTGCCGCGCCCACCTCGGCGACCCCTCAATCCATCAACCCATCATCCGCCAATATCTTCCACGCTGTAAAGCCCCGTTGCAGCGCAGCTAACTGGTGCGCCGCCAGATGGGCAGCGGCAGAATGGCTATGCTAGCCTGCCGATCTGTGCGGACAGCCGGCAAGGTGATGGCCATGGCGGGCAACGGCTTCGAAGTACGACGCCTGTCGGGCGCGATCGGCGCGGAAATTCTGGGCATCGATCTCGCGTCCGATCCCGGCGACAATGTCATCGGCGAAATCCGCCAGGTCTGGCTCGAGCACAACGTCATCTTTTTCCGCGACCAGGACCTGCCGCCGGCCAAATTCCTCGCCTTCGCCAAGCGCTTCGGCGAGGTGGTCGAATACCCCTTCATCAAAGGCATCGAAGGCTTTCCCGAGATCATTCCGGTGGTGAAGCTCGAGCACGAAACGAAAAATTTCGGCGGCATCTGGCACACCGACACCGCCTATCTCGAGACGCCGCCGATGGGCACCATGCTGATCGCGCGCGAAGTGCCGCCCTATGGCGGCGACACGCTGTTCGCCAACACCTATCTCGCCTACGAGACGCTGTCGGACGGCATGAAGCGCATGCTCGACGGGCTGATCGCGGTCAACCACTCGGCCAAGGCCGACGTCACCCGCACGCGCGAGGACCGCATTCGCGACGGCGCCAAGGCCGAAGCGAAGAAGGAATACATCAGCGAGCATCCGGTGGTGCGCACGCATCCGGAGACCGGCCGCAAGGCGCTCTACGTCAATGTCGGCCACACCGTGCGGTTCAAGGACATGACGGAAGCCGAGAGCGCGCCGCTGCTGAACTTTTTATTCGAGCACCAGACCAAGCCGGAATTCACCTGCCGCTTCAATTGGCGCGTCGGCTCGCTGGCGTTCTGGGACAATCGCTGCGCGCTGCACAATCCGGTCAACGACTATCACGGCTTCAAGCGCGTGATGCACCGGGTGACGCTCGCCGGCGACAAGCCGCGCTAAATTCCGAGATAATTGGATTTGATCTCGTCGTTGGCCTTGAGCTCTTCGGGCTTGGACGAATAGACCACCTGGCCCTTGCTCATCACGTGCACGTAGTCGACCAGCTTGAGCGCCAGATTGGCGTTCTGCTCGACCAGCAGAATGGAGAGGCCTTCCTTCTTCAGCGTGCCGATCGCTTCCCACAGACCCTGGATGATGATGGGCGCGAGGCCCTCCGAGGGCTCGTCCATGATCAGGCAGTCGGGGTTGGTCATCAGCGCGCGGCCGATCGCCAGCATCTGCTGCTCGCCGCCCGACAGCGTCTTGGCGCGCTGGTTGCGGCGCTCGAGCAGGCGCGGGAACAGGTCGTAGACACGCTTGAGGCCCCAGTTGTGGCGCTCCGGATTGCGCTCGGCGACCAGCAGGTTTTCCTCGACGCTGAGCGTCGGAAACACGCGGCGGCCCTGCGGCACCAGGCCCATGCCGGTGCGCACGGTTTCGAACGAGGCCTTGTGCGTGGTCTCCTCGCCCTTGAACACGATCTTGCCGCGGCGCGGCGGATTGAAGCCGACGATCGAATTCACCAGCGTGGTCTTGCCGACGCCGTTGCGGCCGAGCAGGCCGAGGATCTGGCCCTGCTCGAGCGTGAGCGACAGCCCCTGCAGGACATAGGCGTCGCCGTAATAAGTGTGGATGTCCTGGACTTCGAGGATCGCCGCCATGGCTCAGCCGGTCCCCAAATAGATTTCCTGCACGCGCGCGCTGTCGTGGATTTGCTTGGGCGTGCCGGTTTCCAGGATTTCGCCGAAGTGCAGCACGGAAATCTGCGAGGCCACGTCGAACACCACGTCCATGTCGTGCTCGATCAAGAGGATCGCGAGATTGGGATCGAGCTTCATCAGGAACTTGGCCATCTCGGTGGATTCACCCGACGACAGGCCGGCGGCCGGCTCGTCGAGCAGCAGAATTTTGGGATCGCTGGCGAGGCCCAGCACGATCTCGAGCTGGCGCTGCTCGCCGTGCGACAGGTTGCGCACTTCGGTGTCCTTGCGGTCGAGGAAGCCGGCGCCTTCGAGCAGGCGATAGGCCTTGTCGTAGACGTCCTTGTAGGACGACAGGAAGCGCCACATCACGAATTTCGACGGCCGCAGGCCCTTGATCGCCAGCAGCACGTTGTCGAGCACGGTCAATTTCGGAAACAAACTTGTGACCTGGAACGTGCGCGCCATGCCGAGCGCGGTGCGGCGGTGGCTCGGCCATGAGGTCACGTCCTGGCCGAACAGCAGCACCTGTCCGGAGCTCACCGGATAGATGCCGGTGATCAGGTTGAACAGCGTGGTCTTGCCGGCGCCGTTCGGCCCGATGATGGCCTTGCGGTCGCCCGGCATGATGCGCAGCGAGACCTCGCGCGTGGCCTGCAAGCCGCCGAAGCTCTTGCACAAGCCCTTGAGCTCGAGAACCGGGACGCCGCCGTTTGTTTGGACCGATGCTCACGCGCGAGACCTCGATACGAAGGGAGACGCCGGGGCCCGTGTTGCGAGCCCCGGCGCAGTGGATTTATTCGCAGTACTTGCAGGGCGGGTAGTCGCGGTCATAGACCGGATGCGCCAGGAACTTTTCCTTACCCTCGGTCCAGAACTGGCTGACCTTCGGATAGGTCTTGATCACGGTGTTCCAGAGCTCGTCCTTCTGGTAGCCGAACATCTTCTTCTTCGTCGACCTTCTTGATGTAGACGTTCTCGATCGGGTTACGCATGTCGTCGAGCTCGACCGGACCACGCGGCGCATCGAGCTTGATGCTCGCCATGATCTTGATGAACTCTTCCGGCCCCGGGTATTTGCCGCCGGCCTTGGCGATCGCTTTGTCGAGCCACATCGCGGTGGTGTAGTTGTTCTCCGAGTAGTAGCCCGGCACCTTGCCGTACTTGGCGCGATAAGCCTTCACGAAGGCCTGCGTTGATCGGCGTGTCGATCGCGGCGCTGTAGTGCAGGGCCGAGACGTCGCCGATCACTTCGTCGCCCATGAAGGGCAGCACGAACTCGTCGTAGCTCACGCCGCTGCCCAGGATCTGCTTCTTGTTGCCGGCCGCGCGCAATTGCTTGGGGAATTGCAACGCCATCGGGCCGACCATGGTGGTGAAGATAGCGTCGGCATCCGTCTTGAAGGTCGGGATATAGGGCCCGAAGTCCTTGGTGCCGAGCGGCGGCCAGATCTTCTGGATGATCTTGCCGCCGCAGGCTTCGAACGCGGACTGGAAGCCGCCGGCCGTTTCATAGCCGAAGGCATAGTCGGCGGCGATGACGATGACCTGTCTTGAAGCCGTTGTCGCAGGCCCATTGGCCAAGCGGGTGGTGCGGCAGCGACGAGGTCCAGCTCGTGCGCATGAAGTAGGGATACTTGCTGAGCTGGCGCTGCGTCAGGTCGTCGGCCGAGGACGACCGACGAGATGTACAGCGTCTTCATCGTCGGTGCTGACCGGCGCCAGCGCGTAGCCGGACGAGGCGAGCAGGCCGCCGATGAACATGTGCACCTTGTCTTGCAGGATCAGCTTCTTCGCCTTGGTGACGCCGGTGTCCGGCTTGCCCTGGTCGTCCTCGACGATGAACTTCACGTCCATGCCGCCGAGCTTGTTGTTGTGTTCGGCGCAGATACATCTGGAAGCCGTCGACCATGTCCTTGCCGACTTGGGCAAAGATGCCGGTGACCGGCGCGATGTAGCCGATGCGCAGTTCTTCCGCGTTGGCCGGCGCACTCAAGCTGAGCGCGAGAGCGCTGCCGAACAGCATCGGAGCAAGCAAAGCTTTTCTCATTTCGTCCTCCCTTTTGCGGCCTTCCTTTTGTGAACTCAGGAAGGCTCGGATGCGAGTTCCTTGGTAGCGAGTTTCGTCGAGACGTTGCCTTTCTTTTCTGCCGTCAGGCGCTGGCGGATGCGCGCGGGGATGCCCATGAGCCCCATCGGCAGATAGAGAATTGTCAGCACGTAGACGCCGCCGAGCACGTACTGCCACCACGGCACCAATGTGCTGAGATATTCGCGCAGGCCGAACACGATCGCCGCGCCGAAACAGGCGCCGACCAGCGTGCCGGCGCCGCCGAGCACCACCATCAGCAGCGAGTCGACCGATGTGGTCAGAACGAGGGTCTCCGGGCTGACGTGACCGTTGGTATGCGCCCACAGCACGCCGGACAGCCCGCCGAAGCCGCCGGCGATGATGAAGATAATGTATTTGTGCAGCCACGTATTGTAGCCGAGGATCTGCATGCGCAATTCGCGCTCGCGGATGCCGGCCAGGCTGCGGCCGAACGGCGAGCGCACCAGCAAATACATCAGCGCCATCGACGCGACGAAGAACGCGAACACCAGATAGAAAAACGTCACCTCATTGCCGAGGTCGAGTCCGAAGTTCGGCCGCCCGTTGAGATTGATGCCATTGTCGCCGCCGGTCAGCGAATTCCAGCGATAGGCCAGGCCCCAGACGCATTGCCCGAGCGCCAGCGTGATCATCAGGAAGTAGACGCCGCCCGCGCGAATGGCGAAGAGGCCGAACAGCGCCGCCAAGGCCATGCCGAGCAGGATGCCGAGCACGACCACCAGCCAGAAATCCCAGCCCAGCCCGAAATGCATTTTGGTCGCGAGAACGGCGGTGAGGTAGGCGCCGACGCCGAAATAAGCGGCCTGTCCCATCGAGGAGAGACCGGTATAGCCGAGCAAGAGGTCGACGCTCATGGCCAGGATGGCGAAGCTCATCGCGCGCGTGGCCAGCAGCACGACGAACGAGCCGGAATGCGGGACGATATAGGCAAGCGCGGCCAGACCCACGATCGACCATCAGGATTTTGACTTGCTGGCTGACCATTGCGAGCGGCTCACTCTCGTCCGAACAGGCCGGTCGGCTTGATCGCCAGGATCAAGACCATCGGCGCGTAGAGCGTGAAATAGGATACTTCCGGAAACAGCGCCTTGCCGAAATTGTCGGCCAGGCCGACGGCGAGCGCGCCGATGGCGGCGCCGCCGAGGCTGCCCATGCCGCCAATGATGACGACCGCGAAGGCGAGCGGCAGCATCTCGAAGTCGAGACCGGGATAGATGCCGAGGAACGCGCCGCCGATCACGCCGCCGAGCGCGGCGAGGAAAGCGCCGAGCGCGAAGATGAACATCGAGATGCGGTTGGTGTCGATGCCGACGCCGCGCGCCATCTGCGCGTCGTCGACGGTGGCGCGCACCGCCGCGCCCATGCGCGTCTTTTCCATCACCAGCCACAGCACGATGCCGATGGCCACCGCCATGCCGATCATGAAGACGCGATAGAGCGGGAAATAAACGTTGCTGACCACCACGCTGGTGTTGAGCACGGCCGCCGGCGTGATGTCCATGTTGTTGCCGCCCCAGATGTCGAGCGCGCCCTGCTGGAACAGAAAGGCGAAGCCGACGGTGAGCAACACCTGCCGCAACACGTCGTTTTCGATGGGAACGACGGAAATGCGGCTGAACAAGAAGTACACCACGACCGCGGCGCCCACCGCGAGCAAGGCAAACTGAGTCGAGCCGCTGCCGATAAACTGGCCCCAGCGCGCGGTGATGGCGAGCGCGACCAGGATGCCGACGCTTGCTCCGATCACGCCGTTGCGGAGCTGTTCGAAACCTTCGGAGCGCAAAAACAGCCGCTCCATCGCGATGCCGATCGCGGCAACGGCGAGCGCCGCCAGCGGCAGCGACAGCGCCCATGAGCCGGTCGCCGCGATGACCGACAGCGCGATGTAGCCGCCCCATAGGAAATAGGCGCCGTGCGACAGATTGACGATGCGCATGACGCCGAAAATCAGGGACAGGCCGCTGCCCACCAGGAACAGCAGCGCCCCATACGAAACCCCATTGAAGGCCTGGACGATCCAGAACTGTGCGTTCATTCCCCCCTGGTCCTTCTTTTTGGCTTCTTAGCGTGAAGGTTGTCGCTAGCTTACTGAGGATTGCGCGAAATGCACACCCAAAATGGCTGCAGCCGGACGTTGTAGGAACCGACTTTTTTATTTGCGTCCGCGTGCCTGCTTTTTCGGCGGGATGATCGGCAGCAGCACATAGGCCGCCTTGCCGCGGCTGAAATGCAGGCTGGTGGTGCCGTTGAAAATGGCGGGCGGGCGGTCGCGCGGATTGTCGTGCAGGAATGGGCCGCAGCCCTTCAGCTCGTTCTTGAAGTTGGACAGCTTGCCGCCGCTGGCGCCGCCATATTCATAGTCCTTGCCGCGCACCGACAGGCCGATGCGGTAGCCCGCCGGCACCACGATGCAGGTCGGCCAGATTTCGATGTCGAGCTCCACCGCCTGGCCTTTTTTGAGCGGCTGCTTCTGGTCGTGGGTGTGATAGGGCCGGTAGGGCAGCGACAGTTTCTTGTCGAGCTTGCGGTGTGACGCGCGCAGCCAGCCTTGTGCGATCGGCGTGTGCGGATCGATGGCGCCCTGGAACACAACCTCCTTCAGGTCGCCGGTGAAGACGCGCAGCACGATGAAAAAGTCGGCATCGCTGGTTGACGACGAGGCGAACAGCTTGAGCGCCGATGGGCCGGTGATTTCGGTCTCTTCCGTCAGCACCGGGGTGAGGAAAGTCAGGCCTTCGCCCATGGCGGCGAAGGACAGCTTGGCGTTGCCGGACGGTTTCTTCGGCGTCAGCGCCATGCTGGCGGGATCGAGATAGAACTTGGTCCACTTGGTGCGCTTGAGCGGCCATTCGTTTTCGGCGCGGGCGACGAATTTCTCGCCCGGGTAACGCAATTGCAGCAGCACCTTCGGCTGCTTGCTCCAGCTCGTGTCCTTGCCGTGCAGGAAATAATCGAAGAAGCGCAGCTGCTGCTCGCGGCCGTAGTCGGTGTAGAAATGCGTCCAGTGCTCGATGCCGTGCGCCTCCAGCCATTTCTGCTTGGAGGCCGCGCGCACGAAGCCTTCGAAATTGCCGCGCGGGTGCAGGCCCTGGCCGCCCCAATTGGCGGCGGAGAACAACGGCGTCGTGACTTTCTCCCACACCGGCGAGCGGTCGCGGTGATATTTGTCGTCGAGCGGATGCGCGAGAATCTGCCCGCCGAAATCGGCGCGGTTCTTGGCGAGCTGCTCGTCCGTCAGCGTCTCCGGCCCGCACACCAGTTCGCCGTGCACGCGGCTGCGCTTGCCGCGCTCGCCGGCGCCGTACTGGACGGTCTTGACCTGCATATCGAACCAGTTCTCCCAGAACGTGGAGAGAATGCCGCCGTGATGCGTCATGTCGCGGTACCAGTCGGCCGAGCCCTCCCACACGCACATGGCGGCGAGATGCGGCGGCTGCAGCGAGGCGACGTGCCACTGGTTCATGCCGTAATAGGAAATGCCGTTGAGCCCGACCTTGCCGTTCGACCAGGGCTGCTGACCTGCCCATTCGATGCAGTCGTAGAAATCTTTGGTCTCGCGCGGCGAGAAATGATCGATGACGCCCGGCGAGCAGCCGGCGCCGCGTGAATCGACGCGCACGCAGGCGTAATCGTGCGGCACCCATTTTTCCGGGTCGACCACTTCCCAGTTTTGATACTTGTTGCTCGATCCGGCGACCACGTCCGGATGTTTTTCCGCCATGATGTTCCAGGCGCTCGGATAGCCGTCCTGGAAGGCGAGGTTCTTGGCGTAGGGACCGTAAGTGAGGATGACCGGAAATTGTCCGTCTTTCAGCGGGCGAAAGATGTCGGCGCGCAGCACCAGGCCGTCGTCCATGGTGATCGACACGTTCCAGTCGATGCGCATGCCGTCGCGGATTTCCGACAGCTTCTGCAACGCGGCCATAGGCGTCCTCCCGAGGCTTATTGTTGGCGGGAGGCTACAGAGAGGGGCGGGTTCGTTACAAGCCCGGTTATGCGCGCTTGCGCCGCTTCACCTTCGCCATCTTCTCCAGCACGGCGCAGACCGCGGCGGTGTCCTGCGCGCCGAAGCCGCTCTTCTCCGCCTTGCGGTAGATCGGCTTTGAGGCGTCGAACATCGGCGTCGGCACTTTGATCTTGCGGGCGTAGTCGCCGATCACCTGCATGTCCTTGTCCCACACCGAGATCTTCATGGTGGGGTTCTTGTACTTGCCCTTCACCATCATCGGCGCGCGCAATTCGAAGATGCGCGAATTGCCGGCGCCGCCTTTGATCAGATCGAAGATCAGTTGCGGCGGCAGCCCGGCCTTCATGCCGAGCACCATGGCTTCCGCGCTCGCCACGTTGTGGATGGCGACCAGCAGATTGGCGACGTATTTGATCTTGCTGCCGTTGCCGAATGGGCCGACGTCGTAGACGTGGCGGCCGAAGGCCTCGAACATCGGCTGCAGGCGGCGGATCAGCGCCTTGTCGCCGCTGGCGTAGAACACCAGGTCGCGGTTGGCGGCCTGCGAGCCGGTGCCGCTCACCGGCGTGTCGAGCATGACATGGCCGGCCTTGCGCAGCACGGCGTTGGCTTTTTCCTTGTCGGAAATCGCGAAGGTGCTCATTTCGACCAGCAGCTTGCGCGGCAGCTTGGCCGCGGCGATGGCGCGCACGGTGTCCATGAGCGCGGCCGGCTTGGGCAGGCTGGTCAGGATGGTCGGCACCTGTCTGGCGACGGCGGCGGCGTCGGCGGCGACAACAACACCGGCACGCTGCGCCTCGCGCCGCCGCGCCGCGCTGATGTCGTAGCCGACCACGCGCCAGCCGGCGCGCGCCAAATTCTTGGCAAAGGCTCCACCCATGATGCCGAGCCCGATCACGCCGACCGTGCCCTTGCTCTTCCCAGCCGCCATTCCAATTTTCTCCCTGATGCAAAATTCGCGAACGCGAAGCCAAATCGGTGAAACCACTTACGCGGTCGGGGGCGGAGCTGTCGAGTAGGTCAAGAGTTGCAATGCGGCTTTCATGCCGCGCGCTGATCGCATATCGTCGCCGGCAACAATAGTCCGGGAGGAACCATGAAAGTCGGAGTAGCCGGGTTGGGCGCCATGGGCGCCAATGTCGCCGCGCGGCTCATGGAAGTCGGCCACCAGGTTACCGTCTGGAATCGCACGGCCGACAAAGCCAAGCCGCTGGCCGATGCCGGCGCCAAAGTTGTCGGTTCGCCCGCCGAGGTGGCGGCCGCGAGCGAGGCGGTGGTCACGCTGCTGACCGACGGCGCCGCAATCGACGCGGTCTATAACGGGCCGAACGGCCTGTTGTCGGGCGACGTCAAAGGCAAGATGTTCATCGAGATGAGCACGGTGGCGCCCAAGGTCGAAACCGACCTTGCGCCCAAGGTGCGCGCCAAGGGCGCGGTGATG
The DNA here is from genome assembly GCA_963734465.1 of uncultured Alphaproteobacteria bacterium. GTDB lineage: Bacteria > Pseudomonadota > Alphaproteobacteria > Rhizobiales > Xanthobacteraceae > Pseudolabrys. The sequence goes on from CAVTHL010000027.1 coordinate 123,797, forward strand.
ATCGAATGCCCGGTCGGCGGCTCGACGACGCCGGCGCGCAAGGGCCAGCTGCTCGGGCTGATGGGCGCGGAGACGGCCGACGCCGATCGTGCGCCCGGCCGTTGCTCGAACAGCTCTGCCGCAAGGTCGAGCATTGCGGACCGGTCGGCGCCGGCGCGGCCATGAAGCTCGCCATCAACCTGCCGCTGATGGTGGCCTGGCAGGCCTATGGCGAGGCGTTTGCGATTGCGCGGAGCGTCGGCTGGGAGCCCAAGCGCCTGCTCGATCTGTTCGTCGAGAGCAACGGCGCCAACAACGCGCTCAAGATGCGCGCCGAGATGATCGTCAAGATGCTGGAGAACAAGGATCCGGGCCCGACCACTTTCTCGATCGCCAATGGCGTGAAGGACCTGCGCACCATGGTCGCGACCGGCGAGGCGCTGGGCGCTGATATGGTCGCGACCAAGGCCGCGCTGTCCGGATTCGAGGACGCGACCAAGAACGGCATCGGCGGCGGCGACGGCGCGCAGATGACCGTGTTCTGGTCGGGACGCAAAAAATAACAGGGGGAGGCGATGAAGCTATTTTCATATTGGCGCTCGCTCGCGACCTATCGCGTGCGTATCGCGCTCAATCTCAAGGGCATCACGCCCGACGAGGTGATCGACGTCAATCTGCCGCAGGGCAAACAGCGCGAGGACTCGTTCCGCAAGATCAATCCGATGATGGCGATCCCGGCGCTGATCGAGGACGACGGCACGGTGCTGTTCGAGTCGCTCGCCATTCTCGAATATCTCGACGAGACGCATCCCAATCCGCCGCTGCTGCCGAAGGAGCCGAAGGCGCGCGCGCGCGTGCGCGCCATCGCGCAGATCATCGCCTGCGACACCCATCCGCTGATCGTGCCGCGCGTGCGCGAATATCTTGCTCACGAATACAAGATCGACGAGCCCGGCGTGATGAAGTGGGGCCACCACTGGCACATGACGGCACTCAAGGCGCTGGAGACCAATCTCGCCGGCTCCAAGGACACCGGCAATTTCACGCAAGGCGACCAGCTCACCATCGCCGACATCTGCCTGTGCGGGCAGGCGGTGGGCGCCGCCTATTTCAAGGCCGACATCGCGGCGTTCCCGACCTTCAAGCGCATCGTCGATGCGTGCAACAAGATCGACGCGGTGGCGCGCGCCCATCCGCTCAAGCAGCCGGGCGCGCCCGCTTCCGTATGATCAATACCGCGATCGTCGGCCTCGGCTGGTGGGGCAAGAACCTGGTGAAGGCGGCGCGCGAATTCGGCGCGCCGCTGCGCTTCACGCGCGGCGTCACGCTCGAGCCCGACACGGTGCAGCGATTTCGCCGCCGAGCACAAAATCGCGCTGTCGAGCTTCGACGAGGTGCTGGCCGATCACGACGTCAAGGCGGTCATCCTGGCGACGCCGCACAGCAAGCATCGCGCGCAAGTGGAGGCCGCGGCCAAGGCCGGCAAGCAGATCTATTGCGAGAAGCCGTTCGCGCTCAGCAAAGCCGATGCCGTCGCCATGCTCGACGCGGTCAAGCGCGCCGGCGTGCTGATCGCGGTCGGCCATCATTTCCGGCTGATGCCGTCGATGCGCGCGCTGGCGGAGCTCAAGGCGGAAGGCGCCTTCGGCACCATCATGCAGGTCGAGGGCAATTACAGCCACGATTGGCTGGCCGACTATCCGGCCGACAGCTGGCGCATGCAGGCGGAGGAAAGCCGCGCCGGCGGCATGACCGGTATGGGCATCCATGTGCTCGACTGCTTCCGCGACGTCGCCGGACCGATGCAGCGCGTCAGCGCATTGTCGAAGGCGCGCGCGCTGAAATTGCCGACCGGCGACAGCACCGCCGCGCTGATCGAGTTCGCAAGCGGCGCCACCGGCGTGCTCGGCACCACCATCAAGACACCGTTCCGCTGGCGCATCGCGGTGTTCGGCGAGACTTGCTGGGCCGAGAGCGTGAGCGAGACCAAGCTGATCGTGCGCCGCGCCGGCAAGGAGCCGGAGGTGTTCGATTATCCCGCCGACAATCATCTCGGCCGCAATCTCGATTATTTCGCCAAGGCCGCGATGGGGCAGGGCACATTTCCGATCCCGCCCGACGGCATTCTGCAGACGGCGGCGGCGCTGGAGGCCGTGTTCAAGTCGGTGGACGCCAACGGCGCCTGGATGGAGGTTTGATCCGCCATGGCTGAACAGCAAATTCGCTTCGACGACGGCGCCGCCTACGAGCGCATGATGGGCGTCTGGAGCCGGTTTGCCGGCGAGATCTTCCTCGACTGGCTTGCGCTGCCGAAGGGCTTGCGATGCCTCGATGTCGGCTGCGGCAACGGCGCCTTCACCGAGCTGCTGATCGAGCGCTGCACCCCTCTCGAGGTGCAGGGCGTCGATCCCGTCGAAGGCGCAGCTCGACTTTGCGCGGACGCGCCCCGCCGGCCGCTTTGCCCAGTTCCAGCAGGGCGACGCCATGGCGCTGCCGTTCCCCGACGACCGGTTCGACGCCGCCTTCATGGCGCTGGTGATCTTCTTCGTGCCCGAGCCGGCCAAAGGCGTCGCCGAAATGGCGCGCGTCGTGCGCCCGGGCGGCACGGTCGCGGCCTATGCCTGGGACATGCTGGGCGGCGGATTTCCGATGGAGCCGATTTTTTCCGAACTGCGCGAGTTGGGACATGAGCCATTACGCCCGCCGCACCCTGAGGCCTCCGCCATGCAGGCCTTGCGCGAACTGTGGAACGGTGCGGGGCTGCAAGAGGTCGAGACGCGCAAAATCACGGTGCAGCGGACATTCGCTGACTTCGACGAGTTCTGGACGACCAGCACGGCGACTGGCTCCATCAAGCCGACCCTGGCCGCGCTCTCTACCGGCGACCTTGCGACGCTGAAAAGCCGCGTGCGCGGAAAACTTGCGGCGCATGCCGCCGGCCACATCACCTACGGCGCATTCGCCAACGCCGTGAAGGGCCGCGTGCCGAACTAATCAGGCCAATTTTTTCTGCTTGGGTTCCGCGATCGCCGCGTCCCACACCTCGTGGATATGCGCTACCTCCTGCTCGAAACGTTGCAGGAACAGCCGCGCCTGCGTCGACAGCGTGCGCCGCGTCGGCTGGATCACCACGAATTCGGCATGCATCTCGGGGGCAACGATCGGGTTGACGATCAATTCGCCGCGGCCGATATCGTTGACCGAGATCACGCTCGGCAGAATGGTCGTCCAGTCGGAGCGCGCCACGAATTCGAGCGTGGCGATCATGGCGTCCATGTTCAGCATGGCCTCGATCTCGACGCCGTGGCTCTGGAAATAGGTTTCCAGATTGCGCCGCCGGATATTGTCCGGCCCCGGCACCACGATCTTGAGCGGCTTGCAGTCCGCGAGCCTTACCGGCGCCAGCTGCGTGAAACCGTGCTTGGCGCCGGAGATCAGCATCTCGCGGTCGCGCACCAAGAGGCGCGACTTGAGCCCGATGGTGCCCTCGAAGGCCGGCACCACCGCGAAGTCGAGCTCGTCGTTGCGCACCATCTCGGTCAGCAGGTTGCTGTAGCCCTCGACGATATGCAGCCGCACCTCCGGGCAGCGCGGCACGAAATCGTCCAGCACCGGCGCCAGCACCGCGCGCGTGAAGGTCGGCATCAGCCCGATGCGCAATTCGCCGGTCACCTCGCCGGCGAGCGCGCGCGCCTGCTCGGCGGCGTGCTCGAGCGCGCCCACCGCCTCCACGCAGCTCTTGTAGTAGCGCAGGCCCGCCGGCGTCGGCTTCACGCCCCCGCTCTCGCGCTCGAACAGCCTGACGCCGAGCGTGCGCTCGACCGCGGCCACGTGCTGCGAAATGCCGGATTGCGTGGCGTTTTCGCGCTCGGCCGCGCGGGTGAAGGAGCCTTCCTCGCACACGGCGATGACGGCGCGGACCTGGCGGAGGGGGATGTTACGCATGGGGGACCACTATTAGGAAAAATAATGCAGAAGGGCAGATTATATTATTTCTTTGCAGGCCGCCATCCGCATAACATTCCCATTAATCAACGAATAAACGGCGCTAATAGCGCAGTCGGAGGGACGTCATGGGCACTGCGAATTTCGGTACCGTTGGTCTCGATTGGCAGCAGCGGGTCAACTGGGACCGGCTGCGGGAATACCGCATCGAGCGCGCGCGCAAAATGATGAAGAAGCACGGCCTTGGCGCCGTGCTCTGCATGTACGACGAGAACGTGCGCTACATCACCGGCACGCTGACGCCAGGCTGGAACCGGCTCAAGCCCGGCCTGCGCTACGCCATGCTGTGCGGCGACGCCCGGCCGATTTTGTTCGAGCAGGGCGATCTCGGCTTTCAGATCGAGCGGCATTCGCCATGGATCCCGAAGGAGAACGTGCGGCACTCGTTCGCCTGGATCAAAGGCGCCGCCGGACCGGCCTCGACCCAGCAGGTCACCAAATTCGCCGACGCGGTGATCAAGGCAATGAAGGACCACGGCGTCGCCGGGCAGAAGCTCGGCGTCGACTTCGTCGACATCAACATGATTCAGATTTTCAAGGACAAGAACATCCACTGGGTCGACGGCATGACCCCGATGATGGAAGCACGCGCGGTCAAGAGCCCGGACGAGCAGGAATGCTTCCGCATCGTCGGCGCCATCGGCGACGCCACGCATTGGGAGTGCATGAAGTTTCTGCGCCCCGGCATCACCGAAAATCAGGTGACCGCGCACCTGATGAAATATCTCTACGACATCCCCGGCATGGAAGACGTCGAAGACGTGATCGTGTCGTCCGGCCCCAACACCTGGCCGAACTGGCGCAACTTCTCCGACCGCATCATTCAGCCCGGCGACATCGTGTTCATGGATTTGGCCGCGCTCACTTGGAACGGCTACAAGTCCTGTTATTACCGCACTTACTGCGTCGGCAAGGAGCCTTCAAAAGAACAGAAGGAAACCTACGACACCGCGCTGAAGTGGCTCTACGACTCGATCGGCGCCGTGAAGGCCGGCACCACCACGCGCGAGATCGCGATGAAGTGGCCGTCGGCGATGGAGACCTGGGGCTACGAGGACGAAGACCAGGCCGCCGCCAATCTGTGGGGTCACGGTCTCGGCCTCGCGCAATACGATCCGCCGGTGATCTCGCGCATCTGGTCGCTCGACCACCCGGTTGAGATCCTGGAGGGCATGACCTTCGCGCTCGAGACCCAGCACGGCAAGCGGTTCCGCTACGGCGTGCGCATCGAGGAAATGCTGATCGTGCACAAGAACGAGATCGAGATCGTCTCGAACTTTCCGGTGAAGCAGATCACCGTTGTCGATCCGATTCCGGGTTATGGCGACCACGTGAAGTGACGTCGGCCTAAGCCGACGTCATCCCCGGGCGAACCGAAGGCGAGACCCGGGGATCTCGCGCGACAAACTGTGCCCTCCTAAGCGAGATGGCCGGGACAAGCCCGGCCATGACAGTCAAGAAGCGCAAGGCAATCGATGGCCGAATTCATCCTCCCGCTCAGCGATCCGCGCGCCATCGATCCCGAAAATGTCGGGCCGAAGGCGGCTAACCTCGCGCAGCTCGGCCAGGCGGGCCTGCCGACGCCGGGCGGCTTTGCGCTCACCGCCGCGGCCTATCGCCGGCAGCTGCGTCATCTCGGCGTCGAGGATCTTCTGCGCCAATACAACGAGGCCGACCTGCCGACCTCGCGCAAACTGTCGGTGCAAATTCGGCTGGCGCTTTACGAAAAAGAGATCGCGCCGGAAATCCTCGAACCTCTGCTCGCCGCCTGGCGCGCACAGCTGCAGTGAAACGCCGCTCGGCGTGGTGCGCTCCTCGGCGCTGATCGAGGACCGCAAGGGCGCCAATTTCGCCGGCCAGTTCGAGAGCTTCCTCGGCCTTGCCGACGAAACCGAATTCCTCACCGCGGTGCGCGCCTGCTGGGCGGCGCTGTGGACGTCGCATGCGCGCCGCTACATGGACAATCACGGGCTGTCGCCGGCCGACACCGCCATGGGGGTGCTGATCCAGCCGCTCGTGTCGGCAAAGGCCTCCGGCGGCGGCCTGAGCGAGACGGCCGAAGGGCAGATGCTGATCTCCGCCACCTGGGGCCTCGGCTCGGCCATCGCGCAGGGCGAGGTGGTGCCCGACCGCATCGTGCTCTCCAAGAACGGCTTCCTGCGCACGGTCGCCGCCGGTCGCAAGGGCCATCGCGACACCTGCGATCACGGCGTGTCCGCGCCGCAACTGGTGCCGCAAGATCAAGTGAACGAGCCGTGCCTGACGCCGGGCGAGGCGGTCACGCTCGGCCGCCTGTTGCGCAAATGCGAGCAGCTCGCCGGCGGCCCGGTCGAGATCGAATGGGCGATGGACGGACACGGCTTCAAGCTGCTGCAGTCGCGCCCGCTGCATGTCGAGGCGCCGGTGGTGCCGGATGAAATCTGGCTGCGGCATCCCGGCCTCAACGGTCATCCGGCCGGCATCGGCTGGGGCTCCGGCCGCGCCGTCGTCGTCAATTGCGAATGCGAACTTGTCGCGCGTCGCGCCCGGCGACATCCTCGTCACCAAGGTGGCGGGCCCGTCGCTGACGCACATCCTCAATCGCGTGTCGGGCGTCGTCGCCGAGCTCGGCGGCTCGACCTCGCATCTGGCGTCGCTGGCGCGCGAGCGCGGCATTCCCATGGTGCTGGGCGTGCTCGACGCCACCCGCGCCATTCCCGACGGTGCGCAATGCGCGGTCGACGGCGTCGCCGGCGTGGTGCGGTGGCTGCGGTGAGCGTAAAACCGCGCGTCTTTGTCACGCAGCCGATCGCCGACAGCGCGCTCAAGCGGCTGCGCGAGATGGCCAACGTCATCATCAACACCGACTCGAGCAAGATCCTGGCCAAGCCGAAACTGATCGCGGCGGTGAAAAAGACCGACTATCTGGTGTCGCTGTTGCACGACCGCATCGACCGCGCCGTGCTCGCCGCCAATCCGAAACTGCGCGCGGTCTGCTCGATGTCGATCACGCCCGACAATATCGACGTGGCGGAAGCAACCAGGCGCGGCATTGCGGTCACCGTGGTGCCGCCGATCGTGGCGGAGGCCACCGCCGACATCCACTTCGGCCTGATGATCGCGGCGGCGCGCCGCATGCGGGAGGGCGCGGCGCTGGTGCGCGCCGGTAAATTCCCCGGCTCGCAATCGAACCATCTCGCGGGCGCCTACGTCTACGGCAAGACCATCGGCATCGTCGGCGCCGGCCGCATCGGCCAGGCCACGGCGCGGCGCGCGCGCGGCTTCGGCATGAAAATTCTCTACTGGGGTCCGCGCCGCAAGCCCGAAGCCGAGCAGGAACTCGGCATGGAGTATGTCTCGCTCGACCGTTTGCTGGCGGAGGCCGATTTCGTCTCGATGCATCCGCCCATGAACGCCGAGACGCGCCACATGATTTCGGACGCGCAATTCGCCAAGATGAAACCGACCGCTTTCATCGTCAACACCGCGCGCGGCGCTGTCATCGACGAGAAAGCGCTGGTGCGCGCGCTCAAGAAGAAGAAGATCGCCGGCGCCGGCCTCGACGTGTTCGAGCACGAACCCAAGCTGCCGACGGCGCTCAAGGCGATGAAGAACGTTGTGCTCACGCCGCATCTCGGCAGCGCCGTGATGGAAGTGCGCGAGAAGATGGCGAATATCGTGGTCGATAATTTTCGGGCGCTGCTTGAGGGGCGCGTGCCGCCCAACTGCGTGAACCCGCAGGTGTTGGGCAAGAATGAATGCGTGAGCTGATTGCAATCGGGCGGCGGCGGCGTTTCAATACGGACAACCGGCGGCAAGGCCGGAGCGGGAGGAGACACAATGGCGGATTTGCCCAAGCTCAACGTGGTGATTGCCAATAATTTCGGCCATCTGCCGATGTTCATCGGCGCGGAGAAGGGTTACTTCAAGCAGCACGGCGTCGACGCCAGCTTCAGGGTCGTCGATACCGGCACCGACATGGTCAATGCCCTGCATAACGGCGAGGCGCAGGTCGGCGACATGAGCACGACGACCTATCTCAAGGCCGTGCATGCCGGCAATCCGTTTCAGGTCATCGGCCTGATCATGAACGACGCCACCAACGATCGTTGCGATACGCCGCTCGCTATCGTCACCAAGAAGGGCAGGGGCATCAATGTCGGCAAGATCGGCGATCTTGTCGGCAAGAAGGTCGGCCTCGCGAAGGGCCAGACGTCCGACGAATATTTCAAGATGGTGCTGCGCCGCGCTGGGGTAAAGTACGACGATGTCACCATCGAGAACATCTGGTCGCAGTTCGGCCTTGCGCCCGCGCTGAAAGAGGGCAAGGTCGACGCCATCGTGACCTGGGAGCCCTTCGTGACGCAGGCGCTGACCCAGGTGCCCGATACATATGAAGTGATCCGCGGCGGGCAGCACATGTCCTATGTGATGGTCGCGGTCGCGCACGGGCCGACCATCGAGTCGACACCGGCGGTGATCAAGAGCATCGCGGCAGGCCTTGCGCAGTCCTCGCACTTCACCCGCAAGAATCCCGACGAGGCGGTGGAGATCTTCGCCAAGTGGGTGCCGGGCACCGACGTTGCCATCGGCAAAAAGTCGATCAAGCACATCCACTTCGATCCGCGCATGTCGCCGAACGTGCTGCGCGCTTTCGAGAACGCGGAGGACGAGGTGCTCACCAACACGCTCAAGGGCGCGCCACGATTGAATGTGCCGAGCCTGTTCCGGCCGGAATTCATGCAGCAGGTCGAGAAAGAGCACCCGGAGTATTTCGCGGATTTGCCGAAGCTGAAGTAACTATTCCGCCGTCCAGCCGCCGTCGACCACCAGCGACGTGCCGGTCATCAGCGCGGCGGCGTCGCTCGCCAGGAATACGACCGCGCCGGTCAAATCCTCGAGCTGGCCGAGTCGGCCGAGCTTGATGCGTTTGAGCGTGTCGGCTCGGAAGGCCTCGTTCTGGAAGAACGGCCGCGTCATCGGCGTCTCGATAAAGGTCGGCGCGATCGTGTTGACGCGGATCTTGTGCGGCGCGAGCTCGATCGCCATCGCCTTGGTGAAGCCCTCCATGGCGTGCTTGGTGGCGCAATAGACCGTGCGCGTCGGCCCGCCGACATGGCCCATCTGGGACGACATGTTGATGATCGCGCCTGGTTTCTTCGCGGCCACTAGCCCGCGCGCCACCGCCTGCGCCACGAAATAAGCTGCGCGCACGTTGAGCGAAAACACGAAATCGAAATCCTCGACTTTCACATCCACGAACGGCGCCGGCCGATTGGTGCCGGCATTGTTGATGAGAATGTCGAACGGCGCCTGCGCGGCGATGGTCTTGGCGGTCGCCTCGACGTTGCGCACGTCGAGTGTGAGCGGCTCCGCTGTCTGCCCGCGCGCGCGGATGGCTTCGGCCGCTTCCTCGATCTCCTTCGCCGTGCGCGCCGCGAGCGTCACATGCGCGCCGGCGTCGGCCAGCGCGGACGCGCAGGCGAGCCCGATGCCGCGCCCGGCGCCGCTCACCAGCGCGCGCCGCCCGTCGAGACGGAACGACGGCGTCCTGGTCAGTTCCACGCTCACTCCGCCGCCTGGCCGTAAGGCACGTTGCGGCCGCCATAGCGGCGGACGCGGATGTTGGCCTGTTCGGCGTGCGCCACGAAGCCCTCCAGCATGCAGAGCCGCGAGCAAACTTCGCCGATCTTGGCGCTCGCCTCGTCGGTCAGCACCTTCTGATAGGTGCAGGTCTTGAGGAACTTGCCGACCCACAACCCGCCGGTGAAGCGCGCGTTCTTCTTGGTCGGCAGCGTGTGGTTGGTGCCGATCACCTTGTCGCCGTAGGCCACATTGGTGCGCGGCCCGAGGAACAGCGAGCCGTAGTTCTTCATGCCATTGAGGAACACGTCCGGGTCGCGCGTCATCACCTGCACGTGCTCGGAGGCGATGCGGTCGGCTTCCGCGATCATCTCGGCCTCGCTGTCGCAGACGATGACCTCGCCGTAGTCCTTCCACGCCTGCCCGGCGGCGTCGGCGGTCGGCAGAATTTTCAGAAAGCCGCTCGACTTCGTTCATCGTCGTCCCGCGCAAGCTTTTCCGAATTGGTGATCATCACCGCGGGGGAGGTCGGCCCGTGCTCGGCCTGGCCGAGCAAATCCGTGGCGCAGAGTTCGCCATCCACGCTGTCGTCGGCGATGATCAGCGTCTCGGTCGGACCCGCCAGCAGGTCGATGCCGATACGGCCGAACAACTGGCGCTTCGCCTCCGCCACATAGGCATTGCCCGGCCCGACGATCATGTCGACCGGCGCGATGCTCTCGGTGCCGAGCGCCATGGCGGCAACCGCCTGCACGCCGCCCAGCACATAGATGTCGTCGGCGCCGCCGAAATGCATGGCCGCGACAATGGCCGGATGCGGCCCGCCTTTGAACGGCGGCGCGCAGGCGATGATGCGTTTCACGCCCGCCACTTTCGCCGTAACGATCGACATGTGCGCGGAGGCCACCATCGGATAGCGCCCGCCCGGCACGTAGCAGCCGATCGAATTCACCGGGATGTGGCGGTGGCCGAGCACGACACCCGGCAGCGTCTCGACCTCGAGGTCCTTCATGGTCTCGCGCTGCTTCTGCGCGAAGTTGCGCACCTGCGCCTGCGCGAACTTGATGTCCTCGAGATCGCGCTTGGGCACCTGCGCGATTGCCTTCTCGACTTCGGCGGGCGAGAGCTTGAAATCCTTTGGCGACCACTTGTCGAATTTCTCCGACAATTCGCGGATCGCCGCGTCCTTGCGCGCATCGACCTGCGCGAGGATACCTTCGACCGTCTCGCGCACCTTGGCGTCGGCGGCCTTGATCGCGCTCGCGTCCATTCCGCGCTTGAGCCAGCGAGGCATGGGTTCCTCCTCGTGTTCTTCGTCATGGCCGGGCTTGTCCCGGCCATCCACGTCTTCGTTCGCGGCGTACTCTAAAGACGTGGACCCCCGGGACAAGCCCGGGGGTGACGGCGAGATTGTCGCGGCGTCGCAGGATTACTTGATGGCCTGCGGATTGATCGGGCTGCCGGTGCCGCCGGTGATGATGAGCGGCGGGCCGCAGAAGAAGAATTCGTAGACGCCGTCCTCGGCGCAGTCCTCGGCCAGTTCCTTGAGATAGAAAATCTCGCCCATGCACAGGCCCATGGCCGGGATCACCACCCAGTGCCAGGGCTGGTTGGCTTCCGTGGTTTCGTTCGGGCGAACTTCGACGCCCCAGGTGTCGGTGCAGATCGCGGCGATCTGCTTGTCCTGGCACCAGTAGCAGTTCTCAAACTTGACGCCGGGCGCGTCGCCGCCGGCATAGCCGCCCCATTCTTTCTCTTCCAGGCAGCGTTCCATCTGCCCTGTGCGCACGATGACGAAATCGCCTTTGCGGATATCGACATTGGCCTCCTTGGCGCACTTGTCGAGCTCGTCGTTGGAAATGCTCTCGCCGTCCTTCATCCACTTCACGCCGCGGAAGCGCGCAATATCGAGCAGCACCCCGCGGCCGACCATCTTGTTCTTGGAGTGCTCGATGCCGAGCACATTGAGGCCGCGGGCGTCGACCATCTTGGCCTCGTGGCCGTTGTAACCTTTGTCCTCGTAGAAGATGTGGCCGAGCGCGTCCCAATGCGTGGCGCCCTGCACGCAGAGCATCAGCGTGTCGTCGGCGTAGCGGATCTTGTTCCAGTCCTGGCGGCCCGCGATGGCGTCAGTGCCGGTGGCGAGCATCTGGTGGATCGGGTTGAAGCGGCCGCCGAACAGCCCGGTCTGCGGGCCCTCGCGGTCGAGCGGGATGCCGAGCGCGAACACCTTGCCGCTGCGGATCAGGCTCGCTGCTTTCACGATGTCCTCGGGGGTCACGTGATTGAGCGTGCCGACCATGTCGTCTTTGCCCCAGCGGCCCCAGTTGCTGAGCTTCTTGGAGGCTTCGGCGATCGCCTGTTTGCCGACCTTGATGTTCATGAAGCGTTTCCCTCTCGTTTTTTTAACAGCAAGCGCTTGTGTTGAAAGGCTCGTGCAATAATGCGCCGGGGCGCGGGGTTTCTTCAAGCGGGATTGCTTTGACAGACCGCTCGCGAATTTCCCATGATCGAAACCGAATAACCGGCCGGGCTGAACCGGCTACCGTGCAAGGGAGGATATAATGATGAAACGCAACCTGATCGCGGCGCTGGCCGCTGCTGCCGCCGCGCTGGTTGTGCCGGCCCACGCGGGCAATATCGTGGAGGAATGGGCGAACGTGAAGGCTCCGGCGGCGCCGGCGCTCAAGCCGGCTGCCGTCGACACCAAGACCTACGCCCTGCTTGTCATCGACATGGTCAATGAGACCTGCAACGCCAAAGCGCGGCCGCGCTGCATCGCGACAATCCCCGCGATCCAGAAACTTCTGAACGACGCGCGGGCAAAGGGCATGACAGTCATCTATTCGCTCGGCCCGGCCGGAAATAGTTTCGTGGAGGCGCTTGCGCCGAAGGGCGGCGAGCCGATCGTGAAATCCGGAGCGAACAAGTTCGTCAATCCCGAGCTTGAGAAGATCCTGAAGGACAAGGGCATCGCCGGCGTGATCGTGGTGGGGACATTGGCCAATGGCGGGGTATTCCATACCGCCGGCGACGCTGCGCTGCGTGGATTTAAAGTCGTTGTGCCGGTCGACGGCATGTCTTCCCCCAATGAGACGACGCTTTACACGGAGCAATACGCGGCGTGGCATCTGGCTAACGCGCCCGTTTTCGGTGGTCGGGTGACATTGACCACAATCGACATGATCAAATTCTGAGGAGGGCCTCATGAAGCGCCGGACAGCTATCGCAGCAGCTATCGTCGCACTGGCGGCGGGATTTCCGATTGCCGGTGTTTCAGCGGCACGCGCCGGCAACATCATTGACGAGTGGGCGAACGTGAAGGCGCCGGCGGCCCCAGCGCTCAAGCCGGTCACGGCCGATCCGAAGACGACGGCGCTTTTGATGCTGGACTACCTGCCGTCATTTTACTGCAGCGACGACCCGCGCTGCATGGCCTCGCTGCCGGCCATGAAGAAACTCTTGGCCGAAGCGCGCGCGCACGGCGCGCACGTCGTTTACAGCGTTGCCGGCAAGTTCGGCCCGGCCGATATCGCCAAAGATGTGGCGCCTTCGGCCAACGATCCCGTGGTCAAGAGCAAGGCCGACAAATTCACCGGTACCGACCTCGAAAAAATTCTCAAGGACAAGGGCATTCAAACAGTGATTGTCACCGGTACAGCGGCGAACGGCGCCGTGCTTTATACCGGCAGCGGTGCAGCGATGCGCGGCTTGAAGGTAATCGTCCCGATCGACGGACTCTCGGCTAAAGACCTGTACGCGGAGCAGCTCACCGTGTGGCAGTTGGCCCACGGGCCCGGGTTCGGCAATCAGGTGACGATCACCAAGAGCGACATGATCAAGTTCTGATCAGACCTTCCCGAGCGCCCGCAAAATCTTGCCCGGCGTGAACGGCATGTCGGTGAGCGGCTGCGCGCCGAGCGGGCGCAGCGCGTCATTGATCGCATTCATGACGCAGGCCGGCGCGCCGGCGGTGCCGGCCTCGCCGGCGCCCTTGGCGCCCAGCTCGCTGTCCGCCGTCGGCGACACCACGTGGCCGCATTCGATGTCGGGCATCTCCGCCGCCATCGGCACCAGGTAATCCGCCATGTTGCCGTTGAGCATCTGTCCGCGCTCGTCGTAGAGGCACTGCTCGAACAGCGCGGCGCCGATGCCCTGCACGACGCCGCCGCGGATCTGCTCGTCCACCAGCTGTGGATTGATGATGGTGCCGCAGTCCTCGACGCACCAGTGCTTCAGCAATTTCACGAAGCCGGTGTCGACATCGACTTCGAGATAGCTCGCCTGAATGCCGTTGGTGAAGGCGAAGGGCCAGGCGCGCGGCACGTAATGGCGCGTCGCCAGCAGCTCGGCCTGCACGCCGGAGGGCAGGGTGTCGGGCCGGAAGTAGGCGACGCGCGCCAGTTCATCGAGCGGCAAGCGCTCGGCCCCCGTCGCCTGATCCACCACGATGCCGTTGCGGATATCGAGCGTCTCGGGCTTGGCCTGCAGCATCGCGCCGGCGACGGCGAGCACGTTGCCGCGCAACGCTTTGCCGGCCTGCCAGGCCGCTTCGCCGCCGATGCCGGCAGCGCGCGAAGCCCAGGTGCCGCCGCCATAGGGCGTGTTGTCGGTGTCGCCGGTGACGACGCGCACGCGCTCGAGCGGCACGCCGAAGGCGCTCGCCGTCACCTGCGCCATCACGGCTTCGGCGCCCTGGCCCTGCTCGGTGACGCCGCTGTGCACGCTGATATTGCCCTGCGCGTCGAGCTTCACGGTGGCGCCGTCCTGCGAGGAGATGCGCGCGCCGCCGACGCCGTAGAAGGCGGCCGACGGATTGGTCACCTCGATGAAGCTCGCAAAGCCGATGCCGCGATAGATGCCTTGCGCGCGAAGCTTCTTCTGCTCGGCGCGCAGGCCGGCGTAATTCACCATGGCGTCGAGATGCGCCAGCGACTCGTGGTGCGACAGCTTCTCGAACTTCAGGCCTGCCGCCGATTGCGCGGGATAGGCGTCGTCGGCGATCAGATTGCGCCGGCGCAATTCGAGCGGGTCCATGCCGATCTTGGCGGCGGCGAGCTCGACCAGGCCTTCGGTCACCGCCACGGCGATGGGGTGGCCGACGGCGCGGTACTGGCACATGACATTCTTATTGGTGAACACCACGCGCGCCTGCGCCCGGTAGTTCGGGCAAGTGTAGGGGCCGCCGGTCAGGTTGACGACCTGGTTCGCCTCGATGCCGGAGGTGCGCGGATAGACCGAGTAGGGGCCGATGCCGGTGAGATCGTCGATCTCGAAGGCGGTGATGGTGCCGTCATTCTTCACGCCGATCTTGGCTTTGACACGGTGGTCGCGCGCATGGATGTCGGTGACGAAGCTCTCGATGCGGTCGGCGACGAATTTCACCGGCCGCTTGAGCAGCTTCGACAGCGCCACTGTCGCCATCTCGTCGGCGTAGGTGTGCACCTTGATGCCGAATGAGCCGCCAACGTCCTTGGTGAGCACGCGCACCTGCTGGTGCTGCAGGCCGAGGTGCTTGGCGAACAGGTCCTGCATCATGTGCGGCGCCTGCGTGCCTTGATAGACGGTCAGGCGCTGCTCGCCCTCGTTCCAGTCGGCGACGATCGAGCGCGGCTCGTTGGTGACGCCGGTGTGGCGGCCGGTGACGAATGTGGTCTCCACGACGGCGTCGGACGAGGCGAAGGCTTCGTCGACTTTGCCGACATCAAGCTTGCGCTCGAAACAGAGATTGTCGCCGAGCGAGGCATGGATCACCGGCGTCTTGGCATCGAGCGCGGTTTCCGGATCGACGACCGCGGGCAGTTCCTCGTACGTCACCTCGACCAGCTCGCAGGCATCTTCCGCCAGCGCGCGCGTGCGCGCCACCACTGCGCACACGGCTTCGCCCTGCCAGCAGGCGCGCTCGACCGCGATCGGCGCCTGCGGCGCGGATTTCAGGCCCTTCAAATGCGTGAGCACGCCGACCCAGGGCGTCATCACTTTGGCGAGTTCGGCGCCGGTGACCACCGCGATCACGCCGGGCGCCTTCTCCGCTGCGGCTTTCTTGATTGACTTTATGGCCGCGTGCGCATGCGGCGAGCGCGCAAAAGCGACATGCGCCATGCGGGGTAGGGTGACGTCGCTGACATATTGCCCGCGTCCTTGCGTCAGCCGCTTCAAGTTCGGCCGCGGTACCGAGCGGCCGATGTACGAATTCGGCCGGTCGAGCGCGGTTAGCACGGGCGGGGAGTCGTCGACGATTTTCATTTTTTGCCTCCCGCGCGCGTTTGCGCCACCGACTCGACCGCATCGACGATGGCCTGATAGCCGGTGCAGCGGCAGTAGTTGCCGGAGATGTGCTCGCGGATTTCGTCGCGGCTTGGAACGCCGCCGCGTTTCAGCAAATCCTGCGCGGTGAGCACCATGCCCGGCGTGCAAAAGCCGCATTGCAGCGCGTTGCGCTGCTCGAAGGCCAACTGCAGGTCGGCAATCTCGCCGGCATCGGACACGCCCTCGATGGTTTCCACCTTGGCGCCGTCGCATTGCGCTGCCAGCATCAGGCAGCCGCGCACGATCTCGCCATTCACGCGCACGGTGCAGGCGCCGCAGACGCCGTGCTCGCAGCCGACATGGCTGCCGGTGAGCGAAAGGCCGTCGCGCAGGAAATCGACCAGCGTCGTGCGCGCATCGACGCGCTCGGACACGCGTTCGCCGTTGACGGTCAGCGAAATATCGAGCGCCGTGTCGCTCATACTGGCTCCATCAGCTGCTTCGCGACGCGCCGCAGCAGCACGCCGGCGAGATGTTTTTTCACCGCGGCGGTCGCCTGCACATCGTCCTGCGGATCGAGCTCGAGCCCGGCCACCGCGCCGTCGATATCGCCCTTGGCCAGCGCGGCTTCCGCTTTCTTGACGCGCACCGGCGTCGCGCCGACGCCGAAAAACGCGAGCCGCACGTCCTTGAGCCCCTTTCCATCGGCTTGCGCGCTCGCCGCCAAGCCGACAATGGCGTAATCGCCATGCCGCCGCGCCAATTCGGCGAAACCGACCCGCGTATCCTTGCCCGCTGCCGGCACGCGAATGGCGGTCAGCACGTCCTGCGGCCCCAGCGCCGTCTCGAACAGGCCCTTGAAGAAATCCTCCGCCCTGATCGTGCGCTTTCCCGTTGTCCCGGCGGCATCGATTTCGCCGTCGAGCGCCAAAAGACACGCCGGCAATTCCGCCGCCGGATCGGCAAAGGCGATGGAGCCGCCGAGCGTGCCGCGGTTGCGGATGGCCAGATGCCCGATATGCGGCAGCGCGCGCGCAATCAGCGGCGCGTTCTTGGCAATCACATCCGATCGCTCGGCCTGGGCGTGGCGCACCAGCGCGCCGATCTCCACCATGCCGCCCTTGAGCGCGATGCCGTCGAGCCCGCTAATGCCGTTGATGTCGATCAGCAGCGACGGCTGCGATAGCCGCATGTTGAGCGTGGCGATCAGGCTCTGCCCACCGGCCAGCAGCCGCGCCTCCTTGTGCTCGCCCAACAGCGCGACCGCCTCCTCGAGCGCGCGCGCTTTCTTGTAGGCAAATGGCGCCGGCTTCACGTGTCCTCCCCGGACGATTTTTTCTCATTGTGACCGAGAACGCGGCGCGGTCAATGCGCCCGCGCCCCCTCGCGGTCCGGCGAATTGCCGCGTATAACGCCGCCCACAAAAAGGGAGGATAACAATGGCGGGCGAGTTCAAGGATAAGGTCGTCGTCGTTACCGGCGGCAGCCGCGGCATCGGCAAGGCCATCGGCGCGGCCTTCGCACGCGAGGGCGCGCAGGTCGTGCTGGCGGCTTCCAACGCGGCCAATCTCGACGCGGCGGCGAAGGCGATCAAAGACGCCGGCGGCCTGGCGCCGCTTACCATTGCCGCCGACCTGCGCACGCTGCAGGGCTGCGAGCAGGTGTTCAAGGCGGTCAACGACAAGTTCAAGCGCTGCGACACCCTGGTCAACAATGCGGGCGCGACCAAAGGCGGCAATTTCTTCGAGCTGCCGGACGAGGCCTTCCTCGACGGCTTCGCCTTGAAATATTTCGCCGCCGTGCGGCTCACCAAGCTGTTCTGGCCGCTGCTCAAGGCGGCGCATGGCAACATCGTCAACATCATCGGCGGCGCCGCGCGCACGCCGGGCGCGGAATTCATCATCGGCGGCTCGGTGAATTCGGCCTTTGCGAATTTCGCCAAGGGCCTTGCCGCGCTCGGCAACCGCGACGACATCAACGTCAACGTCATCCACCCCGGTATGGTGGAGACCGACCGCGTCGTCACGCTGTTCCAGCAATTCGCCAAGGCGCAGAACAAGACGCCGGAAGAAGTGCGCAACGACTCGCTGAAGAAAAGCGGCACGCGCCGCATCGGAATGCCGGACGACGTCGCGGAGCTGGCGCTGTTCCTGGCGAGCCCGCGCGCGCGGCATATCCAGGGCACGGCGATTTCCATCGACGGCGGCGCCACCACTGGGCTGTTCTAATCAGCGCGTGATTGTCTTCACGATATCGATGGCGCGCCGCAGCAGCGTCATCGACGCCTCCAGCGTGCGGAAGGCGGCGTGCGAGGTCAGCGTCACGTTCGGCAATTTCGCCAGCGGATGATCGGCCTTGAGCGGCTCGGCGTGGAACACGTCGAGGCCTGCGTGGCGAATTCGGCCGCTGGTGAGCGCCGCGATCAGCGCTGGTTCGTCCACCAGCGCGCCGCGCGCGGTGTTGACCAGGATCGCGCCCGGCTTCATGCGCGCGATGCGCTCTTTGCTGAGGAATCCGCGCGTGCCATCGTTGAGCACGAGGTTCATCGACACTACGTCGGCGCCTGCCAGCAGCGTGTCGATATCGATCATGGCGACGCCGGGAATTTGCCGCAGCGTGCGATTATAGGCGGCGACGTGCATGCCGAGGCCTACGCCCATGCGCGCCACTTCCGTGCCGATGCCGCCGAGCCCGATCACGCCCAGCGTCTTGCCGTTGAGCTGCATGCCTTCCTGCGGTGTCCACACACCGGCGCGCACCTCGCGGTCCATGCGCGCGATGTCGCGCGCCGCGGCAAACATCAACGCAATCGTGTGCTCGGCCACCGCCACGTCGCCATAGCCCTTGATGGTGTGCACGGTGATCCCGCGCGCTTCGAGCTCGTCGATATTCATGTAGCTCGCCGCGCCGGTGCCGAGGAAGACGATGTGCTTGAGCGCCTTGCACTGCGCCACCAGCTCGGTCGGCATGTAGGAATGGTCGTCGAGCACGATCTGATAGGGGCCGACCACGCGCGGCAAATCATCGCGTGCGAACGGCGTCAGATTGACGTCGATTTTCGGGTCGTCCGCGCGCACGACTTGCCGCCACACCGGGGAGAGCTGGTCGTTGCAGTCGATGAACAGCGATCTCATGGCGATTTCATGGGGCGGGACACCCACCGAACAATGAGGGCCGTCAACCGTTGACGGCCTGGGGTGCGGAGAATTACATGCGCCCGACCTTTTGTCTCGGAATCGAATGCGCCTATGAACGATCCTCGTAAAGCGGTCTGCATTATCGCCTGGCCGGCCGGCCATTCGCGCTCGCCGCTGATCCATAATTACTGGATCAAGCAGCACGGCCTCAATGCCGAATACCGGCGCGAGCCGGTGCCGCCGGAGAAATTCGTCGAATTCGTCAAGAACCTGCGCGCCAACGGCTATGTCGGCGCCAATGTCACGTTGCCGCATAAACAGGTTGCGCTGACGGTGACGGAACCGGACGAGCGCGCGCGCGCCGTCGGCGCCGCCAATTGCCTATGGTACGACGACGGCCACCTGCGCTCGACCAATACCGACGTGGAAGGTTTTCTCACCAATCTCGACAGCGCGACGCCCGGCTGGGACCGCGGCTTGGAAAGCGCGGTGGTGCTCGGCGCCGGCGGCGGCGCCCGCGCGGTGGTGTTTGCACTACTCGCACGCGAGGTGCAGCGCGTCTATGTGATCAATCGCACGCGCGAGCGCGCCGAAGTGTTGCGCAAGCAGTTCGGCGCGCGCGTGCATCTGGCGGCCTGGAACGAGATCGGCGGCTTGCTCGGCGGCGCCGGTCTCTTGGTCAATACCACGTCGCTCGGCATGGTCGGCCAGCCGCCGCTCGACATCAATTTGCGCTGCCCGGCCTCACTGGTGGTGGCCGATCTTGTCTACGATCCGCTGGAGACCCGCCTTTTGGCGGCGGCGCGCGCGCGCGGCCTGCGCACCGCCGACGGGCTCGGCATGTTGCTGCATCAGGCGGTGCGCGGCTTCCAATTGTGGTTCGGCATCAAGCCGGAGGTAACGGCGGAACTGCGCGCCCTGATCGAGGCCGATCTCGGCGCCAAGCCGAAACCGGCCGATGAAGAAAAAGTGGCCGCGCAAGCCAAACCCAAGAAACCGCGTCGGAATAAGACGCGCGCTTGAGGGGTTCTCTGACTTAATGCCGGGTACAGCCGGCGAAGCCAGGGAGGGCGATATGCATAAACGAATATTTACGCGCCGCGCGCTCGTCGCCGCGGCAATCGGGCTTGCTTTCTCCGTTACCGCCGCCAGTGGAGCCTTGGCGCAACAGCCCGGCAGCCGCATCCGCGGCGAAGTGGTCAAGGCCGACGGCCCCAAGCTTGAAGTCAAGACGCGCGACGGCGCCATGCTGAACGTGACGCTGGACGAGAAGGTGCGGGTGTCGGCGCTGGTGAAAGCCTCGCTCGCCGACGTCAAGAAAGATTCCTTCATCGGCATTGCCGGCCTGCCGCAGGCTGACGGCAGTATCGCGGCCTTCTCGATCCACATGTTCCTGCCGGCGCAGCGCGGCGTCGTGCCGGACCGACACGGCCCGTGGGATGCCAAGCCCGGCAGCACCATGACCAACGCCTATGTCGAGGACATCGTCACCGGGAAAGACGGCGAGACTCTGACGGTGAAATATAAGGAAGGTGAGAAGAAGATCGTCGTCACGCCGCAGACGGTGATCGCCGCCGCCGCGCCCGGCAGCAAGGACGAGATCAAGCCCGGCGCGCAGATCATCATCTTCGGCTGGGACAAGCAGGCGGACGGCTCGGTGCTGGCCAAGGTCATGTATGTGGGGCGCGGTGTCACGCCGGCGATGTAACGCGGCGCTCGCGCTTGCCGCTGCGCTTTTCGGCGGCGCGGCGCTCGCGCAGCCGTTCGCGCCGGCGACCATGCGTGTCACCGGCACGATCGAGCGCGCCGATGCCGACAGCGTGACGGTGCGCGCGCTCGAAGGCGGCGGCACCACGCAGGTCTATCTTGCCAAGAATGCCGCGGTGTTCGGCGTCGCCAAAGCGACGCTCGCCGATATCAAGCCCGGCGCCTTCATCGGCGTCGGCGCGACGCCGTCGCCGGACGGTAGCCAGCGCGCGATCCGCGTGACGGTGTTCGCCGAAAGCCAGCGCGGGCTGGGTGAGGGCTTCCGGCCCTGGGACCGCGCGCCCAATGGCACCATGACCAACGCCACGGTGGCGGAAACCGTGCAGGGCGTGGACGGGCCAGTAGTCACGGTCAAGTACAAGGACGGCGAGAAGAAAATCGTCATCCCGCCCGATGCGCGGATTTTGGCTTATGCGCCGGGCGACCGCGGCGAGCTCAAAGTCGGCGCCGCGGTGGCGATCCTGCGGGCCAAGCGCAAGCTCGACGGCACCTGGGAGACCGACCGCATCAATGTCGGTCGCGGCGGGGTTATTCCGGATTAGCTTGCCCGTCTGGTCGGCGCGTGCGCCGAGCCGCGCGCCGGCACGTCGAGGTCGGAGGCGAGCTCCGGCATTTCTTTCATCAGTTGCAGGAGACGGCTCTGGCGGCCGCCCAAGGCGCGCGCCTCACGCTGGTCCTCGATCGGCCGTCGTACCTCGTCGCAGCGTGCTAGCCCGTCGATCTCGCCGCCATGGTCGGCGAGCCGCGCCAGCCAGGGCGTCAGATCCTCGAGCTGCTCGGCGACCACGTGGATGACGCCCGATTCCTCCTGCACGCGGCCGGTCACCAGCACATAACGCGCGCCCAGCACCACCGGGCGCACGCGTTCGAAGGTGCGCGGCCAGACGATCACATTGGCGACCGCGCTCTCGTCTTCGATGGTCATGAACACCACGCCGTTGGCCGAGCCCGGCCGCTGCCGGCAGGTGACGAGGCCGGAAATGCGCACGCGCGTGTTGTTGGCAATGCCGCGCAGCGCCTCGTTGCGCAGGACATGACGGATGTTCAGGTCTTCGCGCAGGAACTGCGCCGGATGCGCGCGCAAGGAGAGACGCAGGAAGCGGTAGTCGTTGATCACCTCCTCGCCCAGCGGCATGGGCGGCAGGGCGACGTCGGGCTCGCGCGATACGAGACGCGTCAGCGCGGTCTCGGTGTTCGCTGCAAACAACGGCAGATCGTCGTCGCGGTCGCCGACGCGGCCGAGCGCTTTCGCCGCCCACAGCGCCTCGCGCCGCGTTAGACCGAGGGAATCGAACGCGTCGGCATCGGCCAACCGTTCCAGCACGCGCGGTGACAGCCCGGTGCGCAGCCAGACATCGCGCACGGAGTCGTAGCCGCCGCCGCGCCGCGCCACGATCAATTGAGCATCCTCTTCCTTCAGCCCCTTGATCTCGCGCAGGCCAAGTCGCAGCGCGTGCGTCGCGCGCACATCATCGCGCATGTCGCGATGCAATTCGTGCAGGCCGTCCGCCGCGCGCGGAGCCCCTCTCTAAGGTCGAATCCCACTGCGAATGATTGACGTCCGGCGGCCGCACCTCGACGCCGTGCTCGCGTGCGTCGCGCACGATCTGCGCCGGCGCGTAGAAGCCCATCGGCTGCGCGTTCAGCAGCGCCGCCGCGAACACGTCGGGATAGCGGCATTTCAGCCAGGCCGAGGCATAGACCAGCAGCGCGAAGCTCGCCGCGTGGCTTTCCGGGAAACCGTATTCGCCGAAACCCTCGATCTGCTGGAAGCAGCGCTCGGCGAATTCGCGCGCGTAGCCGTTGGCCAGCATGCCGTCGATCATCTTGCGCTGAAAGGTGCCGATAGTGCCGACGCGCTTGAAGGTGGCCATGGCGCGCCGCAGCCGGTCGGCCTCCGACGGCGTGAAGCCGGCGGCGACGATGGCGATCTTCATCGCCTGCTCCTGGAACAGCGGCACGCCCAGCGTCTTGTGCAGCACCGCTTCCAGCGCCTTCGATGGATAAGACACTGGCTCCTGTCCGCGCCGACGGCGCAGATAGGGATGCACCATGTCGCCCTGGATCGGGCCCGGCCGCACGATCGCCACTTCGATTACCAGATCGTAGAAGTTCACCGGCTTCAGCCGCGGCAGCATGGTCATCTGCGCGCGGCTTTCCACCTGGAACACGCCGAGCGAATCGGCGCGGCCGAGCATGCGGTAGACGGCCGGATCCTCGGCCGGGATGGTGGCGAGTGTCAGCTTCTCGCCGTAACGTTGGTCCACCAGATCGAGCGCCTTGCGCAGGCACGACAGCATGCCGAGCCCGAGCACGTCGATCTTGAGAATGCCGAGCGCGTCGAGGTCGTCCTTGTCCCATTCGACGAAGGTGCGCTCCGGCATGGCGCCATTGCCGATCGGCATCACCTCGTCGAGCCGGCTGCGCGTGATGACGAAACCGCCGACGTGCTGCGACAGATGGCGCGGGAAACCCATGATCTCGCGCGCCAGCGCCGCGATCTGCTGCATGCGGCGGCTTCCCGGATCGAGCCCGGTGCGTTTGACGGCATCCTGCGACACCGCGCCGCCGCCGCCGCCCCAGATCGAGGACGACAGCGCGCCGATGGTGTCCTCGGAGAGGCCGAAGGCCTTGCCGACCTCGCGGATGGCCGAGCGGCCGCGATAGCTGATCACGGTGGCGGCGATGCCGGCGCGCTCGCGGCCATATTTGCGGTAGATGTACTGGATCACCTCCTCGCGCCGCTCGTGCTCGAAATCGACGTCGATGTCGGGCGGCTCGCGCCGCTCCGGCGAGATGAAGCGCTCGAACAGCAGATCGGCGCGGTCGGGATCGACCTCGGTGATAGCCGAGGCAAAAGCACACGGCGGAATTGGCGGCCGAGCCGCGGCCCTGGCAGAGGATGCCTTGCGAGCGCGCGTAGCGCACGATGTCGTGCACGGTGAGGAAGTAGGGCGCGTATTGCAGCTGCGCGATCAATGTGAGTTCGTGGTCGATGCTGGCGCGCACTTTGTCGGGCACGCCGTTCGGATAGCGCCGCCTGGCGCCCTCGGACGCGAGATGCGCGAGCGCATCCTGCGCGTTGTCGAAGCCTTCGATGGACTCGTCGGGATATTCGTAGCGCAGTTCGTCGAGCGAGAAGGTGAGCGCTTCGCTCAGGTGCATCGTCTCTTCGATCGCCTCCGGCGCGTCGCGGAACAGCCGTGCCATTTCCTGTCGGCGGTTTCAGAAAGCGTTCGGCATTGGCGGCGAGCTTGCGGCCGGCGCGGTCGATGGTGGTCTTCTCGCGGATGCAGGTGAGCACGTCGGCCAGCGGCCGGCGGTCGGGATGGTGGAAGTGCACGTCGTTGACGGCGATCAGCGGCACTTGTGCTGCGCGCGCGGTTTCGGCAATGCGCTTGAGCCGCGCTCTGTCGCGGCCGCGATAGAGCATCGAGGCGGCGAGCCGCACGCGGCCTGGCGCGGCGGCGCGGAGCGTAGAGAGTAATCGTGCATCGTCGCCCATCACGATCAGTTCGAGTCCGAAGCTGTGCGCGATCAAATCATCAAGGTGAAGAATGCACTCGCCCTTTTCGCCGCGCAGATTGCCGACCGTGAGCAGGCGCGTAAGCCGGCCCCAGCCGGCGCGGTCGCGCGGGTAGGCGAGGATGTCCGGCGTGCCGTCGGCGAACACCAGCCGCGCGCCGGGGTGATATGTTAGCGAAAGATTCTGTTCGCGCTTGGCGAGATGCGCGCGCACCACGCCGGCCACCGAATTGCGGTCGCAGACGCCGATGCCGGCAATCCGATCGATTGCGCCTGCACCATCAGCTCTTCCGGATGCGACGCCCCGCGCAGGAAAGAGAAGTTAGAGGCGCAAGCGAATTCGAGATAACGCATGACGCATACTCACCTCACGCAAACATGCCGTGCAGGAACCACGCTCGGCGCGGCGGCGCCCTGCGCCAGATCGCGGTAAAGCCCGGCGCGGAACAGCCAGAAACGCAGGCCGCTTTTGTCCTCCACGCGGAAATAATCGCGTGCGGGCCCGCCGTGCTCGCTCCACCAGGCGCCTTCGATGCGCTCGGGGCCTTCGGCCGCGATCACCTCGTGCAGCGCGCGCCGCCAGCGAAAGCGCAGCGGCGGTCCGTCCGGCACTTCGGCGACCGCCTCGATCGGCTCCGGCCGCACCAACAGCCGCAGCGGGCGCGGCGCCAAGTCGGCCTCGGCGCGATGGCGGCGGAAGGCCTCCCAGCCGGCATCGGTGACGGTCATCTGCGCCGGCACGTGAGACCCCGCGATCTCCGGAATATGGCTGTCCTGGGCGATCATCTGACGCACGCGCCGCGCGCCTAGCCGCGCGCTCAGGCGATCGACCAGCCGGTCGCGCTCGGCCGCATCCTCCGCGCCGCCGATGCCGATCTGCTCGGGCGGGCAGGGCTCCGCCACCAGCACCGACAGCCGCGCCATGTCGAAGCCGAAGCCGGGATCGAGCGCGTCGGCCAAGGCTGCCAAGCCGCTCGACAAACAGCGCGCGGATGTCGTTCGGGATCGCGCAGCGGCCGCGAGGTGCCGGCGGCGATGCGGCGCAGCGCGCCGTCGGTGCGGAATAATGTGAGCTCGATGCGGCGCGCGCCGTCGCCGCGCCGCTCCAGCGCCACCTTCAAGCGCGCCGGCGAGCCGCGCGACGCTTGCCAGCACGTCCTCCTCGCGCGCGATCGGCTCGGCGAAACGCTGCTCGGCGACATAAGGCGCGACCGGCAGGCGCGGCGTGAGCGGCTCGTGCTCGGCGCCGAGCGCGCGGTCGAGCTGGCGCAGCAGCGCCACGCCGAAACGCGCGGTCAGCGGCGCGCGCGGCAGGTCGACGATATCGCCGATGCGTTTCAAGCCGACGCGCGCCAGCGCCGCCACCGTGCCGCCGTCGAGCCGCAGCGCGGCGAGCGGCAGCGACGACAGCAGCTTGCGCTCATCGCCGCAGGCGTGGCGTCCCGGCTCGCCGTAATGCGCCGCGGCCCAGGCCGCGCCGATCGTGCCGGCGATCGCCACGCGATAGGCAAAGCCCGCCGCTTCCAGCCGGCCGCTCAAGTCGGCGACCAGCGCGTCCTCGCCGCCGTAGAGATGCGCGCAGCCGCTGATGTCGAGCAGCAGCCCGTCGGGCGTGTCGCAGGCAACGAGCGGCGTGTAGCGCAGGCACCAGTCGGCAATGCTCTCGAGCAGCGCGGCGTCTGCCTCGGCATCTTCTTCCAGCGCTTCGATGCCCGGATGCATGGCGCGCGCCTGCGCCAGCGCGATGCCGGGCGAAAGGCCGAGCCGTTCCGCCGCGTCGTCGACCGCGGTGAGCAATTCGGCATTGCCGCGCTTGCCATAGACGACAAGCGGCGCCGTAACTCTCACGCAATCTTGCGATGCGGTCGGTCGGCAGCCGGCGCAGCCACAGGCTGAGCAGGCGTTGCGAGCACGAAGCCATCGTCGTCACTCCATTGCAAAGTCCATGCGCCGAGCCGGCCGCGACGGTTGCGCGTCAGCCGCGCGGCGAAGAGAATCGTTCGGCGCGGCGCTTACGATCCAGCGCGTCGCGGCGGTCGAGGCGTCACTTGGCGGCGAGGCGCGCAGCAGCAGCGCCAGCGCGCCGCTCTCGGCGGCGGCGAGCGACAGCCGGCGCACCGCCACGCTATCGATCTCGCCGTGACGCAATTCGCCGATCACGGCGGCGACGGCACGGCAGCGCAGCGCTTCTTCCATCGCCCACAGCAGATCGCGCGTTCGCGCGGCCGCCACCGTCAGCAGGTGTTCTGGCACCACTCCGAAGACATCGAGGCCGGGCCCGTAAGGCGCGCCGCTTTCGGCGAGCGCCATGTCCTCGGCGATCCACACGGTGCTTTTCCGCGCAGCCCCGCGCGCCGAAACCGCCAGCGCGAACCCCGCGGCGGCGGCGAGATGGGCCTCGCCGGCGGCCGAAATTTCATGCAGCGCGCCGCGCGCCAGGCCGCCGCCGAGCGCGCCATCGATCGCCGCCACGCCCAGCGCCATGCAGCCCGGATCGCTGTCGATCCCGACCGGTCTTTGCAGCTTTTGCAGCCTTTGACGCAGCTGCGCGATCATGCCTAACCCTCTGAAGACACGGAGAGAACCGGTCCGCTCACAGGCCGGCGCCCCGATCATTGTTCCCTGTTTGTTCTAGTGTGGCCCGAACGTGAGGGAGCGTCAAGCCGCAAGGGAATGGGGCTTTGCGCCCCCCGCTCGCCCCAGCGCTAGGCTTGGTGGGCGAGGTAGATGATCAGCGTCGCCGCCGCCAGCACACTGGCGAGCCAGACGAGTCGCGGATCGGCAGTTTTGGTTTTCATACGCTTGGCACATTCAATTTATGTGCCAACCGCTAAGGCCCATTTAAGTTCAGAGGCCGCGCCGCCGGTCAGGTATTCCTTAACCGCGCGCGTCCGGCCGCCGTCAGCACCAGCCGCGATTCTTTCATGCTGGCGCCGTTCTCGAAGCGCACCAGCCCGTCGGAAATGGCGTCTTCCCAGATGGACAGATGCGGGCAGCTGCGCCGCCAGGCTTCCGCGTCGGCATAGCTGCGCCCGCCTTCGGCCACCCAGGCGAGGAATTGCTGCGTCAGTGCATGCGCGGCGGGCTGCATGGCAGCGCTCATTACACCGGTTCGGCCGCCCGTTCAAACGTCCGGATATCGATCTCAGACTTGAGCGTCCGGTGCACCGGGCACTTGTCGGCGATCTCCAGCAGCCGCTTGCGCGTCGCGGCATCGAGATCGCCTTCCATGGTGATATTGCGGTCGATGCGGTCGATCATGCCTTCCTTGGTCTCGCAGTCCGCGCAATCGGTGGCGTGGATCTTGTTGTGCGTGAGCCGCACGGTGACGCGCTCGAGCGGCAGCTTCTTGTTGTCGGCGTAAAGCCGCAGCGTCATCGACGTGCAGGCGCCGAGCCCGGCGAGCAGCAGATCGTATGGCCCCGGCCCGCTAGTCGAGCCCGCCGAACGACACCGGCTCGTCGGCGATGAAGCGGTGCGGCCCGCTCATGATCTCCTGCTGGAATTTGCCGGCGCGCGTCTCGCGCACGGTCACCACGCCGGTCTCGCTCTCGGCCTTGGCGACGCTGTCCGGCTGGTCGAGATAGCGCTCGGACCAGGCCGCGATCACGTTCGCGACATAGAGCGCGTCGCTCTTCTTGCTCAGCAGATGGTCGGCGCCGGCGAGCGAGACGAAGCTCTTGGGATGCTTGGCGGTGGTGAAGATGCGCGAGGCGTTGTCGATGCCGACCAGTTCGTCGGTCGGCGAATGGAACACCAGCAGCGCCTTTTTCAGATGCGCGATGCGATCCATCAGCATCTGCTCGGCGACGTCGTCGAGGAATTCGCGCCGGATCTTGAACGGCCGCCCGGCCAGCAGCACGTCGACCTCGCCTTTGTCGCGGATGGTGCCGACATGCTCCTTGAACAGGCCGGTGACATGCGCCGGATCGGCCGGCGCCGCGATCGTCACCACGCAGCGCGCCTCTTCGATGCGGTGCGCGGCGGCAAGCACCGCCGCGCCGCCCAGGC
The DNA here is from genome assembly GCA_963734465.1 of uncultured Alphaproteobacteria bacterium. GTDB lineage: Bacteria > Pseudomonadota > Alphaproteobacteria > Rhizobiales > Xanthobacteraceae > Pseudolabrys. The sequence goes on from CAVTHL010000027.1 coordinate 152,032, forward strand.
TGTGGCCGATCAGAATCGCCGGCGCCTTGCGCGTCTCGCGCAGATGATCGGCGGCGGCGACCAGATCGTCGACGTTCGACGAAAAATGCGTGTTGGCGAATTCGCCTTCGCTGCCGCCGAGCCCGGTGAAATCGAAGCGCAGCACCGCGATGCCGTGCACCGACAGCCGCTCGGCGATGCGCTTGGCCGCGAGGCTGTCCTTGCCGCAGGTGAAGCAATGCGCGAACAGCGCGTAGGCCGTCGGCTCGCCCAGCGGCAGGTCGAGCGCCGCCGCAAGCTTCTCGCCTTTGGCATTGGGAAACTCGAACCGCTCGCTGCGCATGGCGATGCCTCGTACTTGTCATTGCGGCCGGTCTGTCCCGGCCGCCCATGGCTACACTAATAGACCTTAGTAACGCACGGCGATGCCGCTGCGCGCGGGCATGACGTAAAAGTGACAGGCCGATTGATCGGCCCGCCGGATAGACTAGATGTCGCTGGATGCCGGGCCGGCCGGCCAGGTGGAGTTCGCTTGATGAGCGTCTTCGAGACCCGCTTCGACCAGCTCTTTCCGGTGTTCGGCCGTCTGCAGATGGAAACCGCCCGGCGTTTCGCCAACGGCGAAGCGCGGCACTTCGCGCCCGGCGAATTGATCTACGACGTCGGCGTGCGCAATGCGCCGGTCTGGCTGGTGCTCGACGGCGGCATCGAGATCGTCCGGCGCGACGGCCTGCACCGCGAGTCGTCGGTCGTCCTGCTCAGCGAAGGCCAGTTCTCCGGCGAGGTCAGCTCGCTGGCCGGCCGCGGCACGCTCGCCGCCGGCCGCGCCGGTCCCGACGGCTGCACCGCGCTGCCGTTCGACGCCGCGCATATCCGCGCGCTGGTGATCGGCTCCGCCGAGCTCGGCGAGATTCTCATGCGCGCCTTCATCCTGCGCCGCGTCGCGCTCATCCAGGATGGCGGCGCCGGCTCGCTGCTGATCGATCGCGGCGGCTCGCCCGATCTCCTCCGCCTGCAGGGCTTCCTGGCGCGCAACGGCTATCCTTATACCGTGCTCGATGCCGCGACCGACGAGGAAGCGCGCGCGGCGGTGGAGCGCTTCGGCATCCAGCCGCACGAACTGCCGCTGATGATCTGTCCCAACGGCGCGTGCTCAAGCGTCCGAGCGACGCCGAAGCCGGCATGTGTCTCGGCATCACGCCGGAGCTCGATCCGCGCACGGTCTACGATGTCGCCGTGGTCGGCGCCGGTCCGGCCGGTCTTGCCGCCGCGGTCTATGGCGCGTCGGAAGGACTTTCGGTCATCGTGCTCGACCAGCGCGCCATCGGCGGCCAGGCCGGCGCTTCGGCGCGCATCGAGAACTATCTCGGCTTTCCCACCGGCATTTCCGGCCAGGCGCTGGCGGGCGCGCGTTCAACCAGGCGCAGAAGTTCGGCGCCGAGATCGCCATCCCGCTCGAGGTCACGCGGCTCGACTGCGGCGGCGCCGGCCGAGCGCGGCGGCGAGCCGTTCCGTCTGGAGATCGCCAATGGCGAGCCGGTCCGCGCGCGCGCGGTGGTCGTCGCCTCGGGCGCGCGCTACCGCCGGCCGGATATCCCGAACCTGTCGGACTTCGACGGCAACGGCGTTTCGTATTGGGCCTCGTCGATCGAGGCCAAGCTGTGCGAAGGCGAGGAGGTGGCGCTGATCGGCGGCGGCAATTCCGCGGGGCAGGCGGTGGTGTTCCTTGCGCCCAAGGTCAAGCACCTGCATTTGATCGTGCGCGGCAAGGGCCTGGAGGCCACCATGTCGCGCTATCTGATCGACCGCATCGAAGCGCTGCCCAATGTCACCTGCATGCCGGCACCGAGGTGGTGGCGCTGGAAGGCGACCGCGCCGCAGGCCTCACCAAGGCGATGTTTCGCGACCGCGCCAGCGGCGCCACCAAAGACGTTGCCCTGCGCCATCTGTTCCTGTTCATCGGCGCCGATCCGAACGCCGAATGGCTCGATGGCTGCGTTGCCGAGGATGCCAAGGGTTTCGTCGTCACCGGCGCGGGCTTCTCAAACGGCGATGCTGCGCGCGCGCCGCTGCCGCTGGAGACCAGCATGCCCGGCGTGTTCGCCATCGGCGACGTGCGCGCCAATTCCACCAAGCGCGTCGGCGCGGCGATCGGCGAGGGCGCCGCGGTGGTGGCGCAGATCCATCAGGTGCTGGCCGCGGCGCAGACCTGAATTGCGCGCTTACTCCGCGCCGGAGATATGCCGCCGCCTGATCCGCCGCACCATCCACCAGATCGCCAGCACGGCGACCGGCACGAACAGCGCGGTCGCGAGCGAAATGTCGACCGGCACGCCCTCGTCGTGCACGCCCTTGATCAGATAGCCGAACAGCCCGACCACGTAATAGCTCACGGCCGCCACCGACAATCCTTCGACCGTGGTCTGCAAACGCAATTGCAGCCGCGTGCGCTCGTTCATCGACTTGAGCAGATCGCGGTTCTGCCGCTCGAGCTCGACGTCGACGCGCGTGCGCAGCAGGTTGGCGGCGCGCGCCAGCTTCTCCGACAGGCCGGTCTGCCGGTCCTCGGTGGTGGCGCAGGTGCGCATCGCCGGCGCCATGCGGCGCGCCAGAAACGACGACCAGGTGGGGAAGCCCTCGACCTTGCGCTCGCCGATCGTGTTGAGGCGAAGCTGCACGATCTCGTTATAGGCGCGGCTGGCGCCGAAGCGGAACGCGCTCGCCGCCGCGCCCGCTTCCAGCTCGGCGGCGAACTCGGTCAATTCGTCGAGCAGGCGGTGGTTGTCGACGAGCTTTTCGGTATGCCGCATCTCGTCGGTCACTTCGGCGAGCCGCGCCTCGATGCGGTTGATCGAGGGGGTCAGCCGTTGCGCCTCCGGCAGGCCGAGCAGCGCCAGCGTGCGGTAGGTCTCGGTCTCGATCAGCCGCTGCACCAACGCGCCGGCCCGTTCAGGCGCCGAGCCCGCGGTCGACCACCAGCATGCGCACGAAGCCGTTGGGGTCGGCCTGAAAGTCGGTGGCGAACACGGCATCGCCCTCCGAATTCTCCGCCACCGCCAGGCTGGCGCGGTCGAACAGCGGCGCGACCGCGATCTTTTTCTTCTTCTCGGCGATCAGATGCAGATCGAGCGCGACCAGCAGCGGGCCGGGCTGCGGCAGGGCCGCCATCGGCGCCGCCAGTGACGCCGCCGACGGATGAAACGGCGCCGCGCCCTGCGCCGCCATCTCCCAGGTGTAGGTGGTGAATTCGGAGTGCTGCTCCCAGCGCAGCGTCGCCCCGCCGAGCACGACGCGATGGTGCTTGGCCGCCTCCTTGAGCGGCTCGAGCCCGCGCCGCTTGCAGAAATCGGCGAACGCCGCGCGGTCGCGCTTGCCCGCCTCGCCGGCGGTGTCGAAGGCGAAATGCAGAATGCGGCGCGGCGTCTCGATGGGGGTGAACGGCCGGGCGTGCACCTCGCCCAGCACGGCGGCGCGCAAGGGGTGCGGCGTGAGCCGCCCGCTGCCTTCGATGGTCACCTCGGCTGTCATGGTCCTCTCACTGGCCATCCGGGTGGCATGCGACGCAATTTTTGGCAAGCTGCCTCGCGCAACCGGCGTAAAATTTGCTTTGATGTCCGGGGATACCGCCAGCGCATGGAGCACAAGGAGCAAAGGAGTTTGTCATGACCCGCGCCGATCTCACCGAAAAGCTTCTCGACATCAAGCGCGAGAAGGGCTGGAGCTGGAAAACCATCTGCGAGCAGATCGGCGGCATGTCGCCGGTGATGATCGTCGGCTCCGTGCTCGGCCAGCAGAAGATGACCAAGCCGATGGCCGCCGCCGCCGCCAAATTGTTCGGGCTTTCCAAGAGCGAGCAGGCGCTGCTCAACGAGGTGCCGATGCGCGGCACCGGCACGCCGATGCCGCCGACCGACCCGCTGATCTACCGCTTCTACGAGCTGGTGATGGTCAACGGCCCGGCCTGGAAGGCGCTGATCGAGGAGGAATTCGGCGACGGCATCATGTCGGCGATCGACTTCGACATGACCATCGAGCGCCAGGCGGACCCCAAGGGCGACCGCGTCAAGATCGCCATGACCGGCAAGTTCCTGCCGTTCAAGTATTACGGCGCCAAGGGGAATGAGTTGGCGGTGGGGTTGAAGGAGGAGTAGGGGGCGGCGCCGCTAATCCGCCATGCGCGCTATGATGGAAAAATGTGCGCGCCAGTTTTTCTGTCCATATCGAATTCCCAAATCTCGACGCCATCGGGAATCAAATGGCCTTGCGTGCGGATGTAGTGTGTTGCCAGACTTTGTCCTGTTCGCTGATGGAGGTGCTTCAATACGAAGAGTATTTTTCGATAGTGATGTGGGGATACGCTGAAGAGCAGCATAACCTCGTTCATACCTCTAATCTTCGCGCTCGGCGATTTCCCCGTCTCTGTCCATGTGTACGATTTGCATTCGACCAAGATAGGTGGTTTTTCGCTTCCAAGATCGAAATTGTGCGGTTTCTTAATGCGTCCGCCGACTGGAACGGGGAAAGCCGTACCGAGCGAGATGCCAGTGTTCTCGAAGAACAGCCGGGCAGCTTCTTCGAATTCGCGACCGGCGTGCGCATTGCTAATAGCGCCGCGGCGCTGGAAGTTGTTTGTATCGGTCATGACTGGGTTCCCTAGCGAGGGCATCCATTTGCTATAGGCAGATTTCATCAGCTAGTTCAAAAATGTTGTTCAGTGACAACATGTCGCGGCGTTCGAGCGGCCGCGAGGAGCGCGAGATACATCCATGAAACACATCGGCTTCCTCTCCTTCGGCCATTGGACCCCGTCGCCGCAGTCGCAGACGCGGTCGGCGTCCGACGCGCTGCTGCAATCGATCGAGCTCGCGGTCGCCGCCGAGGAGCTCGGCGCCGACGGCGCCTATTTCCGCGTGCATCACTTCGCCCGCCAGCTCGGCTCGCCGTTCCCGCTGCTCGCCGCCTGCGGCGCGCGCACCAAGCGCATCGAGATCGGCACCGCGGTCATCGACATGCGCTACGAGAACCCGCTCTACATGGCGGAGGACGCCGGCGCCGCCGACCTCATCGCCGGCGGCCGCCTGCAGCTCGGCATCTCGCGCGGGTCGCCCGAGCAGGTGATCGACGGCTTTCGCTACTTCGGTTACGTGCCGCCGGAGGGCATGACCGACGCCGACATGGCGCGGCAGCACACCGAGGTGTTGCTCGAGGTGCTGCTCGGCAAGGGCTTCGCCAAGCCCACCCCGAGCCCGATGTTTCCGAACCCGCCCGGCCTGCTGCGCGTCGAGCCGCACTCGGAGGGCCTGCGCGAGCGCATCTGGTGGGGCGCCGGCACCAACGCCACGGCGCAATGGGCGGCCAAGCTCGGCATGAACCTGCAGTCTTCGACGTTGAAGATCGACGAGAGCGGCAAGCCGTTCCACGTGCAGCAGGCCGAGCAGATCCGGCTTTACAAGGCGGCGTGGAAGGAGGCCGGGCACACGCGCACGCCGCGGGTGTCGGTGTCGCGCAGCATCTTCGCGCTGGTGGACGAGCGCGACCGCGGCTATTTCGGGCGCGGCGGCGAGGAGGGCGACCAGATCGGCATGCTCAGCGACAAGGAGCGCGCCATTTTCGGCCGCAGCTATGCCGGCGAGCCGGACGCGCTGATCGCGCAGCTCAAGGGCGACGAAGCCATCGCGGAAGCCGACACGCTATTGCTGACCGTGCCGAACCAGCTCGGCGTCGACTACAACGCCCACGTCATCGAGGCGATCCTCAAGCACGTCGCGCCGGGCCTGGGGTGGCGGTGAGGAGCGCCTGATCCCATCCCCGCGAAGCGGGGAGCGTGCCGCGAGCGATGCGAGCGGCCGAGGTGAGGGCATGGTCGCGACGTCACCTCACCGGCTCGCGCTCGGCTTCGCCTCGCGCGAGCCGACGCTTCCTCGCAGCGGAGGATAAAGCGCGTCGCTTGTCTCCGCCTACGCCGCGCGCCAGCCGCCCGGCGCATAGGCCTTGCGCGCCACTTCCGCGTAGGGCACCGGGCTGACCGTCGCCCGCATATAGGTCTGCATGTGGCGCTCGACCGTCGGCTTGGCGGAGCCGCCGTCCTGCTCGCCCCACACGAAGATGACTTCGGTGCCGGGCTCGGCGTGCTCGGCGTCGAGCACCGCCAGCGTCAGCATCTTGCCTTCGTTGGAGCTGTAGCCGATCCAGGTGGAGATGCCGGCCGTCTTGCCGTCCACGATGACGCGGTCGAAGGGGTGCATCGTGTAGACCGCCGACGGCCAGTCGATGAACTTCGCCCGATTGTGCTTCTGGAAGGCGCTGCCGAGCACGCGCGTGACGTCGCCGTTGTCGAGCGCCAGCGTGACCTTCTTGCGGTGCTGGTTGTTCGACATTTTCTCGAGCGCTTCGCGGCCGATGAAGTCGTGATCGAATTTCATGAAGCCGTCGTAGGCCATGTCCCACGGCGTGAAATAATAGTCTTCGATGTTCTGCGAATAGAAGCTGCCGCCGATCGAGGCCGCGGCTTCATAGCCGGTCGCCGGCAGCCATTCGCGATAGGCCTTCATCGACGCGCCGGTGTAGACCGCCGGCAGCGGCGACGGGATCCAGCCCGATTCCAGCGCATTGGAGGAATAGGCGCGCGCGCCCACCAGGCGCAGGCCGAATTCCTCGCCGGCCTTGACGATCGCCTCGCGCACGGCCTCGCCCTCGTCCCACGGACCGAACAGCTCCCAGCCGGGCTGGCCGGCCATGCCGTGACGCAGCGCGCGCACCGTCTTGCCCGCGATCGTCAGCGTCGTCATGTTGAAGAACTTGAGTTCGGGCGGCGTCTTGCCGATGACCTTGGCGATCACCTTCATCGCATTGGGGCCCTGCACCTGGAAACGGTAGGACTTGCGCCGGCCGTCCGTGCGCAAGGCCGAGCGCTGGTCGAGTTCGACCTTGACGTCGTATTTTCCCGTCTGCGCGTGGTAGGTCACCCAGTTCAGCGCGGGCGCGCGGCCGACAAGATTGAATTTGTTTTCGGCCAGATAGAAAAGAATGACGTCGCCGATGATGTAGCCGTCGGGACTGCACGGCGCGAATTGCTTGGCCTTGTTCGCCTCGAAATTCTTGAAGCTGTTCATCGACAGTCTGGACAGCAGCTTGAGCGCGTCCGGCCCTTCCACCGCCAGATCGGCCATGTGATAGGATTGATTGAACAAGACGCAGGTGTGCTGCCACGCCTGTTGTTCGTCCCGCCAGTTCGTGTACTCGGCCGGAACGCCGGGATAGACATTCGGTCCGGTTTGCTGGTTGCGCAGAAAATCGACCAGATTTTTTTTGGTCTGCAGCAGTTCTTCCAAATTCTTGGCCGGTCATCGATGTCTTCTCCTGGACGCAAACGCAGATTATCACGCCTTGCCGGCGGGTGTTGAGAGTGTCTAGGCAAGTGCGCAGATCGGCTCAAGTCAAAAGCGCAGCTCTAGCGTTTCGCCTTCGCCCGCTTCTTCTTCCCACCGCCGCCCACCAGCACATGCGGGCCGATATCGGCGAGCTTGACGGTGCCGGTGAGCGCCATGGTCACGGAGAGCTCGTTCTTGAGAATGTCGATCGCCTTGGCGACGCCGGCCTGCCCCATGGCGCCGAGGCCCCAGACATAGGCGCGGCCGATCAGGCAGGCGCGCGCGCCGAGCGCCAGCGCCCGCATCATGTCGGAGCCGCTGCGGATGCCGCCGTCGAACAGCACCTCGGTGTCGGAGCCGACCGCGTCGGCGATCCCCGGCAGCGCCGCGATCGACGACGACGCGCCGTCAAGCTGGCGGCCGCCGTGGTTCGACACCACCACCGCGTCGGCGCCGAGCTTGACCGCCAGCTTGGCGTCCTCGGGATCGAGGATGCCCTTGATGATGATCTTGCCGGGCCAGATCTTCTTGATCCACTCGATGTCTTTCCAGTTCAGCGCCGGATCGAACTGCTGGTTGGTCCATTGCGCCAGCGAGGAGACGTTTTCCATGCCCTTCACGTGGCCGGCGAGATTGCCGAAGGTCTTGCTGCGGCTCTTGATGATGCTCCACAGCCAGCCCGGCTTGCCCGCGATGTCGACGACGTTCTTGAAACGGAATTGCGGCGGCACCGTCATGCCGTTCCTGATGTCGCGGTGGCGCTGGCCGAGCACCTGCAGATCGACGGTGAGCACCAGCGCGTTGCATTTGGCGGCCGCCGCCCGCGCCAGCAGATCTTTCGAGAATTCCCGGTCGCGGATGACGTAGAGCTGGAACCAGAACGGCTTGCGCGTCGCCTCCGCCACCTGCTCGATCGAGCAGATCGACATGGTGGAGAGCGTGAAGGGAATGCCGGCTTCATTGGCGGCATTGGCGGCGAGGATCTCGCCGTCGCCGTGCTGCATGCCCAGAAGCCCGATCGGCGACAGCACGAAGGGCGCCGACACTTTCTGCCCGACGATGGTGGTGGCCAGGCTGCGCTGCGACACGTCCACCAGCACGCGCTGGCGCAGCCTGATCTTTTCCAGATCGGCGCGGTTGGCGCGCAGCGTCTCCTCGTTATAGGAGCCGCTCTCGGCGTAATCGAAAAAGGCGCGCGGAACCTTGCGGCGGGCAAGCTCCCGCAGGTCCTCAATGGAGGCGACGGTCTTCATGGGGGACAACTCTGGAACTAAATGACTGGCAGATCGGGTAGCACAGGGGGCGAGCTTCCGAAACGGGCGCTTTCAACGTTAATTGGCGCCACGGCCGGCGCAATTTATGGAAATTAACGCCCGACGGTAATGATTACTCACAAATTTTGAAGTAGCTACGCCTGCTTGGCCGTATTATAGCAACCGCGGGAAGGGCTTTAAGCCGTCCGCCAAGCCAGGCATTCGGGGTACGAGGCCAAAACTGGCGTCGAGGGGCAGTTCATGACGCGCCGATATTTCGGTACCGACGGCATTCGCGGCCGGGCCAACAAAGTCATTACGCCCGAGCTCGCGCTCAAGGTCGGCCAGGCCGCCGGCATCGTGTTCCGCAACGGCGAGCACCGCCATCGTGTGCTCATCGGTAAAGATACCCGCCTGTCCGGCTACATGATCGAGAACGCGCTGGTCGCCGGCTTCACCTCGGTCGGCATGGACGTGCTGCTCACCGGCCCGATCCCGACGCCGGCGGTCGGCATGCTGGCGCGCTCGATGCGCGCCGATCTCGGCGTCATGATCTCGGCCTCGCACAATCCGTTTGACGATAACGGCATCAAGCTGTTCGGGCCCGACGGCTTCAAGCTCAGCGACGAGGTCGAAAAGCAGATCGAGACGCTGCTCGATGCCGATCTCACCGAGCGGCTCGCCGCCGGCAACGATCTCGGCCGCGCCAAGCGCATCGACGGCGTGCAGGACCGCTATATCGAATTCGCCAAGCTGACGCTGCCCAAGACCGTCAATTTCGAGAACTTGCGCGTGGTGGTCGATTGCGCCAATGGCGCCGCCTATCGCGTGGCGCCCGGCGCGCTGTGGGAAATGGGCGCCGACGTGATCGCGATCGGCGTCGATCCCGACGGCTTCAACATCAACAAAGACTGCGGCTCGACCGACCTCGCCGCGATCCAGCGCAAGGTGCGCGAGATGCGCGCCGACATCGGCATCGCGCTCGACGGCGACGCCGACCGCGTCATGATCGTGGACGAGCGCGGCCATGCCGTGGACGGCGACCAGTTGCTCGCCGTCATCGCCGCCAGCTGGAAGGAAGACGGCCGCCTGGCAAAGCCCGGCGTGGTCGGCACCGTGATGTCCAATCTCGGGCTCGAGCGCCATCTCAAGGGCCTCGGGCTCGGCCTCGTGCGCACGCCGGTCGGCGACCGCTACGTGCTCGAGCACATGCGCAAGCACGGCTACAATCTCGGCGGCGAGCCGTCCGGCCACATCATCATGTCGGACTACACCACCACCGGCGACGGCTTCATCGCCGCGCTGCAGGTGCTGGCCATGGTCAAGCGCAGCGGCAAGCCGGTGTCGGAAGTCTGCCACCGCTTCGAGCCGCTGCCGCAGGTGCTCAAGAACGTGCGCTACAAGAACGGCAAGCCGATGGAAAGCGCGGCCGTGCTGTCGGCCATCGCCAGCGCCGAGAAGAAGCTGGGCGCTCGGCGGCCGCCTGATCGTGCGCCCCTCCGGCACCGAGCCGGTCATCCGCGTGATGGGCGAAGGCGACGACAAGGTGCTGGTCGAGAGCAGTGGTCGACGACGTGGTCGAAGCCTTGACCGAAGTCGCCGCTTAAGCTTCGGCAGATCCCCAACCGTAAACGGATACCTAACGCGCGCCGGCTCGCCGCGCGCCTGCGCGCTTTTTCGCGCGCAAGATTTCGTTAAAGACCGTGGTTAAAAAACACGGTTAAGAGCCACTTAAGACTTTCCTGCCATCGTCCTCGTGATGCGCCGCCTGGGGCCCGGCGGACGCGAGAGGATGACGAGCATGGTTCGTACGCGTTTCATGCTTTCAGCGCTGGCAGCGCTCGCTGTGCTTGCCGCAAGCGCGGCGCATGCCGCCGATTACCATCAGCCGCCGCCGCCGCCGCAATACATTCCGCCGCCGCCGCCGCAGGAATGCTGCGACAGCTGGTATCTGCGCGGCTTCGTCGGCGTCGGCATGAACGGCAAATATCAGCTCGACTATCTGCAGAACCCGGCCAACAGACAGCAACTTCGCTTCAACACAACGTCGATCGCCGACACGATCTTCCTCGGCGGCGGCGTCGGCTATGAGTTCAACAATTGGCTGCGCTTCGATGCCACCGGCCGAATACCGCGCCAAAGTCGCGCGTCTATGCCTTCGTGCATCTATACCGACCGGAGCGGCTTGCCTCGACGACTTACCAGGGCAATCTGAACTCCTGGATCTTCCTCGCCAACGCCTTTGTCGATCTCGGCACCTGGGATTGCTGGACGCCCTTCGTCGGCGTCGGCGTCGGCGGCGCCTGCAACAAGCTCTGCCGATTTCACGCGACATCAATCCTTCGCACGGCGGGCTTCGGTTTCGGCCGCAATCCGAGCGAATGGCATCTGGCCTGGGCGCTCTATGCCGGCGTCTGCCTACAACGTCAGCAAGAATTTCAAGATCGATCTCACCTACCGCTATCTCAATTACGGCTCGATCACCGACACGGTCGACTGCATCGGCGGCTGCACGCACGACTAGCTTCAAGTTCAAGGATCTCTACTCGAACGACATCATGCTCGGCCTGCGCTGGACCTGTTGCGACACCGCGCCGCCGCCGCCGCGCTACGTCTATCAGCCGCAGCCTTACATGCCGCCGCCGCCGCCGTTGCAGAGCAGGGGTACGTGCAGCCGCCGGTTAACGAGCATGGTGAAAATTCTTGGTTAAGCGGGGCTTAACCTTCCTGCGGCATGGTGAGTGAAGAGTTGCGCTACCGGCGCCTGGCGTCGGCGGTGAGAGCGAGGAACGAGTGGTCATGAGTAGAGTCGCGATTGTTGCCGTTGCCGGCGCGCTCTCGCTGCAAGCCGTTGGCGCCCCCGTCCGCGCCTTGGCCGCCGACATGCCGGGCACCTTGCCGCCGCCCTACGAGCATCCGCTGCCGCCGCCGCGCGCATTCGACTTCAACACCGGTTGGTATCTGCGCGGCGACCTCGGCTACAACTGGGGCCGCATCCAGGGCGCCCAGTCCGCAACGCCGTTTCCCAGCCCGACCGACAACACGCTCAACGGCGCCGCCATGGCCGGTCTCGGCGCCGGCATCAAGACGCAGTGGGTGCGTACCGACGTCACCATCGATTACTCGCTGCCGATGAAATACGAAGGCAGCATCCTTACGCCGAACGACACCACCGCCAAGATCACGGCGGCCAGCGTGATGTTCAACGGCTATCTCGACCTCGGCACCTGGTATGGCGCGACGCCCTATCTCGGCGCCGGCGCCGGCGCCGCTTGGCTCAAGACGTTCGACTACTCCAGCACGGCCGCGCCGCCGTTCACCGGCGACACCATGCACAAGCAATGGAATTTCGCCTGGGCCTTCATGGCCGGCGTCGGCTATGCCGTCGCGCCCAACCTCATGGTCGATGTCGGCTATCGCTACATCGATTTCGGCGACGTCAGAACGAACGCCGATGCGCTCGGCGCCATGACCTTCAAGAACATCGCGGCGCACGAAGTGCGCGTCGGATTGCGCTGGAGCTTCGATGATCTGTACCGGCGCGATAGCGCGCTCGCCACGCGCAAGCTCCTGCGCGCCTTGCGCGGCGTGCACTCGCGCTCTGTGCGCTGTTGGCTGCCGTTCGGGCCGCTCCGCGCCAAAGCGGCCGACTTGCTCGATGACAGCTATTTGCGCGGCTCGATAGGGCGGCGGCGCCGGTGCGCTGGGACGGCGTCGTCTCGGCGCGCCAGATCGGCTATTCGAACATGAACGACCGACTTTTCCAGCGGCCACTTACGGCACTGGTCGAGGCTGCCGCAGCACTGACCACGCAACAGCGTCATCCTACGGCGGCTTCCTCGGCTACAACATCCAATGGGACGATCTCGTCCTCGGCATCGACGGCGCCTACAACGCGCGCCGATCTTCGCTGGCGACGCAGCTGTCAGCAACGGCACGTCGACGGACATTCGAGCGTCGTCGTCGATCAAGCTTGATCGACTACGCGCACTTTGCGCGCGCGCGCCGGCTACGCCTTCGGCCAGTTTCTGCCCTATGCGATTTTCGGCGGCGCGGTCGGCCGCTTGAACTATCGACCACAGTCTCTGACGGTGCCACCGACAGCAGAGACAACGCTGTACGCCGGCGGCTTCACCGCGCGGCCTTGGCATCGACGTTGCAATCATGCCCAATGTCTTCTTGCGGGCTGAATATGAATACGTCGCGTTCTCGGAACTCAGTTTGTGCGAAGAATACCGCGTTCGGCGGAGTACATCGCAGCACTCAATACCGCGCGCGTCGGCGTCGGCGTGCGCTTCTAGCCCTTCGACTTTCTGACAACCCGAAAGCGCCGGCGCGGGATTGACCGCGCGCGGCGAAGGGCCTATCTCCGCCAGTGGGACACCCCTCCCCAACGAGGGGCGCCTATCTGGAAGGATAGACTATGATCGAGAAGACGCCCGGCGTGCGGCCGGTCATCCCGCACTTTTCGTCCGGCCCCTGCGCCAAGCGCCCCGGCTGGAATCTGCAAGCCCTCACCGACGCAGCCCTCGCTCGCTCGCACCGCGCCAAGATCGGCAAGGCGAAGCTCAAGCGCGCCATCGATCTGACGCGCGAGGTGCTGGAAATCCCCGCCGATTACCGCATCGGCATCGTGCCGGCCTCCGATACCGGCGCGGTGGAGATGGCGCTGTGGTCGCTGCTGGGCGCCCGGCCCGTCACCATGCTGGTGTGGGAGAGCTTCGGCGAAGGCTGGCTCACCGACGTCGAAAAGCAGCTCAAGCTGAAAAACGTCACGGTGCTGAAGGCGCCCTATGGCGAATTGCCCGATCTCGCCAAGGTCGATTTCGCGAGCGACGTGGTGTTCACCTGGAACGGCACCACCTCCGGCGTGCGCGTGCCGAACGGCGACTGGATCGCGGCCAAGCGTGAAGGCCTCACCATCTGCGACGCAACGTCTGCGGCCTTCGCGCAGCGGCTCGATTGGCCGAAACTCGATGTCGCGACCTTCTCCTGGCAGAAAGCGCTGGGCGGGGAGGGCGCGCATGGCATGCTGGTGCTCATCCCGCGCGCCGTCGAGCGGCTGGAAACCTACAAGCCGGCTTGGCCGCTGCCGAAAATCTTCCGCATGACCAAAGGCGGCAAGCTCAACGAGGGCATCTTCGCCGGCGAGACCATCAACACGCCGTCGATGCTGGCGGTGGAGGATTATCTCGACGCGCTCGGCTGGGCGAAATCGATCGGCGGGCTCTCCGCCACCGTCGCGCGCTCGGACGCCAACGCCAAGGCGCTGTGCGGATTGGGTGGCGCGCACGCCCTGGGTCGAGAATCTCGCCAACGATGCCGGCGCAGCGCTCCAACACCTCGGTGTGCCTGAAAGTGGTCGATCCGGCGGTGACGCGGCTGTCGCTCGACGATCAGGCGGCCTTCGCCAAGACGCTCGCCGGCATGCTGGAGAAGGAAGGCGTCGCCTACGACATCGCCTTTTACCGCGACGCGCCGCCCGGTTTGCGCATCTGGTGCGGCGCCACGGTCGAGACGAGCGACGTCGAAGCGCTCACCGCCTGGCTCGATTGGGCCTTCGCGCAGGCCAAAGCCGCGCTGCCGAAAGCGGCGTAACGCTCTCCCATGCCCCCGCGAAGGCGGGCATCCAGCCTCAAGGAGACGTCAAAGAAACTCTGGTCGTCCGCCTTCGCGGTCGACGCACCGAAACGTTCAGAATGAAGGATGATCCCATGCCCAAAGTTCTCATCTCCGACGCCCTGTCGCCCGCCGCCGTGCAGATCTTCAAGGATCGCGGCATCGAGGTCGATTTCCAGCCCGCGCTCGGCAAGGACAAAGACAAGCTCGCCGAGATCATCGGCGGCTTCGACGGCCTCGCCATCCGCTCGGCCACCAAGGTGACGCCGAAAATCCTCGAGAAGGCCAAGAACCTGAAGGTGATCGGCCGCGCCGGCATCGGCGTCGACAATGTCGATATCCCGGCCGCCACCGCCAAGGGCATCATCGTGATGAACACGCCGTTCGGCAATTCCATCACCACCGCCGAGCACGCCATCTCGCTGATGCTGGCGCTGGCGCGCCAGATCCCGGAGGCCGACGTCTCCACCCGCGCCGGCAAATGGGAAAAGAACAAGTTCATGGGCGTGGAGATTTTCGGCAAGACGCTCGGCGTCATCGGCTGCGGCAATATCGGCTCGATCGTCGCCGACCGCGCCGTCGGGCTGAAGATGAAGGTGATCGCCTACGATCCGTTTTTGTCGGAGGAGCGCGCGCGCGATCTCGGCGTCGAGAAGGTCGAGCTCGAGGCGCTGTTCAAGCGCGCCGATTTCATCACGCTGCACACCCCGCTCACCGACAAGACCCGCAACATCGTCGATGCCGCCGCGTTGAAGAAAATGAAGAAAGGCGTGCGCGTCATCAATTGCGCGCGCGGCGGGCTGGTGGACGAGGCGGCGATCGCGGAGGCGCTCAAGTCCGGCCACGTCGCCGGCGCCGCCTTCGACGTGTTCGCCACCGAGCCGGCGACGGAAAGCCCGCTGTTCAACCTGCCGAACGTGGTCTGCACGCCGCATCTCGGCGCCGCCACCTCGGAGGCGCAGGAGAACGTCGCGCTGCAGATCGCCGAGCAGATGTCGGACTACCTGCTGCGCGGCGCCATCTCCAACGCCGTCAATTTCCCCTCGATCAGCGCCGAGGAGGCGCCGCGCCTGAAACCCTTCGTCGCGCTCGCCGAGAAGCTCGGCTCCTTCGCCGGCCAGCTCACCGAGAACCCGATCAAGGAAGTGCACATCACCTACGAGGGCGCGGTGGCGCAGATGAACATCAAGGCGCTCACCTCGGCGGTGCTCTCGGGCCTGCTGCGGCCGATGCTGGGCGACGTCAACGTGGTGTCGGCGCCGGTGGTGGCGCGCGAGCGCGGCATGGCGGTGGAGGAGACCACGCGCGAGGCGGAAGGCGATTACGAGAGCCTGATCACCGTCAACATCCTGACCGAGAAGCAGACGCGCTGGGTCTCCGGCACCGTGTTCGCCGACGGCCGCCCGCGCATCGTCAACATCAAGGGCATCCGCATGGACGCCGAGTTCGGCCCCTCGATGATCTACATCACCAATCTCGACAAGCCCGGCTTCATCGGCCGCTTCTCCTCGACGCTGGGCGAGGCCGGCATCAACATCGCCACCTTCCACGTCGGCCGCGAGGCGCCCGGCGGCAACGCCATCGCGCTGATCGAGATCGACGGCGAATTGCCCGAGCCGGTGCTCGCGAAAGTGCGCGCGCTGCCGCAGGTGCAGTCCGCCCGGCCGCTGCACTTCTAGAAATAGCGGTGTAAGATCAAGCTGTTGATGGCGCCCTGGCAGGCCGCCCGGCGGGCTGCTTTGCCTTGCTTCGGCCCGCTCGTTCCTTTATCCGAGAGTGGACCTGGCCGGCGGCTCCCGGCTTAAAGTCCGGGCGCTGGCAGGGAAGCATCGTTCATGGCGAATGTTGTGGTAGTCGGGTCCCAGTGGGGCGACGAAGGCAAAGGCAAGATCGTCGACTGGCTGTCCGAGCAGGCCGACATCGTCGTGCGCTTCCAGGGCGGCCACAATGCCGGCCACACGCTGGTGATCGACGGCAAAACCTTCAAGCTGTCGCTGCTGCCTTCCGGCGTGGTGCGCGGCGGTAAGCTCTCCGTCATCGGCAACGGCGTGGTGGTCGATCCGCAGGCGCTCATCGACGAGATCGCCCAATTGAAAAAACAAGGCATCGCGGTGACCCCCGACAATCTGCGCATCGCCGAAAATGCCGTGCTCATCCTGCCGCTGCATCGCGAACTCGACGCGCTGCGCGAGGCCGAAGGCGCCGCCAACCGCATCGGCACCACCAAGCGCGGCATCGGCCCCGCTTACGAGGACAAAGTCGGACGCCGCGCCATCCGCTTCATGGATTTGGCCGACCTGCCGGCGCTGGCGGGAAAGATCGAGCGGCTGCTGGCGCATCACAACGCGCTGCGGCGCGGGCTCGACATGAAGCCGATCGACGGCAAGGGCATTTACAACGATCTCGCCGCGCTCGCGCCCAAGGTGCTGCCTTACATGGACACGGTGTGGTCGCTGCTCGATGCCAAGCGGCGCGAGGGCAAGCGCATCCTGTTCGAAGGCGCGCAAGGCGCGTTGCTCGACATCGACCACGGCACTTACCCGTTCGTCACCTCCTCCAACACGGTGGCGGCGCAGGCGGCGACCGGCTCGGGCGTCGGCCCCAATGCCATCGATTACGTGCTCGGCATCTGCAAGGCCTACACCACGCGGGTCGGGCAGGGGCCGTTCCCGACCGAGCAGCAGAACGAGGTTGGCCGCACGCTCGGCGAGCGCGGCCGCGAATTCGGCACCGTCACCGGGCGGGCTCGCCGCTGCGGCTGGTTCGACGCCGTGCTGGTGCGCCAGACCGTGCGCACCTGCGGCATCGACGGCCTCGCGCTCACCAAGCTCGACATCCTCGACGGCTTCGACGAGATCAAGGTCTGCACCGGCTACAAACTGGACGGCCGCGTGCTCGATTATCTGCCGGCCGGCGAGCGCGCGCAGGCCGGCGTCGAGCCGGTCTACGAGTTCGATCGACGGCTGGAAGGAGCCGACCGCGTGCGCGCGCTCCTGGGCGCAATTGCCGGCGCAGGCGATAAAATACGTCCGCCGAATCGAGGAACTGGTCGGCTGTCCGGTCGCTATGCTCTCCACCAGTCCGGAGCGCGAGGATACCATCTTGGTGCAGAATCCGTTCGAAGTATGATGCCGAGGAACGACGACATTGAGGCGCAATGGCTGACTATCATCCGCTGATCTCCCGCGCCGTCGCCGGGCTCGACAAGAACACCGGCGAGAACCGCCGCGTGCTCTACGAGCGCGCGCGCGCCGCGCTGGTCAATCAGTTGCGCAGCATCGAGCCGGCGCTCGACGAATCCGACATCACGCGCGAGCGCCTTGCGCTTGAGGAAGCGATCCGCAAGGTCGAGGCCGACGCCGCCAAGCGCACGCGCGACGACGAGATCTCATTCACGCCGCCGGAGTCGCGGCCGTCGTCGCTGACCGATCAGGGCCTGCGCGGCTTCCGCGAAAGCGTCACGGAAGCCGAGGGCCTCGGCGGCGCGGCGGCGGAAGCCCAGCGTTCGGCGCGCGAGGTCTACGAGGCGGTGCCCGGCGAGCACCATGCCGGGGAGCCGGCCGAGGATGTGCATTATTTCGAGCCGCCCGGCAGCGAACCGCCGCCGCCGGTGAGCGAGCCGGAACTGATGGACGAGGCGCCGCCGCCGCATCCGCGCGGGCGCGGCCATGAACTGCCCGAGGGCGCGCTGCCGCAGTCTTATGAAGACGAGACCTTTACGCGGCCGGCCCGCTCGTGGGGCGGCGTCATCAAGCTTGTCCTGCTGCTGCTGGTGATCGGCGGGCTGGCCGGCGCCGGCTATTGGCAGCGCCAGACGATCTCGACGTTGATCGCGAGCTTCCGGTCGGCGCCCTCCAAGCCGCAGCAGGCCGCCGCGCCGCCCTCGCGTCCGAAAATCAGCGATCGCGTCGGCGACGCCGCCGGCGGCTCCAAGACCGCCACGGCGCCCGCCGCCGCGGTCGCGCAAAAGGTCGTGCTCTACGAGGAGGATCCCAACAATCCGCAGGGCGTGCGCTATGTCGGCTCGGCGATCTGGCGCACCGAAACGGTGTCGCCCGGACCGGGTCTGGCGCCCGAGCTCGCGGTGCGCGCCGACGTCGATATCCCCGAACGCCACGTGCGCATGACCTGGTCGCTCCGCCGCAACACCGACAAGGCGCTGCCGGCGAGCCACACCATCGAGGTGCAGTTCTCGCTGCCGGCGGATTTCCCCGAAGGCGGCATCGGCAACATTCCCGGCGTCCTGATGAAAGCGGACGAGGCCGGGCGCGGCGCGCCGCTCGCCGGCCTCGCGGTCAAGGTGACCAACAACTATTTCCTCATCGGCCTGTCGGCGGCCGAGACCGAGGTCCAGCACAATCTCGAAATGCTCAAGCAGCGCGACTGGTTCGATGTCCCGCTCGTCTACACCAGCGGCAAGCGCGCCATCCTCTCGCTCGAAAAGGGCACGCCCGGCCAGCGCGCCTTCGAGGAAGCCTTCCGCGCCTGGGGGCAGTAGGCCTCTCCGAGCGTTATAGCACGAAGCCATAAGCGCGTTTACGCGCGTCTGCGACGCGCTATGGCGAAGTGGTACGCCGCTAATCCGGGGTCTTACCAAAGCCGGAATCTGTAAAGGTCCCGGGTCTGCAGCGCACCGTTTCACGCTGCGCTGCGCCCGGGACACGCAGCCTCACCGCGCCCACGGAAACAGCACCGCCGGGAAATCCGCGGCATAGCGCTTCTCGTTCGCATGCCGGTGCGGCGTCGGATGCGGACTGTCCTCGCTGCCGACCGCCTTGCGATAGAGATGCCAGCTGGCGTGGCCGAGCACCGGCATCACGATGGTGAGGCCGAGGAAGGCGGGCAGCGCGCCGACGAACAACAGCGCCGCCACGATCAAGCCCCAGGCCGCCATGGTGAGCGGGTTCTTCAGCACGACGCGGATCGAGGTCAACAACGCCACCGCCGCGCCGACGTCGCGGTCGAGCAGCAGCGGGAACGACACCACGCTGACGGTCAGCACGGCCACCGCGAACAGGAAGCCGACGCCGTTGCCGAGGACGATCAGGTTCCAGCCGGCGCGCGTGGTCAGCACGTCGTGCACGAAGCTGCCGATCGACGCGGGCGGCGCGTAGCCGAAATTCGCGATGTAGATGGCGTTGGCAAAGGCGATCCACAGCACGAACAGGCCGAGCAGCAGGAGGCCGAGCGCGACCAGGGCGCCGATCGAGGAGGAATCCACCACGTCGAGCGCGTGGCCGGCGGAGGTCTTCGAGTCCGGCCTCGCGCCGGCGCGACAGCTCGTAAAGTCCGAGCGCGGCCAGTGGCCCGACCAGCGCGAAGCCCGTCACCAGCGGATAGAGCAGCGGCAGGATCGAATAGCCGAAGGCCAGCCGCGCGATGAGCAGGCCGACGATCGGATAGATCGCGGCAAGGAACATGGCGTGCGTCGGCATGGCGGTAGAAATCGTCGAGGCCGCGCCGCAGCGCGTCCTTCAGGTCGGAGAAACCGATGCGATTGACGGTGAGCTCGGCCGGCGCTTCGCCCGCGCCGAGCAGAAGGTGCGAATAGGCCATGATCGCCTCCTGAAACCGTGGTTCAGGTGGCCGTGCCGCCGATCGCAGAGCCGAATTGCGCTGGCCCTGGTCACAAGCCCACGAGCCACAAGTCAAAAGGGTAACACGGGCGGGGTGCTTTGGTTCGTCACAAGTCCGTGCGGGCCGATGCTGCAATGCGGAACCGCCCATTCGCGCTGGCTTAACTTATCCCTCCCCTTTCAGGGGAGGGATAAGAAAGCGCACGGGCTGTTTGATAATTGAATCGGCAAAAAAATGGCCGGGCTTTTGGCCCGGCCATCAAGACGACGATGGTGACGTCGTCTTAAAACTTACTGCGCCGCGATGGCGGCCGCTTGCGGCGGCAGCTCCATGGCGGCGATGCGGTTCTTCACCGCTTTCTGCACTTTCTCGAAGGCGCGCACCTCGATCTGCCGCACGCGCTCGCGCGACACGCCGAACTCGCTCGCCAGATCCTCCAGCGTTATCGGGTCGTCGGCGAGGCGCCGCGCCTCGAAGATGCGCCGCTCGCGCTCGTTGAGCACGTCGAGCGCGCCGAGCAGCGCCTGGTGGCGATTGTCGCTTTCTTCGCTGTCGGCCAGCAGCCGCTCCTGGCTCGGCGAGTCGTCCATCAGCCAGTCCTGCCACTCGCCCGAGTCGCCTTCCTCGCGGATCGGCGCGTTGAGCGAGGCGTCGCCGCCGAGCCGGCGGTTCATGTCGATGACGTCCTGCTCGGTGACGCCGAGGCGCTTGGCGATCAGCTTGACCTGATCGGGCCGCATGTCGCCTTCCTCGAGCGCGGAAATCTTGCTCTTGGCCTTGCGCAGGTTGAAGAACAGCTTCTTCTGATTGGCGGTGGTGCCCATCTTCACCAGCGACCACGAGCGCAGGATGTATTCCTGGATGGCGGCCTTGATCCACCACATGGCGTAGGTGGCGAGGCGGAAGCCCTTCTCGGGCTCGAAGCGTTTCACCGCCTGCATCAAGCCGACATTGCCTTCCGACACGACCTCGGCGATCGGCAGGCCGTAGCCGCGATAGCCCATGGCGATCTTGGCGACGAGGCGAAGATGGCTGGTGACGAGCTTGTGCGCGGCTTCACGGTCGCCGTGCTCACGCCAGCTGCGCGCCAGCATGTATTCTTCCTGCGGTTCCAGCATCGGGAACCGGCGGATTTCGTCCAGGTAGTGTGAAAGGCCGGATTCGGCCTTGAGTGCCGGCAACGCGGCTGAACGGGCCATGACAGCGCCCTCCTTAATTTGCCCCCGATAATCGGCAGGCTGTTGACGCCGCCGCTCCCCGAGCCGACGGCGCACATTCCGATCTCGCAAGTGCAGCATACCGGAGCGGGACGACGAAAACTAGGGCAACGCCCGTCACGTCGCTGTGACATGCGTCAAATGCCTGAGCAAATCACTGGATTTGCTGGTCTATTTCGGCCGCCCGCGCCCGCATATCGGGTCTGCAACAGCCATGGGGTCAACGACGCAAATCGCCCGGCGTTCCAAGTGGAAGGCCAGGTTTCTCCGGTATTCGGGGTGTTTCGATGAGCGATAAATGGGGAGGCACAGGCGCTTTGGCAAGAGCCGCCAAGGGTCGACTTGCGTTGAAATTGCCCGCCCATATAGTTCCAACCCCAGGTTGTCAGCCTCCGGTGCGGCAATGCCGTCGTGGCGCGTAGCCAGAAGCCTCGAAACCCTGCGCCGCCAGGTCAACGACATGGCGCCGGGGCGCAGCACCGCGAGCGACGGCACCATCGGCGACCAGTCGCACCAGATCAGGAATTCCGACCACAATCCGAACGCGGACAACGTCGTCACCGCGCTCGACATCACGCACGATCCGGCGCACGGCGTCGACGCCGGCGCGATGGCCGAGATGCTGCGGCTCTCACAAGACCCGCGCATCAAATACATCATCTCCAACAAGCGCATCGCCTCGAGCAAAGTGCAGCCCTGGGTGTGGCGGCCCTATACCGGCGCCAACGCGCACACCAAGCACTTCCACGTCTCGGTGATGGCCGATCCGAAGCTGTACGACGATACGCGGCCCTGGGCGCTCGACCGCACGGTGCGGGTGCAGCCACCGCTGTTCGCGGACGGCTCCAAGCGCTGCACCGAGATCATCGCCACCGTGTTCGGCGGCGCGGCCGATCCCAACACCAGCGCCTACGACGAGCACGTCATCGACGACAAGGAGCTCGGCGTGGCGCTGCCGTCCCGCTTCAAAGCGCGGCCGCGCCCACGCGTGCGCGTCGTCAATGCCGCGACCAAGGCCTCGGTCGATTGCGAGATCGTCGACGTCGGTCCGTGGAACACCGACGATCCCTATTGGGAGAACGACGAGCGGCCGCAGGCCGAAACCGGCGTCGACCGCCGCGGCCGCGTCACCAACGGCGCCGGCATCGACCTGACGCCGGCGGCGGCCAAGGCCATCGGCCTGCCGGGCAAAGGCAAGGTGGATTGGGAGTTCATCGCGGCGACCGCCGCCGAGGTTGTCGAGGAAAAAGTCGCCGAAGCGGCCGACGAGTCGGCGGTCTTGCTCGAGCAGGTGCTGGCGCTGCTGCGCAAGATCGAGCAGTTGCCGGCGCGGCCGCAAAAGGCGGAGCATCTGCAGAAGGTGGCCGAAGTCGCCAGCACGCTGCTGGCCGATGCCGCGCGCAGGCCGCTGATCAAGTAGCGGGCGCGGCGAGCGCCTTGTGCAGGCGGCGCAGATCGGCCGGCAATTCGGACTGGAATTCCATCAGCGCGCCGGTCTCGGGATGCGCGAAGGCCAGCCGGTAGGCGTGCAGCGCCTGGCGGCCGAGCGCGTCGAGCGCTGTCGCGCGCCTCGGGCGAGAGCAGGCTGGCCTTGGTCTTGAAGCCGCCCGAATAGGTGGCGTCTCCGAGGATCGGATGGCCGATATGGGCAAGATGCACGCGGATCTGGTGCGTGCGGCCGGTGTCGAGCGTGCAGGCGATCAGGCTCGCGATCGGCTTGCCGTCGCGTCCGGCAAAGCGTTCCAGCAGCTGCCAATGCGTCACCGCCGCGCGGCCGCCTTCGCGCACGGCGCGCTTGTCGCGCGCCTGCGGGTGGCGGTCGAGCGGGGCATCGATGGTGCCCCTCGGTTTTGCCGGCGCGCCCCAGACGAAAGCGAGATAGCCGCGATCGAGCGGCCCTTCCGCCTTGTTCTCGAATTGCTCGCTCAGCGCGCGGTGCGCCTTGTCGGTCTTGGCCACCACCATCAAGCCGCTGGTGTCCTTGTCGAGCCGGTGCACGATGCCGGGACGCTTGACGCCGCCGATGCCGGACAGGCTGTCGCCGCAATGGGCGATCAGCGCGTTGACCAGCGTGCCTTGCGCGTGGCCGGCGGCCGGATGCACGACCAGGCCGGGCGGCTTGTCGATGACGATCAGCGCGTCGTCTTCGTAGACGATAGTGAGCGGGATTTGCTCGCCCTTCGGCTCGGCCTCTTCGGGCGGCGGCAAAGTGACGGTGACGGTGTCGCCGGAATTGACGTGCGCCGCCGGATCGCGGATCGTGCGCGCCGCGACCTTGACCTCTCCGCCGAGGATCAGCGCTTTGAGGCGCGAACGCGACAGCGCCGGAATGCGCGCGGCCAGCACGCGGTCGAGGCGCTGGCCGGCCTCTTCGGCGGCGACAATGACGGTTTCAGTGGTGTTCATGGGTTAGGCGATGTCCGACGAAAGACCCCTCAGTCCCGAAGCCGAGCGCGCCATCGCGAAGGTGCGCCGGCTGATGATGATCGCCAGCGTGACCACCTTCATTGCGGTCGCCGCCGTGCTGGCCGTCATCGGCTATCGCGTTTCCCGCACCGAGGGAAGGGCGCCCGAATTCGTCGACGTCAGCGCGGCGCTGCCGGCCGGCGCCAAGGTGCTTTCGACCGCGATCGGGGCCGACCACATCGTGGTGACCATCGAGGTCAACGGCGCGACCCAGCTGCTCACCTTCGACCCCGACACGCTCAAGCCGCTCGGCCGCTTGCAGCTCAAAGCGCCCTGATCTTCTCCAGCACCGGCAGCAGATAGCCGTTGAATTTCTCCGGGTCCTCGCTCATGGGGAAATGCCCGAGGTCCTTCATGATGACCGCCGGCGCGCCGGTGCGCTTGGCGACGTCGAGCGTGCCCTCGGCGGTGCAGGAATAATCGTATTCGCCGGTCAGCAGGAACAGCGGGCAGCGCTTGATGTCGATCTTGTCGAGCCGGTCGCGGATGTCGCCGTCGATCATGTAAAAATGCAGGTCGCCCTTGAACACGCCCGGCCCGCTTTGCATGTAGTGCCACAGCGTCTCCCAGCGCCCTTCGCTCGGCGCGGTCGGCGCGATCAGGCCGGACACCACGCCGGCGCAGACCATGCCGCCATGCACGTCGGGCCGGTTGAGCCACGACAGGTCGTAATAGGGCGCGGTGTAGGCCGCCGTCTCCAAGCCGATGAGCGCGCGGAAACGTTCGGGATGCTCGTGCGCGAGATGCAGCACGATGCGGCCGCCGATCGAGCAGCCCATGGCAACGGGCTTGTCGAGTTCGAGCGCATCGGCGACGCCGACGATCAGGTCGACGTAATTGCGCGAGGTGAGCTGGTATTCGCGCTCCTGCCAGCCGGCGGGCGGCGAGGACTTGCCGTGCCAGGGCATGTCGAAGGCGATGACGCGGAAATTGTCCGTCACGCGCTTATCGTTCATCAGCCCGCGGAACTGGCGTCCGTCCGAGCCGGCGGTGTGCAGGCAGAGCAGGGGAATGCCGCTGCCCGCTTCCTCGACATAAAGCCGGTGCGGCGCGCCCAGCAATTCGCACTGCAGATAGCGGCCGGTGATGGGTTCGAAACGCGGGCTCATCGCGCGGCCTCTTTTTGTTTTATTTGGCGCGGGCCGCGATCACGTCCTTGAAGTAAAGCAGGTTGCTCATGAAGGGATGGATGTCGCCTTCGACCCGCATCAGCTTCTGTCTTGACCAGCGCGAAGATGTCGGTGAAGCCGAGCGGCGGCAGCGGCTGCCAGAATTTCTCCCACACCTCGCGCGAGGCGCGCAGCGCAAACGAATAGTCGGGCGTGATGAACGGCCCCGGCGTTACTTTGGCGACGCGGCCCTCTTGGATGCGGATGAGCGTATCGGCGTCGTCGATGGCGATCAGGAAGGTGGTGTCGACGAAGCGGCCGCGGCGGACGAGCCCGGCGTCGGCGTTCACGAGGCGGGCGATGGTGTCGATCATGCGGAGAGCCCCCGGCTGAAATCCTAGGGCCAATCATGCAGCCTTTCCGGCAAGCTTGCACCTGCGGGCTTTCGAGGCTATTTGCAGGGCCTTGGCCTGAAGCTCCCTTCGTCTAGAGGCCTAGGACGCGGCCCTCTCAAGGCTGAAACACGGGTTCGACTCCCGTAGGGAGCGCCAAGCATGACTTTATTGATTTGACGGCCCTTCTTTCACCGCGTTGTCTCGCCCTATGGGCTTTCGCGTATTGACCCTCAACCTGTGGAATATCAGCGAGCCGCTCGCGGTGCGCTATCGCGCGCTCGAAGCGGGGCTCAAGCAATTGCGCCCCGACATTGTCTGCTTGCAGGAAGTCTATCGCGATCCGAGCTCCGGCCGCAGCCAGGCCGCGCTCGTTGCCGACATGTGCAACCTTGCGCACACCGTCGAACACAACGGCCTGGCAATTCTCAGCGCAAATCCCGCCGTCCGATCGGACAGCGTTGCATTGCCGGAATTTCCAGGCGATTTCCCGCGCGAGATTTTGCTGGTGGAATTTGAGATCGAAGGCCGGCCACTCCTGGTCGCGAACACGCATTTGGCGTACCCGCCTGAATTGGTAGAGGAGCGAAGACAGCAGGTGGTGGCGCTGCTGGCCGCGATCGAACGGTTTTATTCGGAAATGCCGGCCAAAATCCTTTGCGGCGATTTCAACGACGTCCCGGATTCACCCGCTGTGCGGGCGGTGTTGGACAGCAAGCAGGAATTTCGCGACGCTTTCGCCGAGTGCCATCCGGGCGAGTCCGGGTTTACCTATTTGCCGAAAAATCGGTACGTGGACCCATCGTGGACCCTGGTTCAAAGGATCGACTACATTTTTGCCGGTCGCGATGTCGTGCCAAACGACTGCTCGGTTGTTTTCGACGGCAGCAACGGGCTTGATCTCGTGTCCGATCATTATGGCGTGTTTGGCAATCTCGCCTTTCGTTGATGCCTGCCTCGCACGTTGACCGAGACCGGCTGCGCCGCGCGCACGCTTGATCGCCCATTGCTAAACCTCTTGTAATTCCTGTAGTTTCGCGGCTCGCGAAATCCGTGCATATGTGCGCAGGGCGTTTGTAATGGAGCTTCTCACCACCGCCGAAGCCGCCGCCTATCTCCGTCTCAAGGAGCGCAAGATCTATGAGATGGTCGCGGAAGGCGCGGTTCCCTGCACCAAGGTGACCGGCCGCTGGCTGTTCCCCAAGGCCGAGCTCGACCAATGGCTGGCGGGCAGTGTTTCGCGGCCGGCCGGCATGGTGCGCGCCGAGCCTGCGCCCATCGTCGCCGGCAGCCATGACCCGCTGCTGGACTGGGCCTTGCGCGAGAGCGGTTCCGGCCTCGCCACGCTGGCGGTCGGCAGCGAAGCGGGACTGGCGCGCTTTGCCGCCGGCGAGGCCGTTGCCGCCTGCATGCATCTGCACGCATTGGACGACATAGAAGCGGATGCAAATATCGCCGTGATGAAGAGCCGCAGCGACCTGCCGGACGCCGTGGTGATCGGCTTCTGCCGCCGCGAGCAGGGCTTCCTGCTGGCGCCCGGAAATCCGCTCAAGCTCAAGTCGATGGACGACGTCATCGCCAAGCGCGCGCGCATCGCCATGCGGCCGAAAGGCGCCGGCGCGCAGCTTCTGCTGCTCGCGCTGCTGCATCGCGCGAAGGCTGCGCTCGATCAACTCGCCGCCGTCAGCCCGGTTTGCCCGACCGGTCCCGACGTGGCGCAGGCGATCCGCGCCGGCCGCGCCGATACCGGCATCGCCACGCGCGGCGTCGCCAGCGCCGCCGGCCTCGATTTCGTGCCGATCGTGTGGGAGCATTTCGATCTGGTGGTGCGCCAGCGCGACTATTTCCATGCGCCCGTGCAGGCCGTGGTCAGGTTTTTGGCGTCGAAGGAATTTGCCGCGCGGGCGCAGGAATTGGGCGGCTACGATATTTCCGCCGCGGGCTGCGGTGCGGTTCGCCCGATGAGCGCCGCCGCGCAAGCCTGGCCGAGCGAGCTTCGTCTGCACAAGGACCGCAGGACGCTGACCGTCAGCTTCGACAATGGCGAGCATTTCGACCTGCCGGCCGAATATCTGCGGGTGAAAAGCCCGAGCGCGGAAGTGCAGGGCCATTCGGCGGAGGAACGCAAGACCGTGCCCGGCAAGCGCGAGGTCGGCATCATCGAGGTCTTGCCGGTCGGCAATTACGCCGTGCGGCTGGTGTTCGACGATCTGCACTCGACCGGAATTTTCGGCTGGGACTATCTGCTCGAGCTCGGCCGCAACTACGCGCGCTATTGGCAGGATTATGTCGACGAGCTGGCGTCGAAGAATTTGTCGCGCGACCCGCCGAAGCGGAAGTAACACTCACCGAGTACCGTTTCATGGCTCTTTCCCTTCGCGAAATCCACCGTACGCAACAGCCCCTGGTCAGTCCGCTCGCGCACGATGCGCTATCGGCGCGGCTGATCGAGCAGGCCGGCTTCAAGTCCTTCAATGTCGGCGGATCGGCTTTGCTTGCGGCCCGGCATGCGCTGCCCGACCTTGGGCTGGCGGGTTTCGGCGAAATGCTGGCCGGCATTCGCGACATCGTCGATGCCTCGCGGCTGCCCTGCCTGGTCGACGCCGATGACGGTTACGGCGATGTGAAGAGCGTGACCCGCACCATCCAAGGTTATGAGGCGATCGGCGTTGCCGGCGTTCTGCTGGAAGACCAATCGCGCGAGGGCAAGCAGCCGGGCGCCGCGTCCGCACGGAACGTCGTGCCGCTGGAGGTGATGGAGCAGAAGCTCAAAGCGGCAATGGCCGCGCGGAGAAACCCGGATTTTGTCATTATCGGCCGTACCGATGCGTTCGGTGCGCAGGGCTTGGACGAATTGCTACGGCGCGCCGAACATTTTTTGCGTCTCGGCGCCGACGGCATATTTGTCGCCGGACTGAAAGCGCCGGAAGATTATGCCCGCGTCGGCAAAGCGTTCAAAGGAAGCTGGAATTCCGCGGCGATCTTCGAGGGGACAGCGACGCCGTGGCTCACGCCGGCAGAGCTGCACGGCATGGGCTTCTCGCAGATCGCCTTTCCAAACGTCCTTATCGGCCGTGTGGCAAAGGCGATCGAGAGCGGGCTCGACCGTCTGCGCCGGCTCGCCGCGGGCGACGCGAACGCATTCGCGGCAGGCAGCCAGGAACTGGCGTTGACGAGCCTCGCCGAGGCGCTCGAACTCAAAAAATGGAACGATTTGGAAAAGAGGTTTTCCTGAGCGGCCGCCCCGGACTTGGTCCGCTATGCACGGTGGTGCAGCCGGCGGTCGATGGCCAAGAGCAGGGTGTTGACGGCAGCCGCAAAGACCACCAGCAGAAACGTCACCGCCATGATCAGGTCGACATTGTACAGGCTGATGCCATTCATCAGCAGATAGCCGAGGCCGTGCTGCGCGGCGAACATTTCACCGAGGATGGTGCCGATCAGCGTCAACGAGAAGCCGACGCGGAGACCGGTGAAGATTTCCGGCACGGCGGCCGGGAACAGGATCGAACGCACCATCGTCGTCGGGCTAAGCTTGAGCACATGCCCCGTCTTGATCAGGATCGGCTTGATCGTGCGGACCGCGTTCAGCGTGAATAGCGCCACTGGAATAATGCCGTGGATCGCACCGAAGGCGATCTTCGCCGAAATGCCGATGCCGAAGGCCAGCAAGATGATGGGATAAAGCGTGATTTTAGGCACCGAATAGAGCGCGACCAGCATCGGCTCCATGGCGTCGCCGGACAGGCGATGCAGCGCCAGCGCAAAGCCGATCAGCAGCCCGAGCACGATAGCGATCGCGAGCGCGACGCCAAAGGCCTTCAGCGTATCGACAAGGTGGATCCAGAAAATATCGGTATGCATCAGGCCTGCGAGGAAGACGATTGTCTGCCAAGGCGAACGCAGCGCAACCTCGCCGACGATGAGGTAGGCAAGCTCCCATACGGCCAACAGGCCGACAATCAGGATGACGGTATTGCGCAGGGGCTTTCGCTCGTCGCCGTGCATTATCTTAATCCCCGCCGCGACAGCAGCACGTTTTCCCAGCGCGAGAGCAGACCGTTGACGACGATGGACAAGAGCAGGATCAGCAGAATGAGCGGGTACATCGTCGCATTGTCGAAATTCGTATAGGCGTAGCCGATTTCGTATCCCATGCCGGAGCGCGCCATGATGAACTCCGAGCCGATCACGCCGATAAATGCATAGGCCAGCGCGAGTTTGGCGGCAGTCAGCAGATAGGGCGCGCAGAACGGCAGGGTGACACGCAGCGCTGTCTGTAATGGTCCGAGTTGGTTGACCCGGGCGGTCTTTTTCAGCACCGACGGCACCCGGTCGAGACCATTGAGGATGGTCACAATTACCGCAACCACGCCAAGCAAGAAGCCGATCAGCAGTTGCGGCCCATCGCCCAGTCCGAAAATGACGATAAAGAGCGGATAGAAAGCAAAGACAGGGATCGCGTAATAAGTGGCGAACAGTGGATCGAGCACGTCGCGCGCGGTTTTGTAGCTGTGCAGGATCGTGCCGGTGACCGTGCCGACGACAAAGGCAAGCACGAAGGCCAGCACGATATTGGCGAGATTCTTGCCGATTTCCCCGAAATAGCGCCCTTCCAGGATCAGCCTGATGAAATCGCGGATGATGATGTGCGGCGGCGGCATCGTAATCTTGTCGATGACGCCGGCGAAGCACAGCACCTCCAGCAGCAGGACGAGGCCCGCGATGACGCCGATCTGGTAAAGCCTCACCCGGCTCATGCGCGGTCCACCATTCGTCCCATCGTCTTCATCGACTCGTCGCGCAGCGACTTCCACAATCGGCTGGTCAGTGCGCCGAAATCCTTTTCTTCGACGATGCGGCTGTCTCGTTCGCGCGGCCAGTTCGTCTCGACGAGATCGATCAGCTTGCCCGGCCGCGCCGACATCACGGCGATGCGATCGGCGAGCATCACGGCTTCGTCGAGTGCGTGCGTGATCAGGAATATGGTGGCGTCGCTGTCACGCCATAGCCGCAACACTTCGTCGCCCATCAAAAGCCGCGTTTGCTGATCGAGCGCGCCGAACGGCTCGTCGAGCAGAATGAGGCGCGGCTCGGCCACGATGGTGCGCGCGATGCAGACGCGCTGGCGCATGCCGCCGGAAAGCTGCGCCGGAAAGCTGCGCGAGAAATCGCGTAAGCCCATCGTGTCGATGACGGCGGCGACACGGCGGGCCTTTTCCGCGGCGTCAATATTTCGCGCGCGCAAGCCGAATTCCACATTGTCGCGCACGTTCAGCCAGGGGAAGCAGGCATCCTCCTGGAACACGACGCCGATGCCATCGGGAATTTCCTGCCCGATCGGGCGGCCTTCGAATTCGATCGTCCCTGCCGTCGGTGGCGTGAGCCCGGCGATCAGCTCGAGCAACGTCGATTTGCCGCAGCCCGAGGGACCGACGACAGCGAAAAATTCGCCCTTTTTGATGCTAAAATCGATCGGGCCAAGCGCGTGCACCGCCTGGCCGTCGCCGCTGGCGGGGAAGACTTTCGTCACCCCGCGCAGCGTTACCTGTACCGCAGACAATGGATGAGCCTCCCGGATCGCGACCTGTCTACTTCACCTTCTTGAGATCGTCCGGCAGGAAGCTCGTGTCGACGATTTTCGACAGATCGATATCGCCGGACAGCGCGCCGACGCTCCTCTGCACTTCGATGATGCGCTTCATGCCGTCGAGGTGGATGTCGCCTTCGCCCCGATAGGGGACGCCCTCGGTCATGCTGGTGGTGAGGTTCTTGACGGCGCTCGTCGCCACCTCCGGCGTGATATTAAAGGGCTTGGCTAGGATCTGCCCTGCCTCTTCCGGGTGCGCCTTCATGAAGGCGATGGCTTGCGGCGGGCGCGGATTACAGCGCGGATAAAGTCGCCGCGCGTCGCGGCAGCCTGCGCCGTCACAACACCGACGACGTTGTCGAGCGGCGGAAGCGCTTCGGCGCCGGTGATCAGGACGCGGAATTTATCCTTCATCTTCGACCACAGCGGTTCGGTGACCGGAGCGACGTCGATCTGGCCGAGCTCGAGCGCAGCAACCATCGGGCCGAAGCCGCCGGTCTTCACCAGTTCGGCGTCGTCCGGCTTGAGACCGGCCTTCTTGAGCATCAGGATGTCGAGCGCCTGGCTGGTCGAGCGCGGATTGGTGTAGCCGATCTTCTTGCCCTTTAGGTCCTTGATGGTCTTGATCGGCGAATCCTTCCTTGACCAGCCAGGCGAACTCGGCGATGGTGAGCACGTTGTCGCTGACGATCTTAAGATCGGCGCCGTTTTGGATTGCCACCGCGATCGCACCGGGTTGGCTTCGCCGTAGGCGACGCCGGCCATCGCGTTACGCACCGAGGTGCCGCCGCCGCCGAGGAAATGATGCCGGTCACGTTGGCACCTTCTTCCTTGAAGTAGCCTTTGGCGAGGGCGATGCCGAACGGCATGCCGTTCGCGGACGAGCCGTAATTGCCGATGGCAATGTCCTCGGCGCTCGCCGGTGTCAGAGCGATCGCGCTGAGTGCAATTGCGGGAACAACGAAAAAGTCTAGGCGTTCCCACAATCGCGGGTCGATTTTTTTGTTGAATTGAAAAAATAAAATCTCAAAAAGCTTAGGCGCGGCGAGTAGTTATGGTGGGCGCTGTAGGGATTGAACCTACGACCTCTCCCGTGTGAAGGGAACGCTCTCCCGCTGAGCCAAGCGCCCGGCCGTTTCAGGCCGGGCGATATAAGGAGTGCGTCTAAGAGGTGTCAAGCGAGCCGCGCCCGCTTGGGGCGCGTTATTGCGGTTTGTCGCTATGCGTCACGCGCGAGGCGTGCGTCTGCAGCGCGCGGATGCGGTCGGCGAGGTCGCCATTCGAAGGCGATGCCTCGACGTGCTTGGTCTCGCCATGGCTGGTGACCGCCACGGTCCGGTCGCGCACCGTCTCGGCGGCGAGGATCGCGTCGATCGGCGAATTGGGGCCTTCCAGCGCAGAGGCGAGCCGCGCCACTTCGGCCGCGACGTCGTTGATGCGTTCGCGCAGCAGCGCGTTCTCGACGCGCTCCGACGCCCAGGATTCTTCGGTCTCGCGCTTCATGCCGGCGAGGTCACGGGCGAGGCGGTCGCGCTCGTCGCGGGTGCGGCCGAGTTCGGCCTGCAATTGCGCTTTTTCCGACTTGAGGGTTTCGTGGGCCGAATTGGCGCGGTTGTCGAGCTCGGCGACCGCGGCGCGCAGGTCGCCTTCGGTCTTGCGCGCGGTTTCGATCTCGCCGCGCAGCTGCTTCAATTCGAATTCGCTCTCGGTGAGCAGCTTCGACTGCTCGCCGAGCCGGCTCTCCAGGTCGTGCGCGCGGCGGCCGAGGATTTCCGCTTCGGTCGTCTGCGCCGCCAGATGCTGCTCGAGCTCGCCGACGCGGCGGCCGAGGTTCTCGACCTTGCCGCGCTCCTGTTCCAGTTCCTGCGTCGCGGCCTTGAGCGCGGTCCGTTCGACTTCGCGGCGGTCTTCGGCCACCCTGACGTCGTTGCTGGCATTGGTGAGCCGGTCCTTGAGCGCCTCGACCTGGGTCTTGAGCGCGATGATCTCGACCTTCTGGGCTTCGGTGAAGGTCGAGCGCTCGTCGAGCTCGCCCATCATCTTGGCGAGGTCGGCTTGCTTGTCGGAGAACGCGCGCTGGGCGTCGTGCATGGCGCTGGTCTTGGCCGCGATCTCGTCCTCGGTGGCGCGCAATTGGTCGCGCAGCGCCTTGTCGCGCGCTTCCAGTGCGAAAATGGTGGCGGTCTTTTCGCCGAGCTCGATCTTGAGCCGGTTGATGGCGTCGCCCTTCTTGCCGAGTTCGGCGAGCTGGCTGGTGGTGCGGTTCTTGAGCTGATCGACGCTCATTTCGAGACGCCGCGTCGACATCGCGAATTCAGCGCGCAGCTGATCCTTGTCGGCCTGGATTTCCGCCATCGAGAGCGGGGTGGCGGCTTCGAGGCGCCGCATGGTCAGCCGCACCGCGCGGCCGTGGACGAGGGGGATGACGACGAGCCCGACCAGGGCTGCGACGAGAAAGCCGATCCCGAAATACATGATCGGTTCGATCATAAAGCGACGCCTCCAAGACAGCCCACGCCCGTAGTAAACCCCGCGGAAACCATGACACGGGGGCCCGTGCACTTCCAGCGTGAGCCGACATTAACCTAAACCTGGGAGCCGCGTCAGGGCGCCATAAAGGCCATGGTTCCGGCGCGTATATAAAGAGTGACGCGCTAGAACGGGTTCCAGGTCGCCTTCGGGGTGAATTTGAGATAGCCGACGTTCGCGCCGAGCCGGAAACCGACGCCGGAGCGGATCGGTACCACCACGATGCCGCTGGCGGTGAGCGCCGTCATGCCGAAGCCGCCAATGAAATAGGCAGAGCCGTCGATGCCGGCGAAGCGCTGATAGATCGCGTCGGTGGCCGGCAGCTTGTAGATCAACATCATGGTGCGGGCGCCTTCGCCGCCGGTGTCGAAGCCGACCGAAGGGCCTTCCCAGAACACGCGGCGGTCGCCGGCATTGCGGGTGTAAAGCTTGCCGTCGCCGTAACGTAAGCCCACCACGAAGGCGCCGCTGCCCTCCTGGCCGAGCACATAGCCGTTCGGCTCGCCCCAGCGGCTGAAGGCCTTCTCGACCACTTGCGCCAGCCCGCGCGACACCGAGCCGAAGAACTGATGTCCGGCGAGGACGATCTCGTTGGCGGAGAAGGTGTCGCGGCGCTCGCCTTGCGGCGGAGGAGGTGGCGGCGGCGGGGGCGCTGCCGGCTGCGCGGCCGGCGGGAGGCGGCTGGCCCTGGGCGGCGGCCAGATCGGCGCCGAAAGCGATCAGGCACAGGATCAGGGCCGCAAACCTGAGGGTAGCGCGCATCGCAGGCTCCTTGGGTGAGGTCTTTAAGCCCCCGCTTAACGGGTTGCTCACGCGAACGGCCGTAATGTGACGGCGAATCATCGGACTGTCGCCCGGAACTATGACTGCACCACGGCAGCAACGGAAGATACGCCTCGCCTTCGGCCTGTTGGCCGCGCTCACCTGCGCGCTCACCTGCGCGACCGCAGCGCCAGCCGCCGCGCCGGAGCCGCTGGTGGTCAACCCCAATACCGGGCTCGCGCTCAGCGGCTTCGATCCGGTCGCCTATTTCACCGACGGCAAACCGCAGTTCGGCCGCCCCGAGCTTGAATTCCGCAACAATGGCGCCGTGTGGCGCTTCCGCAACGAGGGCGATCGTGCGGCCTTCGCCGACCATCCGGAAGTCTACATGCCGCGCTTCGGCGGCTACGATCCGGTGGCGGTCGCGCGCGGTACCTCGGTGCCGGGTCATCCGCTGTTCTGGGCGGTGAGCGGTGAGCGGCTTTATCTCTTCTACAGTGCCGAGGCCCGCGCCGAATTTCTCGCCGATCCGGGCGGCGTCATCGCGCGCGCGACGCGCAAATGGCCGGAAGTCGCGCGCGGCATCGCGCGCTGACTCAGAAGCGAACCGATTTCGCTTTGTCCGGGTCGCCCCAGGCGATGAAGGCCGCAACGCGGAAATTGCCGGCGGCATCTCCAAACTTCAGCGGCGCGCCTTGGCGGTCCGTCACGACGCCACCCGCGGCGGTGACAACGGCATGGCCGGCCGCGACGTCCCATTCGCACGTGGTGCCGAAGCGCGGATAGACATCGGCGGCGCCTTCGGCGATGCGGCAGAACTTGATCGCCGAGCCGCTTGCGTCGCGCGCGACCGGACCCAGCTTCGCAACAAAAGCTTCGGTCGCAGGGTCGAGATGCGAGCGGCTCACCACTGCAACGGCGTTCTGCGCGGGCCAGCGCCGCGCACGGATCGCCTGCGGCTGATCGGCGCCATCGGCCAGCATGCGCAGCCGCTCGGCGCCGCGCCCGACAATGCCGCGCCAGATTTTGCGCCGCTTGGGCGCCGAGACGATGCCGGCGATGGGCTTCCGCCGAGATGATCGCGACATTGACCGTTATTCGTCGCGGCCGGCGATGAGTTCGCGCGTGCCGTCGAGTGGATCGACCAGGATGAAGCTGCCGGTCGAGCTTCGGCGGCGCCTGGCGGCGGACATTTCCTCGGGTATGACCGGTACGCCGGGCAGCAGCCGCGCCAGACCCTGCAGGATCTCCGCTTCCGAGGCGTCATCGGCCAGCGTGACGGGGATGGTCGGGCTCGAGCTTGTGGCTGCTTTCGGGCGAGACGGCGCGGATGAGGGCGGAGCGCGCGCAACACGGTCGTCAGCTCGCCCATGAGCCGGGCGGCCTCGGCCGGCGAAACTCTCGAAATTGGCAGCCAAAACGAAGTCCTTTCCGTCCTGGCGGTTTGCGCGTGCGGTGTATCATGCCTCGCATCCGGCGCGACAGCGATTCGCGGCGTTATGGCAAACCCGAGCACGCCTCGTGGAGAGCCCTCCCATGTCCGGCCCCGCCGCTCTCAGCGCTCGATCTTGCCGCGCTGCTGTGTTCGCGCGTCTGCCATGACCTGATCAGCCCGGTCGGTGCCATCGTCAACGGCCTCGAGGTGCTGGAGGAGGAGAAGGACGAGGCGACCAAAACGTTTGCGCTCGATCTGATCAAAAAGAGCGCCACCACCGCCTCGGCCAAGCTGCAATTCTGCCGCATCGCCTTCGGCGCGGCCGGTTCGGCCGGCGCCCAGATCGACACCGGCGATGCCGAAAAGATCGCGCGCGGCTTGATCGAGGACGACAAGACCAAGCTTTCCTGGAATCTGCCGCGCGCGCTGCTGGCCAAGAACCGGGTCAAGCTGCTGCTCAACATGCTGCTGATCGCCCGGCGGACCATTCCGCGCGGCGGCACGCTCACCGTCGATCCGGTTGGCACGGGTGACACGTGGGTTCAAGTCACCGCAGCCGGCCTCAACGCCAAGCTTCCGCCGACGGTCGCCGAACTGCTGGCGGGCGAGATCGGCGAGGCCATCGACGCCCATGCCATCCAGCCCTTCTATACCGGGCTGCTGGCGCGAGATTGCGGCGCAAGCCGCCATGGTCTGGAAGGCGAGGCGGTCGTCATCACCGCCATTAGGCGGCGCTGGCGGCCTAACGCGTCTTGTGTCGCGCTTGCGGCGGATCAAAGCTACGTGTTCAACGCTGCCGCCGCGGCTTCGCAATCCGCAACCAAAATTAAACCCTTAGGCAACACACTGACCGCGCTTCCGACGGGGAGCGGCGCACGGGCCACCGCCCGTCGACGAAGGCGTTTCCATGGACGACCTGCTGCGGGAATTCCTGACCGAGACCAGTGAAAGTCTCGACGTCGTAGACGCCGAGCTCGTGCGCTTCGAGCAGGAGCCGAACAACGCCAAGATCCTCGGCAACATTTTTCGTCTGGTTCACACCATCAAGGGCACCTGCGGCTTTCTCAGCTCTGCCGCGGCTCGAGGCGCTGGCGCATGCCGCCGAAGGCCTGATGGGGCAATTCCGCGACGGGCCCCGGCGACCAGCGAAGCCGTCACGCTGGTTCTTGCGACCATCGACCGCATCAAGGCGATTCTCGATGCGCTCGAGAGCAGAGCAGCCGAACCGGCGGGCGACGACGACCGATCTGATCGGCGAACTGCAGCGCATGGTCGCAGCGGGTCACGGCGCCCGCCACCGCGCCGGTGACCGGCGCCCGCGCCCGGCCGAAGATTCGCCGAAGACTCTGGAGCGCGCCTTCCGCGAAACGCCGAGGTCGAAGCCGCCGCGTCGTCAAGCCCGACCAAACCGCCGCCCCGGATGCCCGGCAAGGGCGACGAAGAGGCCGAGCAACAACGATCGCCAACCAGTCCATCCGCGTCAATGTCGATACGCTCGAACACCTGATGACCATGGTGTCCGAGCTGGTGCTCACCCGCAATCAGCTGCTGCGAGATCGTCCGCCGCCAGAGGAACCGAGTTCAAGGTGCCGTTGCAGCGGCTGTCCAACGTCACCGCCGAGCTGCAGGAAGGCGTGATGAAGACGCGCATGCAGCCGATCGGCAATGCCTGGCAGAAGCTGCCGCGGATCGTGCGCGACCTGTCGCGCGATCTCGGCAAGAAGATCGAGCTCGAGATGCACGGCGCCGAGACCGAGCTCGACCGCCAGGTGCTCGAGCTGATCAAGGACCCGCTGACCCACATGGTGCGCAATTCCGCCGATCACGGCCTCGAAACGCCGGCCGAGCGGCGCGCCGCCGGCAAGCCGGAGACCGGCCGCATCAGCCTCAAGGCCTTCCACGAGGGCGGCCACATCATCATCGAGATCGCCGACGACGGCCGCGGCCTCGACGCCGACGCGGATCCGGGCCAAGGCGCTGGCGCAGCGGGCTGGCCACCGAAGCCGAGCTCGGCAAGTGACGGAAGCGCAGATCCACCACTTCATCTTCCGCCCGGCTTCTCGACCGCCGCCAAGGTCACCACCGTCTCCGGCCGCGGCGTCGGCATGGATGTGGTGCGCACCAACATCGAGCAGATCGGCGGCACCATCGACGTCAAGTCGGTGCCGGCGCAGGGCACGAACCTTCACCATCAAGATTCCGCTGACGCTGGCGATCGTCTCCGCGCTGATCGTCGAAGCGCGCGGCGAGCGCTTCGCCATCCCGCAGATCACCGTGGTGGAGCTGGTGCGCGTCGCGCTGCCGGCGCGCGAGCATCACATCGAGCGGATCAAGGACACGCCGGTGCTGCGGCTGCGCGACAAGCTGCTGCCGCTGGTCACGCGCTGAAGGACTGCTGGCTCGGCGCCGCAGAGGCGGGCGACGCGCCAGCGGCTTCATCGTCGTCACCCAGGTCGGCAGCCAGACCTTCGGCATCGTGGTCGACGGCGTGTTCGACACCGAGGAGATCGTGGTGAAGCCGATGGCGCCGGCTGCGCCACATCACGATGTTCTCCGGCAACACCATTCTGGGCGACGGCTCGGTGATCATGATCATCGATCCGAACGGGATCGCGCAGGCCTTCGGCGGCGTCGACCCGCATGGCGCCGCCGAGCCGAACCAGAGCGGACAGGCGCGCCGCCGAGCGAGACCACCGTCGCTGCTGGTGTTCCGCGCCGGCTCCAGCCAGCTGAAGGCGGTGCCGCTGTCGCTCGTCACCCGGCTCGAGGAGATCGATGCCCGCAAGATCGAGGTCTCCAACGGCCGCCACATGGTGCAATATCGCGGTCAGCTCATGCCGCTCGTGCCGCCGAGCGACGAGCGTGCGCATCAAGGACGAGCGGCGCGCAGCCGCTTCTGGTGTTTTCCGACGGCGACCGGTCCATGGCGCTGGTGGTCGACGAGATCGTCGACATCGTCGAGGAGCGGCTCGACATCGAGGTCGGCAGCGACGTCCGGGCGTTCTCGGCTCGGCGGTCGTCAAGGGCCAAGCGACCGAGATCGTCGATGTCGGCCATTTCCTGCCGCTGGCCTACGCGGACTGGTTCCGCCGCAAGGCAGGCGCGCCAGCGCGCCCGCGCGCGTCGTGCTGCTGGTCGACGACTCGCCGTTCTTCCGCAACATGCTGACGCCGGTGCTCCAGGCCGCGGGCTACGAGGTCACGTCGCGCCTCGCGCGCACGGAGGCGCTTGCGCCTGCGTCGAGACGGCCCGCGTTCGATGTCGTGGTGACGGACATCGAGATGCCGGACATGGACGGCGTTGCGCTGTCGCCGAGGCGGTGCGCGCCGATCCGCGCACTGCCGACATGCCGATGATCGCGCTCTCGTCCGTCGATCGCGCCGAGATCGATCGAACGCGGCCGCCACGTCGGCTTCCACGACTTCGTCGCCAAGTTCGATCGCCAGGGCCTGATCGCGGCGATCAAGGAGCAGACCGATGATCGGCCGGGCCGCGTGAGCCACGAGCATGAACGAACCAGCGCCACGACTGCAGGAATACGTCACCGCCATGATCGGCGGATCAGCTGTTCGGCTTGCCGATCTCGCGCGTGCAGGACGTGTTCATGCTCGGACCGGATGACGCGCGTGCCGCTGGCGCCCCCCGAGATCGCCGGGGTGCTCAATCTGCGCGGCCGCATCGTGACGGCGATCGACATGCGCCGCGCGCTCGGGTCGACGCAGCGCGCACGAGCGCGGCCGCCGATGGCGATCGGCATCGAGCAGCGCGGCGAATTCTACGGGCTCTGCTGATCGACAGCGTCGGCGAGGTGCTCAAGCTCAACGAGGACAGCGCGCGAGCCCAATCCGGTCAATCTCGATCCGCGGCTGGCGCGCGTTCGTGCCGGCGTCCACCGGCTCGAGGGCGAGCTGCTGGTGGTGCTCGATGTCGACCGCGTGCTGGAGGCCGGCCGGCAAGGAAATGGCCGCGTAACGCGATGGAAACGCGATCGTCGAATACAGGTGAGGATGTGATGAAGACCTGTCTGGTGGTGGACGAACTCCAGCGTCATCCGCAAAGGTGGCACGGCGCATTCTGGAAGGGCTTGGATTTCGAGATCGTCGAGGCCGAGGACGGCGAGCAGGCGCTCGATGCGTGCCGGCGCCAGTTGCCGGATGCGATCCTGCTCGACTGGAACATGCCGAAGATGGACGGCTACGAGTTCCTCGCGCGCTGCGGCGGACTGCCGGGCGGCGATCGGCCGAAGGTGGTGTTCTGCACGACCGAGAACGACGTCGCGCACATCGCCCGCGCGCTGCACGCCGGCGCCAACGAATACATCATGAAGCCGTTCGACAAGGAAATCGTCGAAGCGAAATTCCAGGAAGTCGGGCTGATCTGACCGGCCGATCCCGTTCACCGTTAGCGTCAGTTCCGTAGTTGTCGAGTCGCCGATGAACGTGCGTTGTCACGCAGCGCCGTCCGCCGCTCGTTCCACGGATATCCGATCCGCGTCATGGTCGTGGACGATGCCGTCGTCGTGCGTGGGCTCTTGTCACGCTGGGTGGAGGAAGAGCCGGATCTGAGCTCGTCGCCGCGCTCCGCACCGGGCGCGAGGCGGTCGACCAGCTCGAACGCACCATCCCGGACGTCGTCGTGCTGGACGTCGACATGCCGGATCTCGACGGCATCTCCGCGCTGCCGTTGCTGCTGGAGAAGAAGCGCGATCTTGGTTGTCATCATGGCGTCGACGCTGACTCGCCGCAATGCGGAGGTGAGCTTGAAAGCGCTGTCGCTCGGCGCCGCCGATTACATTCCGAAGCCGGAATCGAGCCACGGCGTGACGACTTCCGCCACGTTTCGCCACGAGCTGATCGAAAGATCCGCCAACTCGGCATGCGCAAGAAGATCGGGAGGGGGCGCGCGCGCGCAGCCCTGCGACAGCAACGCCGACGCCACTTCTCCTCCGGCCTGCACCTGGGTTGCCCGCGAGCGACGCACGTACCGCTTCGGCGTCCATCGCAGTCGAATTGCATCCGTTCTCATCGACGGCGCCGCGTGTTCTTCTAATCGGCTCATCGACCGGGGGGCCGCAAGCGCTGATCGCTGTCCTGTCGCATCTCGGCGACGTCGTGCAGCGCGCGCCTGTCCT
Source organism: uncultured Alphaproteobacteria bacterium (assembly GCA_963734465.1). Taxonomy (GTDB): domain Bacteria; phylum Pseudomonadota; class Alphaproteobacteria; order Rhizobiales; family Xanthobacteraceae; genus Pseudolabrys. The sequence goes on from CAVTHL010000027.1 coordinate 192,461, forward strand.
CATCACCCAACACATGCCGCCGACGTTCACGACCATTCTCGCCGAGCACATCGGCCGCGCCAGCGGGCGGCCGTCGCGCGAGGCGATCGACGGCGAACCGGTCGTGCCGGGCACGATTTACGTTGCGCCGGGTGGACGACACATGCGGGTCGTGCGTCGCGACGGCGCTCCGTTCATTGCGCTCGACGACGGCCCGCTGGTCAATTTCTGCAGGCCGGCGGTCGATCCCCTGTTCTGCTCGGCCGCCAAGGTGTGGGGACCGGCAGATCTTGGCGCTCGTCCTGACCGGGATGGGCTCGGACGGGTCGCGTGGCGGCGCCGCGATCGTGCCGCGGAGGGGGCCAGCGTGATCGCGCAGGACGAGGCGACCAGTGTGGTCTGGGGCATGCCGGGAGCAGCCGCGCACGCGGGCATCTGTTCGGCCGTCTTCCGCTCGATCAGATCGCTCCGAAAGTTGTTCGCTTGTTTGCAGGGGAGCGGTCGTGACGCCATTCGATTATGATTATCTGCGAAAACTTTTGAAAGATCGGTCTGGGCTCATTCTTTCCGGCGATAAGGCAATACCTGGTGGAAAGTCGGCTGCTGCCGATCACGCGCCGGATCGGACTTGCGAGATTTGAGCGAACTCATCGCCCGGCTCAAGGCGCCGGGTGCGGAGAAGCTCATCGTCGATGTGGTCGAAGCGATGACGACCAACGAGTCGTTCTTCTTCCGCGATAAGCTTCCGTTCGACCACTTTCGCGACGTCGTCATGCCGGCCGTCATCGCAGGCGCGCGCGCCGACCAGCGCCTACGCATATGGTGCGCCGCCGCCTCGACCGGGCAGGAGCCGTATTCGCTGGCGATGTCGTCAAGGATATGGGCGCTGCGCTCGCCGGCTGGCGAATTGAGCATTCTGGCACCGACCTCTCGACCGAGGTGTTGGAGAAGGCGCAGGCCGGTATCTACAGCCAGTTCGAGGTGCAGCGCGGGCTGCCGATCCAGCTACTGGTGAAATATTTCACGCAAGACGGCGAAACCTGGAAGATTTCGCCGGAAATTCGCAGCATGGTGCAGTTCCGCCGCTGCAATCTGCTCGACGACTTTGCGCCGCTCGGCCATTTCGACATCGTGTTCTGCCGCAACGTGCTGATCTATTTCGACCAGCCGACCAAGGCCGAGGTGCTCGCGCGCCTGGCGCGCCAGATGCCGGGCGAAGGCTTTCTGGTTTTGGGCGCGGCCGAAACGGTCGTGGGGCTCACCGATGCGTTCAAGCCGGTGACCGAGAAGCGCGGGCTTTACGCGCCGACCGCCGCCGCGCGCGCGCCACAGCCGGCGACCAATGTGCTGAAGTTCGCGGCGAAGGCGTAATCGGGTTTCCGCATCTTCAGCCGGCAAAGCGGCAAGCCTCAAAACCGCAAAAGTTTTGGCCACCGGGTGGCTCCGGTAGCCTTTTTCTATCCCACTGCGAAAGCGCGATCGGGTTTTGCGAGAGGGTGTGGACGCCGCGCCTCGACTTTTTGAAAAGTTACTAAAACCCCGGGCTCATCACCCGGGGTTTTCATTTGCGCTGCGGCGTGTCGCGTCAGTCACAGACGCGAACGCGGCGGACGTGCTCGTAGCCGTCGCGGCCGATGTAGCGGCGATGAACGATGCGGCAATCTTCGTATTCGTAAACCCGCTGCGGCGGCGCCTCGTAATAGGCCGGGCCGTTGTAGTGTTGGGGCGCGCGACCTGCGAACCGATGATCGCGCCGACCGCCAGGCCGCCGACGATGCCGGCCGCGACCGCGCCGCCATTGCCGCCGGCGGACGCCGGCTGCGATGCGACCGTCAATGCCAGGGCAGAAACGGCTGCAAGAGTAATGACCTTCACCATCGTATTGTCCTCGCTGTTGCCTCACATCCAGTTGCGACTGGATACACCCATTGCCATAAATCCATACCGGCGCAAAGTTGGCTGTGTCCGCCGTCACAAAATGCTGTTTTGGCCGATTTTCTGGAAATAAATGCGCGTTCGTATTGCGCTCGACCGCAAGCGGCGCCGGTGAACGCGACATTTGCATTCAAACCGGCGTTCCGGCAGCTTTTTTAATAGGGCCCGCCAATGTGTGCTAACGGATCCCGACTATGGGACCTTCCTCCGATCCGGAAAAGCCGGTCGTTGAGCAAATGCCCAACGGCGGTCATTCAGACGACTTGAGCGCCCGCGCGCTGCATGTGCGCATTCGCCAGCAAGAACTGCTGGCCGAACTCGGCGTGCTCGCGCTGCAAGGCACCAGCTTCGTCGAAATGCTCAATCACACCGTCCGCGTGACGGCGGAAGGTTTGGGAGCGGAATACTGCAAAGTGCTGGAATACATTCCAGCCGACAAACGGCTGCTCGTTCGGGCCGGCATCGGCTGGGGCGAGGGCGTGGTCGGGCATGCCACCGTCGGCGCCGACTTGGCCTCGCCTGCCGGCTATGCGTTGCACACGGGCAAGCCGGTGATTTCCAATCATCTGGAGAACGAGCAGCGATTTCGCACTCCCGAGTTGCTCATCGAGCACGGCATTCGCCGTGCGATGAATGTCATTTTGCAAGGCGATGGCTCGCCATTCGGGGTGCTTGAGGTCGACAGCCGGTCCGAAGGCGAATTTGGCGAGAAGGACATCGCATTTCTGCAAGGCGCGGCAAATATCCTCGGCATGGCGATCGAGCAGCAGCAATATCAGCGCAAGCTGCAATCCGCCCTTGCCCGCCATCAAATCCTGCTCAAGGAGGTCAACCATCGCGTCAAGAACAGTCTGCAGGTTGTCTCCAGCATGCTTCATCTGCAGGCGAACGCGGTCGGCGATCCAGAATTGAGCGACCGCCTGAACGAAGCGTCAACCCGGATTTCGGCAGTCGGCCGTGCCTATGAACGCCTCGCCTACAACGCCGACTATGAGAATATCGATCTGGTCTCGTATCTGCGCGAGGTCATCGACGATCTGGAAACGGCGGTTGCTCCGTGCAAAGTCCAACTGGAAGCACCCGATGAAATTCAGTTCGCGGCGGATCGCGCCATCCTTGTCGCTCTTGTCATCAATGAATTGGTTCTCAACGCGGGCAAATATGCTTATCCCGAACTCTTCGGGGGGTTGATCTGGGTGCGCGTCGCTCAAACGGAGAAAAATTCGATCTTAGTTTCGGTTCGCGACGAGGGCGCCGGCCTGCCGCCTGGATTTGACCCGGTGACAAGCAAGCGTCTCGGCACGCGCTTGGTCAACGCACTTGCGAAACAGCTAGGCGCGGAGGTGACACGGCCGGTGTCCGTCAATGGCACCAATTTTACGCTGCTTATTCCGCTGGTCACCGCCGCCAACAGCTAACCGAGATTTGCCCAACACTGTGGGCGCCAAACGGACATTCCGCCCCAATAAAAAACCCCGGGCTCTCGCCCGGGGCTAAGTTGAAATGAACCCGACAGGGGTTCATCACGTCTGCCTAACCGGCAGTATCAATCGCAAACGCGAATGCGGCGGGTGTGGTAGCGGCCGTATTGGTCGACGACGCGCTCGCGCTCGGTGCGGCAGTTGCTGTAGACCGGCGCATAAGCCGGCTCGCCGTAGTAGCCCGGGCCGCCGCCGTAATAGCCGCCGCGATTGGCCTGCGAGCCGATGATGGCGCCGACGGCCAGGCCGCCGACAACGCCGGCCGCGATCGCGCCGCCATTGTTGCGCGCGGAGGCGGGCAGCGTGACGGCCGTCAAAGCGAGCGCCGACACGGCCGCAAGTGCGATGAACTTCAACATGATTTGTCCCTTCGGGGTTGGTCTCTAGTCGATGATCTGGACGATGCGATGCGTGCGCGGATCGACCAGCACGGCGTGGTCGTTCACGTAGGTGTAGCGATAGCCCTGCACGTGGTATTCGGCCGGCACCTCGTAATAGGTGACGCCGCTTTCCGGCAGTATCGCGCCGACGCGGAAGTCGCTGTCGTAGCGATAGGACGGCACGCGCTGCTCGACGACATAGGTGCGGAAGCGCGGCTGATCCTCGACGCCGAGAATGCCGCCGACGGTGCCGGCAACCGCGCCGACCGTGCCGCCGACGATCGCGCCGAGCGGGCCGGCGTCGCGTCCACCCTGCGCCGCGCCTTCTTGCGCGCCGCGCAGCGTGCCTTGCGCCTGCGCCGCCACCGGCAGCGCCAGCAAGGCGAGTGTCGCTATTGACCAAAAGCTTGGTTTGCATAATCCAGTCGCTCCATTTGGTTGGGAATTCCAACCGCCTGGGGCTGGACCTACAGAGCCAATCCCGCGCGCCCCGCATAGTTCCACCCGGCGGACGAAGTTAAATGACTGATCGGCCGCCACAATTGGCCCTTGTGCGCATCGGGAACCGAATGCTTGCGCCCTGCGTCACAGGGCTAACGCCGCGGAACGAAAACCGCCGCGGGGCTTGATGCGGGGCAAAGCGGGCAACGCGATAGGGATAACCAATGTTCATATTTGAGATTGGCGGAGGTATTTTCATTTTGCTGTTTCTGGCGGCCGCCATGTCGAGCATCGAAAGCGTGCACGACTGAGTGCCATCTGCGAGCCGATGATCGCGCCGACCGCCAGGCCGCCGACGACGCCGGCCGCGACCGCGCCGCCATTGCCGCCCGCGGAGGCGGGCTGCGACACGGCCGTGAGCGCCAGGGCGGAAACGGCCGCAAGAACGGTCGCACGTGTGGTGAGCTTCAACATGGGTTGCCTCGTTGTTGGATCTGAGCCGATTGCCTCGAAACGATCTGCCGCATCCGCATCAGCCGGCCGCGGCCAAGCCGAGCACTTCAAGCCGAGCACTTGCCAACACTTAAGCTCATTATAGCCGATTAAAGCTCCATCGTGAAATGCAACTATCGCGCGTCCGCCGCCACATTTTCCGCAATGAAAAAACCCCGGACCTTGCGGCCCGGGGCTAAGTTGGGAGGAGAGAGCCCCGCAGAAGGGCTCAGTCAAGATGTACGCAGACGCAACGCGGGGAAATCGGTCCGCTGGTGGCGTAGCGCTTAAGCTGGGATCCGCTCTTCGCTCTCGGTCGGCTCGCGCAGCACGTAGCCGCGGCCCCACACCGTCTCGATGTAGTTCTTGCCGTGGAGGCGTTGGCGAGCTTCTTGCGCAGCTTGCAGATGAACACGTCGATGATCTTGAGCTCCGGCTCGTCCATGCCGCCGTAGAGATGGTTGAGGAACATCTCCTTGGTGAGCGTCGTGCCTTTGCGCAGCGAGAGCAGCTCGAGCATCTGGTATTCCTTGCCCGTCAGGTGCACGCGGGCGCCGGTGACCTCGACCGTCTTGGTGTCGAGGTTGACCACCAGGTCGCCGGTGTTGATGACCGACTGGGCGTGGCCCTTGGAGCGGCGAACGATCGCGTGGATGCGGGCGATCAGCTCGTCCTTGTGGAACGGCTTGGTCATGTAGTCGTCGGCGCCGAAGCCGAGGCCTTTGACCTTGTCCTCGATGCCGGCGAGGCCGGAGAGGATCAGGATCGGCGTCTTGACCTTGGACACCCGCAGCGACCGCAGAACCTCGAAACCCGACATGTCGGGCAGGTTCAGGTCGAGCAGGATGATGTCGTAGTCGTAGAGCTTGCCGAGGTCGACGCCTTCTTCACCGAGGTCGGTGGTGTAGACGTTGAAGCTCTCGGATTTGAGCATCAGCTCGATGGATTGCGCTGTCGCGCTGTCGTCTTCAATGAGGAGAACGCGCATCTAAAGTCCCCTTCTCGCCGCGGACGGGCTTCTCAAGTCAGCGCCGCAATGGCGGCGAGGTTAAAAAAACGCTCTGGGACAAACCGATTCGACACTATCCGGGCATGGTTAACAAAACCTGATTCTTTCCCGCAACCCCGCAATAGGCAGGACGCCCCGAATCGGCGTAAGATGTTGCTGGAGAGTGGTTTTTTGGCCACTGGCCGGCTCATGCTCCAAGTTAAGAATCGGGCCTAACCGACTCGTCAGACTCGCCCTTTACGTCCCGGCCGGGCGATTCGCGGCCGCTTGTCCCTTCTGGACGATGACCCAATGATTAACGACCCGGGTAAAGAACGAGTTAATGGCGCATCAGCGGCGGTAAGCCTAAGGCGGCGTTACCTCCGGTTCCCGCTGGGGGCCTGGCCGCATGAAGGCGCTCGCCGAGCAGATCAACGACATCGACGGCGTCGAGATCTACGGCCGCGTGGTGGCGGTGCGCGGGCTGATGGTCGAGGTCGCCGGACCCATCCATACGATGTCGGTCGGCGCGCGGCTGACCATCGAGACGGGCCAAATCGGTCGGCAAGGGCATTCCCTGCGAGGTGGTCGGCTTTTCCGGCGGGCACGCGCTCGCCATGCCGTTCGCCGCGCTCGACGGCGTGCGGCGCGGCTGCCGGGCGGTGGTCTCGACCTCGGCCGGCGCGGTGCGGCCGTCCGAGCGCTGGCTCGGCCGCGTGCTCAACGCCATGGCCGAGCCGATCGACGGGCAGGGCCCGCTGCCGCCGGGGCCGGCGCCATATCCGTTCCGCGCCTCGCCGCCGCCGGCGCACGCGCGCATGCGGGTGGGCGAGCCGCTCGATCTCGGCGTGCGGGCGCTCAATACCTTCCTCACCGTCTGCCGCGGCCAGCGCATGGGCATCTTCTCCGGCTCCGGCGTCGGCAAGTCGGTGCTGCTGTCGATGCTGGCGCGGAACGTCGCCGCCGACATCTCCGTCATCGGCCTGGTCGGCGAGCGCGGCCGCGAGGTGCAGGAGTTCTTGCAGGACGATTTGGGCCCGGCGGGCCTGGCCCGTTCGGTGGTGGTGGTCTCGACATCGGATGAACCGGCGCTGATGCGCCGCCAGGCGGCCTATTTGACGCTGTCGATCGCCGAGTTCTTCCGCGACCTCAACAAGGACGTGCTGGTGCTGATGGACTCGGTCACCCGCTTTGCCATGGCGCAGCGCGAGATCGGCCTTTCGGCCGGCGAGCCGCCGACCGCCAAGGGCTATACGCCGACCGTGTTCACCGAGCTGCCGCGGCTGCTGGAGCGCGCCGGGCCGGGCCGGGAGCAGGGCACCATCACCGGCATCTTCAGCGTGCTGGTGGACGGCGACGACCATAACGAGCCGGTGGCGGACGCCGTGCGCGGCATCCTCGACGGCCATATCGTCATGGAACGGGCGATCGCCGAGCGCGGGCGCTATCCGGCCATCAACATCCTCAAGTCGATCTCGCGCACCATGCCGCGCGCGGCCGACCCGGCCTACCTGCCGGCCATCAACCGGGCGCGCCAGGTGATGGCGACCTATTCCGACATGGAGGAGCTCATTCGCCTGGGCGCCTACCGCCCCGGCTCGTCCGCCGAGGTCGACGAGGCCATCGGCGCTGCACAAGCCGCTCGAGGAGTTCCTCAGCCAAATTAAGGAAGAGTCAACGAGTATGGCGGAGGGATATCAACGGCTCGAGCAAATCCTCCGCCCGACAGCAACAGAAAACTAACGTTATTGCCCCACAGTCGGCCTCGTTGACCGGTCCGGGAGGCCCGTCGCGGGTACGCGCGGGCTTTATTCGGGGCTTCGGGGGAGTATTTAGTCGATGAAGTCACGCGAAACCCTCATCCGCCTGAAAAAATTTCAGGTCGACGAGAAGCGGCGCAAGGTTGCCCAGATCGAGGCGATGATCGCCGAATTCGAACGCATCGCCGGCGATCTCGACCGCGAGATCAAGACCGAGCAGGACCGCGCCGGCATCCACGATCCCGCGCATTTCGCCTATCCGACCTACGCCAAGGCGGCCATCGTCCGGCGCGAGAACCTCAAGCGCTCGGCTGACGAGCTCAAGGTTCAGATGGACGACGCGCAGGCAGCGCTCGGCGAGGCCTTCGAGGAGCTCAAGAAGGTCGAGATGCTCGACGAGCGCGACCAGGCGCGCGAGAAGGCGGAAGCGAACGCGCGCGAGCAGACCGAGCTCGACCGCATCGCCGCGCTGCGCTTCGGGGCGAATGGGGCGACGGCGTAATTAATTTCGATCGTCCTTACTCATGCGGCCTATGCCATCGCGTGCGCATATCCCTACTCGGCGATGGCAGGCTTCGATGGCGTTCGTTGGATCTCGCGCATGTCGCCATGGTGCACGGTGGCCAACTGACCACTGTCCCAGGCGATCGTGACCGCATCCGCAACTCATTTCGGTGATACTGCCGCCGTCGTGGCATCGCCGTGCCAATAAACACGGCTGTCGCTTTTTTAGGCCCTTGATTCGGCCGGAGTCATTGCGATCTCTCCTTATCGCGCCTTGTTGCGCCTTGTCATCGTCAGGCGGGCTATTCGTCTCGATTATGCGGTCGGCTTTGCGTTGAGCGGATTTTTCTCCATCTTCTCTGTTTTTGCTCGCTCTGCGCCCGCGCTGAACGGTTGCGATGCAGCGCGTTGCATACCGTAATTCGGCTTGAATGCCAGTTGTATCCTTTCGTAATGGAACGCTGTTGCAAATTAGTCTGGTTGGCGAATTGCGGAAACGCTTTCGTAAGCGAGCCCTCGCCTCGCCGTCGAGCGCAGCCCATCATCATTCCAACTATCGGGTACGCTTATGTGCGTTAGACTGCTATAAGACGCTAAAGGACGTGGCGAAGTGCTTATGTTCCAAACGGAGTTGCGGCTCCTTCCGAAGGTCCCGCTCATTCTGGTGACCGCCGTCGCCACGCATTTGGTGATGTCATTTGCGCAGACGGTGATGCATTACAAGCTAGGCCACCATCGGATGGGTGGCAAATTTTTCCTCTGCAGCATGCATATCAATTTTCACCACACGTACTGATTCCAAACGACCATCTCGTCTCGCCGACATACCTCGGTGAAGAAGGCAACAACACACCCTTCTTCTTTATCCCTGTGTTATTGGCAGGAGGCTGCGCGTATTTCCTGCTGCCGCTCAATCTCTTTGTGGTGATGGTACGTCGCAGGCGCGGCGTCGTTTTACGTGCACGTCTTTTTCGACAAGGAATATCACGTAGAGGGTTCGCGGCTTCAAAGGTTTGCGTGGTTCAGACACCATCAGGAGCTGCACTTTGCTTCATCACCGGCACGCGACATAATTTTTTCACTTCTTTTAGGCACGATTTGCTCGGTACCTACCGGGGGCCGGATACCGGTGCGTAAGACGCTGCTCACGACACTCAACGCGAGCATCGCGCTCGTACCCGAGCGAACGAGGCGCCGGCGTAATTGCTGTCACTTCGCAGGATTGGCGGCCACGCCCTTGCGGGCGCGCGCCGCGCCATGCGCTGTCATTCCGCCGGCGCGGCGGCTTTGGTGTCGCCGACGTGTTCAATGTCGGGCAAGTCGGCGACGATCTTCGGCTTGCGCAGCCGCACGTAGATCTGCCCAAAGATCAGCACCGCGCACAGGAACAGGAAGAACGCGCTGATCGGGTGCTTCACGAACACCAGCACGTCGCCGCGCGAAATCAGCATGGCGCGGCGGAAGGTCTCCTCGAAGCGCGGGCCGAGCACGAAGCCGAGCAGCACCGGCGCCGGATGGAAGTCGAGCAGCAGCAGCAGATAGCCGACGAGCCCGATGACGATGGTCTCGCCGACCTGGAACATGTCGTTGTTGGTCGAGTAGACGCCGATGCACACGAAGAACAGCGCGCTCGGGTAGAGGTACTTGTAGGGGATCATCAGCAGCTTCACCCACAGGCCGATCATCGGCACGTTGAGCACGACCAGGATGATGTTGCCGATCCAGAAGCTGGCGATCAGGCCCCAGAAAATGTCCGGATGCTGGCTGATGAGCTGCGGTCCGGGCACGATGCCCTGGATCATCAGCGCGCCGAGGATGAGCGCCATCACCGCGTCGCCCGGGATGCCGAGGCTCATGGTCGGAATGAAGTCGCCCTGCACCGAGGAATGCGTCGAGGCTTCCGGGCAGGCGACGCCTTCGATCATGCCGGTGCCGAACTTCTCCGGCGTCTTCGAAAGCTTTTTCTCGGCGGCGTAGGAAATGAACGAGGCGATGGTCGGGCCGGTGCCGGGAATGAGCGCGCACAGGCTGCCGATCAGCGTGCCGCGGAACATGGCCGGAATCGAGCGCCGCAGCTCCTCGCGCGAGGGCCGCATGTCGCGGAACGTCACGTGGGAGTATTTGGTGTTGATGTCGGAGTATTGATTGACGCTCTTCATGAACTCGGCGATGCCGAACAGTCCGAGCGCCAGCGCGACCAATTCGACGCCGTCGAACAAATTGGGAATACCGAAGGTGAAGCGTGGCGCGCCGGTTTCCAGATCGGTGCCGACGATGCCGAGCAGCAGGCCGCAGATCGTCATGGCGACGCCCTTGAGCGGCGAGCCGCGCGCCAGCGTCGAGCCGGCCAAGAGGCCGAGCAGCATCAGCGAGCAGATTTCCGACGGCCCGAACTCAAGCGCCACCGTCACCAGCACGGGGGCGAGGAAAATCATCTCGGTGATGCCCCACGAGGCGCCGACGAAGGACGAGATCACCGTGATGCCGAGCGCCGCGCCGCCGCGGCCTTGCTTGGTGAGCGGGAAGCCGTCGAGACAGGTCACCGCATGCGGTGGATGGCATGGAAGATTGAGCAGGATCGAGCAGATCGCGCCGCCATATTGCGACCCGTAAAACACCCCCGACAGCATCAGGATGGCGCCGACCGGCTTGATGCCGAAGGTGAGCGGCAACAAGATCGAAATGGTTGCGAGCGGACCCATGCCTGGCAACACACCGACCATGTTGCCGACCAGCACGCCGATGAAGCACCACATCAGATTGTGCGGTTCGAAGGCGACGCCGAAGCCGTACCAGAGATCGGTGAGGGCGGTGGTCACCATTTAATGGCCCCAGCGGAACAGTGGGAACGGGACCTTCAGCACGTAGGAAAACAAGAATGCGCCGGCCAGCGTCACGCCGGTGGCGAGGATCAGCGAATTTTTCAGCGTTGCCGTGCGATCGCCGAGCGAGGAGACGAACACGCACATGAAGGTCGCGGGCATCAGCCCGAAAAACTCGCCGAAGATAATGAAACAGATGGGTCCGGCCAAAATGCAGCCCCAGCCGCGCCATTCCATGCTGTCGGGCAGGATGCGCTCATCCTCGCCGAGCGGCGTGACCAGCCCGGTGCCGAAGATCATAATGCCGACGAACGTCAGCACGATGCCGAGCAGGAACGGGAACATCCCCGGGCCCATGTGCATGAGCGAGCCGAGGTCATAGGTGGTTGAATTGAGGGTGACCCCCGCGCCGAGCAAGGTCATCACCAAGCCCGCGTAGAAATCACGCTTGCGCAAAAGATCTTCGAACAAGATCGCGTCCTCCCCTCCAGACCGGATGCGTCTCTAAGTCTTTTTTCTTTGACCTTATTCCATCCGGGACGGCCCAACCATGCCATTTACGCCCCTGGCCGTCCAACGTTTATCGCAGGGGATCGGCCAATATCGGCCGCAATTTCAATGCGATGGGTTGCGCCGGGGACGCTGCCTGCGGGCATTTGGTCGCATGCCAAAAAAGCGGTCATCCACAGGTCACGCCGGCCGGGGCCCGCTGGTGGCGATCCAAATGCCGGCGAAGACCGCGATGAGCCCGGCGACCAGATTGGCGGTGATCGGCTCGCCGACAAGTTGTGTCGCCAGCAGCCCGGCGGCGATCGGGTTGACCGTCATGGTGTTGGCGACCAGCGTGGGGGTCGTGCGCTGCAGCGCCATCACCCACAGGATGAAGGCGAGCGCCCCGCCGCCAACGCCGAGATAGATGCCGGCGGTCCATTGCGCGGCGTTGAAATCGGCAAGCACCGCGACGCGGCCGGTCAGCACGCCGGCAAGGATCAGCGCGGCTGCGCCCGCGCCCATGCCGACGCACAGGAAGCCGAGCGCGCTCGAGCGCACGATGAAGCGGCGCGACCACACGTTATAGAAGGCCATGCAGAGCACCGCGCCGGTCATGATGGCTTCGCCGCGCCAGGCGCCGGGCGGCGCCGCGTGCAAGCCCGAGGCGAGCGCGGCAAACACGCCGAGCATGGCGATCGCCACGCCCGTCGTTTTGCGGGCCGTCAACGGCTCGATGCCGAGCAGCGCGCCGACGATCATCGTCTGCAGCGGCAAGGTGGAGAGCGCCAGACTCGCGCGCGCGGCCGTCGTGTAGCCGAGCGCGATATTGTAGAAGATGAAGAACAGCCCGAAAAAGCAGATGCCCAAGGCCGCGACGGCGAGCCAGTCGCTGCGCGGCGGAAATTTCGCGCGCATCAGCAGCGTCGCCGGCAGCACCAGCGTAAAGCCGATGCCCCAGCGCAGGATGGCGAGCGTGATCGGATCGGCATTGCCGGCGAGATAGCGCGTGACGGCGGCGGCCGAGCCGCCGAGGCAGCTCGACACGATGGCAATGAGCACGCCGACCGTTTGATCCAACGCCGCCTCCCGCTTCGCCGGACCATAGTGCCGGGCGCGGCACAGCGCGGCAATGCGGGTGGGTCAGCTTGCGGCGCGCGGAGCGTCGTCCCGCCAAAGCCAGTGCGCCATCGCGACCGCCGCGGCCATGCCGGCGAGCTGCGCCGCGATAAACGCCAGCACGCCGGCCGGCGCGATGCCGGCAAAGGTGTCGGACAGCGAGCGGGCAATGGTGACGGCCGGATTGGCGAACGAGGTCGAGGCCGTGAACCAATAGGCCGAGGTGATGTAAAGCCCGACCGCGTAGGGAATTGCGGCGGGTGCGCGCGCCAGGCAGCCGAAAATCGTCAGCCCCAGGCCGAAGGTGGCGACGGCTTCGGCCAGCCACTGGCCGGGGCCGGAGCGCACGTGCGTCGAAATCTGCCAGACCGGCATGTCGAACATCAAATGCGCGATCCACACGCCGGCAATGCCGGCAAGCACTTGCGTCACGATATAGAGTCCGGCCGCCGGCCACGCCAGTTCGCCGCGCAGCGCGAAAGCAAGGCTGACGGCGGGATTGAAATGCGCGCCCGACACCGGCACCGAACATCAATATGAGCACGGCGAGGATGGCGCCGGTCGCCAGCGTGTTGCAGAGGAGCGCGAGCGCAACGTTCCCGCCGGCGAGGCGCTGCGCCATGATGCCGGAGCCGACCACGGCGGCGAGCAGGAAGGCGGTGCCGAGGAATTCGGCCGCGGTCCGTTGCGCAAGCGACGGCATCAGCCCGGCTCTTTGACCTTGCCGGTCGCGCCTTCCATCTGGCCGATGTCTTTCAGCTTGGCCTGCAGGCTCAATTTGTCGAGCGCGCGGATCGGCAGCGCGGCGAAGATGCCGATGCGTTGCGACAGCATGCGAAAGGCGTCCTTGAAAGCGAGCGCGATCTCGACTTCGGAGCCCTCGACGGCGGCGGGATCGGGAATGCCCCAATGCGCGGTCATCGGCTGGCCCGGCCACACCGGGCAGGTTTCACCGGCGGCGTTGTCGCAAACGGTGAACACGAAATCGAGCGGCGGCGCGCCCGGCTTGGCGAATTCGCCCCACGATTTCGAGCGGAAACGCGAGATGTCGAAGCCGAGGCTCTGCAGCAGCTTGAGCGTCTCCGAATGCACGCGGCCTTTCGGCTGGCTGCCGGCGCTGAAGGCCTGGAATTTTCCGGCGCCGAGCTTGTTGAGGATCGCCTCGGCCATCACCGAGCGCGCCGAATTGCCGGTGCAGAGGAACAGGACATTGAAGGGGCGGTCGGTCATCGGAAACTCCTTACGAGGCGCGTTCCGTTGCGGGCTTTCGCGGCGCCGCGGGCTTGCACAGCTCGGGACGGCCCTGGCAGCAGTGATCGGTGAGGTAGGACACCAGCGCATTCATCGCCTCGACGCGCGCGGCGTAGATCATCGAGCGGCCGTCGCGGCGCACGGTGATGAGGCCGGCCTCGCGCAGGCGATCGAGATGAAACGTCAGGGCGCTGGGCGGCACTTTCAGGCTGGCGGCGATGTGGCCGGCCGGCATGCCGGCGGGGCCGGCCTCCACCAGCAGGCGGAAGACGTCGAGGCGATTGTCCTGCGCCAGCGCGGACAGGATGGCGACCGCATCGGTCTTTTTCATATTTCAATGAAAACTGAAATATCCGGGGACGTCAAGAAATATTTCAATGATTGTTGAAAAGTCGTTCAGCGCTTGTCGGCGTCGTACTCGTCGCTGCAGAACGCGCCGCCCTGGTAACGGTCGCCGACCGGGTCGGGCGGCAATGTTGCCTGCGCGGTCATCGCCTGCGCGCGGAAATCCTCCGCGCGGGCTTGCGGCTTGTAGCCGTAGCGGCGGGCATTGCTGTTATCCCACCAGGCGGCCTCGTTGTCGGACGCGCCGTAGAAAACCTCGAAGCGGATGCCGGGATGCTCGAGCCCGATGCGGATGAGCTGCACCAGGTCTTGCGGCGCGAGCCAGATCGACAGGCGGCGCTGGTCGATCGGCGCGTCGGCGACGTTGCCGATGCGCAGGCAGGTGACGCGCAGGCCGTGCTTGTCGGCGTAGAACGCGCCAATCGCCTCGCCGAAGGCCTTGCTGACGCCGTAACGGCTGTCCGGCCGCAGCGTGACGTCGACGCCGATCTTCTGCGCGCGCGGATAAAAACCGACGGCGTGATTGGAGGAGGCAAAGACCACGCGCTTGACGTTCGCGCGGTAGGCCGCTTCGAACAGATTGTAGCAGCCGACGATGTTGGCGTTGAGAATGGTCGGCCAATCGCCTTCGATCGAGTAGCCGCCGAGATGCACGATGCCGTCGATGCCGGCAACGATGGTTTCGACCTGCGCGGCGTCGGCAAGATCGGCGACGACGAACTCCTCGTCGGGCGCGAGATCGGCGGGCTTGCGCAGATCGCTCCAGCGGATGCGCGGGTAGACGCCCTTGAGCAGCTTGCGCAGCCGCGAACCGATTTGGCCGGCGGCGCCGGTGACGAGGATGTTCTGCATTCAGCCGCTCGCGCGCGCGGCCGCGGCCGGCTTGCGTTTTTCGGATGCCAGCTTCTCGTAGCGGGCGCGGCTATTGAGCAGATGCCGCTGCATGGCGGCGCGGGCCTGCGCCGGCGAGCGGCTTTCGATGGCGTGCAGAATTTGCTCGTGCTCGCGTTGGAAGATTTCGAGATGGGCGCGGTTGGTCGGCGGCGCCGACGAGCCCCAGACCGTGCGGCGCGGGATGATGAAATGGCCGAGATATTCCAGAAAGCGCTTGAATTGCGGATTGCCGGTCGCATCGGCGATGGCGCAATGGAATGCGAAGTCCTGATCGACAGCAACGTCGCCGCGCTCGATCGCGCTCTGGATCGCGGCGTAGCGCTCGGCGATTTTTTTCAGCTGCGCGGCTGACGCGCGCTCGGCGGCAAGCCCGGCGGCCTCGATCTCGACGCCGGTGCGCAGCTCCATCACATTGAGCACCTCGCGCAAGGACGAGTGTTCGTCGAATTCGACCCGGAACGGGCGCCGCACATGGTCGGCGACGAAGGCGCCGACGCCCTGGCGCGTGACCACCAGCCGGTCGGCCCGCAAGGCGGCGACCGCCTCGCGGATCACGGTGCGGCTGACCCCGGTGGCCGCGATCATTTCCTGCTCGGTAGGCAGGCGGGAGCCGGGGGCGAGCTTGCCGCTGACGATATCGGTGGTGAGCCGCGCCACCAGTTCCGCGGTCAGCCGGCGCGGCGCCCGCAGCGGGCGCAGCAATTCAAGATTTTTTGGCGAACGCTCGGTCAAGGCTTGACACCGCGCTTGGAGGTAAGGTCATCATATGACCTGACGAGTACCACGGCCAGGCCGGGCCGATCAACACGCCGGCTGCACAAGCGGACCGAAGTCCGCGAAACCCTGGGGAGGAGTCCACCATGAAGTCCCGCATCATTCTTGCAGCCGCCGCGCTCGCCTTCGCCGCGACGACAGCCGGCGCGCAGGACAAGCTCGTGCTGAAAGCGTCCGACGTGCACGCCGTCGGCTATCCGACGGTGGTCGCGGTCGAGAACATGGGCAAGAAGCTGTCCGCCGCCACCAAGGGCCGCCTCTCGGTCGCGATGTACCCGTCGATGCAGCTCGGCGGCGAAAAGGAAGCCATCGAGCAGGCGCAGGTCGGCGCCATCGCCTTCGCCCGCGTCTCGGTCGGCGCGCTCGGGCCGGTGGTCGACGATCTCAACGTCTTCAACCTGCCTTACGTGTTCCGCAATACCGCGCATATGCAGCAAGTGATTGACGGGCCGATCGGCCAGGAATTGCTCGACAAGGTGACCAACAGCGGCAAAGGCCTCGTCGGCTTGTGCTGGATGGACGCGGGCGCGCGCAATTTCTACGACACCAAGAAGCCCATCAAGACAATGGCGGATCTCAAGGGCCAGAAGATCCGCGTCATGGGCAACCCCATGTTCGTCGACATGGCGAATTCGATGGGCGCCAACGGCGTGCCGCTCGGCTACGACCAGGTGTTCACCTCGCTGCAGACCGGCGTCATCGACGGCGCCGAAAACAATCCGCCGAGCTTCGTGTTCGACAACCACTACCAGGTGGCGAAGTACTACACGATCGACGAACACCTGATCGTGCCGGAGATGCTGGTGATGTCGAAGAAGATCTTCGATTCGCTGTCGAAGGAGGAGCAGGCCGACGTCAAGAAGTTCGCCCGTGAGGCCCAGCTCGAGGAGCGCAAGCTCTGGGATGTCTACGAGAAGCAGGCGATGGACAAGGCCAAAGCCGCCGGCATCCAGATCATCCAGGTGTCCGACGCCGACAAGAAGGTCTTCCAGGACGCGGTCAAGCCGGTGTGGGACAAGTACGGTCCGAAATACGCCGACATGATCAAGCGCATCCAGGCAGTGAAATAACCGACAACGGTTGCGCCACGCCTTTTCGCTTTGCGCGGAGAGGCGTGGCGCGACTTTCACTGGAGCGCGGCGGGGGGAACATGACCGGCACTTACCGCAAGGCGATGGATGTCGTTTATTTCATTTGCGTCGTGGTCGCGGGTGCCGCGCTTGTGTTGATCTCGTTCGTGATGCCGTGGGCGGTCTTCACCCGTTACGTGCTCAACAGCGCCGCCTCGTGGCCGGAAACGGCGGCCGTTCTTCTCACCGTGGTGTTGACCTTCTTCGGTGCCGCCGCCTGTTACCGGCTCGGCCTGCATATGAACGTGTCGGTCGGCGTCGACCTTTTGCCGGCGCGCGTGCGCCGCGCGACCGATCTCCTTGTCGAAGTGCTGATGGCGATCATCGCCCTGTTCATGGTGGTCTACGGCTACAGGCTTTGCCAAGCCACCTGGGAGAACAGCATCGCCGAGTTTCCCTGGCTGCGCGTGGGCATCGCTTATTCGCCGATCCCGATCGGCGGCTTGTTGACCCTGCTATTCATCATCGAACACCTCACCATCGGCCGGCCTGCCGCCGAAGCCGATCCGCACGTGCTGCCAGTCGATTGAGCGCGGGACGCGATGGACATCTTTATCCTGCTCGCCACGCTGTTTCTCTGTTTCGCCCTCGGCATGCCGATTTCCTATTCGCTCGGCTTCGGCGCGCTGGCCGGCGCGCTGTGGATCGGCATCCCGCCGGAAGCCGTGATGCTGCAGATCTCGAACGGCGTCAGCAAAGTGGCAATGCTGACAATTCCCTTCTTCGTACTGGCGGGCGCCATCATGGCCGAAGGCGGCATGGCGCGCCGCCTGGTGGGGCTCGCCAACGTGATCGTCGGCCTGGTGCGGGTGCGCGGCGGCCTCTCCGCCGTCAACATCATCGCTACGACGTTCCTCAGCGGGATTTCCGGCTCCTCCATCGCCGACACCTCGGCGATCGGCTCGGTGATGATCCCGCAGATGGAACGGGTCGGTTATCCGCGCGTGTTCGCCACCAACGTGACGATCAGCGGTTCGTTGCAGGCGATTCTGGTGCCGCCGAGCCATAACGCCGTGATCTATTCGCTGGCGACCGGCGGCACGATCTCGATCATCAGCCTGTTCATGGCCGGCGTGGTGCCGGGACTGCTGCTCGGCTTCTCGCTCGTGCTGCTTTGCCTCTTCATCGCTTATCGCGACGGGCATCCGAAAGGCGAATCGGTGCCGTTCCGCGATGCCATCCGCATTTCCATCGATGCCGCCTGGGGGTTGATCACGATCGTCATCATCATCGGCGGCATCCTGCTGGGGATCTTCACCGCGATCGAGGCGGGCGCGGTGGCCTGCGTGTGGGCCTTCTGCGTGACCATGTTCATCTACCGCGACTACCGCTGGCGCGATCTGCCGCTGCTGGTGCATCGGACGCTCAAGACGGTCGCCATGGTGATGACGCTGATCGCGATGGCCTCCAGCTTCGGTTACGTCATGGCCTTGATGCAGATGCCCGCGAAGATCACGGAGTTCTTCCTCAGCGTCTCGGAGAACAAATACGTCATCCTGATGCTCATCAATTTCATGCTGCTGGTGCTTGGCTGCCTGATGGACATGGCGCCGCTGATCCTGATCTGCACGCCGATCCTGTTGCCGGTGGTGATGAAGCTCGGCGTCGATCCGGTTCACTTCGGCATGATCATGCTGATGAACCTGGGCATCGGCCTGCTGACGCCGCCGGTCGGTTCGGTGCTGTTCGTCGGCTGTGCCGTCGGCAAGGTGAAGCTGGAAGACGTGATGCGCGGCATCTGGCCGTTTTACGGCGTCATGTTCGTCGTGCTGATGCTCGTCACCTTCATCCCCGCGCTGTCGCTGTGGCTGCCGGCGCTGGTGGTGCGCTAGCTAATAGGCCGCGGCCATTTCCTGCGCGCCGGGGGTGCCGGCATTGTCGTTCATGTGGCCCTGGATTTCGGCGATCAGCCCCGCCACCACCTTGGTGCGCTTGGCGACCGGGTTGCGCGCATAGCCGAGCGGCTGGAAGAAGTTCGAGGTCGGCACCTGCGCCCGCATCTCCGGCGGCATGGTGACCATGTCGATGCCGTTGCCGTCGCCGGTAAGATTCATCAGTTCGAGCTCGGCGGCGGTGAGCGGCGTCATGTGGCCCTTGGCGCGCGCGAACAGCACCGAGTCCAAGAGCTTCTGCACCTGCAGCAGCGGGCCGACGTCGATGTCGAGCACGGCGGCGTGGATGCCCCAGCCCTTCGGCGTCTTCTTGGCGATCTCGTCGTATTCGCTCCAGCGGTGCGGCAGGCTGCGGCAATAGGCGATCATGCGCTTGAGGATTTCGAACTTGCGGCTGAAGGCTGCGCGCTGCTCGCCGGTGAGCGAGTTTTCTTTTTGCGTGAGCAGCGTGAGGAAGCGCGCGCCGCTCTCGCCGAACAGCGAGACGGTGTTGGTCGAGAGCAACTGGTTGTAGCCCATGGCCGGCGAGATGGCGTGCGCGTTCGGGCGCGGCGTGCCGAGGCCGGATTGCGTGTTGTATGAGCCGCGGCCGCCGGTCTCGAAGGCATAGACGCCGACGATCTGCGCCTGCGTCAGGCCGGCCGCGCGCGCGGCCTTGGCGTAGGCGCGCTTGAACTCGCTATCGCTCGCCGGCTGGTCCGGCACAAAGCCCCATTGTTCCTTGGCCGCGGCGAGGAAATCGGCGACCACCGGGATTTCCGGCTTGGGCGGGACCGGCGGCGCAGGCGGCGGGGGGAACGGGCTGACCGGCTTGGGCGGGCCGCTGTAGACCGGCGGCTGCGTCAGCACATAATCGGCGAGCGCGATCGTCTCATGACTGCGGCGCTTGGCGTTGCGGATGCGGCGCTTGGCGGCGACATCGTCCCAATAGGCGTTGTCGATGCGCTCGAAGGCGCCGTGGATCTGCTCGTATTGCGCAAGCTTCTGCTGATAGTCGGCAACGGCCGCCGGGCTCGGCTCAGACGGCGGGCTCTGCGGCCAGGCGGGAGCGGCCGCAAAGAAGGCGGCGACGCTCACGACGATGATCCTGGCGGCGCGGGGCATGTCGCGGTTCTACCGGCGTCGTGGTGATTCGACCATGAACGGACGCGTTGGCCTCCGTTCACAATGAAAACGCGCCGCAATTGCGGCGCGTCAGGGAGCGACGATCAAGCGCCGATCAGCGGATGGTGGCGCTGTCGCGGGTGGTGAAGATCACCGGGCCGCCGGCCTTGATGACATTCGGGGCCTGCGCGGTCAGCACGTCGGTGCCGAGATTGAGTTGCGTGGCGGCGATGCCGATCATGGAGACCAGCAGCGCGGCGGCAAGGCCAACGACCACGATCTTGAGATGCGTGGTGCGGTCGGCGGTGTAAAGCGACCAGTTCATGGCGTCCTCCGAGGTCTTCGACGGTTCGTCGGCGGGACCTGGACATAGGTTCATAGTGTTCGTGAGCTAACGTAGGTCGGCCGCCACAGTTCCCAAGCTCCGGTCACGGAAGCTTGAGAAGTGCGGAGAACGGCCGGGATTTTAAGCAAAAAGGCGGGAACCCGGCGATGGCCGGGCGCATTCGCGGCGAGGCGATGCTTTAGGCTGCCTGCTTGCCGCGCTTGAGCGGGAAGGCCTCGGCGTCATAAAGGGCGCGGATTTCCCGATGGCCCAGGCGCTGCTCGTCGAGCTGGATATAGGCGCCCAACAGGAGCGGCTCGGGCAGTTCCTCGACCGCAAAGCGGATGGCCTCGGCGGCCTTGTCGAAACGGCGATACTTCAGCTTGCTGACGACTTTGCGGTTGCGGGACGGAAACAGCTCCGCAGGCGCATTAAAATTGAAGTTTTCCATGCCCGCTATATAGGCGCTAACCAGGGGCTTTGCCAGGGTGCCGAACCGCCGCGCGGCAGTGTAGTTAAATGCTGCTAACGGTCTTTAACCTTGCCCGCGGGTGGATTTCGGCCTGCGAGAGTACCGGGGTCTGCGCCCGGAAGCGCTCGACAATGCCGCGCACGAAGGGGCGGATGCCGCCCGAGGTGACCAGCACCGGGGCCTCGCCCTCGCGCGCCGCGGCCTCGAATTTCTCACGCACCAAAGTGATGAATTCGGACAGTTTGGAGGGCTGCATGGCGAGCTGGCGGTCGTCGCCTTGGCCGACCATGGCCTCCGCGAAGCTCTGTTCCCATTTCGCCGACAGCGCGATCAGCGGCAGATAGCCGGCCGATGAGACGTATTGCGCGCAAATCTGGCGCGACAGCCGCATCCGCACGTGCTCGGCCAGCAGCACCGGATTGCGCGTGCCGGTAATGCCGTCGGCAATGCCCTCCAGGATGGTGGCGAGATCGCGGATCGAGACGCGCTCGGACAACAGGATTTGCAGCACGCGCTGGATGCCGGAGATGGTGATCAGCGTCGGCACCATGTCCTTGACGATGTCGGACTGCTCCTTGGGCAGGTCCTTGAGCAGCTTCGCCACCTCGCCGTAGGACAAGAGCTCGGCCATGTTGCTCTTGAGCAGCTCGGTCAGATGTGTCGACAGCACGGTGGCGGCGTCCACCACCGTGTAGCCCTTCATCGTGGCCTCTTCTTTGAGCGACGCGTCGATCCAGGTTGCCGGCAAGCCGAAGGTCGGCTCGGTGGTGTGGGTGCCGGGCACGTTCACCTGGCCGCCGGCCGGGTCCATGACCATGTGCTGGCCGGCCCACAGCTTGCCGGAGCCGGCTTCGACTTCCTTGATCTTGATGACGTAGCCGTTGGCGTCGAGCTGCACGTTGTCGAGGATGCGCACGGCCGGCATCACGAAGCCCATCTCGACCGCGAGCGAACGGCGCAGCGCCTTGATCTGCTCGGTCAGCCGGTCGGTGCCGTCCGGCGAATTGACCAGCGGCAGCAGCGCGTAGCCGAGCTCGAGCTTGAGATCGTCCATCTTGAGCGAGGCGGAGATCGGCTCGTCGGCGGCTTCCTTTTTGGCCTCGACGTCGGCCTTCTTGGCCTCCGTGGCGATCACCTGCTTGGCGCGCTTGTCGACGATGAAGGCAAGCGCCGAGGCGCCGACGCCGAGCGCGAGGAACGGGATCATCGGAATGCCGGGCAACAGCGACATCACCAGCATGACCGCGCCCGACATGCCGAGCGCCTTGGGATAGCCGGAGAGCTGGCCGAGCAGCGCCTTGTCGGCGGCGCCGGAAATGCCGGCTTTCGACACCAGCAGGCCGGCGGCGGTCGAGACGATCAGCGCCGGCACCTGCGTGACCAGGCCGTCGCCGACGGTGAGGATGGTGTAGGAATGCGCGGCCTCGGCGAAGCTCAAGCCTTGCTGCGCGATGCCGATGATCATGCCGCCGATGACGTTGATGAACACCACCAGCAGGCCGGCGATGGCGTCGCCGCGCACGAATTTGGAGGCGCCGTCCATGGCGCCGAAGAAGCCGGCCTTCGTCCTCGAGCTGCTTGCGGCGGCGGCGCGCTTCCTTCTCGTCGATCAGGCCGGCGGACAGGTCGGCGTCGATCGCCATCTGCTTGCCGGGCATGGCGTCCAAGTGGAATCGCGCGGCGACTTCGGCGATGCGGCCGGAGCCTTTGGTGATGACGACGAAGTTGACGATCACCAGGATGATGAACACGATGATGCCGATGACGAAATTGCCGCTCATCACGAAATTGCCGAAGGCCTGGATGACGTAGCCGGCGGCATCGGTGCCTTCGTGGCCGCGCGACAGGATCAGGCGCGTGGAGGCGAGGTTGAGCGCCAGCCGCAGCATGGTCGCGATCAGCAGCACGGTCGGAAATGACGAGAATTCGAGCGGCGTGTGGATGAACAGCGCCGTCATCAGGATCAGCACCGACAGGATGATCGAGAGCGCCAGGCTCACGTCGAGCAGCATCGGCGGCAGCGGCAGGATCAGCACCACCAGGATGGTGAGCACGCCGACGGCAAGCGCGAGGTCGCCGCGCTTGAAGAAAGCGCCGATCTCGCCAAGGCCGGGAAGCTTGATGCCGCTCGTTGCGGCCGCGGGTGCGGCGGTGATGTCGCTCATTCTTTCCACTGACCGCTCCCCCGAGCGGCGCGGACGCGAGACAATACAAAGGTCATTCAAACCGCAGCCGGCTACCGGAAACGGTGCCGGGGTAGAGAGCCGTGGTGGGTGAGTACCCCATCCCCCGGCATTATTTGCCCGGTTTATGGTTAGCGGCGGGTTAACAAATGCGGCACACTGGCGGTTGTGGGGGTCGGGACATGAGAATTTTGCTGGGATTTGCGGTCTTGCTGTGCGCCTTCGTCGGTCAGGCGGAGGCCGCCTGCTCGGTGCCCAGTTGGCGGTTCGTCTGGGGCGTCGAGACCAATGCCTACATCACGACCACTGGAGGGAGCTGCAGCCTCGTATTGCGCCGCGCCTTCAAAACGAGCGAGGTCCATTCCCTCGCGATTGCGTCGGGGCCGCATAATGGGGCGGCGTCCGTGTCCGCAAACGCTGTGACGTATCGGCCGCGTGCGGGCTTCAAGGGCGAAGACTCTTTCGTGTTTGCCGTCAGCGGCCGGCGCAACGGCGGTCCGGAGCGCGCGACCGTGCGCGTCAGCGTGACGGTGCAATAGCAACGAGCCAAGACGAAAAATGCTCCCCGCGCGTTAGGACGGCTGCGCCGCGCGGTCGCCGGCAAGAATGTCACGAGAGCCGCGGCGATCAGGGTTTGTGAGCAACAGCAACAATGACGGGGGCGTCCTCGGCCGCGACGTCCACGAGATGGAGCTCATGGCAATCGGCGCAGCGCAGGCGTGCCGGCGATTGGCCGAGCTTTTCGAGCGAGGCCTCGTCGGTGACCAGCACGAAACTGCCGGTGAGCGGGCAGCGGTAACGCACCGCGCCGTGCGGACGCGGGGTGGCCTCGGCCCAACGCAGTATGGCGCCAGCCTGCCGGTAGACCGAAGCGTGCATCCTGTTCCAGTTGAGATTCTGCATCGACATTTGGACTTCCGAGCTCCCGGCGCTCGCTATTAAGCTTTCGCACTGCAACTTGTTCCCTCGCGGCGCGAAATCAGCGCGCGAGCGGCGGAAAAGCGTGGCGGCCGTTGGGCAACAAAGCGAGTCGCTCGACTTTCGTCACGGCGCTGAGTGCGAGCTCGCCATAGAGATGCGGGAACAGGGCGCCGCCGCGCGAAGGCTCCCATTTCAGCGCGCCGCCCAGGCGCGCGCCGTCGACGCCGATCAGCAGCAGGTCGTCCTGGCCGGAAAAATATTTCGCGGCGGTCTCTTCGACCTGTTCGGCGGTC
>CAVTHL010000028.1:0-86817 GCA_963734465.1 uncultured Alphaproteobacteria bacterium
GGCCGCCAGTGCGGCCAATGGCAAGACGCTGGCCGAGCGCTGGTGCGCGACCTGCCACGTCGTCAGCCCCGTTCAGAAGCAAGCCACGACGCAAGCGCCGACATTCTCGGAGGTCGCCAAGCGGCCGCACATCGATGCGCCGATGGTGGCGTTTTATTTGATGAACCCGCATCCGAAAATGCCCGACATGAACCTCACGCGCAACGAGGCGGCGGATCTCGCGGCCTATATCGTCAGCCTCAAGTAGCGCGCTTCAGATCCGGCGGCAGGGCTTCCGCCGCAAGCGCGGCGAGCGCGGCGTCGAGGCTCAAGACTTCCTGCTTCTCCTGGCCGAACCGGCGGATCGAGACCGTGCGCTCGGCCGCTTCCTTCTTGCCGACCACCAGCATCACCGGCACCTTGGCGAGCGAGTGCTCGCGCACCTTGTAATTGATCTTCTCGTTGCGCAGGTCGCTCTCGGCGCGCAGGCCGAGCTTGCGCGCAGCCGCGGTCGCCTCGCGCGCATAGTCGTCGGCGTCCGAGGTGATGGTGGCGATCACCGCCTGCCGCGGGCGACAGCCAGAGCGGCAGATGGCCGGCGTAATGCTCGAGCACGACGCCGAGGAAGCGCTCCATCGAGCCGCAGATGGCGCGGTGGACCATCACCGGCGTTTTCTTCGAGCCGTCGGCGGCGATGTAGAAGGCGTCGAACCGCTCCGGCAGATTGAAGTCGACCTGCGTGGTGCCGCATTGCCAGTCGCGGCCGATGGCGTCGCGCAGCACGTATTCGAACTTCGGGCCGTAGAAGGCGCCTTCGCCGGGATTGATCGCGGTCTTGATGCGGTTGCCGCCGCGCGCGGCGATCTGCTTGAGCACGTCCTGCATGACGCCTTCGGCGTGATCCCAGGCCGCGTCCGAGCCGACGCGTTTCTCCGGCCGCGTCGACAGCTTGACCGTCAGCTCGCCCTCGAAACCGAAGTCCGCGTAGGTCGAGAGGATCAGATCGTTGATCTTGAGGCACTCGTCGGCCAGCTGCTCTTCGGTGCAGAAGATGTGCGCGTCGTCCTGCGTGAAGCCGCGCACGCGCAGCAGCCCGTGCATGGCGCCGGACGGCTCGTAGCGGTGCACGATGCCGAATTCGGCCATGCGCAACGGCAGGTCGCGATACGATTTCAGCCCGTGCTTGAAGATCTGGATGTGGCCCGGGCAGTTCATCGGCTTGATGGCGTAGATGCGCTCGTCCTCGGTGTCGTCGCCGGCCGAGGTCGCCTGGAACATGCTCTCGCGGAACCAGCCCCAGTGGCCGGAGGTCTCCCACAGCGACTTGTCGAGCAGCTGCGGGGCGTTGACCTCCTGATAGTCGCCTTTGAGGCGGCGGCGCATGTAGGCGACGATCTCCTGGAAGATGGTCCAGCCGCTGGCGTGCCAGAACACGGTGCCGGGGCCTTCCTCCTGGAAGTGGAACAGGTCCATCTCGCGGCCGAGCTTGCGGTGGTCGCGCTTCTCGGCTTCTTCCATCTGCTTGAGGTAGGCGTCGAGCTCGTCCTGCTTGGCGAAGGCCGTGCCGTAGATGCGCGTGAGCATCGGGTTCTTGCTGTCGCCGCGCCAATAGGCGCCGGCCACCTTCATCAGCTTGAAGGCGTTGCCGACCTTGCCGGTCGAGGTCATGTGCGGGCCGCGGCAGAGATCGAACCAGTCGCCCTGCTTGTAGATCTTGATCTGCTGGTCGGCCGGGATGGCGTCGATCAGCTCGACCTTGAAGTTCTCGCCCATGTCGCGGAAGGTTTTCTTGGCCTGCTCGCGCGACCACACCTCCTTGGTGAAGGGTTTGTCGCGCGCGACGATCTCCTTCATCTTCTTCTCGATGACGGGCAGGTCTTCCGGCGTGAACGGCTGGTTGCGGAAGAAGTCGTAATAGAAGCCGTTCTCGATCACCGGGCCGATGGTGACCTGCGTGCCCGGCCACAGCGACTGCACGGCTTCGGCCAGCACGTGGGCGGCGTCGTGGCGGATCAGCTCCAGCGCGCGCGGGTCCTCGCGCGACACGAATTCGATCTTGGCGTCTTTCTCGATCGGGTCGTCAAGTCCATGAGCGCGCCGTCGAGCGCCATGGCGACGGTGCGCTTGGCCAGCGAGGGCGAAATGCCCTTGGCGACGTCGAGCCCGGTGGTGCCTTGGGGGTATTCGCGGCGCGCGCCGTCGGGAAAGGTCAACGCGACCATCGTCTCCTATGCTCACTCGCTGCGTACGAATGCAGGTAAGCGCGGCATCGATATAGCAGGCGAATTTGGCGGCGCAACTGGCCTCAGGCCGGCGCGCGGCCCATGAGCCCGAAGCGGTAGATGCTCGCAACAGTGAGCACCGCCAGCGCCGCCAATAGCCCGCTTAAGTTTCCGAGGAACTGGCTGGCGGCCTCGATATTGCTGCCGATGGCGTAGCCCAAGCCCAGATAGGCCGAGGTCCAGACCACGCGGCCGAGCAGCGCGAAGCCGAGGAAATGCGAGAGCCGATAGCGGCTGATGCCGGCAAACAGGCTGACCACCGAGCTCAGCGAGGAGGTCAGCGTGCGCGAGATGATCATGGTGATGCCGCCCCAGCGCTGCATCAGCGATTGCATGGCGGCCTTGCGCTGCGGGCTATAGCCGATCCAGCGGCCATGGCGCGCGAGGAAGCGCTCACTCACCGCGCGTCCGATGCGACGAGATCGACGGACAGGCGCGGCGGTGAGCGGCGGCACCCAGTTGAATCTGCGGCGTCGCCACAGGCCGGAAAAGCCGTAGCGCAAGGCGCCGCCGAGGCAAAGCAGCATGCCGAGGTCGGCTGCGGAGTGCAGCGTGGCCAGGGTCGCGCAGACCATAGACGCCAGCATCAGGCCGAGAGCACGCCGGCCACGGCGGCGTGCGATCAGTTTGTCGTCGCCGAAGGCGGGCGGAGCGCCAGCACGGTGAACAGCGGCGTAGTCGCGTTCAGACGCCGAGGCCAGCCCGCTGGAGGTGCGGAGCTGACCGGCGACGATCAGCGAGAAGGGAATGACGTTGTTCAAAGCCCATGACGATGAACGGCTTCCAGCCGGCGAGACCTGTCGGCAAGCGGCCGCCCTGCATTCGAAACACCGGATAGATGAGCGCGCCGAAGAGGGTACTCGCTGCGAGCGCCGGCGGCGAACGGCCAGCGCGAGCGATCAAGCACTCCTATGGCTCACTCCTGCGAACGAGCGCAGGTAAGCGTGGAACTCGATATATCAGGCAATCGGACGGCGCAACTAGGCGGGCGGCGTCTCGTTGGTGCCGCGCCAGCGGCCGTAGCGCCACGGGCAAATACCAGTGCGCCGCGGGCGGCAAACGCTCCGGCACAAAATCGAGCCCGGCTGTGCCCCACGGGTGACAGCGGATGATCCGCGCCAGCGCCATCCATGAGCCCGCCCACAGGCCGAAACGGTTAATCGCCTGCTCGGCATAGTCGGAGCAGGTCGGCAGATGGCGGCAGCGCGGGCCGATCAGCGGCGACAACGTATAGCGATAAAGCCGCACCAATCCGCGCCCCACGAGGCGTGGCAGACGCGAAACGGAAATCGCTTTGGAAGCCCCTTGGCGTTCGTCGCTCATCGCCGTCATGAAAGTTCCACTTCGCGCGCGAATGCAAGCCGGCAAAGTTCCGGAAGTGCTTTTCAAGCCACTTATTCTGCTCGCTTATTCGGCAAAAAAGTCGTGCGTTCGCCTTTATTTTCCACTAGACCCGAATCCGCCCTGTCTTTACTTTGACACATCGCAACGACGGGGGTCGTGCCGCCACCCAAAGAGAAAGTGGATCAACCACACACAAGACCAAGAATTTTTACGGCGGCGATAAACGGGGGTCTTGGAATGCGTCGCTCTCATGCGGCTGCTCTAGCGCTTGCGTTCGCGGCGCCGGTGATCCTTTTGCCGGCCGTCTCGCGCGGCTCCGACCGCACGCTGCCGATGCGTTTCGAATTGCGCCAGGAAGGTCCGGCGCAAGCATGCGGCACCAAGTGCCGGCTCTTCATCTCGGCCAACGGCGCCATCACCGCGGACACGCCGCGCGACTTCGAATTGTTCGCGCGCGATCGCGATCTGACCGGCGCCAGCGTCGTGCTCGATAGCGACGGCGGCTCGGTGCACGGCGCCATCGCGCTCGGCCGCGCCATCCGCAAGCTCGGCCTCGACACCACCGTCGGCCGCACCGTCGATCTCGACGATGCCGGCCATGGCCTGGCGCGCGCGAAGCTTTCGCCGCGCGCCGATTGCGAATCCATGTGCGCCTTCGTGCTGGTCGCGGGCGTGCACCGCGTGGTGCCGGCGCAGGCGCGCGTGATGGTGCACCAGATCTGGCTGGGCGACCGCCGCGAGGATCCGACCGCGGCGACCTACTCGGCCGAGGACCTCGTGCTGGTGCAGCGCGACATCGGCAAGCTCGCGCAATACACCGCCGAGATGGGCGCCTCGATCGAGCTGCTCGATCTCGCGCTGCGCATTCCGCCGTGGGAACCGATGCATGCTTTGACGCAGGCCGAAATCGCCGACGCCCATGTCGCCACCGAAGAGAGCACCGCGCCGGCCACGGCGGCGGTTGCCGTATCGCCGCCGGCGCCCGCCATTCACGAGCAGTTGCCGCGCATGACCAATGGCGTGCGCGCGAGCGCGATCAGCGAGCAGCGCTGGGCGGTGGTCGACCGCAAGGGTTCGGCGGCGCTGGCGCGCCGTCATCCGCTCACCATCGGCGGCGAGGACATCGGCAGCTTCGACCTCATGGTCGCCTGCGGGCCCGCGTCCGACAGCTACGACGTCAGCTATATCGAGCGCCGCCGCGGCGGCCGTCATGCGCCGCTGCCCGGCCAGCTCGACACCATCAGCGTGGCGGCCGGCAGCAGCATCGCCAGCCTGAAGGTGGTGTCGACCCAGCGCCGCAGCGATCCCGACGAGCTCGTCACTTACGCCTCGGCGGCGGTGCCGGCGAGCCTGATCGGCGCCTTCGCCGGCGTCGGCAATCACTCGATGATGGTCACCACCAAGAGCGACGCGATCCTCACCGCCATCCGTCTCGGCAATACCGGCGCGCAGCAGAACTTGCCGCAGCTCGTCGCGACCTGCCGCAAGGGGCTCGGCGACCGCGCCGTCGTCTGCCGGTGCATCGCGCCGGCGGATTGGCTTCGGCGAAGTAGCCTATTGCGCCGCCTGCTTGCGCTTGGCCTCGATCTGGTCGAGCGCGGAGACCACGGCATCGAAGGTGAGCATGGTGGAGGCGTGGCGCGCCTTGTAGTCGCGCACCGGCTCGAGCACCGCGATGTCGGCCCATTTGCCGGTCGGCGGCGGGCCGTTCTCCTTCAGCATCTTGCGCACGGTGTCGCGCAGCGCGCGCAGCTCCTCCGGCTTCGAGCCGACCACGTGGCGGGCCATGATCGAGGACGAGGCCTGGCCGAGCGCGCAGGCCTTCACGTCATGGGCGAAATCGCTGACCGCGCCGCCGTTCATTTTGAGGTCGACGGTGACGGTGGAACCGCACAGCTTGGAATGGGCGGTGGCGCTGGCGTCGGGCGCAGGAAGCCTGCCCAGGCGGGGGATATTGCCCGCCAGGTCGAGGATTTTCGCGTTGTAAACGTCGTTCAGCATTGAGGTTTTGGCGATTCCCGCGGGCCGGATTGCTTACGTCCCGCAAACGAATATATAGGGGTGGAACCTGCGGTGCGAGAAGCCCGCAGTCATGGCGCAAAGCCAGATTTGGCGCAAAGCCATGCAGAATGGGAATGCGGCGTCCACAAGCGACGCGGCCCCCCGGTGACACTCCGGCACCTCGTTGTGCCGGTCGAACGGAGAGACCCGTCATGGATGCTAAGAACACCACCAATGTCGCGCCTTGGCCCAAGCAGGGCCTGTCCGAGCATGTGCGGGCGGCGCCGACGCCTCCCGGACCGCGCCCCTCGCGCGAAGACGCGGAAGCCGCGGTGCGCACGCTGATCGCCTATACCGGCGATGACCCGAAGCGCGAAGGCGTGCTCGACACCCCAAAACGGGTGATCGACGCCTACGAGGAGCTCTACCAGGGCTATCGCGAATGCCCGACGGAAGTGCTCGACCGCACCTTCAGCGAGACCGCGGGCTACGACGATTTCGTGCTGGTCAAGGACATCGGCTTCAACTCGCATTGCGAGCACCACATGATGCCGTTCTTCGGCAAGGCGCACGTCGCCTATCGGCCGACGGACCGGGTCGTGGGGTTGTCGAAGCTGGCGCGACTGGTCGACGTCTACGCCCGGCGCCTGCAGACGCAGGAGCACATGACCTCGCAGGTGGCGACCGCGATCGACGAGATCCTGAAACCGCGCGGCGTTGCGGTGATGCTCGAAGCCGAGCACATGTGCATGTCGCTGCGCGGCGTCGAAAAGCTCGGTTCACTGACCGTGACCACGCATTTCACCGGGACGTTCCGCGACGACGTGAACGAACAAGTGCGTTTCATGACCATGCTGCGGGGCAGCCAGCGGTAAGCTCCCCGCGTAACGTGACGCGAGGCGAGTTTGGCTGATCAATCGGCAATCGAAGAGGCTCTGGCTTTCGCGCCGCAATTCGGCGCGGACGGCCTCATCACGGCCGTCGTCACCGACGCCAAGTCGGGCGACGTGCTGATGGTCGCGCATATGAACAAGGACGCGCTCGCCAAGACGATCGAAAGCGGCGAGGCCTGGTACTACAGCCGCTCGCGCAAAGCGCTGTGGAAGAAGGGCGAGACCTCCGGCCATGTCCAGCGCGTGATCGAACTGCGCGTCGACTGCGACCAGGATGCGCTCTGGCTCAAGGTCGAGCAGATCGGCGAGGGCGCCTGCCACACCGGACGGCGCTCCTGCTTCTATCGCGCGGTGCCGCTCGGCAAGGCCGGCGGCGCGACGCTGCGCTTCCGCGACGCCGAACAAGGTGTTCGATCCGAAGCGCGTGTACCGCAAGCCATGAGCGCGGCCCGCGTCGATGTGCGGATCGACGCGCGCACAGGCGGCACCATTGCTTTTCTCACCGTCGACAACCGCGCCAAGCTCAACACGCTCGACCGCGCGCTGATGACCGAGTTCATCGGCAAGGTCGAGGCGCTGGGCGCGCGCGAGGATTTGCGCGCGCTGGTGCTTTCGGGCGCGGGCGACAAGGCCTTTATCGGCGGCGCCAGCATTCCGGAGATGGCGGCGCTTAATCGCGACACGGCGCGCGACTTCATCACGCTGGTGCACCGGACCTGCGAAGCTTTGCGCCGTCTGCCGGTGCCGGTCATCGCGCGCATCGACGGCTATGCGCTCGGCGCCGGGCTGGAAGTGGCGGTGTCGTGCGATCTGCGGGTGGCGACCACGCGGGCGAAATTCGGCATGCCCGAGACAAAGGTCGGCATTCCCTCGGTGGTCGAAGCCGCGCTCATACCGCAGTTGATCGGCTATGGCCGCGCGCGCGAGCTGCTGATGCTGGGCGAGAGTCATCGACGCCGAGACCGCGTTGCGCTGGGGCCTGGTCGAGCGCGTGGTTGAGCCGCGAAGCACTCGACCGCGAAGTCGAAAAGATCATCGCGGCGCTGCTGTCCGCCGGCCCGCAGGCGGTGCGCAGTCAGAAGGCGCTGATGCAGCAGTGGGAAAAGCTGCCGACCGACAAGGCGATTGAAGCCGGCATCGACGCTTTCGCCCGCGCCTTCGAGACCGACGAGCCGACAACGCATGCTGTCGGCCTTCGCCAAGCGCAAGCGGGACTAGGCTTTCACCCGTTCCAGCAGCGCCTTGGCCCGCACCAGATGCGGGCGGTCGTACATCTTGCCGTCGATGCCGACGGTGCCGGCGCCGGGCTGTGCCGCAAAGGCGGCGACGATGGCCTTGGCCTTTTCGATCTGCGCTGGCGAGGGCGTGAACACCTCGTTGATCACCGGCACCTGCGCCGGATGAATGGCGAGGCGTCCGGTGAAACCGTCGCGGCGCGCGATCTCGGTATCCTTGCGCAGCACGTCGGCGTTGCGGAAATCGACGTGGATGGTTTCGATCGCCGGCACTTTCGCCGCCGCCGCGCCGTACAGGCACATGGCGCGCGCGATGCGATAGGGCTCGGTGAGCGTGCCGTCGGCCTCGCGGTTGGCCTCGGCGCCGAGCTCGGCTGACAGATCCTCCGGCCCCCAGGTCATGCCGATCAGCCGCGCGCTGCAATTTTTGTAAGTGCCGGCGGTGAACAGGCCGGCGGCCGATTCCACCGTCTGCGCCAGGATCTTGATCGCGCCGTCCGGCAGACCGGCGATGGCTTCGCGCGCGGTCAGTTTGGCGTCGACATGGGTGACGGTCGCGCCGCCTTCCGCCTTGGGAAACAAAATGGCGTCCGGCGCGCCCGGCACGATGGCGTCGAGATCGGCGTCGGTCATGCCGGTGTCGAGGCCGTTGATGCGCACGAGAAGTCGCGGGCCCTTCTTGCCTTTGGCGCTCTTGAGAAAATCGAGCGCCGCCTTGCGCGCCATATCCTTGCGCTCGGGCGCGATCGAATCCTCGAGATCGATGATGACGCCGTCGGCGCCGCTCGCCATCGCCTTGTCGAGCTTTGCCCGCCGTCGGCGGGGACGAAGAGGAGAGAACGCATTCAGCGTCACTTCGGCCGCATCACGATGAAGGCGTTGCGGTGGCATTCGGCCACCAGCGTGCCGTCCTGCTTGAAGGCCTTGTGGTGGAATTCGACGATGCCGGCGCCCTTGCGCGATTTCGACTCGCGCTTGGACACGACGATCGTCTCGCAATGCACGGTGTCGCCCTCGAACAGCGGCGCCGGAAATTTGACGTCGGTCATGCCGAGATTGGCGATGGTGGTGCCGACCGTCATGTCGGAGACCTGGATGCCGATCATCAGGCCGAGCGTGAACAGCGAGTTCATCAGCGGCTGGCCCCATTCGGTCTCCTGCTCGCAGAAGTGCCGGTCGATGTGCAGCGGCTGCGGATTGAGCGTCATGTTGGAGAACAACATGTTGTCCATCTGCGTCACCGTGCGCGTGTAGCGGTGCTCGTAGGTCTTGCCGACCTCGAAATCCTCGAAATAGAGCCCGCCGCGCTTGTGCCGCTGGATCGTGTCCGCCATCGCTCTCCTCCGCCGTTAACCACTCATTTACCATAATACCCCACGGTCCACAGGGCGCGCGAAGGCCTATAGCCCAATTTAGCTCCATGGCGATCTTTTCCATCAATGGCGGCGCGGGGCCCCCGGTTGCGGGCGCCATCCGCGATGCCGCGCGCTCGACCGGCACCAGCTTCGAATATCTGCTCACCACCGCGCAGATCGAATCCAATCTCAATCCGGCGGCGCAGGCAACGACCTCCTCGGCCAAGGGGCTCTATCAGTTCATCGACCAGACCTGGCTCGCCACCATGAAGAACGCCGGGCCTGCGCTCGGCTTTTCGCGCTATGCCGGAGCGATCGTGCAGGGCGCGGACGGCCGCTACGACGTGCCGGATCCGGCCGCGCGCGCGGCGATCATGCGGCTGCGCGCCGATCCGGCCGTGAGCGCGACCATGGCGGGCGCCTTCACGCGCACCAACGCCGCCCAGCTCAATGCCGCGATCGGGCGCGCGCCCTCGGAGGGCGAGCTCTACATCGCGCATTTCCTCGGGCCGGACGGCGCCGCCAAGCTGATTGCCGCTTCCTCGAGCCAGCCCAATGCCAATGCGGCCGCGATGTTTCCGCAGGCCGCCGCCGCCAATCCCAGCATTTTCTACGACCGCGCCGGCCGTCCCGCCGCCGCCGCCGCGGTCTATAGCAAGCTGACCGGCCGCTACGACGTCGCGCGCGCGCTCGCCTTTGCGCCGAACGGGCGGACGGTGGCGCCGCAAGATACCGCGGCCGTCGCGCAGGCCTACGCGCAAGCTTACGCATCTGCGCGCAACGACCGCCGCCGCCGGTGCCGGCCGACAGCCGGCCGCTGTTCCAGGCCATGTTCACCGACCGTCCGCAGGGCGGGGTGTCGCAGGCGGTGAACACGCTGTGGGGCGCGGCCAAGGCCGGGACCTTGGCCGAGACGCAGGCGGCCGGCGAGCCGTCGAAACTGCTCGACCTGTTCCGCGACGCACCGCCGCCGTTGCGCAAGTCGATCGGCGGCAAGGTCTGAGCGGGAAAACGTCGTTAACACTCGCTCAATTTCTATGGTGAACGCTTTGTTAAGGCTCCCGGCATAGGCTCTCGCCTGCCGTCCCAGTTGAGGCGGTGCATTTGTCGCGTCGGTTCGGTCATGATTGTTCGTCAGTTTTTGCAGTGGGTCCGTCATGCTCCGCCCGGTGAACGGGCCGAAGCCACCTCCGCGCTGGCGCGCGCCTATCTCCATTCCGATCTGTCCGCCGACGATCTCGCCGCCGCCGAAGGCGCGATGATCATGCTGCTCGACGATCCTTCGCCGCTGGTGCGGCGCGCGCTGGCCGAGGTGTTCGCCTCGGCGCAGAAGGCGCCGCGCGTGGTGGTCCATGCGCTCGCCGCCGATCAGCCGGAGATCGCGATCCCGGTGCTGTCACGCTCGCCGCTGTTGAGCGAAGACGATCTGGTCGATCTCATCGCCACCGCGCATCCGGAAGCGCAGGTCGCGATCGCGTCACGCGCCATGCTGGCGTGCTCGCTTGCCGCGGCCATCGCGGAGGTCGCCTCGGCGCAGGCTTGCCTGACGTTGCTCGAAAACCCCGACGCCGAGATCGCGCCGTTCTCCATCGACCGCATGGTCGAGCGCTTCGGTCATCTGGCGCCGATCCGCGAAAACCTGTTGGCGCGCGCCGATCTGCCGATGGCGACGCGCCAGGCGCTGCTGACCAAGCTGTCGCAGACGCTCGCCGGCTTCGTCACCGCGCGGCAATGGCTGGGACCGGAACATGCCGAATATGCGGCGCGTGAAGCCTGCGAGAAGGCGACCGTCGCGCTCGCCGCCGACACGCCTTACGAGGAGGTCGGCGAACTGGTGCAGCACCTGCGCTCGTCCGGGCAATTGACCGCCGGCATGATCCTGCGCGCGCTGCTCTCCGGCAATGTGGTGCTGTTCGAGGAGGCGCTGGCCGAACTGTCCGGCGTGCCGCTCGAGCGCGCCGCCAGCTACATCCACGACAACAACATTTCCGGCTTCCGCGCGCTCTACGGCAAGGCCGGGCTGCCCGTCATCGCATACCCTGCGTTCCGCGAGGCGCTCACCGCCATGCGCGAGGGCGTGCTGCTGGGCGAGCAGGGCGGGGCGGCGCGGCTCAAGCGGCGCATGGTCGAGCGCGTGCTGGCGGCTTGCGCGCAAGAGATCAACAATGGGCGCGGCGCCGACATGACGCTGCTGGCGCTGCTGCGGCGCTTCGCGGTCGAGGCCGCGCGCGAGGAAGCGCGCATGTTCTGCGAGGATCTGGTGGCCGACGATTCGACGGCCGCGCCGGGCGCCGCTCGTCGAAGAGACCCGGCTGGTCGCCTAAATCAGCTTTCCGGAACGATCGACGGGGCTGAAGACCCGATGATCTGCTCGAGCACCTCGGGCCGATCCTTATTTTCGTGCACGAGGAATTCGTCGGTGACTTCGCGCAGCCGGGTGGTCAGCGAGGCGGCGAGTTCCTTGGCGTCGGAGCGGGCATATTCGCGGAAGATCGCGCGCACCGCGTCGACGTGCTGGTCGACCAGCTTGAGCGGAATGCGGTTGGAGTCGGGCGTGTGCTCGATCAGCCGGCACAGGCTGTCGGCGGCCGAGGCCACCGCCGGATAGCCGAAGGTGGCGGCTTCGCCCTTGATGTCGTGGGCGGCGTGAAACAGCGCCTCCTTATTGGCCTTGGTGAAACGGTTTCTGATGACGGTCATGCCGCGCCTTGTCGAGGCGCTCGCATTCGGCCTCCATCCAGGAGGAGAACTCGGTCGAGAGTTCGGCCAGCGCTTTTTCCGCGCGCGCGACCGGATCGTCTTCGCCGGGAGCCAGCGGCCGCTCGGAGACGACGTGGCGCAGCTTGTTTTCCGGCGTAATGACCTCGTGGTCGCCGAAGGTGGCGACGGCCGCGGTGTCCTTGCGGGGAGCCATAGCGAGCGTTCCTTTGTCAGCTTGGGGCACGGACTTTGTCCAGCAGGGGCACCTGCCGGATGACGTCGGCCTTGCCGCCCTTGCGGCGTTCGGGGCCGACATAATTCGAATTGACGTTGCGGCGCCGGTCGGGGCCGAAATAGGTCTTGGTCTTGATGAAGGAGCGCGGATTGGCGACCACGTTGACGATGCGCTGATAGAGCCCCTTGGCCGAGATCGGCTTGGCGAGGAATTCGGTGATGCCGGCGTCGCGCGCGGAGGTCACGCGCTTCTTCTCGGAATGACCGGTGAGCATGATGATGGCGACGTAAGGGTTCGAATTGGCGCCCGGCTGGCGGATCATCTGCGTCAGCTCGAGGCCGTCGAAGATCGGCATCGCCCAGTCGGTGATCACGATGTCGGGGACGTAATGGGTGAAGGCTTCCAGCCCGGCCGCGCCGTCTTCCGCCTCGTAGACTTCGCGCGCGCCGAAGCCGTGCAGCAGCGTGCGCAGAATCCGGCGCATATGGGCGTTGTCGTCGATGACGAGGAAACGCAGACGATTGAAGTCGATGCGGACCATGCTGCCCCGGGCCCCGGGCACAGCCAGCCCGATACCGTCGTGTTCCAAGGCTAACGGGGCGTCGTTAAGGAATGGTTTAGGATAAGGCGGCCGGGCGCTTTAGTGCGAATAGCGGAAGCTGGGGCCGTCATTGGCGAAGTGACAGGTGAAGCTGATGTATTCGCCGGGACGCGCGTAAATACGGCCTATTTCGGGAACCTTGCCATAAGCCCCGCAATGCTCTTCGGCGTAACCGCGGGCGTTGGCCTGATTTTCCGGGCTCCAGGGAATGATGCCGCCGGTCGAGTTGCCGGTGAGGCCGGGGCCCGTGCCGCATGCGGACAGACCGCAGGCCATCGCGAGCGCAACGGCAATTCGGGCCTTGGCTGTCATTCCGTCCCCTCCAGGAGGGCAAGCTAGCATCTGAGTCCCCGCCGTGGAAAGCCGCACGCCTCAAGTCGTCAACAGCGCCGCCATGACGCGCTCGCGCGTCAGCGGCAGGTCGCGGATGCGGGCGCCGAGCGCGTGCGAGACGGCGTTGCCGATGGCCGCCGCGGTCGGCCCGGCGGTCACTTCGCCGACGCCGAGCGGGGCGGGATCGCGCGTGTTGATGAGTTCGATGTCGATCTCCGGCACCTCGCTGAATTTCAGCACCGGATAAGTGAGCCAGTCGATCGAGGAGACCCCGTCGTCGAAGCGCACTTGCTCCTTGAGCACCCAGCTTGCCGACTGGATGATGCCGCCCTCGATCTGGTTGATGACGCCGTCGGGATTGACCACCAGGCCGGCATCGGCCGCGCACCAGACGTGACGGAGACGGATGTCCTCGTCCACATCGAGCTCGACCACCATGGCGGCGTAGCCGGCGCGGTTCTTGTAGCGCGAAAAGGCAAAGCCGCGGCCGCGCGCCGGTGCCGGAGGGCGCGCCGGCCTGCCACTTGGCCATGCTGGCGGCCTTCTCGATCACCGCGCGGGCGCGCGGATCGGACGTGATCGACAAACGATAGGCGACCGGGTCCTGACCGGCACGCTCGGCCAACTCGTCGATGGCGCATTCGAGTGCGAACACGTTCGACATGGCGCCAAGGCCGCGCAGCGAGGAGACGCGCACCGGCGTCTCCGGCACCAGATGATGGATGATGCGCTTGGCGGCGATGTCGTAGAGCGGCTCGGCATTGCGCGTGGCGCCGCCGCCGCCAGCTTCCGGCACGTCGCTCGGCGGCGGCAAGGGCAGGGGATCGGGCAGCGCCTCGCCGCCGAGCAGGGGACTGCCGTGGCCCGGCCGGCCGGCATGCGTGCCGCTCCAGATTTCGGCGGTCCAGTCGGACGGCTTGCCGTCGGGTCCGACCAGTGCGCGCACCTTCACGACCATGGCGGGCGCCTTCGGCTCGTAGACGAATTCCTCCTCGCGCCGCCAGCGTATGCGGATGGGTACGCCGGGCTCTGGCGACGGCGACGATGGCGGCGTCGGCGGCGGCGTCGTCGGCGCCGTTGTGGCCGTAGCAGCCGGCGCCCTGCACGTGATGCACGGTGATGGCGGAGGCGTCGAGCTTGAGCGTGCGCGCGAGCGCGCCGCGCAACGGGTAGACGCCCTGGCAATGCGTCCACACCGTGAGATGGCCGTCTTTGTAGAGCGCGAGCCCGCAGGACGGCGACACGGAGGCGTGCGCGATATAGCGGCTTGGTGTAGGTCGCTTCGAAACGCTCGCGGCCTTGCGCGTCTGCCGGTTCCGGCGCGCCAATGACGCGGTCGATGGACGGGCGTTGCAGCAGCCAGTTGGCTTCCTGCTGCAGCGGCGCCGGTTTCTCGACGTTCTGCCAGGTGACGTGATTGGCCGCGGCCAAGGCGGCGGCGTCGAGGGCTGCCTCGTCGTCGCCGAGAATGGCGAGGAAGTTGCCGTTGCGCACAAATTCGATCGTGCCTTTGGCGGCGCGCTTGATCGCGGTTTCATCGACGGCGGCAAGCGTCGCGCCGCGATTGGGCTGGCGCAGCACGCGCGCGTGCCGCATGCCGTCGATTGTCATGTCGTGGATGAAAGTGGCCCGGCCGAACACTTTCGCCGGCAGATCGAGCCGCGCCTGGCTCACGCCGACGGTCTTCAGTTCGGTGACGGCTTTGCGCTTGGCGGCGCCGTTGGCCTTGACGGCAAGATCGACGGCGGCGGCGAGCGTCCAGTAATCCTGCCCGGTCGATTTGCCGCTGCGCAAGAATTTGCCGTCGCCGATCGAAAGCTCGCTCGCCGGGCAGCCGATAACCTTGGCGGCTTGCGCGAGGAACAATGCGCGCACTTCGGCGCAGGCCTGCGCCAGCGCGACACCGCCCGCCTGCATCGACAGGCTGCCGGCCGTGTAGCCCTCGTTGGGCGTCAATTCGGTGTCGCCGGACGTCACCGTGATGCGGGCAATGGCGACATCGAGTTCGTCGGCGGCGATTTGCGCCATGGCGGTCAGCATGCCCTGGCCGAATTCGACCCGGCCGGTGAAGATCGTCACCTTGCCGGGCGATGGAAAGGCCACCCAGCGGTCGAGGCTGGGGTTGTCGCCGAGCGGGCCGGGTAGTGGCGCGTTCATCGTGCCGCTCCGCGCATGACGGCGGCGGCCTTCTCGACCGCGCGCAAGATGCGGTTATGCGAGCCGCAGCGGCAGATGTTGCCGTCGAGCGCTTCGGCGATCTCGGCGCGCGTCGGCTCCGGATTGCTGTCGAGCAGCGCCTTGGCCGACACCAGAATGCCGGACAGGCAATAGCCGCATTGCCCGGCTTGCTCGTCGAGAAAGGCTTGCTGCAGCGGATGCGGTTTGGCCTCGGTGCCGAGGCCCTCGATCGTCGTGATCGTTTTGCCCGCGACGCTCCACACCGGCTTGGCGCAGGACTTTTCCGGCTGCCCGTCGATCAGCACCATGCAGCAGCCGCATTGCTCGAGCCCGCAGCCGAAGCGCGTGCCCATCAGCCCGAGCTCATTGCGCAGCACGTTGAGCAGCGGCGTCTCTTCGTTGGCGGGTGAAACGCTGACGGCTTTGCCGTTGACCGAAAACTCGAACGCCTTGCTCATTCCTAGAACCCGAATTGCTCGCGCAAAATCCGCTCGTCGAGATTATGGCCGGGATCGAACAGCATGTTGATCGAACAGCTGTGATCCATCGAAATGTCGACGCTGCGCACCGAGCGCACCTCGTCGTGGTCGGCAACCGCGGCGACGGGGCGCTTGTCGGCGTCGAGCACCTCGATCGTCACCTTGGCCTTGTCGGGCAGCAGCGCGCCGCGCCAGCGCCGCGGGCGGAACGGGCTGATCGGGGTGAGCGCCAGCATCGGCGCGTTGATCGGGATGATCGGTCCCTGCACCGACAGGTTATAGGCGGTGGAGCCGGCGGGTGTTGCCACCAGCATGCCGTCGGCGACCAGCTCGGCCAGCCGCTCCTTGCCGTCGATCAGGATGCGCAAGTGCGAGGCCTGCGCGCTCTGGCGGAACAGCGACACTTCGTTGATGGCGCGGTGTTCGTGCGTGCGGCCGGCCGCGTCGCGCGCGCGCATCACCAGCGGATGAATCACCGTCATGTGCGCGGCGGCGATGCGCTCGGGCAGCCCGTCGAGCACGAAGTCGTTCATCAGGAAGCCGACGGTGCCGCGATGCATGCCGTAGATCGGCTTGCCGGAATTCATGAACTTGTGCAGGGTTTGCAGCATCAGCCCGTCGCCGCCGAGCGCCACGATCACGTCGGCGGAGGCGGGCTCGACATTGCCGTAGCGCTTTTCCAGACTCGCATAGGCCTCGCGCGCCTCGGGCGTGGAGGCGGCAACAAAGGCGATCTGCTTGGCGCCGCGGGTGCTCATGAAGGGGCCGAAAACGATGGAACGCGCCGTGCTCGTCTATACGACTTGGCCCTCGATTGTCGAGGCGGAGCGGGCCGGGCGCGCGATCGTCGAAAAACGGCTGGCGGCCTGCGTCAATATCGTGCCCGGAATGATTTCGCATTATTGGTGGGAAGGAAAGATCGAGCGCGCCGAGGAGGCGGTCATGCTGGTCAAGACACGTGCCTCGCTCGCGGAAGCGGTGCGCCAGGAGGTCAAGGCGCTGCACAGCTACGCCGTGCCGGCGATCATGGTGCTGCCGGTGGAAAGCGTCGACGCCGATTATTACCGCTGGATTCTGGAGGAGGCGAAGGCCGCCCCTTGAAACGCAACCGCCGGAGCTTTACGCCCCGGCGATCACGCACTGACGTCGGCAACGAAACTAGTAGCTGGCCATTAATAACTGGCCTTGCCGTCGATCACGGCCTTGAGCTGGCGGTATTCCTCGCACGAGGTATTGCCGCAGATCAGGTTGACCTTCTGCAGATCGTCGAGCGCCTTGAGCCGGTTGCCCTGTTCCATCTGCCACATGCCGTAATACGACCAGGTGCGCACATGGTTGGGGTCGGCTTTCAGCGCGGCCTCGTACCAAACTTGCGAGTCCTTGTAGTCGCCGAGCTTGCGATAGGCGTAGCCGATGTAATTGGCGACGTCGGCGTGCTCGTCGTGGCCGAGCGCGTGCATGGCGGCGATGCCGCCCTGGTAATTGCCGGCGAGGATGATTTCGCGCGCGGCGCGATAGTCGCGCAGGAATTTCGCATCGGCCTGCTGCTGCTGTTGCTGCTCGACGGCGTTGTTCTTCTTCTTTTTCTTCTTGCCGTCATCGGTCGGCGGCGGCGGATTGTCGGTGCCCATGGCGTAGACGTGGAGCGGCTTCATGCCGACGGCCGTCGCCAGCAAAGCGGCGGCGGCGAGAATGCCAAGGCGGCGGAGCGCAAGGGTCATGTTCATTGCAGGGCCTTTCTTCAAAAGAGGCGGTACTGGCGGAAACGATACGCCGAATCACCATCACGCAGGAAAAAACAAATTGTGAACGGCGAATAGTCCGCGGCCGGGAATAAAATTTGCACAGGGTAGCGGGCGTCAAACCGGCCCAATTGCAATGGGCCGCTTGACTTGGATTTCTGGCAGGAGGAACATTTCAACGTGCTGGTTCCCCGGGCAAAACCCGGGGACGAAAGAGGGAACACGGAAGCTGCTCACTTTGCAGCAATCCGTGGCTACCCCCGTAACTGTAAGCGGCGAGCTCGCGTCGAAGGCCACTGGGCAACTGGGAAGGCCGGACGCACCTTGAGCAACGACCCGCGAGCCAGGAGACCTGCCAGCACGGTCACCCAACCGGTGGACGGGGCGTCCATACGGAGCGGTCTTTCGCAGCGGTGACGTCAATGCCGGTGCGAAGGCCGTGAGAGCTCAAACTCCCACGACATTCGACACGATAGGCGGTGCGCGCAGGCGTTTTTGCGTGTTTCGTTTCCGTGTCCTTCGCATCGGGCTTGGTCTCACCCGATGCGTCCGCATTTCACGCGGGCGCAAACGAAGGAACGTTGTGTCATGGGGACGAAAACACGGCTGGCCGGCGCGCTCGCGCTGATGGCGTTGCTTGCTCAGCCGGCGCAAGCGCAAGATGCAATCCAAAATACCAACCAAGTCACGCTGCCGCAGATCGTCGTCAGCGCGACGACGGTGCCGACGCCGGTCAACGAGGTCGCCAATTCGGTGACGGTGATCACCGCCGACGATCTCGAACAAAGACAATTGAGAACGGTGCCCGATGCGCTCAAGCAAGTGCCGGGAATT
Organism: uncultured Alphaproteobacteria bacterium; assembly: GCA_963734465.1. Taxonomy (GTDB): domain Bacteria; phylum Pseudomonadota; class Alphaproteobacteria; order Rhizobiales; family Xanthobacteraceae; genus Pseudolabrys. Next base: position 18,192 of record CAVTHL010000028.1, read on the forward strand.
GACGTTGTGCAAACCGGCGGGCCCGGCGGCCAGACGTCCGTGTTCATTCGCGGAACCAACGCCAACCACGTCAAGGTGTTGATCGACGGCATCGATGTCGGCAATCCGAGCATCACCAACGGGGCGTTCGACTTCGGGCATCTGCTCGCCGGCGACATCGAACGCATCGAGGTGCTGCGCGGCCCGCAAAGCGGCCTGTATGGCTCGGACGCGATCGGCGGCGTGATTTCGATCACGACCAAAAAAGGCGAGGGGCCGCCCAAAGTCACCGCCATGGCCGAAGGCGGCTCGTTCGGAACCTTCAACCAGACCCTCGGCGTGCGCGGCTCGCAAGACAACTTCAATTACGCATTCAACGTCTTGCATTACCGTTCGAGTGCGACGCCGGTCACGCCGCTGCATCTCCTCGCGCCGGGCGAGGCAAGAAACAACGACCGGTACGACAACCGGACCTATTCGACCAAGCTCGGCGTCAAATTGACCGACCAGCTGAGCGTGAATGGGGTGGCCCGATACACCGACGCCAAGCTCGGCTTCACCGGCGAAACGTTTAATTTCCCTCCGCCTAGCTATCCCGAGGCGTTGCAGAGCACGCAACGCAATCATAATCTTTACAGCCGCGGCGAGGTGGTCTGGTCGCTGTTCGAGGACGCTTCAAAAATTATTTCGGCGTCAATTACACCAACCAATGGGACTGGACGTCTCAACCCCAATTCGGACTTCGCCGCCAATAACGGTTTTCTGTCGCCGATGGTGGGGCCGCCGATCACCAATGTCGGCGAGCGGATGAAATACGACTGGCGCGGCGAGGCAAAGCTGGCGGAAGGGCAAACGCTCGTCTTTGGGCTGGAGCGGGAGAACGCAGTCGTTGCGAACGAATTCGACCGGCGTAACAGACGTGCCTTTCGGCAACTTCACGCAGACGACGACCTATGCGTCGACCGGCAACAAGGCCGGCTATGTCGAACTGCAGTCGGAATTTGCCAAGCGTTTCTTCCTGGCCGCGAACGCTCGTTATGACGACAACGACACCTTCGGGCCGCACTCGACCTGGCGCGTTGCGCCGGCTTTTATCGTCCCGATGACGGAAACCAAGCTGAAGGCAACCTACGGCACCGGCTTCAAGGCGCCGACGCTCACGCAGCTTTACGTCAACAATCCGTCTTTCAGCTCCGTCTCCAATCCCAATCTGCGGCCGGAAACCAGCAAAGGCTACGACTACGGCTTCGAACAGCCGCTGCTGCATGATCGGATCAGCTTCGGCGTCACCTACTTCCGCAACGACATCCGCAATCTCATCAACAACACGTTCGATCCGACGACGTTTACATTCTACCTACGTGAACGTCGGGCAGGCGACCACGCACGGCACGGAATCTTTTGCCTCCGTTGCCGTGACCGACCAGCTGAAATTGCGCGCCGACTACACGACCATCGTGACGCGCGACGAAACGACCGACCTCGGTCTGCGCAATCGCCCGGGCAACAAAGAGAGCTTGACCGCAATCTGGTCTCCGACGGAGCAATTCAATTTGTCCACAACCGTGCTGCACGTCGGTTCGGCGGTTGAATTCAACCGCGACGGGTCGGTCCCAAGAGAGGATTCATCCGCCTATACCCTCGTTAATCTCGCGGCCAATTATAGGATCGACAAGCACGTCGAGATTTTCGGGCGCATCGATAATCTGTTCAACCGCCACTACGAAGAGCCCATCGGCTTCGACCAGACGGGCTTTGGCGCGTTTGGCGGGGTTCGCCTGACGAATTGAGCTTGCGCCGTTTCCCGGCCCCCCGCGATTTGCGCTATAATTTGCGAATCTCGGGGGGCTACTATGAGCTTTATTCGCATCGCGCTCGCTGCGCTGGTTGTTACCGTTGCGGCAATTCCCGCCATTGCCGCCGACGACATCCTCGATGCCATGGACCAGGCCCACAAGGCCTACCAGGCAGGCGACATGGCCAATGCCAAGCAGCAGCTCGATCTCGCCTCGCAGCTCATCGGGCAAAAGAACGCCGAAGGCTTCGTCAAGCTGCTGCCGGCGGCGCTGCCCGGCTGGACCGCCGAAAAGGCGCAGGCGCAGGCGATCGGCGCCGTCATGTTCGGCGGCGCCTCGTCCGCCAGCCGCAGCTATTCCAACGCCAAAGGCGACCACGTCGAAATCTCCATCACCGGCGATTCCGCCATGCTGATGCAATTCGCCACGCTGTTGAACAATCCGGCGCTGGCCGGCGCCATGGGCAAGCTGGTCAAGGTCGGCGGCCTGCGCGCGCTGCAGAACCAAGACGGCGACGTCATTATCGTGGTCGGCAACAAATTCGTGGTCAACGTGCAGGGCTCGGCCGATGCCGAGACCAAGCTCGCTTATGCCAACGCCGTCGACGTCGCGACGCTCTCGAAGATGTAACCGACAAAAATCAACCAAGGAGGCCTAAATGAGGAAGTTCGTATTCACACTGGCAGCACTCGCGCTCGCTGCATTGGCTGCCGCACCGGCGCAGGCGCAGTCGTCGCGCATCCGCGTCGGCGGGCTCACCTGCCAGGTCGCGCCGGGCGTCGGCTTGATCATCGGCTCGAACAAGAGCATGAGCTGCCAATACCAGTCGGTCGACGGCTGGAGCGAACGTTATAGCGGGAATATCATCATCATCGGCGCCGACATTGGGATCACCGATACCAAAACGATTGCCTGGGCAGTGTGGGCGCCGGTCAATCAGGGCGGCCGCGGCGCGCTTGCCGGCGGCTACGCCGGCGCGACTGCCGAGGTGACTGTGGCCGCCGGCCTCGGCACCAATGTTTTGGTCGGCGGTTTCCAGAATTCTTTCATGTTGCAACCGGTTTCGGTCAGCGGGCAGACAGGAGCCAATGTCGCGGCGGGCATCTCAGGCATTCAACTCAACCCCGCGCCTTGATCGCGCCTGCGTTTAGCTCAAAGCGGCGCCCACATCACCGGCGCGAGATCGAACCCTGAGCCGCTCTTGACGATGTGGCCGCAGGCCGGGAAGGGGAAGTGATAGGCCTCGACCAGCATGCGGTCGGCGGCCGCGCGGTCGAGCATATCGGTGCGCGCCTTCGCCGCCAGCGGCCCGTCCATGTCGTAGCCCGGCTGCCACTCCGGGTGACGCACGAACAGCCAAGGCTCGCGCGCGGTGTCGCTCATGACCAGCAGCGATTGGTTGCCGGAGTGGACGGCAAAGGCGGTGTGGCCTGGCGTGTGGCCGTACGCGGGGACCGACACGATGCCGGGCGCGACTTCGGCGCCGGGCTTGAAGCGGCGCACCTCGCCGGCAATGTCGCTGAAGATGCGCCGCGCATTGAGGAAATATTTGTGCACCACGCCGTCGAAGCGGCCCATGTTGGCGTCGTCCATCCAGAACGCCCATTCCGGCTCCGGCACCAGGATCTCGGCATTGCGAAACACCTTGGCGCCGTCTTTGGTCTTGATGCCGTCGATGTGGTCGGGATGGAAATGCGAGATCAGAATCGTGTCGATGTTTGCCGGGGCGACACCGGCGAATTTGAGATTGTCGAGCATCACGCCGGCCGTGGCGGCGATCTGCCCGGCGGTGCCGGTGTCGATCAACACCAGTTTCGCGCCGGTGTTCACCAGCAGCGCGGTGAACGACACCGGCAGCACGCTGGGTGGCAGGAAGGCCGCGGCAAGCGCGTCGTTGACCTGCGTGGCGGAGGCATTGTGGACGAACTTGTCGTCGATCGGCACGAACCAGGTGCCGTCGTACAGCGCGGTCAGTTGATAGTCGCCGAGCTTGTAGCGATAGGCGCCCGGGCCCTGCATGGGGGCCTTGGGCGCGGCTGCCGCAGCCGGGCGCGACAGCGCCGCGGCGGTGCCTGCCATTGCGCTGGCGGCGATAAACGAGCGGCGCGTCAGGGTTGGCATGGTGTTCTCCGCCACATTCTTTGGACGCCCCCCGATATTGCAACACCGGGTGGGCTTTACCTATTCACGGCCCGGCGGCCTTATCGCTATGATCGCCAACGGGGGCGCGGTTATGGCAATGCGGGGATTGAGAATGCGATGGCTGGCCTTACCGGCTGTGCTCCTGCTTGCGGCCTGCTCGACCGACGTCGGGCCGAGCGCGGCCGAGCTTGAGGCGCGCTGGAATGCGCAGAACGTGGTGCCGCCGAACTACAAGCAGGACCTGCTGGCGTTCCTGCGCACCTATCTCAACGATCCGACCCATATTCGCGATGCCGGGGTAACGCAGCCGGCGCTCAAGAAGGCAGGCCCCGGCGACCGCTACGTCGCCTGCGTGCGCTACAACGCGCGCAACGAAAGCGGCAAATATGCCGGCGTCAAAGACGGCGCCGCCGTCTACATTTCCGGCAAGCTCGACCGCTTTGTCGATGGCAAGGAGGCGCAGCCTTTTTGCAAGGACGCGGCTTACGCGCCGTTTCCCGAGCTGGCGCGCCTGACGCGCTAGCGAGCGAGCGCGCCACAGCCGCCGGGCCTTTCAGCTCGGCGGCGCGATGTCAGATCAAAGAGGCCGAAAGTAAGCGCGGGCGCCGCGTCACTTGACCTTGAGGTTCTCCGCGGATGTCTTTCCGCGATTTTCGACGAGCTCAAACTGAACGACTTGGCCTTCGTTCAATGTCGTGAGGCCGGCACGTTCAACCGCCGAGATGTGAACGAAAACATCCTTGCCGCCTTCCTGCGGTTGGATGAAGCCGTAGCCCTTGGTCGGATTGAACCACTTTACGGTGCCCTGCGGCATGTCTTGATCTCCAGAGTAGTACTAACGCCAATAGTCTTGCACAGTCGGTCACCGCGTCACAAGGTCCCGGGCGCTGCAAAAAACCCGATTTTGTGCCGGCCAGGACGGCGGTTACCCGGTGCCGGGTGCCCGATTGACCCGGCCGCCAGGCGGGCCTGCGGTGTCACCCTGACGTGGAATAACCAGCGCGGTCCGGCATTGATTTAAAGGCACGCGCGGGCAGGGAGCCGTTATGAGGCCATTGCTGTTTTTGCTGGCCGGACTTGCCTTGGGTCTTCCCTTGGCGGCCGGGTTCGTCACGCCCGCCGGGGCGGTGGAATATCCATGGTGCGCGAATTTTGCGGATGGCGCGGGCGCCAATTGCGGATTTACGACCTACGAACAATGCATGCTCACGGCCCGTGGCACCGGCGGCTACTGCGCGGAGAACACTTTCTATGAATCGCCCGCAGCCGCCGCGCGTTCCCGCCAAACGGCGCGCAAGCCGCGCCCCCGGAAGAAACAATGACCGGTGGCCCCGCCTCTCAGACCCGCACGACAGTGACCGAGCACGGCGCCTCGGCGACGACCTTGGCCGATACGCTGCCGAGATAGCGGCGCAGCGCCGACGACATGCGGGCCCCAACGACGACATGGCGGACATTGTTGCGGCTGGCGAATTCGATGATCGCAGAGGCCGGGTCGAGCGCTTCGATCACATGGAAGGTCACCTGGTTCGGCAACTTCGCCAGCGGCGACCCCCAATGCTTGAGTTCGGCAAGGCGCAGAAGGTGCAGGTTGCGGCCCTCGGCGTCTTCGGTCTGGGTCGGCATGAGGCGCGGAAGCTTGAGCACGTTGAGGCAGGCGATGCGCGCGTCGGGTTCTCCCGCCGCAAGCCGCTCGACGGCGCGCGCGAGCGCGGCAGCCAGCAATGCATAGTCCTCGGCAAGGTCGACCGCGACCATGATGATCGAAGCGGAGTCCTTGGTCGTCGCCGGCTCGGGCATGAATTTGGTACGCGTGCGGGCCTGTCTCATCCAGCGCACAAAGGCCGCAAGCAGGCTGCCTCGGCCGGTGCGTTCGGCGCGCGCCGTCAGCGGCACCAGCTCAGGATGGCGCAGGTCGAAGGCCAAATGCGCCGCGCTTTGATAGCGGTCGCGCGGGTCGACCTCGAGGCAATGCAGGATGATCTCCTGCAACCAAGGCGGCAGCTCCGGCCGCAGCCGGCGCGGCGGAGCGGGCGCGGCCGTGAGGCGCTTGCGCCATTGCGCCACGGTGCGGGGCTCGCCAAAGGGCCGCTTTCCGGTGGCGAAGAAATAGAGCAGCACGCCGAGCGAAAAGAGGTCGCTACGGGGATCGTGGCGCGTGCCGAGCACCTGCTCGGGCGCGACATAGGCGCCGGTGCCGATCGGGCCTTCAAGCTCTTCGGCGGGCAGATCCGGCAAATCGAGATGACGGGAGAGGCCGAAGTCGAGCAGCACTGCCTTGCCGCTGTCGCGGATCATGATGTTGCTCGGCTTGATGTCGAGATGCAGGACGCGTTGTTTGTGCAGATCCTCCAGTGCGTCGGCGATGCGGGCGCCGAGGTCGGCAACATCCTCGGGCGGCAATGGAAGGTCCGGCAGGCGCTCCTTGAGCGACTGCCCCGGGATCAATTCCATGACGAGATACGGATCGTTGAAATCGCCGGCCGCGACGAATGCAGGCACATGCGGGCCGGAGAGCCGCGCCAGGATCATTTGTTCGGTTTCGTAACTGACGATCGAAAGCGGGTCTTCGCCGGGCAGCAGGAACGGCAATTTCATGACCAGCGGCTCGGAAATGTCCGGGCGCGACACCTTCCACAGCGTGCCGAGGCCGCCGTGATGGAATTTATCGGTCAGATGGAAGCCGCCGATCGTGTCACCCGGTGCGAGCTGCCGGCTCATTAGTAGCCCTGCTCGATGCGCGCGGCGAGCACCGCCGGCAGGCCGGCCTCGCGGATCTTCCGCGCTGCGGATGCGACGTCATAGGGTACGCGAATATAGGTGACCGTGTTCTGCGTCTCGTCGAGCAGGGCGTAACAGGCAGCCGGGTTGTGGTCGCGCGGCTGACCGACCGCACCAAGGACAGCCAGCCAGCGCCGGCCATGCAGAAGGGGAATGGCCATCCCGGCGGTGGGCGTGAACTCGATGAGCTTGCCGGTCAGCGACAGGTGATAGAGCGCCGGCACGTGGACATGGCCGCAGAACGTCTGATGCGCGGGTGTCGCGCCGATGCTTTGGCGCGCGGAATGGCTATCGAGCACGTAATGCCACTCACGCGGCTGATAGGCGCTGGCGTGGACATAAAGCCGCGCGCCGTCCGCGATGGAAACCGGAAGGTTTTCGAGAAAACCGCGTTGCGCCGCGCTCAATTGCCGGCGGGTCCATTCGATCGCCTGCTGCGCAGTGTCGTTCATCGACTCGTCTGCGCCGGCCGCCGCGGAGTCGTGATTGCCGAGGATCGCGAGCGCGCCGCGCCCAGCATATTCCGTTACGCGGTCAACGACCCAGCCTGGATCGGCGCCGTAGCCGACCAGATCGCCGAGAAATACGTACCGATCGGCGTTCCTGCGTTCGGCATCGGCGAGACAGGCCGTCAGCGCTTCGCGGTTGCCGTGAATATCCGCCAATAATGCGATCATCAAAGTGAGCCTAGCGGCCGCCGAGCAGGGCGAATTGCTCTATATCATGATGCGTCCGGCATATGCTGGGGCAGGCGAGATGGCGCTAGGTCTTAGTTTTTATTGGTGCCGGGTGAGAGGATTGAACTCCCGACCTTTCGCTTACAAAGCGACTGCTCTACCGCTGAGCTAACCCGGCTTCCCGGTTTCGGTCACAGGTATCAGCGTCGCGCGCCTGCCACAAGCCAAAGCGCGCCGCCAAAGCGCGTGGGGTTGCCGACATAGCAAGACGCCCCGCACGGTCTGTGCGGGGCGTCTCAGGTCTTGGCGGGGGCCGCCGACGCGGCGGCCGGCCGTTAGATCTTGGAGATGTCGCGATCCTTGGTCTCGGGCAGGAAGATCAGCCCGACCACAAAGCTCATCGCCGCCACCACGATCGGATACCACAGACCGGAGTAGATATTGCCGGTCGCGGCCACGATGGCAAAGACGGTCGCCGGCAGGAAGCCGCCGAACCAGCCGTTGCCGATGTGATAGGGCAGCGACAGTCCCGAGTACCGGATGCGGGTCGGGAACAGCTCAACCAGCCAGGCGGCGATCGGCGCGTACACCATGGTGACGTAGATCACCAGGATGGTCAGCAACAGGATCGTCATCGGGTAGTTGATCTCCGCCGGATTGGCGCTCGGCGGATAGCCGTGCTTGGTGATGGCGTCACCGAGTTGCTTGGCGAAGTCAGGCGCCGTTGCAGACAGGGTCTGATCGCCGACCTTCACGGTGGCCTTCGTCCCCGCAGGCGCCGCTTCGTTCTGATAGTTCACCGAACGGGAGACCAGCGCCGACTTGGCGATGTCGCACGAGGTGGTGAACTTGGCGGTGCCAACCGGGTTGAACTGGAACGAGCATTCGGACGGATCTGCGGTCACCGTCACCGGCGCGGAGGCGAGCGCTGCCTCGAGCTTCGGATTGGTGAAGTGGATCAGCCCCTGGAAGATCGGGAAGTAGGTCACGACCGCCAGGGCAAAGCCCGCCAGGATGATCGGCTTGCGGCCGATCTTGTCGGACAGCCAGCCGAACAGGATGAAGAACGGCGTGCCGAGCGCGAGCGAGGTCGCGATCAGAATTGACGTCGTCACGCCGGGCACCTTCGCGGTCAGCAGCAGGAAGAACAGTGCGTAGAACTGTCCGCCGTACCAGACGACCGCTTCGCCGGCGGTGGCGCCGAGCAGCGCAAAGATCGCGATCTTGGCGTTGTCCCACTGGCCGAAGGCTTCGGTCAGCGGACGCTTGGACTGCTTGCCTTCTTCCACCATCTTGCGGAAGAGTGGCAATTCCTGAAGCTTCAACCGGATCCAGATCGAAACCGCGAGCAGCACGACCGAGAGCAGGAACGGAATGCGCCAGCCCCAGGCGGCGAATGTCGGTTCGCCCTGGTACGTGCGGATGCCGAGGATCAGCAACAGCGCCATGAACAGGCCGAGCGTGGCGGTGGTCTGGATCCATGACGTATAATATCCGCGCTTATTCTTCGGGGCGTGTTCGGCGACGTAAATCGCCGCGCCGCCGTATTCGCCGCCGAGCGCGAGACCCTGCGCCAGACGCAAGCCGATCAGGATCACCGGGGCGATAATGCCGGCCGACGCGTAGGACGGCAGCATGCCGATGAAGAACGTGCCGACGCCCATCAGGCTCATGGTGATGAGGAAGGTGTATTTGCGGCCGATCAGGTCGCCGAGGCGGCCGAAGAAGAGCGCGCCGAATGGACGCACCGCAAAGCCTGCCGCGAAGGCGAGCAGCGTGAAGATGAAGGCCGCGGTCGGATTGACCCCGGAGAAGAACTGCGCCGCCAAAATCGGCGCCAGCGTGCCGTAAATGTAGAAGTCGTACCACTCGAACACGGTGCCGAGCGACGAGGCGAAGATGACCATCCGTTCTTCGGAGGTCATGCCGCGCGACGTAAAGCCGGTGGCAGTCGTCGATGTTGCCATAAGGCGTCTCCCCAGTTGGCGCTACGTTATTCTGTTTGGGGAACGGTTATGCGCCCGTAGCGATCCTCAGCGTTTCAGCGTCCCCGGGCGAAGGTTAAGCCGCGCGGGCGCGCAAAGTCTGTGCATCTGAGGTCGTACGACTAAAGTTTGAAATGCCACGCTAAGCAATTTTCTGCACTGCGGAAAAACGCCTGCCCACCCCGGCCGGGATCAGGCCATCGTCGACAGCTTTTCCAGCACGTCGATCAGCCAGGCGGCGGCCTGCAACACCGCCAGCCGCCGCGGCAGTTTCTCTTTGCGGAACGTGTTGTTCAGCAGCGTGAACACGCGCTTGTAGCCGGGATGGTTGCGCGCGTTGTGGTCGAGCGCCGTCAGCCGCGCGACCAATTCGGCGCGGCGTGTCTCGATCGCGGTGTAGCGCTCGCGGAAATTCGCGCGTGGCGGGCGTGCGGAAGAAGGCGTTCGTCGGTTCGGCATTGCGATTAACTTTAATGTAGCGGCCGCATGACCGGCGAAGACACCGGCCGGCCGCCGCTATTGAGCCGGTAATTCCGGCGCGTTCAAGGCACGCGCCGCGATTAATGTTACCCGGCGATTGGCCGCGGCGGCGTAAAGCCTTCGTATAAAATGCACTCGAATATTTGGCGGAAAGTTGCGTCGCATGCGCACGCTCAAGGCAATCGCGATTTTGGTTTTCGGCATCGCCGGCTGTGTTGCCGCGCGTGCTGCCGATGTACCCGAGCGCGCCGCGCGCGATGTGTTCACCCATCACGTGCCGTCGGGCCACCGCGTCGGTCCGATCGTGATCTACGATTTCCAGCCCGGCGTTGTCGTGCGCGCGTACTGGGTCTCACCGTGGCGGCACCGCCATTATTTCCCGTTCGGCGCAGAAAAAATCGATGTCGATGTGTCGGACAATGACGGACCGCCGCAGCCGGCTGAGAGCTTTGAACGCTCCTGGTCGACCTGCGATGTTTGCGCTCGCGAATTGCCGCCCTTGCGCGCGCGCGATGAAGCGCCGCGCGAGGAACAGCTTCCCCCGCCGGCGAATAAGAAGTGAGAGCCGCCGCGCCAATGAGTTCTGACCCCGCGCAAATCCGCCGTCTTCGCCGCCGCCTTGCTCGGCCTGCTGCCGGTCACCGGCGCGCAGGCGCAGTGGTACAGCTCCTATCCGCAGGCGCCGGGCTCGGCTGCCAGCGCGCCGCCGCAGCAGCCTTATGCGGTCGAGGTCGCGCCCAATACCTATGTCATCCATCGCCCCGACAAGACGCGCGCCACCACCCACGTGCGTTGCGTGAAAGATTGCGAGCAGCCGACAAGCGAGCGCCCGCGCACGCATGCCAACCGCGAGCTGATCGAGGAACTGGTCAAGCGCAGCACCAAGACCAAAGTCGTCAACACCACCAAGGTCGTGCGCGAAAAGCCGGTGGTGATCGAGCACGAGCGCGTGGTGGACGATCCGCCGCGCGTGATCGAGCGCCGCCATATCACCGAGGATGCGCCGGGCCGCGGCCTGATCAAGCACCGCCGCGAGGTCGGCCAAGAAGATGTCGTGATCGAGCCCGGCGGTGCGCCGGCCGAAGCGAAGCGCTCTGCGAAGGCCAAGCGCGCGGTGCGCGAAGCCAAAACGAAAGAGCCCAAAGAGTCCACCGGCAAGCGCGTCATCCGCGCGGAGGCCGAGGTCACCATTCTCGGGCCCGACCGCATGAGCATCCGGCTGTTCCGCAAGGGTCACAACGCCGGCCGTGACGCCAACGCCGAAATCATCGAATAGAAATTCAGCAATAGAAATTTGGCAAAGAAATTCAGTTCGTGGGACGCGGAGCGGCGGGGGTAACAGCCCGCCGTTTCGTTTTTACGCGCCGTTCAATTGCCGGGTCGCGACATAAAGCGACAGCGCCGCCGCGTTCGATACGTTCAGACTCTTGATTTCCCCCGGCAGATCGATGCGGGCGACGTGATCGCAGGTCGCCTTGGTCAATTGCCGCAAGCCCTTGCCTTCGGCGCCCAGCACCAGCGCGAGCGGCGCGCGCAGCTTGAGCGACGCAAGGTCGCTGTCGCCGCTGGAATCGAGCCCGACCACGAGAAAGCCGCTTGCTTTAAGCGCTTCGAGCGCACGCGCGAGATTCTGCACGTTGATGAGCGGCACCAGTTCGAGCGCCCCGGAGGCGGCCTTCGCCAGCGCGCCGGTCGCGTCCGGGCTGTGGCGCTGCGTGGTGACGATCGCGGTGGCGCCGAAGGCCGCCGCCGAGCGGAAGATGGCGCCGACATTGTGCGGATCGGTGATCTGATCGAGCACCAGCACGGCGCCTTTGGCCGGCACGTCTTCGATCGCCGGCGAGGGCAGCGGATCGGTCTCGAGATAAAGGCCCTGATGCACGGCATCGGGCAGCAGCCGTTCGGCGATTGCGCTCGGCCGCACGATCTCGGGCTTTACGGTGAAGCCCTCATCGGACAGCCGGCGCGCGGCATTTTCTGTCGCCAGAAGTTTGCGGATATGGCGGGCCGGATTGCGCAGCGCCGCCGCCACGCTGTGCCAGCCGTAAATGACGACCGGGCCTTCGTCGGCGCCGCGCAGGCTCTCGCGCCGCGCCCGCTCAAAGCGCTCGCGGCGCTCGGTCTGTTCGCGTGTGGCGCCGGGCTTTGCTCCGAAGCGCTTGGGGGGCTGTGAAGGCATCGCGTTGGCCTTAACCGATCCGCGGCAGGCGGAACAGTCTCCATTGACTTAACTTGGGCGGCTCCCCATAAAACCGGCAAATCCCGACCAGCCGATGCAAGCGGCCGTTTATCTTTCGAGATCAATACGGTACGACGGCTTTGGGGGAGAGTGTCCCGAGTGGCAAAGGGGGCGGACTGTAAATCCGCTGGCTTACGCCTTCGTAGGTTCGAGTCCTACCTCTCCCACCAGCCTTCGCGCCTAAAGCGCGCTTCGGTTGGCAAGCCAGCCTGGATCGCGAAGGGTGCCCGCCGTAGCTTTGGCGAAGGCGGGCAGAGTTCCGGTACAATGAATTTCGAGTTTCGCGGGTGTAGCTCAATGGTAGAGCAACAGCCTTCCAAGCTGATGACGAGGGTTCGATTCCCTTCACCCGCTCCAGCCTTCGCTCGCGAAGCGCGTGAAGGCTGTCGCGCCGAAGCCCGCTAGGGCGAAGGCGGAGCTATTCCGCGAGCTACGGCTCGGCAAGCCGGTCCGCCGAAGCCTTGGCGAAGGCGGGCGGTTTCAGACCCGAAAGCCGCCAAAACCGGTCAAAAATCGACGATCTCCGCGCTTGCAATGGGGCCGTGTATAATGCATGACATCGGCGCGGCGGACCTTTAGGTTCGCCGCTCCCGCTTCCGGAGGAGTGTAGCTCAATGGCTAGAGCACCGGTCTCCAAAACCGGGGGTTGCAGGTTCGAAGTCCTGCCACTCCTGCCAAGGGATCCAGGCGGGACCGGTTGGACATGAGATAAAGAGTGAATAGATGAGCGATCAAGCGCCTGTCGAGGTGCGCCGTAAACGGGTAAGCCCGTTCCGCTTCCTGCAAGAGGTACGGGAGGAAACCCGCAAGGTCTCCTGGCCGTCGCGCAAGGAAACTATGATCACCACCGCCATGGTCTTCGTTATGGTGGCGATCGCTTCGGTCTTCTTCCTGGTTTCGGATCAAATCATCCGCATTGCCGTTACCTTCGTGCTCGGCATCGGAAGCTAAAGAGCCAAATGCGATGAGCGATATTGCTGCCGCCACGACTGATACCCGGCCCAAGCGCTGGTACATCGTGCACGCCTATTCGAATTTCGAGAACAAGGTCGCCGATTCCATCCGCGAGCAGGCGAAGCTGCGCGGTCTGGCCGACCATATCGATCAGGTTCTGGTGCCGAAGGAGAAGGTCACCGAAGCCCGCCGCGGCCGCAAGGTCGAGACCGAGCGCAAATTCTTCCCGGGCTATGTGCTGGTGCGCATGGACCTGACCGACGACGTCTACCATCTCATCAAGAACACGCCCAAGGTCACCGGCTTTCTCGGCACCGACAAAAAGCCGATGCCGATTTCCGACGTCGAGGCCGATCGTATCCTGCATCAGGTGCAGGAAGGCATCGAGCGGCCCAAGCCCGCGGTGTCCTTCGAGGTCGGCGAGCAGGTGCGCGTGTCGGACGGGCCGTTCGCCTCGTTCAACGGCACGGTCGAGGAAGTGGACGAAGGCCGCTCGCGCGTGAAAGTGGCGGTGTCGATCTTCGGCAGAGCCACCCCGGTCGAGCTGGAGTTCGGTCAGGTGGAGAAGCTATAGACTAGCGTTTCAACAAGACGTGGAAGGTGAGGCGGCTGCCAACCGTCAAGATCCGCACCACTAAGGAGTAGACATGGCGAAGAAAGTTACTGGATTCCTCAAATTGCAGGTGCCTGCCGGCGCTGCCAATCCGTCGCCCCCGATCGGGCCGGCGTTGGGTCAGCGCGGTCTCAACATCATGGAGTTCTGCAAGGCGTTCAACGCGCAGACCCAGAAGATGGAGAAGGGCGTCCCGATCCCGGTCATCATCACGACCTATCAGGACCGCTCCTTCACCTTCGAGATGAAGACGCCGCCGGTGTCGTACTTCTTGAAGAAGGCGGCCAAGCTCGAAAGCGGCTCCAAGACCCCCGGGCGCGATCCGGTCGGCAAGGTCACGAAAGCTCAGGTGCGCGAAATCGCCGAGCAGAAGATGAAAGATTTGAACTGCAACACGATCGATGCGGCGATGAAGATGATCGAAGGCTCTGCCCGCTCGATGGGCCTCACGGTGGAGTAACGGTCATGCCGATTGGAAAACGCACAAAAGTCGCCCGCGAGGGCATCGATCCGGCGAAAGCCTACTCGCTCACCGAAGCCGTGAAGCTGGTGAAGGAACGCGCCAAGGCCAAGTTCGACGAGACCATCGAGGTCGCGATGAATCTCGGCGTCGATCCCAAGCACGCCGACCAGATGGTGCGCGGCGTGGTCAACCTGCCGAACGGCTCCGGCCGCACCGTGCGCGTCGGCGTGTTCGCGCGCGGCGCCAAGGCCGACGAGGCCAAGGCCGCCGGCGCCGATGTCGTGGGCGCCGAGGATCTGGTCGAGAAGGTCGGCAAGGGCGAGATCGACTTCGACCGCTGCATCGCCACGCCCGACATGATGCCGCTGGTCGGCCGCCTGGGTAAGGTGCTCGGCCCGCGCGGCATCATGCCGAACCCCAAGGTCGGCACGGTCTCGATGGACATCACCAATGCGGTGAAAGCCGCCAAGGGCGGCGCCGTCGAGTTCCGCGTCGAGAAGGCCGGCATCGTGCAGGCCGGCGTCGGCAAGGCCTCGTTCTCCGAGGACAAGCTGGTGGAGAACATCAAGGCCTTTGCGGATGCGGTGCAGAAGGCCAAGCCCCCGGGCGCCAAGGGCCACTACATCAACCGGGTCGCGGTTTCCTCGACCATGGGTCCGGGCGTGAAGATCGACATCCCGAGCCTGTTCGGCGGCGGGGCGGCGCACTGACGCACCGTTGACGCTCTTTTTCGCGGGAAAAGCGCGAAAAAGAGGCAAATTTGGACAAATCTGGACTTGGCAAAGTCCCATCGAGCGTCTAAATGATCGCCATCGGGCGTGCCGGCCCACTTGTCGGCACGCCTTTGCGCGTCTCTACAAATCAATGGTGATTGGAATTCATTCCTTTTAGACACCCAAGCCGGGACATCTGAAAGGGAAGAAGCCCATCGTCGTTTTTTAAGAGCGTGCAAGGCCGGTCCTCAAAAGGGATCAGCCGACCTGTCCGAGACTGCCGGCGCCGAGGCGATGAGCCGAGGCTTAATCCTCGTGAAGGGGCCAGCATAGACGGGGAAGAGACCCAAGTTTGCGCGTCGCAAGATGCGCCAAGTTTGGTTCGAACCTCGGAGACCCGTGACGGCTTCGGCTGCTTACGGGGGGCAGGCTTTCGGAAAGCGTCGTCCTGCCCGGTTTGCTTCGCGTTGAGGCTTGTCGGCGGACGGCTGGTAGCAACCCGGCGGTTCGCAAAAAAAGCGAAGCGGGCCGTCAAAACCGGAAAGAGCTTGCAGTGGATCGAGCGGCAAAAGCGGAGTCCATCAGCGAACTGAGCGGCGTCTTCAAGGCCGCGAACGTCGTGGTGGTGGCTCACTATTCCGGCCTCAGCGTTGCCCAAATGCAGACTCTGCGAAAGCAGATGCGGCAGGCGGGCGCGAGCGTGAAGGTCGCGAAGAACCGTCTCGCCAAGATTGCACTCAAGGACACCGACGTTGCCTCCATTGCGTCCCTGCTGAAGGGACCGACCGTGCTCGCCTATTCGGGCGACCCGGTGGCGGCACCGAAGGTGGCCGTCGATTTCGCCAAGGCGAACGAAGCGTTCGTCATTCTCGGCGGGTCGATGGGCAAAACCGCTCTGGATCCCAACGGCGTCAAGGCGCTCGCCTCGCTGCCGTCACTGGATGAACTGCGCGCCAAGATCATCGGCCTGCTCGTTGCGCCGGCGACCAAGATCGCTCAGCTCACCAACGCTCCCGCGGCCAAGGTCGCGCGCGTGATCCAGGCTTATGCCTCAAAGGGTGCCGCGGCCTGACGGGTCAGGACAAGCAAATCCAACTGGTTCGAACCTCATAGGAAGAGAAAATGGCTGACCTGCAAAAGATCGTCGATGAATTGTCGAAGCTGACCGTCCTGGAAGCGGCGGATCTGGCGAAGTTGTTGGAAGAGAAGTGGGGCGTCTCCGCCGCGGCCGCAGTCGCGGTGGCGGCCGGTCCCGCTGGCGCCGGCGCTGCCGCCGTCGAAGAGAAGACCGAGTTCACCGTGGTGCTTGTCGCCGCCGGCGACAAGAAGATCGAGGTGATCAAAGAGGTCCGTGCGCTCACCGGTCTCGGCCTGAAAGAGGCCAAGGACCTGGTCGAGGGCGCGCCCAAGCCGGTCAAGGAAGGCGTCAACAAGGAGGAGGCCGACAAGATCAAGGCCACCCTCGAAAAGGTCGGCGCCAAGGTTGAGTTTAAGTAAGCGACGCTTATTTAAACGAAATCCCCAGGCGAGCGTGAGCGAGACCGGGGATTCCAGAGGCAAAAGAATATCCCCGGGCCGCGGGCCCGGGGGATGACAGGGTCAAGTGTGCGGCGGCCGGTTACCTCCAAGTCCGGCCAGGATGAAGTTGAAAGCATGCGGCGGTTCGGGCAGGCCCCAAATCACATAGAAACGGGCAGCCCCGACGCCTGTCCTGATGGTCGCGATGGATTGCGGCCGTTCGGAGAGGCGCCCGCGCTGGCCGCCAAAATCGAATCGAGAGAGATATAGAACCGATGGCGCAGACGTTTACCGGTCGCAAGCGCGTACGAAAGTTTTTTGGATCAATCAAAGAAGTTGCGGAGATGCCGAACCTCATCGAGGTTCAGAAGGCATCTTACGATCAATTTCTTTTGGTCAAGGAGCCCGAAGGCGGCCGCCCCGACGAGGGGTTGCAGGCCGTCTTCAAGTCGGTGTTCCCGATCTCCGACTTTTCCAATTCCTCGCAGCTTGAATTCGTCAAATACGAATTCGAGCCGCCGAAATACGACGTCGACGAGTGCCGCCAGCGCGGCATGACCTATGCCGCGCCACTGAAAGTGACGCTGCGGCTGATCGTGTTCGATATCGACGAAGAGACGCAGGCCCGTTCGGTCAAGGACATCAAAGAGCAGGATGTCTACATGGGCGACATTCCGCTCATGACCAACAACGGCACGTTCATCGTCAACGGCACCGAGCGCGTCATCGTCTCGCAGATGCATCGTTCGCCCGGCGTGTTCTTCGATCACGACAAGGGCAAGACGCATTCGAGCGGCAAGCTGCTGTTCGCCGCCCGCATCATTCCGTATCGCGGCTCCTGGCTCGACATCGAGTTCGACGCCAAGGACATCGTCTATGCGCGCATCGATCGCCGCCGCAAGATTCCGGTGACGTCGCTGCTCTATGCGCTCGGGCTCGACGGCGAGCAGATCCTCGCCACCTTCTACAAGCACGTCTCTTACAAGCGCACCAAAGACGGCTGGCGCGTACCCTTCGATGCCAACCGCTTGAAGGGCTACAAGGCGGTCAACGATCTCGTCGACGCCGACACCGGCAAGGTGGTGGTGGAAGCGGGCAAGAAGCTCACCGTGCGCCAGGCTCGTCAGCTCAGCGAAAAGGGCCTCAAGCACCTGCGCATGACGGACGAGGAATTGATCGGCCATTACCTGGCCGAGGACCTCGTCAACGGCCGCACCGGTGAAATCTTCACCGAAGCGGGCGAGGAGATCACCGAGAAGAACCTCAAGGTTCTGATCGAGGCCGGCTACAAGGAATTGCCGCTGCTCGACATCGATCACGTCAACGTCGGCGCCTATATCCGCAACACGCTCAACGTCGACAAGAACATGACGCGCGAAGACGCGCTGTTCGACATCTACCGCGTCATGCGTCCGGGCGAGCCGCCGACCGTGGAAACGGCGGAGGCGATGTTCCGTTCGCTGTTCTTCGACAGCGAGCGCTACGACCTGTCGGCGGTCGGCCGCGTCAAGATGAACATGCGGCTCGAGCTCGACGTGCCGGACACCATGCGCGTGCTGCGCAAGGACGACATCATCTCGGTCATCCGCACGCTGGTCGATCTGCGCGACGGCAAGGGCGAGATCGACGACATCGACCATCTCGGCAATCGCCGGGTGCGCTCGGTCGGCGAGCTGATGGAGAACCAGTACCGCATCGGCCTGTTGCGCATGGAACGCGCGATCAAGGAGCGCATGTCGTCGGTCGATATCGACACCGTCATGCCGCAGGACCTGATCAACGCCAAGCCTGCGGCAGCCGCGGTGCGCGAGTTCTTCGGCTCCTCGCAGCTCTCGCAGTTCATGGATCAGACCAATCCGCTGTCGGAGATCACCCACAAGCGGCGCCTGTCGGCGCTCGGCCCGGGCGGTCTGACGCGCGAGCGCGCCGGCTTCGAGGTGCGCGACGTGCATCCGACGCATTACGGCCGCATCTGCCCGATCGAGACGCCGGAAGGCCCGAACATCGGGTTGATCAATTCGCTCGCGACCTACGCGCGCGTGAACAAATACGGCTTCGTCGAAACGCCCTATCGCAAGGTGAAAGACGGCCGCGTCACCGACGAGGTCAACTATCTCTCGGCGATGGAAGAGGGCCGTTACGCGGTCGCGCAGGCCAACGCCGCGATCGACGCCAAGGGCCGCTTCACCGAAGACCTCATCGTCTGCCGCCAGGCCGGCGACGTGCATCTCGTTCCGCGCGACAAGGTCGACTACATGGACGTGTCGCCGAAGCAGCTCGTCTCGGTTGCCGCGGCGCTCATTCCGTTCCTGGAGAACGACGACGCCAACCGCGCGCTGATGGGCTCCAACATGCAGCGCCAGGCGGTGCCGCTGGTTCGCTCGGAAGCGCCGTTCGTCGGCACCGGCATGGAAGGCGTGGTCGCGCGCGATTCAGGCGCGTCGATTTCCGCCCGCCGCACCGGCATCGTCGATCAGGTTGACGCCACCCGTATCGTGGTGCGCGCCACCGGCGAAACCGACCCGACCAAGCCGGGCGTCGATATCTACCGGCTGATGAAGTACCAGCGCTCGAACCAGAACACCTGCATCAACCAGCGTCCGCTGGTGAAGGTGGGCGATCAGGTGGAGAAGGCCGACATCATCGCCGACGGTCCCTCGACCGATCTCGGCGAGCTCGCGCTCGGCCGCAACGTGCTGGTCGCGTTCATGCCGTGGAACGGCTACAACTTCGAGGACTCGATCCTGCTCTCCGAGCGGATCGTGAAAGACGACGTGTTCACGTCCATCCACATCGAAGAATTCGAAGTGATGGCGCGCGACACCAAGCTGGGTCCCGAGGAAATCACCCGCGACATCCCGAACGTCTCGGAAGAGGCGCTCAAGAATCTCGACGAAGCGGGCATCGTCTATATCGGCGCCGAGGTGCATGCCGGCGACATCCTGGTCGGCAAGATCACGCCCAAGGGCGAAAGCCCGATGACGCCGGAAGAAAAACTTCTGCGCGCCATCTTCGGCGAGAAGGCCTCCGACGTGCGCGACACCTCGTTGCGCGTTCCGCCGGGCGTGCAGGGCACGGTCGTCGAAGTGCGCGTGTTCAACCGCCACGGCGTCGAGAAGGACGAGCGCGCGCTCGCCATCGAGCGTGAGGAAATCGAACGGCTCGCCAAGGACCGCGACGACGAGCAGGCGATCCTCGACCGCAACGTCTACGGCCGTCTGGCCGAGTTGCTCGAGGGCCGTCAGGGCATCGCCGGGCCGAAGGGCTTCAAGAAGGACAGCAAAATCACCAAGGCGATCCTGGATGAATATCCGCGCTCGCAGTGGTGGCAGTTTGCCTCGCCCAACGACAAGCTGATGGCCGAGATCGAAGCGATCCGGAAGCAGTACGACGAGTTGAAGAAGCTCCTGGAACAGCGCTTCCTCGACAAGGTCGAGAAGCTGCAGCGCGGCGACGAATTGCCGCCCGGCGTGATGAAGATGGTCAAGGTCTTCGTCGCGGTGAAGCGCAAGATCCAGCCCGGCGACAAGATGGCCGGCCGCCACGGCAACAAGGGCGTGGTGTCGAAGATCGTGCCGGCCGAGGACATGCCGTTCCTCGGCGACGGTCAGCCGGTCGACATCGTGCTCAATCCGCTCGGCGTGCCGAGCCGCATGAACGTCGGCCAGATTCTCGAGACGCACCTTGGCTGGGCTTGCGCCGGCCTCGGGCTCAAGATCGGGCAGGCGGTCGAGGCCTACAACAACAAGCAGGACGTCCGTCCGCTCAAAGACATGCTCAAGAAGGTCTATGGCGACGACGAGACCATCAAGTCGCTGAACGAGGAGGAGCTGGTCGAGCTCGGCGGCAATCTGCGCCACGGCGTGCCGATTGCGACACCGGTGTTCGACGGCGCCAAGGAGGCCGACATCGAGAAGATGCTCGACCTCGCCGGCCTCGATCATTCCGGCCAGGTCAACGTCTTCGACGGCCGCACCGGCGAAGTGTTCGATCGCAAGGTCACCGTCGGCTACATCTACATGCTCAAGCTGCACCATCTGGTGGACGACAAGATCCACGCCCGTTCGATCGGCCCGTACTCGCTGGTCACCCAGCAGCCGCTCGGCGGCAAGGCGCAGTTCGGCGGCCAGCGTTTCGGCGAAATGGAGGTGTGGGCGCTCGAAGCTTACGGGGCGGCTTACACCTTGCAGGAAATGCTCACCGTGAAGTCGGACGACGTCGCCGGCCGTACCAAGGTGTACGAGGCGATCGTGCGCGGCGACGACACGTTCGAAGCGGGCATTCCGGAAAGCTTCAACGTGCTGGTCAAGGAAATGCGTTCGCTCGGCCTCAATGTCGATCTGCACAATTCCAAGCAGCAGCGGCAGGGCCCCGGCGGCGAGACGCAAGAAGCGGCCGAATAACGAACTGAGCCTCCCCCTCGCGGGGGAGGCCGGGCCGCCGCAGCGGTCCGCGAGGCATATGGAACGATAGCGGCCGACATGGTCGGCAAGCGGAGAATGCGATGAACCAAGAAATTATGAATTTCTTCAGCCCGCAGGCGCCGGCTCAGGTCTTCGACCAGATCCGGATTTCGATCGCGAGCCCGGAGAAGATTCTGTCGTGGTCCTACGGCGAGATCAAAAAGCCGGAAACCATCAACTACCGCACCTTCAAGCCCGAGCGCGACGGTCTGTTCTGCGCGCGCATCTTCGGGCCGATCAAGGATTACGAGTGCTTGTGCGGCAAGTACAAGCGCATGAAGTACAAGGGCATCATCTGCGAGAAGTGCTCGGTCGAAGTGACGCTGTCGCCGCGTGCGGCGCGAGCGCATGGGCCATATCGAGCTCGCGGCGCCGGTCGCCCACATCTGGTTCCTGAAGTCGCTGCCGAGCCGCATCGGCCTGCTGCTCGACATGACGCTGAAGGATCTCGAGCGGATTCTGTACTTCGAATATTACTGCGTGCTTGAGCCGGGCCTGACCCCGCTCAAGGACCGCCAGCTGTTGTCGGAAGACGAGTATCTCAAGGCGCAGGAGGAATTCGGCGCCGACAGCTTCACCGCGACCATCGGCGCGGAAGCCATCCGCGAGATGCTCAAGGCGCTCGACCTGGAGAAGATGCAGGCCGAGTTGCGCACCGGGATGGTGCGAGACCGACAGCGACATCAAGAAGAAGAAGATCGCCAAGCGGCTGAAGCTGATCGAGGCCTTCCTCGCCTCCGGCAACAAGCCGGAATGGATGATCCTGACCGTCGTGCCGGTGATCCCGCCCGATCTGCGGCCGCTGGTGCCGCTCGACGGCGGCCGTTTCGCCACGTCGGACCTCAACGATCTCTATCGCCGCGTCATCAACCGCAACAACCGCTTGAAGCGGCTGATCGAGCTGCGCGCGCCGGACATCATCATCCGCAACGAAAAGCGCATGCTGCAGGAAGCGGTCGATGCGCTGTTCGACAACGGCCGCCGCGGCCGCGTCATCACCGGCGCCAACAAGCGTCCGCTGAAGTCGCTCGCCGACATGCTCAAGGGCAAGCAGGGCCGCTTCCGGCAGAACCTGCTCGGCAAGCGCGTCGACTATTCCGGCCGCTCGGTGATCGTGGTCGGTCCCGAGCTGAAATTGCACCAGTGCGGCCTGCCGAAGAAGATGGCGCTCGAGCTGTTCAAGCCGTTCATCTATTCGCGGCTCGACGCCAAGGGTCTGTCCACCACCGTCAAGCAGGCCAAGAAGCTGGTTGAAAAAGAAAAGCCGGAGGTTTGGGACATCCTCGACGAGGTGATCCGCGAGCATCCGGTGCTGCTCAACCGCGCGCCGACCTTGCACCGCCTCGGCATCCAGGCCTTCGAGCCGGTGCTGATCGAGGGCAAGGCGATCCAGCTGCATCCGCTGGTCTGCGCCGCCTTCAACGCCGACTTCGACGGCGACCAGATGGCCGTGCACGTTCCGCTGTCGCTCGAAGCGCAGCTGGAAGCGCGCGTGCTGATGATGTCGACCAACAACATCCTGCACCCGGCGAACGGCCAGCCGATCATCGTGCCGTCGCAGGACATCGTGCTCGGCCTCTACTATCTGTCGCTGATGAGCGAAGGCATGCCCGGCGAAGGCAAGTCCTTCGGCGACATGGCTTCGATCGAGCACGCGCTCGCTGAAAAGGTCATCAGCCTGCACAGCAAGATCCGTTATCGCTGGATCGGCGTGGACGAGAAGGGCAAGGACTTCAAGAAGTGGTACGACACCACGCCCGGCCGCGTCATTCTCGGCAACGTGCTGCCGCGCAACGTGAAAGCGCCGTTCGACATCGTCAACAAGTTGATGACCAAGCGCGAAATCTCCGGGATGATCGATCAGGTCTACCGGCACTGCGGTCAGAAAGAGACCGTGATCTTCTGCGACCGCATCATGGCGCTCGGCTTCTATCACGCGTTCAAGGCCGGCATCTCGTTCGGCAAGGACGACATGGTGGTGCCGGAGTCGAAGTGGAAGATCGTCGAGACGACGCGCGAGCTCGCCAAGGAGTTCGAGCAGCAATACAACGACGGCCTCATCACCCAGGGCGAAAAGTACAACAAGGTGGTCGACGCCTGGTCGAAGTCCACCGACGCCATCGCCGAAGCGATGATGAAGGAAATCTCGTCCACCAAGAAGGACGACAAGGGCCGCGACATGCAGGTCAACTCGATCTACATGATGGCGCATTCCGGCGCGCGCGGTTCGCCCGCGCAGATGCGTCAGCTCGCCGGCATGCGCGGCCTGATGGCCAAGCCGTCGGGTGAGATCATCGAGAGCCCGATCATCTCGAACTTCAA
The DNA here is from genome assembly GCA_963734465.1 of uncultured Alphaproteobacteria bacterium. Classification (GTDB taxonomy): domain Bacteria; phylum Pseudomonadota; class Alphaproteobacteria; order Rhizobiales; family Xanthobacteraceae; genus Pseudolabrys. Next base: position 41,317 of record CAVTHL010000028.1, read on the forward strand.
GGAAGGCCTGTCGGTGATGGAGTACTTCAACTCCACGCACGGCGCCCGCAAGGGTCTCGCCGACACCGCCTTGAAGACCGCGAACTCGGGCTACCTGACGCGGCGTCTGGTCGACGTGGCGCAGGACTGCATCATCACGGAGCCCGATTGCGGCACCAAGAACGGCATCAAGGTGCGGGCGATCATCGACGCCGGCACCGTGGTGGCCTCGCTCGCGATCCGCATTCTCGGCCGCACCACGGCCGAGGACGTCAAGGATCCGGCCACCCACAAGGTCGTGGTCAAGCGCGGCACGTTGCTGACCGAGCCGGAAGTCGAAGCCATCAGCAATGCCAGCGTGCAGGAGCTGAAAATCCGCTCGGTGCTCACGTGCGAGTTGAAGAACGGCGTGTGCGGCGCGTGCTACGGGCGCGATCTTGCCCGCGGCACCCCGGTCAACATGGGCGAGGCGGTCGGCGTGATCGCGGCCCAGTCGATCGGCGAGCCGGGCACCCAGCTCACCATGCGCACCTTCCACATCGGCGGCGCGGCGCAGATCTCCGAGCAGTCGTTCATCGAGTCGAACTTCGACGGCAAGGTCAAGATCAAGGGCAAGAACATCGCCAAGAACTCGGACAACGAGGTGGTGGCGATGGTGCGCAACATGGTCGTCGCGGTCGTCGACCCCGACGGCACCGAGCGCGCGCATCACCGCATTCCCTACGGCGCGCGCATGCGCATCGAGGACGGCGACAAGATCAAGCGCGGCCAGCGCATCGCCGAGTGGGATCCCTACACGCGGCCGATCCTCACGGAAGTCGAGGGCGAAATCGCCTTCGAGGACCTGGTGGACGGGCTGTCGATGTCGGAGCAACTCGACGAGTCGACCGGCATCGCCAAGCGCGTGGTCATCGACTGGCGCACGGGCTCGTCCCGCAACCAGCAGGACCTGCGTCCGGCGCTGCTGATCAAGTCGGGCCAGAAGGTCCTCAAGCTCGCCCGCGGCGGCGACGCGCGCTACCAGCTCGCGGTCGACGCCATCATCTCGGTCGATCCGGGCGGCCACGTGAAGGCGGGCGACGTGATCGCGCGTATCCCGACCGAAAGCGCCAAGACGCGCGACATCACCGGCGGTCTGCCGCGGGTGGCGGAGCTGTTCGAGGCGCGCAAGCCGAAGGATGCGGCGATCATCGCCGAAATCGGCGGCACGGTGCGGTTCGGCAAGGACTACAAGAACAAGCGCCGCATCACCATCGAGCCGACGGGCAAGGGCGACGAGCCGAAGGAGTACCTGATCCCGAAGGGCAAGCACATCCATCTGCAGGATGGCGACGTCATCGAGCAGGGCGACTACATCGTCGAGGGCAATCCCGCGCCGCACGACATTCTCGCCATCAAGGGCGTCGAGGAGCTCGCGTCTTACCTGACGAACGAGATCCAGGAGGTCTATCGTCTGCAGGGCGTCAACATCAACGACAAGCACATCGAGGTGATCGTTCGCCAGATGCTGCAGAAGGTCGAGATCGACGACGTCGGCGACACCGAACTCCTGCAGGGCGAGCAGCTCGACAAGAGCGAGATGGATGAGATCAACGCCCGCTTCGAAGCCGAGGGAAAGAAGGGCGCATCCGGTCATCCGGTGCTGCTCGGCATCACCAAGGCGAGCCTGCAGACCCGCTCCTTCATCTCGGCGGCGTCGTTCCAGGAGACCACGCGCGTGCTCACCGAGGCCGCCGTCAACGGCAAGGCCGACACGCTCGACGGGCTCAAGGAGAACGTCATCGTCGGCCGCCTGATCCCGGCCGGCACCGGCGCCATGATGAACAGCTTGCGCGAAGTCGCCGTCAAGCGCGACGCGCTCATCCTCGAGGAGCGCGAGAAGGACGCGGCCAAGGCCGCGGCCAAGGCGGAAGCGGAAGCCGCCCCGGCGCTGCCGCCGGCCGAATAAGCCTCGCATCACGAATTGGAAAGGGCCGCCCGCAAGGCGGCCCTTTTCGTTTCCCGGCCGGCGTCGTCAGGTTGTCATCACGACTCGGATTGATAGATATCCTGCATGACCGACGCCTGGTGGAAATCCGCGGTTCTCTATCAGATCTATCCGCGCTCGTTTGCCGACAGCGACGGCGACGGGGTCGGCGACCTGCGCGGCATCCTCGCGCGGCTGCCGCATCTCACCGAGCTCGGCGCCGATGCGCTGTGGCTGTCGCCGATCTTTGCCTCGCCGATGGCGGATTTCGGCTACGACATTTCCGATTACACCGCGATCGATCCGCTGTTCGGCAGCATGGCCGATTTCGACGAACTGCTCGCCGCCGCGCACGCGCGCGGGCTCAAGGTCATCCTCGATTTCGTGCCCAACCACACCTCGGACCAGCATGCCTGGTTTCGCGAGAGCCGCGCCTCGCGCCAGAACGCCAAACGCGATTGGTACATCTGGCGCGACCCGGCGCCCGATGGCGGGCCGCCGAACAATTGGCTGTCGGAATTCGGCGGCTCGGGCTGGCAGCTCGATGAGACGACCGGGCAGTATTACTACCACGCGTTCCTCAAGGAGCAGCCGGACCTCAACTGGCGCAACCCGCAGGTCGTCGCGGCCATGCACGACGTCATGCGCTTCTGGCTCAAGCGCGGCGTCGACGGTTTTCGCATCGACGCGATCTGGCACCTGATCGAGGACGAGGAGTTCCGCGACAACCCGAAAAATCCCGGCTATCGGCCGGGCGATCCGCCGGACAAAAGCCTGCTGCCGATCTACTCGGGTGACCGGCCGGAGGTGCACGACGCGCTGCGCGCAATGCGCAAGGTGCTCGATGAATTTCCGGACCGCCTGATGATCGGGGAAATCTATCTGCCGTTCGAGCGGCTGATGACCTATTACGGCGCCGATCTGGGCGAAACGAATTTCCCGTTCAATTTCGGCCTGCTGGAAACGCCCTGGCGCGCGCGCGACATCGCCGCGCTCATCGACCGCTACGAGGGGCTGCTGCCGCAGGGCGCCTGGCCGAATTGGGTGCTGGGCAATCACGACCGCCCGCGCGTCGCCAGCCGCGTCGGCGAGGCGCAGGCGCGCGTCGCCGCCATGCTGCTGCTCACGCTGCGCGGCACGCCCACGCTCTATTACGGCGACGAGATCGGCTTGCCGCAAGCGACGATCCCGCCCGAACAGGTGCGCGACCCGTTCGAGAAAAACGTGCCGGGTCTGGGCCTCGGACGCGACGGCTGCCGCACGCCCATGCAATGGGACGCCTCGCGCTACGCCGGCTTTTCGCAGGCCGAGCCCTGGCTGCCGATCACCAAGGATGCCGCGCAACGCAACGTCGTAAGCGAGCGCGCCGATCCCGGCTCGCTCTACAATCTCTATCGCCGCCTGATCGCGCTCCGCCGCAAGCATCCGGCGCTCGCCACCGGCAGTTACCGGCCGTTCATGACCGAAGGCCAGGTGTTGGCCTATGTGCGCGAGCACGCCGCCGAGCGGTTCCTCGTGGCGCTCAATCTGGGCGCGGCTCCCGTCGTCGGTGACCTTGCCGGAGGGGCAGGGAACCGTGGCGCTCTCGGTCCTCGGCGATCGTGGCGGTGAGCGGGTGCGGGGACGCTTAAACTTGGCCGGCAACGGCGGCCTGCTGATTAAGCTTGATTGAAGGCGGGTCGGCCGGGCCCTGCGAAGGCCCCGGCAAAGCCCGCAAAATCGCTACTTTTCCGCTGTTTGCGCCTTGACTTAGCGGAATCCCGCCGATACATACGCCACACTTTGCGGCAGGCGGTGAGCTTCGCTTGCTCGGAACGGCCAACCAGCTAACCCTTTGAGATCGTTACTTATTCTCAAAGCTTGGCTGGCACCTCGCCTCGAGGAAAGAAGCTCAGACGCTGCCTCTGACAGCCACTGTCAGACTTGGAAGTGAACGGCTGCGCTGCCTGACAGCATCGCCGCCGTCGGAAACGGAAAAAGCGCCCCCGCAAGCAAAGCGGATGGCGCGATTTCGTTTTGCGCGTGGAAACACGCGATGAAATGCCGGGGCGTCAAGCCCAGTTGCGGGGACCTCACAAAGGTCCACGAGCGAGACGAGGGGCGAAAGCCCGAGAACGATTCCGGGCGCAATGCCCAAACGAAGGGTGCGAAGGCTTACATGCCGACGATCAACCAGCTGATTGCCAATCCGCGCAAGCCGCTCAAGGCGCGCAACACGGTGCCGGCGCTGCAGGCCTCGCCGCAGAAGCGCGGCGTTTGCACGCGCGTCTATACGACGACGCCGAAGAAGCCGAACTCGGCGCTGCGCAAGGTCGCCAAGGTGCGCCTGACCAACGGCTTCGAGGTGATCGGCTACATCCCGGGCGAAGGCCATAACCTGCAAGAGCACTCGGTGGTGATGATCCGCGGCGGCCGCGTGAAGGATCTGCCGGGCGTGCGCTACCACATCCTGCGCGGCGTGCTCGACACGCAGGGCGTCAAGAACCGCAAACAGCGCCGTTCGAAGTACGGCGCCAAGCGCCCCAAATAAGGATCGAGCGTCATGTCCCGCCGCCACGCCGCAGAAAAGCGCGAAATCATCCCGGACCCGAAGTTCGGCAATCTCGTCGTCAGCAAGTTCATGAACGCCATCATGTACGACGGCAAGAAGTCGGTGGCGGAAACGATCGTCTACGGCGCGCTCGAGACGATCGAGAGCAAGACCAAGCAGAATCCGATCTCGGTATTCCAGCAAGCGCTCGACAACGTGATGCCCTCGATCGAGGTGCGTTCACGCCGCGTCGGCGGCGCCACCTATCAGGTGCCGGTCGAAGTGCGCACCTCGCGCCGGCAGGCGCTCGGCATCCGCTGGATCATCTCGGCCGCGCGCGAGCGCAACGAAAAAACAATGACCGAGCGGCTCTCGGCCGAGTTGCTCGATGCGTCCAATAACAGGGGAAACGCTGTCAAGAAGCGGGAAGACACTCACAAAATGGCGGAAGCCAACCGCGCCTTCTCGCACTACCGCTGGTAACAGCAGAAAACGATCAGGACCCCTCTATGCCTCGCGCCCACCCCATCGAAGACTACCGCAATTTCGGCATCATGGCGCACATCGATGCCGGGAAAACCACGACCACGGAGCGGATTCTCTTCTACACCGGCAAGAGCCACAAGATGGGCGAGGTGCATGAAGGCGCCGCGACCATGGATTTCATGGAGCAGGAGCAGGAGCGCGGCATCACCATCACTTCGGCCGCGACCACCGCGTTCTGGAACGGCAAGCGCCTCAACATCATCGACACGCCCGGCCACGTCGACTTCACGATCGAAGTCGAGCGTTCGCTGCGCGTGCTCGACGGCGCGGTCTGCGTGCTCGATTCCAACCAGGGCGTGGAGCCGCAGACCGAGACGGTCTGGCGCCAAGGCGACAAGTACAAAGTCCCGCGCATCGTCTTCGCCAACAAGATGGACAAGATCGGCGCCGACTTCTTCAAGTGTCTCGACGACATCAAGACCCGCCTCGGCGCCAAGCCCGTGGCCATCCAGCTCCCGATCGGTTCGGAGCAGAATTTCAAAGGCCTCATCGACCTGGTGCGCATGAAGGGCGTGGTGTGGGACGACGAATCCCTCGGCGCCAAGTACCAGGACATCGAGATCCCGGCCGACATGCTGGAGCAGGCCAAGGAATACCGCGACAAGATGATCGAGGCGGCCTGCGAAGTCGACGATGACGCGACCACCGCTTACATCGAAGGCAAAATCCCCGACGAAGCCACCATCAAGAAGCTGATCCGCAAGGCCGTGATCACCGGCGCATTCTTCCCCGTTCTCTGCGGCTCCGCGTTCAAGAACAAGGGCGTGCAGCCGCTGCTCGACGCAGTGGTCGACTATCTGCCGAGCCCGCTCGACGTGCCGCCGATTCACGGCATTAATCCGGACAACGGCGAAGACGTCATTCGCGAGCCGAAGGACGACGCGCCGCTGGCGCTGCTCGGCTTCAAGATCATGGACGACCCCTTCGTCGGCACCATCACCTTCTGCCGCATCTATTCCGGCACGCTCACCAGCGGCACCGGCGTGATCAATTCGACCAAAGAGCGCAAAGAGCGCATCGGCCGCATGCTGCTGATGCATGCGAACAACCGCGAAGACATCAAGGAAGCCTATGCCGGCGACATCGTCGCGCTGGCGGGGCTCAAGGAAGTGCGCACCGGCGACACGCTGTGCGATCCGCAGAAGCCGGTGATCCTGGAAAAGATGGAATTCCCCGATCCGGTCATCGAGATCGCGATCGAGCCGAAGTCGAAAGCCGACCAGGAAAAGCTCGGCGTCGCGCTTGGCCAAGCTCGCGGCCGAGGATCCGTCCTTCCGCGTCTCCACCGATCAGGAGAGCGGCCAGACCATCCTCAAGGGCATGGGCGAACTGCATCTCGACATCAAAGTCGACATCTTGAAGCGCACCTACAAGGTCGACGCCAATATCGGCGCGCCGCAGGTGGCCTTCCGCGAGAAGATCACGCAGAAGGTCGAGCACGACTACACCCATAAGAAGCAGTCCGGCGGTTCCGGCCAGTTCGCGGCGATCAAGATCATCGCCGAGCCGTCCGCACCCGGCACGCCGTTCGAGTTCGAGAACGATATCGTCGGCGGCGCGGTGCCGAAGGAGTACATCCCGGGCGTCGAAAAGGGCCTGGAAAGCGTGCTCGGCTCCGGCGTGCTCGCCGGCTTCCCGGTGGTCGATCTCAAGGTGACGTTGATCGACGGCAAGTATCACGACGTCGACTCGTCGGCGCTCGCGTTCGAAATCTGCGCCCGTCAGTGCCTGAAAGAGGCGCTGCAACGGGCCCGTCCCGTCCTGCTCGAGCCGATCATGAAGGTCGAGGTGGTGACGCCGGAGGATTACACCGGCTCCGTCATCGGCGACTTGAATTCGCGGCGCGGGCAAATCCAGGGCCAGGACATGCGCGGCAACGCCAACGTCATCAACGCGATGGTGCCGCTGATGAACATGTTCGGCTACGTCAACAATCTGCGGTCCATGTCGCAAGGGCGCGCCACATTCACCATGCAATTCGACCACTACGCGGAACTGCCGGCAAACGTGTCGGCGGAAGTGCAGAAGAAATTCGCGTGAATCGCGAGCGATAACGAAGGATCTGAACGGAGAGTTCCATGGCCAAAGAGAAATTCCAGCGGACTAAGCCTCATTGCAATATCGGCACGATCGGTCACGTCGACCACGGCAAGACCACGCTGACCGCCGCGATCACCAAGGTGCTGTCGGAGACCGGCGGCGCCGTGTTCACCGCCTATGACCAGATCGACAAGGCGCCGGAAGAGAAGGCGCGCGGCATCACGATCTCGACCGCGCACGTCGAATACGAGACGCAAGGCGCGGCACTATGCGCATGTCGATTGCCCCGGCCACGCCGACTACGTGAAGAACATGATCACCGGCGCAGCCCAGATGGACGGCGCCATCCTGGTCGTGTCGGCCGCCGACGGCCCGATGCCGCAGACCCGCGAGCACATCCTGCTCGCCCGTCAGGTCGGCGTTCCGGCCCTGGTCGTCTACATGAACAAGGTCGACATGGTCGACGATCCGGAACTGCTCGAGCTGGTCGAGCTCGAAGTGCGTGAGCTGCTGTCGAAGTACAATTTCCCCGGCGACAAGATCCCGATCGTCAAGGGCTCGGCGCTGATGGCGCTCGAGGGCAAGGACGAGAAGCTCGGCAAGGAATCGATCCTGGCGTTGATGAAGGCGGTGGACGAGTACATCCCGCAGCCGGAGCGCCCGAAGGATCAGCCGTTCCTGATGCCGGTGGAAGACGTGTTCTCGATCTCCGGCCGCGGCACCGTCTGCACCGGCCGCATCGAGCGCGGCATCATCAAGGTCGGCGAGGAAGTCGAAATCGTCGGCATCAAGCCGACGCAGAAGACCGTCGTCACCGGCGTCGAGATGTTCCGCAAGCTGCTCGATCAGGGCGAGGCGGGCGACAACGTCGGCTGCCTGCTGCGCGGCACCAAGCGCGAGGAAGTCGAGCGCGGCCAAGTGCTGTGCAAGCCCGGCTCGGTCAAGCCGCACACCAAGTTCAAGGCGGAAGCCTACATCCTCACCAAGGAAGAGGGCGGCCGTCATACCCCGTTCTTCACCAACTACCGTCCGCAGTTCTACTTCCGCACCACCGACGTGACCGGCGTGGTGCACCTGCCGGCCGGCACCGAGATGGTGATGCCGGGCGACAACGTGGCGATGGAAGTGCACCTGATCGTGCCGATCGCCATGGAAGAAAAACTTCGCTTCGCCATTCGCGAGGGCGGCCGCACCGTCGGCGCCGGCGTGGTGGCGAGCATCATCGAGTAAAGACCGTAGCTGGCGTGGCCCGCGCAAAAAACGCGGGCCACACAGTTGAAAGAGACAGACAAATGAACGGCCAGAATATCCGGATCCGGCTCAAGGCGTTCGATCACCGCATCCTCGATGCGTCGACGCGCGAGATCGTCAACACGGCCAAGCGCACCGGCGCCCAGGTCCGTGGCCCGATCCCGCTGCCGACGCGCATCGAGAAGTTCACGGTGAACCGCTCGCCGCACGTCGACAAGAAGAGCCGTGAACAGTTCGAGATGCGCACGCACAAGCGCCTCTTGGACATCGTCGATCCGACGCCGCAGACCGTGGACGCGCTGATGAAGCTCGACCTCGCCGCCGGCGTCGACGTCGAGATCAAACTGTAAAGGCCGCGCGGGGAAGACAATGCGTTCGGGAGTTGTTGCGCAGAAGCTCGGTATGACCCGGGTGTTCACCGAAGCCGGTGAGCACAAGTCGGTGACCGTGCTGCAGCTTGCGCAGTGCCAGGTGGTCGCCCACCGCACCAAGGACAAGAACGGTTACGTCGCGCTGCAGCTCGGCTCGGGCCCGCGCCGCACCAACAATATGAGCAAGGCCGACCGCGGCTATTTCGCCAAGGCCAATGTCGAGCCCAAGCGCAAGCTCGCCGAATTCCGCGTCAGCGAAGACGCGCTGATCCCGGTCGGCGCCGAGATCACCGCCGACCATTTCATTCCCGGCCAGTTCGTCGATGTCTGCGGCATCACCATCGGCAAGGGCTTTGCCGGCGGCATGAAGCGCTGGAACTTCGCGGGCCTACGCGCCTCGCACGGCGTGTCGATCTCGCACCGCTCGATCGGCGGCACCGGCGGCCGTCAGGATCCCGGCAAGACCTTCAAGAACAAGAAAATGCCCGGCCATCTCGGCGTCGAGCGCGTCACCACGCTCAATCTCAAGGTCGTGCAGACCGACGTCGCGCGCGGCCTCATTCTGGTGGAAGGCGCGGTGCCGGGCTCCAAGAGCGGCTGGGTCACCGTGCGCGACGCGGTCAAGAAAGCACTGCCGAAAGAGGTTCCCAAGCCCGGCAAGTTCCGCCTGAACGAGAGCGCCGAGGCGAAGCCCGCCGCAGCGCCGGCCGCTGAGGTCGCCCCGTCGCCCCCGCCGTGAAGGAGGGCGCGTGACATGGAAATGAAAATCACCACGCTTGAGGGCAAAGAGGCGGGCTCGGTGCAGCTCTCCGACGCCATTTTCGGCCTTGAGCCGCGTTCCGACATCTTGCAGCGCTGCGTCAACTGGCAGCTCGCCAAGCGCCAGCGCGGCACGCACAAGACCAAGCTGCGCGGCGAAGTGAACCGCACCACCAAGAAGATGTACGCGCAGAAGGGCACCGGCGGCGCCCGTCACGGCGCGCAGAGTGCGCCGCAGTTCCGCGGCGGCGGCCGTTCCTTCGGTCCGGTCGTGCGCAGCCACGCCATCGCGCTGCCCAAGAAGGTGCGCGCGCTCGCGCTCAAGCACGCGCTGTCGTCGAAGGCCAAGGACGGCGGCATTATCCTGATCGACAAGGCCTCGCTCAAGGACGCCAAGACCAAGGCGCTCGCCAAGCAGTTCGGCAAGCTCGGCGTGCTGAACGCCCTGATCATCGACGGCGCCGAGATCGAGGCCAATTTCCGCACCGCCGCGCGCAACATTCCCAATATCGACGTGCTGCCGGTGCAGGGCATCAACGTCTACGACATCCTGCGGCGCAAGACTTTGGTGCTGACCAAGGCCGCGCTCGATGCGCTGGAGGCGCGCTTCAAATGACCACCAGCGATCCGCGCCATTACGACGTCATCATCGCCCCGGTGATCACCGAGAAGGCGACCATGGCGTCCGAGCACAACAAGGTCATGTTCAAGGTGCGCCGCAACGCCACCAAGCCGCAGATCAAGGAAGCGGTGGAGAAGCTGTTCGACGTCAAGGTCAAGAACGTCAACACGCTGATCCGCGGCGGCAAGTGGAAGACGTTCAAGAACAAGATCGGCCAGCAGTCCGATGTCAAACGCGCGATCGTGACGCTGGAAGAGGGTCACCGCATCGACGTGACCACGGGATTGTAAGGAGCGTCTTATGGCATTGAAGACTTACAATCCGACCACGCCGAGCCAGCGCCAGCTGGTCAACATCGACCGTTCGGGCCTTTACAAGGGTCCGCCGGTGAAGTCGTTGACCGAAGGCCAGAGCTCGACCGGCGGCCGCAACAACAACGGCCGCATCACCGTTCGCTTCCGCGGCGGCGGCCACAAGCAGGCCTACCGCAAGATCGATTTCAAGCGCACGAAGTTCGATGTGCCGGCGACCGTCGAGCGGATCGAATACGATCCGAACCGCACCGCCTTCATCGCGCTGATCAAATACCAGGACGGCGAGCTCGCCTATATCCTGGCGCCGCAGCGCCTTGCCGTCGGCGACAGCGTGATTGCGTCCGAACATGCCGACGTGAAGCCGGGCAACGCCATGCCGATCGGCAACATTCCGGTCGGCACCATCGTGCACAATGTCGAGCTCAAGATCGGCAAGGGCGGGCAGATGGCGCGCTCGGCCGGCAGCTATGTGCAGATCGTCGGGCGCGACCAGGATTACGTCATCCTGCGGCTGAGCACCTCGGAGCAGCGCCTGGTGCATGGCCGCTGCATGGCGAGCGTCGGGGCGGTGTCGAACCCCGACAACATGAACACGGTGATCGGCAAGGCCGGCCGCCAGCGCTGGAAGGGCCGCATGCCGCACAACCGCGGCATCAGCATGAACCCGGTCGATCACCCGCATGGCGGCCGTACCAATGGCGGCAAGCATTGGGTGACGCCGTGGGGCAAGCCGACCAAGGGCGCAAAGACGCGCAAGAACAAGCGCACCACCAAGTTCATCGTCGTCAGCCGGCACGACCGCAAGAAGAAGCAGCAGCAGTAGGAACAACGATTATGACGCGTTCAGTTTGGAAGGGCCCGTTCGTCGATGGCTATTTGCTGCGCAAGGCGGAAGCCGCGCGCGCGTCCGGCCGTCACGAGATGATCAAGATCTGGAGCCGGCGCTCGACCATTCTGCCGCAGTTCGTCGGCCTGAATTTCGGAGTCTATAACGGGCAGAAGCACATTCCGGTGATGGTGACCGAGGAAATGGTCGGTCACAAGTTCGGCGAGTTCGCGCCGGGCCGGATGTTCTACGGCCATTCGTCGGATCGCAAAGCCAAGCGCGTCGGCGCGCCGGCGGGGTGCCGCTCCGGCTGCGGCGCCCGCGGCTCCGGCGGCAAGCTAAGGGTTAAAGAGAGACGTCATGGGCAAGAGCGCACGCGAACGAAGCCTCGCCGATAACGAGGCAAAAGCGGTGACCCGCACGATACGGGTGTCGCCGCAGAAGCTCAATCTTGTCGCGCAGATGATCCGCGGCAAGAAGGTCGCGAGCGCGCTTGCCGATCTGCAGTTCTCGCGCAAGCGCATCGCCAAAGACGTGCGCAAGTGCCTGGAGTCGGCGATCGCCAACGCCGAGAACAATCACGACCTCGACGTCGACGATCTCGTCGTCGCCGAGGCCCATGTCGGCAAGTCGCTGGTCATCAAGCGCTTTTCCGCGCGCGGCCGCGGCCGGGTGGGACGCATCATGAAGCCGTTTTCTCATCTGACCATCGTCGTGCGCGAAGTCGCGGCGCCGGCCGAAGCGAAAGCCTAGAGGAGAGCTGAGTGGGTCAAAAGGTCAATCCAATCGGGCTTCGGCTCGGCATCAATCGCACCTGGGATTCGCGGTGGTATGCCGGCAAGACCGAGTACGGCACGCTGCTGCATGAGGACATCAAGATCCGCGCGGATCTGATGAAGCAGCTCAAGCAGGCGGCGGTGTCGCATATCGTGATCGAGCGGCCGCACAAGAAGTGCCGCGTCACCATTCATTCGGCGCGGCCGGGCGTGGTCATCGGCAAGAAGGGCGCCGACATCGAGAAGCTGCGCAAATCGGTCGCCAAGCTCACCGACAGCGACGTCGTCATCAATATCGTCGAGATCCGCAAGCCCGAGCTCGACGCGCAACTGGTCGCCGAATCGATCTCGCAGCAGCTCGAGCGCCGCGTCGCTTTCCGCCGCGCCATGAAGCGCGCGGTGCAGTCGGCCATGCGTCTGGGCGCCGAGGGCATCCGCATCAACTGCTCGGGCCGCCTGGGCGGCGCCGAAATCGCGCGCATGGAATGGTATCGCGAGGGCCGCGTGCCGCTGCATACGCTGCGCGCCGACGTCGATTACGGCGTTTCGACCGCCTTCACCACCTACGGTACCTGCGGCGTGAAAGTCTGGATCTTCAAGGGCGAAATCCTCGAGCACGACCCGATGGCGCAGGACAAGAAACTGGCCGAAGCCGACCAGGGCCGCCCGCGCCGCGAGAACGCTTAAAGAGTAAATCATGCTGCAACCAGTCCGCACCAAGTTCCGCAAAGCGTTCAAGGGCCGCATCCACGGCACCGCGACCAGTGGCGCCACGCTCGCCTTCGGCCAATACGGCCTGAAGGCGCTGGAGCCCGAACGCGTCACCGCGCGCCAGATCGAGGCCGCGCGCCGCGCGCTCACGCGCTTCATGAAGCGCTCAGGCCGCGTGTGGATCCGCGTGTTCCCGGACGTGCCGGTGTCGAAGAAGCCGATCGAAATACGCATGGGCAAAGGCAAGGGCACGCCCGAATATTGGGTGTGCCGCGTCAAGCCGGGCCGCATCCTGTTCGAGGTCGACGGCATTCCGCTCGCCGTCGCCAAGGAAGCGCTCGGGCTCGCCGCCGCCAAGCTGCCGGTCAAGACCCGTTTCATCGAACGCATCGCCGAGTGAGTGTCATGAAAGCCGCCGACGTAAGAGCGATGACGCTCGATCAGCTGGACGACGAAGTGCTCAAGCTGAAGAAGGAGCAGTTCAACCTGCGCTTCCAGCGGGCCACCGGCCAGCTCGAGAACACCGCGCGCGTGCGCGTCATCCGGCGCGACATCGCGCGCATGAAAACCATCGCGGCGCAGAAGCGCGCCGGCTCGATGCCGGACATTGCGCCGCAGCCGAAAGCGGAGCCGAAGCCCAAAGTTGCCAAGCCCAAGGCCGAGAAGTCGAAGACCGAGCCTAAATCCAAGAAGCCGCAGTCCGCGAAAAGCCGCAAGGCTGGCGCGAAGAAGACTGCCGCCAAGACGTCGAAGTAAGAGGTTCTAGATGCCGAAGCGTACGCTGCAGGGCGTGGTCGTCAGCGACAAGCCGAACAAGACCGTGGTCGTGCGCGTCGAGCGGCGTTTCACGCATCCGGAGATGAAGAAGACCATTCGCCGCTCGAAGAAGTATCACGCCCACGACGAGAAGAACGAATACGCAGTCGGCGACGTGGTGTGGATCGAGGAGCGCAAGCCGATTTCCAAGCTCAAGTGCTGGGAAGTCATCCGCGGCGAGAAGAAAGCGAAAGTTCAGTAAGTGCAGACGTTCAAGATTGAAAGAGCCGCATCATGATCCAGATGCAAACCAACCTCGACGTGGCGGACAATTCCGGCGCGCGCCGCGTCATGTGCATCAAGGTGCTGGGCGGCTCCAAGCGCAAATACGCCACCATCGGCGACGTCATCGTCGTCTCGGTGAAGGAGGCGATCCCGCGCGGCCGCGTGAAAAAAGGCGACGTGATGAAGGCCGTGGTGGTGCGCATCTCCAAGGACATCAAGCGGCCGGACGGTTCCGTCATCCGCTTCGACCGCAACGCCGCCGTGCTGATCACGCCGCAGATGGAGCCGGTCGGCACCCGCATCTTCGGGCCGGTGCCGCGCGAACTGCGCGCCAAGAACCACATGAAGATCATCTCGCTCGCGCCGGAGGTGCTGTGATGGCCGCCAAGATCAAGAAGGGCGACAAGGTCATCGTGCTCACCGGCCGCGACAAAGGCCGCAGCGGCGAGGTGATCGAGGTGCGTCCGGACGACGACCGCGCGCTGGTGCGCGGCATCAACATGGTCAAGCGCCACCAGCGCCAGTCGGCGCAGCAGGAGGGCGGCATCATCTCCAAGGAGAGCACCGTCCATCTGTCGAACCTCGCCCTTGCCGATCCCAAGGACGGCAAGCCGACGCGCGTCGGATTCAAATTCATCGGCGAAGGCGATAACCGCAAGAAGGTGCGCTTCGCCAAGCGCTCCGGGGTAGAGATCGATGGCTGAAACTCAGCAAAGCGCACAAGCGAAGTCGGAAGCCAAGGCCGAAAAGAAGGCTCAGGCTCAGGCCAAGACTGTCGCGCCGAAGGCAGAAGACGCCGCGCGTGCGCTCGGACTACGTGGCGCGGCTGAAGACGCAATTCGAGCAGGTCATCCGCGCCGAGATGATCAAGCAGTTCGGCTACAAGAACAAGATGCAGGTGCCGGTGATCACCAAGGTGGTGCTCAACATGGGCATCGGCGAGGGCGTTGCCGACCGCAAGAAGGTGGACGGCGCCGCCGCCGACCTGTCGATGATCGCCGGCCAGAAGGCGGTCATCACCAAGTCGCGCAAGTCGATCGCCACCTACAAGCTGCGCGACGGCCAGGCCATCGGCTGCAAGGTCACGCTGCGCAAGACGCGCATGTACGATTTCGTCGACCGGCTGGTGAACATCGTGCTGCCGCGCATCCGCGACTTCCGCGGGCTCAACCCGAAAAGCTTCGACGGCCGCGGCAACTTCAGCCTCGGCATCAAGGAATACACCGTGTTCCCGGAGATCGATTTCGACAAGGTCACCGATACCTGGGGCCTCGACATCACCGTTTGCACCAACGCGCGCAACGACGACGAGGCGCGCGCGTTGCTCACAGCATTCAACTTCCCGTTCCGGCAGTGAGGACGACGTCCTCAAACGCGGGACCGTAAGGAGAGAGAAGAATGGCGAAGAAGAGTTCGATCGAGAAGAACAACCGGCGGCGCAGGATGACGAAGCAATACGCCGACCGGCGCGCCAAGCTCAAGGCGATCGCCCACGACAAGAAACTGCCGACCGAGGAGCGGTTCGCCGCCACCCTCAAGCTTGCCGAATTGCCGCGCAACTCGTCGGCGACCCGCATCCGCAACCGCTGCGAATTGTCGGGCCGTCCGCGCGCTTATTACCGCAAGCACAAACTCAGCCGTATCGCGCTGCGCGATCTCGGCTCCAAGGGGCTGATTCCCGGCCTCGTGAAGTCGAGCTGGTGAGGGGGATCGCATGGCAGTGAACGATCCGATCGGCGACATGATCGCGCGCATTCGCAACGCGCAGATGCGCAACAAGCCCAAGGTCTCGATGCCCGGCTCCAAGCAGCGCGAGCGCGTGGCCGAGGTGCTCAAGGCGGAAGGCTACATCCGCGGCTACGCCAATGTGGCGCATGCCTCGGGCCGCAACGAGCTGGAAATCGAGCTGAAATATTTCGACGGCGAGCCGGTGATCCGCGAAATCGAGCGCATCTCCAAGCCCGGCCGGCGCGTCTATGTGGCGGTGCGCAACTTGCCGCGCATCAATAACGGCCTCGGCGTCGCGATCCTGTCGACGCCCAAGGGCGTGATGGCCGATCACGACGCCCGCGACGCCAATGTCGGCGGCGAAATCATTTGTACGGTGTTCTGATGTCGCGTATCGGCAAAAAAGGCGTTGCCATCCCGACCGGCGTCACCGCCAACGTGGAAGGCCAGACCGTCAAGATGAAGGGCCCCAAGGGCGCCCTGCAGGCCGTGCTGCACGACGACGTGACGGCCAAGTTGGACAAGGGCATCATCCAGATCGAGCCGCGCTCGGAGACCAAGCGCGCGCGCTCGCTGTGGGGCACCTCGCGCACGCTGGTGTCCAATCTGGTCGCCGGCGTCACCAAGGGCTTCGAGGAGAAGCTCGAGATCACCGGCGTCGGCTACCGCGCCGCCGTGCAGGGCAAGCAGCTCAACCTGCAGCTCGGCTTCTCGCACGACATCAACTACGCGATCCCGCAAGGGATCACGATCGCGACGCCGAAGCCGACCGAAATCGTGGTCACCGGCACCGACAAGCAGCAGGTCGGCCAGGTTGCCGCCGAGCTGCGCGGCTTCCGGCCGCCCGAGCCCTACAAGGGCAAGGGCGTGAAATACGTGGGCGAATACATCTTCCGCAAGGAAGGCAAGAAGAAGTAGAGGACGAGAGCGCCATGTCGAGATTGAGTGACCGGACCGCGCGGCGGACGGCGACAGTGCGACGCAAGGTCAAGCTTGCGGCGGGCACCAGCGGCCGCGCGCGGCTGTCGGTGTTCCGTTCGTCCAAGCATATCCATGCCCAGCTCATCGACGATGCCAAGGGCGAGACGCTGGTCGCGGCATCGTCGCTGGAAAAGAGCATGCGCGAAGGCCGCAAGACCGGCGCCAATATCGACGCCGCCAAGGCGGTCGGCAAGCTGATCGCCGAGCGCGCCAAGCAAAAGGGCATCAAGGACGTCGTGTTCGACCGCGGCGGCTATCTCTATCACGGACGCATCAAGGCGCTGGCCGATGCCGCGCGCGAAGGCGGCCTCAACTTCTAAATGGAACGATGAACTCATGGCACATGAACCTCGACGAGATCGTGAACGCGGCGGGCGAGACCGCGGCCGCGAAGAGCGCGACAGCGAGTTCGTCGACAAGCTGGTGCACATCAATCGCGTGGCCAAGGTGGTCAAGGGCGGCCGGCGCTTTGCGTTCGCGGCACTGGTGATTGTCGGCGACCAAAAAGGCCGCGCCGGTTTCGGCCACGGCAAGGCGCGCGAAGTGCCGGAAGCGATCCGCAAGGCGACCGACGCCGCCAAGCGCAGCCTGATGCGCATTCCGCTGCGCGAGGGCCGCACGCTGCATCACGACGTGCTCGGCCGTCACGGCGCCGGCAAGGTGTTCCTGCGCGCGGCGCCTCCGGGCACCGGCGTCATCGCCGGCGGCCCGATGCGCGCGGTGTTCGAGACGCTCGGCTTGCAGGACGTGGTGGCCAAATCGCTCGGCTCGTCCAATCCGTACAACGTCGTGCGCGCGACCTTCGACGCGCTCAAGCATCAGGATTCGCCGCGCTCGGTCGCGGCCCGCCGCAACATCAAGGTGTCCACCCTGCAGTCGCGCCGCCGCGAAGGCGGCGAGGCCGAGGCTGCGGCCGATTAAGGAAAGAGTTAAGGATCGAAGTCATGGCGCAAGCAAAAACCATCAAGGTCGAGCAGTTCGCGAGCCCGCTGCGCAAGCATCACGATCAGCGTGAGACGCTGGTGGGCTTAGGCCTCAACAAGATCGGGCGCAGCCGCGATCTGCCGGATACGCCGTCCACCCGCGGCATGATCCGCAAGGTGCGGCATTTGGTGCGCGTGGTCGGCGACGCGAAATAAAGGATTGGTACGATGAAACTCAACCAGATCGCCGACCGGCCGGGCGCGCGCAAGAATCGCATGCGCGTCGGGCGCGGCATCGGCTCCGGCATGGGCAAGACCGGCGGCCGCGGCGGCAAGGGCCAGACCGCGCGCTCCGGCGTCGCCATCAAGGGCTTCGAAGGCGGCCAGATGCCGCTGCACCGGCGGCTGCCCAAGCGCGGCTTCCGCAACACCTCGTTCCAGGTCAAGCTCAACCAGATCAATCTCGGCAAGGTGCAGGCGGCGATCGACGCCGGCCTCATCGATGCCGGCAATCCGATCGACGTCGCGGCCATGGTGAAGGCCGGGCTGATGCGGCGCGCCAAAGGCGGCGTCAAGCTGCTTGGGCCATGGCGACTTCAAGGCCAAGGCTTCGTTCTCGGTCTACCGCGCCTCGCAGTCGGCGATCCAGGCGGTCGAGAAGGCCGGCGGCTCGGTGAAAATCCTGGCCGCGCCCAAGGAGGTCTCGGACGACGAGCCCAGGGGCAAGAACAAGCGCATGGCGCTCGCAGCCGCCAAAGGCGACGGCAAGGGCGGCAAGGGCGAGGGCAAGGCTAAGCCCAAGCCCGCCGAAGGCGAGGCTGCGACCGAGTAACGCGCCTATATACGGGTTTGTGAGCTAAGGCCGGCACGCGAGCCGGTTAGAGTTGCGGCGGCGGCGACGACGGGGCGCGGGCGGGCAGGAGCGAGCAATGGTTTCGGCAGCGGAACAACTGGCGGCCAATCTCAACTTCTCGGCGCTCGCCAAGGCCGAAGAACTCAAAAAGCGCATCTATTTCACGGTCGGCGCGCTGCTGGTCTATCGGCTCGGCACGTACATCCCGCTGCCCGGCATCGACCCGGCCGCCTGGGAGCAGATCTTCAACACCCAGGCCGGCGGCATCCTCGGCATGTTCAATATGTTCGCCGGCGGCGGCATCCACCGCATGGCGATCTTCGCGCTCAACATCATGCCGTACATCTCGGCCTCGATCATCATTCAGCTGATGACGACGGTGTCGCCCACGCTCGAAGCGCTCAAGAAAGAGGGCGAGAGCGGCCGCAAGATCATGAACCAGTACACGCGCTACCTCACGGTGGTGCTGGCCGCGTTCCAGGCCTACGGCATCGGCATCGGGCTGGAAGGCACCGGCAGCGTGGTGCAGAGCCCGGGCATCTTCTTCCTGATCTCCACCACCGTCACGCTCACCGGCGGCACCATGTTCCTGATGTGGCTGGGCGAGCAGATCACCTCGCGCGGCATCGGCAACGGCATTTCGCTCATCATCCTGTCCGGCATCGTCGCGCAACTGCCCTCGGCCATCGCCGGCACGCTCGAGCTCGGCCGCCAGGGCGCGCTGTCCACCGGCCTGATCCTCGCCGTCATCGTGATGGCGGTCGCGGTCATCGCCTTCATCGTGTTCATGGAGCGCGCGCAGCGCCGCCTGCTCATCCAGTATCCCAAGCGCCAGGTCGGCAACCGCATGTTCGAGGGCCAGTCCTCGCATCTGCCGCTCAAGCTCAACACCTCGGGCGTCATCCCGCCGATCTTCGCCTCGTCGCTGCTGCTGCTGCCGACGACGGTCGCCAACTTCAACGCAAGCTCCGGCCCCGGCTGGCTCACCACCGTGACCACGCTGCTCGGCCACGGCCGGCCGCTGTTCCTGATCCTGTATGTCGCGCTGATCGTGTTCTTCGCCTTCTTCTACACGGCGATCGTGTTCAACCCGACCGAGACCGCCGACAACTTGAAGAAGCACGGCGGCTTCATCCCCGGCATCCGGCCGGGCGAGCGCACGGCGGAATACATCGACTATGTGCTCACGCGCATCACCGTGATCGGCGCGCTTTATCTGTCCATCGTCTGCATGATCCCGGAAATGCTGATCTCCTACGCCGCGGTGCCGTTCTATTTCGGCGGCACCTCGCTGCTGATCGTGGTCAGCGTCACCATGGACACCGTCGCCCAGATCCAGGGCTATCTGCTGGCGCACCAATATGAAGGCCTGATCAAGCGCTCCAAGCTGCGGGGCCGCAACAGATGAGATTGATCCTGCTCGGCCCGCCGGGGGCGGGGAAGGGCACGCAAGCGCAACGCCTGATTTCCAAGTACCGCATCGTCCAGCTGTCGACCGGTGACATGCTGCGCGCGGCGGGAGCAGCCGGCACCCCCGTCGGCTTGCAAGCCAAGGCCAAAATGGACCGCGGCGAACTGGTGCCCGACGACGTCGTGGTTGCCATCATCGCCGACCGCATCGACCTGCCCGACGCCAAGAACGGCTTCGTGCTCGATGGCTTCCCGCGCACCGTGGCGCAGGCCGAGGCGCTCGACCGCCTGCTGGCCGAACGCAGCCTCAAGCTCGATGCGGTGATCGAGCTCGCGGTCGACGAAGGCATCCTGCTCAAGCGTATCGAGAAGCGGGTGGCCGACATGATCGCGCGCGGCGAGAGAGTGCGCAGCGACGACAATCCGGAGGTCCTCAAGGGGCGTCTGGCGGCCTACCGGGCGCTGACCGCCCCGCTGTCCTATTACTACGCCTCCAAGGGCATCCACGGGGTGGTGGACGGCATGGCCCCGATCGACGCGGTCGCCGCCGCCATTGACCGCCTGCTGGCCAAAGGCCGAACCAAGGCCGAACCAAGGGCCGAACCAAGGCCGCCACGGGCCAAGCGCGGTAAGGCTTCGCCCAAGGCCAGGTCCAAAGCCCGATCCAAGAAGCCCCGCGCCAAAGCCGCCTCCCGAAGGGCCGGTTCCCGGGCCCGGAAGGCGTCCAAAAACAAAGGTGGAATGCGCAAATCCGGTAGCCGACGGAGGTTGACGAAGGCGCGGTGAATCCCTTAATAAGCTGCACATTCAGGAGCTTCACACGATGCCGGGCCCCCAAAAGCCGGGGACGGGCGTCGTGTTACGCTTTGCGCTATCCCCTTGTGGGAACAAAACAATTCGGCGCGGTCCCCGCCGCCGAGCAATAACAGGAGCGTCCATCTTGGCTCGTATCGCGGGCGTCAATCTTCCCACCAACAAGCGCGTCGTGATCGCGCTGCAATACATCCATGGCGTCGGGCCCAAGATCGCCAAGGAGATCGTGGCCAAGGTTAACCTGCCGCCGGAGCGCCGCGTGTCGCAGCTCACCGACGCCGAGGTGCTGCAAATTCGCGAAATGATCGACCGCGACTACATGGTCGAAGGCGACCTGCGGCGCGAAGTATCGATGAACATCAAGCGGCTGATGGATCTCGGCTGCTACCGCGGTTTGCGTCACCGCAAAGGTCTGCCGGTGCGCGGTCAGCGCACGCACACCAATGCGCGCACCCGCAAAGGCCCGGCCAAGACCATCGCCGGCAAGAAAAAGGTCGAGTCGAAGTAACAGGAATTGCCCGCGCCATTAGGCTCGCGGGCCTCGAAAGGATTTGAGGAATGGGTAAGGAAGCCACCGCCCGCGTCCGCCGGCGCGAACGAAAGAACATCGCGTCGGGCGTCGCGCACGTCGCGGCCTCGTTCAACAACACCATGATCACCATCACCGACGCGCAGGGCAACACCATCGCCTGGTCGTCGTCCGGGACCATGGGCTTCAAGGGTTCGCGCAAGTCGACGCCTTACGCCGCGCAGGTGGCCGCCGAAGACGCAGCCAAGAAGGCGCAGGAGCACGGCATGCGCACGTTGGAAGTCGAAGTGTCGGGCCCCGGTTCGGGCCGCGAGTCGGCGCTGCGCTCGTTGCAGGCGGCCGGCTTCACCATCACTTCGATCCGCGACGTGACCACGATCCCGCACAATGGTTGTCGGCCACGTAAGCGTCGTCGCGTTTGATTTTTAGAGGCGGATGCGCGGGCAGCGCATCCGCTGCCGCCCAACTTTCCCCACATGGCGGGTGGGGTCGCGCGAGGCGATTAAGCCAGCGCTGCTGAAAGGTGAAGACGTGATCCAAAAGAATTGGCAGGAATTGATCAGGCCGAACAAGCTCCAGGTCGCCGCCGGCAGCGATGCCGCGCGGACCGCGACCGTCGTTGCCGAGCCGCTCGAGCGCGGCTTCGGCGTCACGCTCGGCAATGCGCTGCGCCGTATCCTCTTGTCCTCCTTGCAGGGCTCGGCGGTGCAGTCGGTGCACATTGACGGCGTGTTGCACGAGTTCTCCTCGATCGCCGGCGTGCGCGAGGACGTCACCGACATCGTCCTCAACATCAAGGACATCGCCATCAAGATGCAGGGCGAAGGCCCCAAGCGCATGGTGGTGAAGAAACAGGGCCCCGGCACCGTCACGGCGGGTGATATTCAGACCGTCGGCGACGTCGTGGTGCTCAACCCCGACCTCGTGCTCTGCACGCTGGACGAGGGCGCCGAGATCCGCATGGAGTTCACCGTCAATACCGGCAAGGGCTACGTGCCGGCCGAGCGCAACCGCCCGGAAGACGCGCCGATCGGCCTGATCCCGGTCGACAGCCTCTATTCGCCGGTGCGCAAGGTCTCCTACAAGGTCGAGAACACCCGCGAGGGCCAGATCCTCGACTACGACAAGCTCACCATGACGATCGAGACCAACGGCGCGGTGTCGCCGGAGGACTCGCTCGCTTATGCCGCGCGCATCCTGCAGGACCAGCTCAACGTGTTCGTCAACTTCGAGGAGCCGCGCAAGGCGGAGGCCGCGGAAGCGATCCCGGATCTGGCCTTCAACCCGGCCTTCCTCAAGAAGGTGGACGAGCTCGAGCTCAGCGTGCGTTCGGCCAACTGCCTGAAGAACGACAACATCGTCTACATCGGCGATCTCGTTCAGAAGACCGAAGCCGAGATGCTGCGCACGCCGAACTTCGGCCGCAAGTCGCTCAACGAGATCAAGGAAGTGCTGGCGCAGATGGGCCTGCATCTCGGCATGGAAGTGCCGGGCTGGCCGCCGGAGAACATCGAAGAGCTGGCCAAGCGCTTCGAAGATCATTACTAAGCCGCGCTGAACGCGGGCACGAACAGGGTAGGGACTAAGCGATGCGTCACGGAAAAGTTCACCGCAAGCTCGGCAAGAAGCCGGCGCATCGCAAGGCCATGTTCGCCAACATGTGCGCCTCGCTGATCAAGCACGAGCAGATCGTCACCACGCTGCCGAAGGCCAAGGAGTTGCGCCCGATCGTGGAGAAGCTCGTCACGCTCGCCAAGAAAGGCGGGCTTTCCGCCCGCCGCCAGGCGATCTCCGAAATCCGCGACGTCACGCAGGTCAAGAAGCTGTTCGACGTGCTCGGCCCCCGCTACAAGGAGCGCAAGGGCGGCTATACCCGCGTGCTCAAGGCGGGCTTTCGCTACGGCGACAATGCGGCCAACGCCGTGATCGAATTCGTCGACCGCGACGTCGAGGCCAAGGGCAAGGATTCCGGTCCCGTGCAGGAAAAGAAGGTCGAGGAACAGGAAGCCGTTCCGGCCTGATCTGTCCGAATTGTTCCGAATTCACAAGGGCGGCGGTTTCGCCGCCCTTTTTATTTTGCCCAGTTTCGGCTGGCCGCGCGGTCTGTATAATCCACCCCAAGACAACATGCTTCGGGGAGGAAACATGATCCGCTCTATCATCGCATTCATCGCGCTTTCCGCTTTCACCAGCCTCGCCAACGCGCAATCCGACCTGGTCAAGCGCGGCGATTATCTGGTCAACGGCATCCTCACTTGCGGCAATTGCCACACGCCCAAGGGCCCGACCGGCGACATCATGGACAAGGCCTTCTCCGGCGGCCTGTCATGGGACGAGCCGCCCTTCAAGGTGACGGCGCCCAATATCACGCAGGACAAGGAAACCGGCATCGGCAATTGGACCGACGCGCAGATCAAGACGCTGCTGCGCACCGGCGTGCAACCGAACGGCGTGCACGGCGCCATGGTCATGCCGACCGGTTTCTATCACATCATGACCGAGCGCGATGTCAACGCGGTGGTCGCCTATCTGCGCACGCTCAAGCCGATCAAGAACAAGGTGCCCGATCCCGATCTACAAAATGCCGCAGGTCGAGCATGTGCTGCCCGGCGGCGAGACGCCGTACACCGAAGCGATGCTGGGCGACAAGCTCAAGAAAGGCTTCTATCTCGCCACCATCGCGCATTGCATGGAATGCCACACGCCGATGGAGAAAGGCGTGCGCCGTTGGGACACGCGGCTCGGCGCCGGCGGCTTCGACTTCCCCGGTCCGTGGGGCGTTTCGACCTCGCGCAACATCACCTCGAGCAAGACCAAGGGCATCGGCGCCTGGACCGACGCCGAGATCAAGCGCGCCATCACCACTGGGGTCAGCAAGGACGGCAGCCATCTCAAGCCGCCGATGGGCTTCCACTACTACGCAAGCTTGACGCCCGACGATCTCGACGCGGTGGTGGCCTATATCCGCACGGTGCCGGCGAAGGAGTAGCTCACCACCCGGCGAGCACGACCTTGCCGATGGTGCGGCCGCTTTCGATGCGGCCGTGCGCCTCGCGCAGGTTGGCCGCGTTGATCGGCGTCAGCTCCATGGCCATCGTGGTCACGATCAGGCCGTCGTCGACCATGGCGGACACTTCGTTGAGCAGGCGATGCTGCGCGATCATGTCGGGCGTTTTGAACGACGAGCGCGTGAACATGGATTCCCAGTGCACGGAGACCGACTTGCCCTTGAACGGGTTAATGTCGAGCGCCTTGGGATCGTCGATGAGCGCGAACCTGCCCTGCGGCGCGATCACCTCGATAATGGCGGGCAGGTGATCCTGCGTGTTCGTCAGGCCGGCGATCAGCGCGACGCGCTCGTGTCCGATGGACTTGAGCTGGAC
This sequence comes from uncultured Alphaproteobacteria bacterium, assembly GCA_963734465.1. Lineage (GTDB taxonomy): Bacteria > Pseudomonadota > Alphaproteobacteria > Rhizobiales > Xanthobacteraceae > Pseudolabrys. The sequence goes on from CAVTHL010000028.1 coordinate 65,669, forward strand.
CGGGAATCGGCTTGCTGTGATCGATCACGTGATGCGCGCCGAGCTTTAAGCACCAGTCGCGCGTCTGCGGGCGCGAGGCGGTGGCGATCACGGTCAAGGCTGTGCGGCGGCGCGCGAGCTGGATCAACATCGAGCCGACGCCGCCGGCGCCGCCGATGATCAGCAGAGCGCGGCCGTCCGGCGTGTTTCCGGGCGCAACCGCGAGGCGGTCGAACAGCATTTCCCAGGCCGTGATGCTGGTGAGCGGCATGGCCGCTGCCTGCGCGAACGACAGGCTCTTCGGCTTTGCTCCGACGATGCGCTCGTCCACCAGGTGGAATTCCGCGTTGGTGCCGGGGCGCACGATCGAGCCGGCGTAGAACACCTCGTCGCCCGGCTTGAACAGGCTCGCCTCCGGCCCGACGGCATCGACCACGCCGGCGGCGTCGTAGCCCAGCACCTTGGGCGGCTCGCCGGCGCGCCGGCTGGGCGCGCATGCGCACCTTGGTGTCGACCGGATTGACCGACACCGCCTTGACCGCGACGCGCAGGTCGCGCCCCGTCGGCGCGGGCTTGTCGGCGGTGAAATCGACCAGCGAATCCTTATCGGTGACGGGCAGGGACTTGTGATATCCGACGGCCTTCATGCGGGGCGCTCCAGAACGGTCTAGGATCGCCCAAATGCCGCGATCGGGCGGGCTATTGCAAGGACCGCAAAAATCGGCGGAATAGGCCACCATATAGGCCGCCAAATAGGCAGCCTTGCCTTCAATCGGCCCAGGCCAGGCCCTATATCCGCGCCACCTGCCGGAGAGAATCGAAATGCCCCTGAATGCATGTTTTCGTCTCGGCCTGGCGCTCTGCTGGGCGCTCGCCGTCCTTGCCGCGCCCGTCCAGGCGCAAGCGCAGGCCCAGGTCAGATCCAGGAGCGGCGGGTGCCGACGCTGGGCGAACTGCGCGCCTCCTACGCGCCGGTGGTGCAGCGCGTGGCGCCCGCGGTGGTCAACGTCTACGCCGCCAAGGTGGTGCAGAACCGCAACCCGCTGTTCGACGATCCGATCTTCCGCCGCTTCTTCGGCGCGCCGGGCGAGGGCGGCGGCACCCAGTTGCAGCGTTCGCTCGGCTCCGGCGTGATCGTGGACGCCTCCGGCCTCGTGGTCACCAATGTGCACGTCATCGAAGGCGCCGACGAGGTGAAGGTCTCGCTCGCCGACAAGCGCGAGTTCGAGGCCGAGATCGTGCTCAAGGACAAGCGCAGCGATCTCGCCGTGCTGCGGCTGAAGGATTCGCACGAGCGCTTTCCGACCCTCGACTTTGCCAATTCCGACGCGCTGGCGGTCGGCGACGTGGTGCTCGCGGTCGGCAATCCGTTCGGCGTCGGGCAGACCGTGACGCACGGCATCGTCTCGGCGCTCGCGCGCACGCAAGTCGGCATCACCGACTACCAGTTCTTCATCCAGACCGACGCCGCCATCAATCCGGGCAATTCCGGCGGCGCGCTGGTCGATCTCGACGGCCGCCTGGTCGGCATCAACACCGCGATCTTCTCGCGCTCCGGCGGCTCGCAAGGCATCGGCTTTGCCATTCCCGCCAACATGGTGCGCGTGGTGGTGGCCTCCGCCGAGCACGGCGGCAAGGCGGTCGAGCGGCCTTGGCTCGGCGCCCGCCTGCAGGCGGTGACGCCCGACATCGCCGATAGTCTCAGCCTCAAGCGTCCGGCCGGCGCGCTGGTCGCCAACGTCGAGCGCGACAGCCCGGCGGCGCAGGGCGGCCTGAAAGCGGGCGACCTCATTCTGTCGGTCGACGGGCAAACGGTCGACGATCCCAACGCCTTCGACTACCGCTTCGCCACCAAGCCGCTCGGCGGCACCGCCGAGCTCGGCCTGCTGCGCGCCGGCAAGACCCTGAGCGCCAAAGTGGCGCTGCGTCTCGCGCCCGCCTTGCCGCGCGACGAGATCACCATTCGCTCGCGCTCGCCGTTCTCGGGCGCCAAGGTCGCCAACCTGTCGCCGGCGCTGGCCGACGAATTGCAGTTGCAGAACGCCGAGGAGGGCGTCGTCATTCTCGACATCGATGCCGGCTCCTATGCCAGCAATGTCGGCTTCCGCCGCGGCGACGTCATCGTGGCGGTCAACGGCGAGAAGATCGCCAAGACGCGCGATCTCGAGCGCGCAACCGGTACGCCCAGCCGCACCTGGCGCGTCATCATCCGCCGTGGCGGCCAGCAGATTTCCGCGGTGTTCAACGGATGACGCCGCGCGCCAAAACCGGACCTACGCTGTTCGCCGCCGCCGGCCTCGACAAGGACGCGCCGCGTCCGCTCGCCGACCGGCTGCGCCCGCAAAAGCTCGACGAGGTGGTGGGGCAGGATCATCTGCTCGGCCCCGACGGCGCGCTCACGCGCATGCTGTCGACGCGCTCGCTCGGCAGCCTCGTGTTCTGGGGCCCGCCCGGCACCGGCAAGACCACGGTGGCGCGGCTTGTTGGCGCAGGCGACCGACCTGCATTTCGAGCAGATCTCCGCGATCTTCACCGGCGTCGCCGACCTGAAGAAAGTGTTCGAGGAGGCGCGCCGCCGCCGCGAGACCGGGCAGGGCACGCTGCTGTTCGTCGACGAGATTCACCGCTTCAACCGCGCCCAGCAGGACAGCTTCCTGCCGGTGATGGAAGACGGCACCATCATTCTGGTCGGCGCCACCACCGAAAATCCAGTCGTTCGAATTGAACGCGCCGCTGCTGTCTCGCGCGCGCGTGCTGGTGTTCAAATCGCTCGACGCGCCGGCGATCGAGAAGCTCCTGGCGCGCGCCGAGCAGATCGAAGGCCGCAAGCTGCCGCTCGATGCGCAGGCGCGCGAGCAGCTCATCGGCATGGCCGACGGCGACGGCCGCGCCGCGCTCACGCTCGCCGAAGAAGTCTGGCGCGCCGCCCGCAAGGACGAAAAATTCAACGCCGCGCAATTGCAGGAGATCGTGCAGCGCCGCGCGCCGCTCTACGACAAGTCGCAGGACGGCCATTACAATCTCATCAGCGCGCTGCACAAGTCGGTGCGCGGCTCCGATCCGGACGCCGCGCTCTATTATCTCTGCCGCATGCTCGATGCCGGCGAGCCGCCGCTCTACATCGCGCGCCGCGTGGTGCGCATGGCGATCGAGGACATCGGCATGGCCGATCCGCAGGCGCTGGTGATCGCCAATGCCGCCAAGGACGCCTACGATTTTCTGGGCTCGCCGGAAGGCGATCTCGCCATCGCGCAGGCGGTGCTCTACGTCGCCACCGCGCCGAAATCGAACGCCGGCTACGCCGCCTTCGGCGCCGCCATGCGCACCGCCAAGCAGGCGGGCTCGCTGGTGCCGCCCAAGCACATTCTCAACGCGCCGACCAATCTCATGAAGGAGGAAGGCTACGGCCGCGGCTACGCCTACGATCACGACGAGGAGGAGGCCTTCTCCGGCCAGAACTACTTCCCCGATGCGCTGCCGCGCCAGCGCTTCTATAATCCGCCCGAACGCGGCTTCGAGCGCGAGATCAGGAAGCGCCTCGACTATTGGGCCAAGCTGCGCAAGGACAAGGGCGGGGAATGATCGATCTTGACGCCTATTGCGCGCGCATCGGCTATGACGGCCCGCGCGATGCCTCGCTCAAGACGCTGCGCGACTTGCACTATCTGCACCCGCAGGCGATTGCGTTCGAGAATCTCGACCCGCTGCTCGGCCGCCCGGTGAAGCTCGACCCGGCCTCGCTGCAGGCCAAGCTGGTCGCGGGCGGCCGCGGCGGCTATTGCTTCGAGCACAATTCGCTGTTTGCCGGCGTGCTGCGCGCGCTCGGCTTCAAGGTGCAGGAGGCGACCGCGCGCGTGCGCTGGTCGGTGCCGCCGGGCGTCAAGTCGCCGCGCACCCACTGCCTGCTGTTCGTCGAAGCCGAGGGCGAGGATTATCTCGTCGACGTCGGTTTCGGCGGCAACACGCTGACCACGCCGCTCAAGCTCAAGTCGCGCGACGAGCAGCAGACGCCGCACGAGGCCTTTCGCCTCGCCGATGAAGGCAGCCGCGTCGTGCAGGAAGCCAAGCTCAACGGCGCCTGGGTGCCGCTCTACGCCTTCGATTTCGCCGACACCCATCCCGTCGACTACGAGATGGGCAACTGGTTCACCTCGGCGCATCCGGACTCGATCTTCGTCAACGGCCTCATGGGCGCGCGCGCCGAGCCCGACCGCCGCTACGCGCTGAGGAACAATCAGCTCTCGATCCACACGCTCAATGGCGGCACGAAGAAACAGACGCTCGCGAGCGCGGCCGAAATGCGCGACGCGCTGACCGACCTGTTCAAGCTGCGGCTCGACCAGCTCGAGGGCCTCGATCCGGTGCTGGCCAAGCTCGCGGCGGCCAGCGCATGAGCTGGCGCGGCCGCAACAGCAAGGGCCCGCGCCAGCCCGGCGGCGGACGGCAGCAGGCCGGGCCGCGTGGCCGCGGCCATGGCCGTGATCGCGACGAGCGGTCCAATCCCCGGCAATCCGATCTGCGCATGAAGCGTTCAAAGAAACGCAGCGGCGGCAGTGGCCGTTCTTTTGCCGCGCGTCCGCCGCGCCAGCAACCGGCCGTGCCTCAACCCAGCGCCGCCAGCGGTGGCCGCGCCGAAGCCCGCGCAATTCTCCGCCGGCGTGCAAACCGTCACCGTCACGCCCGACGAAAACAATATGCGCGTCGACCGCTTCTTCGAGGCGCGCTTTCCCGGCCTGTCGTTCAGCCACATCCAGCGCATCATCCGCAAAGGCGAAGTGCGCGTGAACGGCAAGCGCACGCAGCCGAAGGCGCGGCTGGAAGGCGGCCAGGCCGTGCGCATCCCGCCGCTCCAGCTCGCGCCGCCCACGCCGCGCGACGACGCGCCGCAGGCGCAAAAGGATCGCGTCTTCCTCAAAGGCATCACGCTCTACGAAGACGACGACGTGCTGGTGCTCAACAAGCCGATGGGGCTGGCGGTGCAGGGCGGCTCCGGCACCGTGCGCCATATCGACGGCATGCTGGGCGCGTTGCGCGGCACGCATCCCGATGCGCAGCGCCCGCGCCTGGTGCACCGGCTCGACAAGGACACCGCCGGCTGCCTGCTGGTCGCCAAGACGCGCTTTGCCGCCGCCGCGCTGGCCAAGACCTTCCGCACGCGCGCCGCGCGCAAGATCTACTGGGCGCTGGTCGCCGGCGTGCCGAAGCCGAAGCAGGGCCGCGTCTCGACTTATCTGGCCAAGCAGGAGGTCGAGGAGGATTCGTTCATGCGCATCGCCAAGCACGGCGAAAAGGACGCCGTGCACGCGGTCACCTATTACGCGGTGGTGGAAACGGCGGCGCAGAAGCTGTCCTGGATCTCGCTCAAGCCGGTCACCGGCCGCACCCACCAATTGCGCGCGCACATGGCCCATGTCGGCAATCCGATCATCGGCGACCCGAAATATTTCAACATCGAGAACTGGGAGCTGCCCGGCGGCATCCAGGACAAGCTGCATTTGCTGGCGCGCCGGATCGTGGTGCCGCATCCGCGCGGCGGCGTGATCGACGTGTCGGCGCCGTTGCCGCCGCACATGCAGCAGAGCTGGAACCTGCTCGGCTTCGACGCTGTCGCGCTACGACCCCATCGTCGACGCGCCGGAGGAGGAGTAGCGGACGCTCGCCCGCGCACATATCTCATAGCGATGCTGCGAGGATCGCTCATTCTGCTGTTTGTCTTGGCGCTCGCCGCGCCGGCGTTTGCGGCTGAGCCGAATCCGGCCGACGACAGCGGCACCATCAGCATCATGAAGCCGGAGCCGGGAACTGCGCCGGCGAAACAGCGCCGCGTCCGCAAGCCCGCCAAACTCGACGAAGCGACCGAGCCAAAAGGTTACGGCGTCAAGCAAGACAGCCGGCGCGGCTCATCGAGCCCGGTCTACCCAACACCATTGCCCGGCCCGCAGGCGCCGCTGGCCGTGCCGCAGATCGAAGCGCGCGCCCCGGCGTGCCGGTGACGCCGCCGCCGCTCTATGTGCCGGAAACCGGGCGCACGCTGCCGAATTTGCCCGCGACGTCGGCCCAGGCGCACGAAACTTCGCAGGACCGCGCCGTGCGCTGCGCGCATCAGGCCGGCGTCTACGGCCCCAGCGCCACCGGCAACCCGGCCGGCTATATCGGCAGCTGCATCAACCAGTAGCTCAGATCTCCTCCATCACCTGCGCGTAGGAGATGAGCGCAAACAGCGCGGTGCCGCCGATCACGTTGCCGATCAGCACCGGCGCGAAGAACTGCCACAGCATCTGCCACCACGCCCAATCGCCCGACAGCACCAGCAGGTTCGCCTCCATGCTGCCGGCGACGACGTGGGTGAAGCCGCCGACCGCGATCAACCAGGTCATCAGCGTGATGACGGCGAACTTGGCAGTCTCGGCGGACGGGATTATCCACACCATGGCGGCGATCAGGAAGCCGGACGTCACGCCGCGGAAGGCCATGTCCCACCAGCCGACCGGCAGCAGGGTGCGGCTGATCTCGAGCATGCTTTCCTTCAACTCGAGCGGCAGCACCGGCGTGTAGCGGCAAAAGGCGGCGGCAAATAGCGTGCCGACGAAATTCGCGACCAGCACGATCAGCCACAGCCGCGCCATGCGCCACACGCTCTCGAAACCGAAATTCTTGAACACCGGCAGCACCGCCGTGATGGTGCTCTCGGTGAACAGCTGCTGGCGGCCTAGCACCGCCATCAGGAAGCCGACGCAGTAGCCGAAGCCGGAGACCAGCGGCCGCCACGGCGCGTCGGGCAGGTGGCTCTGCAGGATCGCTTGCGCCAGCAGCGAAAAGCTCATCGCCAGCCCGGCGGCGACGCCCGACCACCACAGCGAGATGGCGGGCCGCTTCATCTCCTCGTCGCCCAGCCGGCGCACCACCTCGTAGATCACAGGCGTGCGCGGCGTGGAAAGCTCTGCCACGTCCTCGACTTCGCGTTCGCTGATGCCTTTGGGCGTGTCTTTGCTGCGCTTGCGTTTCGCCATGCCAAGCCTCAACGCGAGGCATGGAACCTGGGTTCCATGCGGCACTGTTGCAGCTTGACAGGCAACCAAAAGGTTGCATATAGTCGCTGCAAGAAAGGCGATCATGGATGAGGTGTTCAGGGCGTTGGCCGATGCGAGCCGCCGGGAGCTGCTCGACCGCCTGCGCGCCGACAACGGCCAGACGCTCAACGAACTCTGCGCGCGTCTCGACATGACGCGGCAGGCGGTGAGCAAGCACTTGGGGATTTTGGAGGAGGCCAATCTGGTCGCCACCGTCAAGCGCGGCCGCGAGAAGCTGCACTACCTCAACCCGGTGCCGATCCACGACATCGGCGAGCGCTGGATCGGCAAATTCGAACGCCACCGTTTGCAAGCGTTGAGTGAACTCAAGAAAGGACTGGAGGAGAAGTGATGAGTAAGCCGAAATTCGTCTACGTCACCTACATCCGCACCACGCCGGAAAAGCTGTGGGCGGCGCTGACCGATCCGCAAACGATCAGGAAATACTGGTTCGGCATCACCGCCGAAAGCGACTTCAAGCCCGGCTCGCCGTGGGCGCTCAAATTCGAGGACGGCCGCACGGCCGACACGCGGCGAAATTCTGGAGGCCGATCCGCCGCGGCGGCTGGTGATCCGCTGGCGCAACGAGTTCAAGCCGGAGCTCAAGGCCGAGGGCTATTCGCGCTGCACGATGGAGATCGAGATGGCCGACTACTATCCGGACCGTGGCGGCAAGGCGGTCAAGCTCACCATTCACGCACGAGATCGAGGGCGAGGGCGGCGGCAAATTCATCGAGGCGGTGTCCGGCGGCTGGCCGAAGGTCCTGTCGAACCTCAAGTCGCTGCTCGAGACCGGCGACATCGCGTTCGACGTCAAGGCTTAAGTCGCGTGCGTTGTCTGAGAGGGAGGCGCTCCCGTGTGCCGCGCGGGGCGCCTCCCGCTTTTTCAGGAGGCGCTGGCTTTGTCGAGCGCGGCGAGGTCGTCCTTGCGTCAGCTTCAGCCGCGGCGCCTGCATGATCTCGGCGAGCTGCGCGAGGCTGGTGGCGCTGGCGATCGGCGCGGTGATCAGCGGCTGCGCCATCAGCCAGGCGAGCGCGACCTGCGCCGTCGTCGCATTGATGCCGCGCCGCCACCGCATCGAGCGCCTTGAGAATGCCGAAGCCGCGCGCGTCGGCGTAGCGCTTGAGCCGGCCGCCGCGCCCGGGATGCTTGAGCGCCTCGTCCAGCGAGCGGTATTTGCCGGTGAGGAAACCGGCGGCGAGCCCGTAATAATTGATGACGCCGATGCCTTCCGCGCGCACGATCGGCGCGTATTCGGTCTCGAATTCCTTGCGGTCGGACAGATTGTAGAGCGGCTGCAGGCTCTCGTAGCGCGGGAGGCCGAGCATCTTGCTGGCGGCCAGCGAGGCCTTCAGCCGCTCCGGCGACAGGTTGGAGGCGCCGGCCGCGCGCACCTTGCCCTGCGCGATCAGCTGCGCGTAGCCCTGCATGGTCTCTTCGACCGGCGTCTTGTCGTCGTCGAAATGCGTCTGGTAGAGATCGATGCGGTCGGTCTGCAACCGGCGCAGCGAGGCCTCGCAGGCGCGCTGCATGTAATCTTTTTTCAGGCTGCGGCCTTCGCCCATGTCCTCGCCGAACTTGGTGGCGATCACGACCTTGTCGCGCTTGCCGCTGGCCTTGAGCCATTTGCCGATAATGGTCTCGGACTCGCCGCCTTTGTGCCCCGGCACCCAGCGCGAATAGCTGTCGGCGGTGTCGATGGCGTTGAAGCCGGCATCGACGAAGGCGTCGAGCAGCGCGAACGACGTCTTCTCGTCGACGTTCCAGCCGAACACGTTGGTGCCGAGCACCAGCGGCGCGATGCGTAAGCTGGAGCGGCCGAGTTGGCGAAAGTCCAACTTACCGCAAGCTCGCGTTGATCTTGTCGAGCGCCGCCTGCCCGGGGCAGAGCTCTTTCTCGCCCAAGCGGTTGAGCGGCCCGTCGATCGTGCGCAGATGCGCGTGCAGGTCCTGCGGCTCGTCGTCCATGTAGAGCAGGCCGGTGACGATCTGGCCCTTGGCGGCGTGGTGCTGCAGGAAACCGAGCGCGGCGGCGCGGTCATGCAGCTCGTAATCGGCGTCGAGCTTGCGCAGCGCGAGCTTGGAGCCGTCATGCTGCTCGACCACCTCGACCGTGCCCGGCTCGTATTTGACTTCGATCGGCATGCGGCTCGGCATGAAATCGAGGCGATTGACCGCTTCGTTGTGCTCGCGCACGAAATCGAAGCTCTTGGTCGAGCCGGCGTGGTTGTTGAAGGTGACGCAGGGGCTGATGACGTCGATGAAGGCCGCGCCCTTGTGCGCGATCGCCGCCTTGATGATCGGCACCAGCTGCTGCTTGTCGCCGGAGAACGAGCGCGCGACGAATGAGGCGCCGAGCTGCAGCGCCATGGCCACCAGGTCGATCGAATTGTCGGTATTGATGACGCCGCGCTTGGACTTCGAGCCGCGGTCGGCGGTGGCCGAGAACTGGCCTTTGGTCAGGCCGTACACGCCGTTGTTCTCGACGATATAGACCATGTTGACGCCGCGCCGCAGGCAGTGCGCGAACTGGCCGAGGCCGATCGAGGCCGAGTCGCCGTCGCCGGAGACGCCGAGATAGATGAGATCGCGGTTGGCGAGATTGGCGCCGGTCAGCACCGACGGCATGCGCCCGTGCACCGAATTGAAGCCGTGCGAATTGCCGAGGAAGTAGGTCGGCGTCTTCGACGAGCAGCCGATGCCGGAAATCTTGGCCACCCGGTGCGGCTCGATCGCCAGCTCGAAGCAGGCCTGGATGATCGCCGCCGTGATCGAGTCGTGGCCGCAGCCGGCGCACAGCGTCGACACCGTGCCTTCGTAGTCGCGGTGGGTGTAGCCGAGCGCGTTCTTCGGCAGCTCGGGGTGGTGGAATTTCGGCTTGGTGATGTAGGTCATGACGTCACTTTCATCGTCTTCACCGTCAGCTTGTCGAGATGGTCGCCGATCGCCTTGGCGATGAAGCGGGCGGTGATCGGCGTGCCGTCGTAATGCGTGATCGGCACCAGCCGCACCGGGTCGATGCCGCATTCATTGACGATCAGCGAGCGCAATTGCGCGTCGCGGTTCTGCTCGACCACGAAGGTGAAGTCGTGGCCGGCGACGAAGCTGTTGACGCTGGAATGGAACGGGAAGGCGCGGATGCGCATCCGATCCACCGAATGCCCGCGCGCCTCGATCATGTCGATCGCCTCGTCCATCGCCGGCGAGGTCGAGCCGTAATAGACGATGCCGTATTTGGTCGGCTTGGCGGAATTGGCCTGCAGCGGCCGCGGCACCATATCCTTGGCGGTGTCGAATTTGCGGATCAGCCGCTGCATGTTGTCGACGTAGGGCGCGCCTTCCTCGGTGTAGCGCGCGTAGCGGTCGCGCGAGGTGCCGCGCGTGAAGAACGAGCCCTTGGTCGGGTGCGTGCCCGGATAGGTGCGGTAGGCGATGCCGTCGCCGTCGACGTCGAGATAGCGGCCGAACTCCTTGCCGGCCTCCAGCTCCGCCGCCGTCATCACCTTGCCGCGGTCGTAGTGGCGGCTGTCGTCCCAGGCGAGCGGCTTCGACAGATGATGGTTCATGCCGATGTCGAGATCGAGCATGACGAAAATCGGCGTCTGCAGCCGGTCGGCGAGATCGAAGGCCTGCGCGCCGAACTCGAAGGCCTCCGCCGGATCCTCCGGGAACAGCAGCACGTGCTTGGTGTCGCCGTGCGAGGCATAGGCGCAGGAGATGATGTCGCATTGCTGCGTGCGCGTCGGCATGCCGGTCGAGGGGCCGGCGCGCTGCACGTCGAAGATCACCGCCGGGATTTCCGCGAAATAGGCGAGCCCGATGAATTCCTGCATCAGCGAGATGCCGGGGCCGGAGGTGGCGGTGAAGGCGCGCGCGCCGTTCCAGCCGGCGCCGATCACCATGCCGATCGAAGCCAACTCGTCCTCGGCCTGGATGATGGCGTATTTGGCCTGCTTGGTGTCCGGATCGACGCGCAGCTTGGCGCAATGGCGCGTGAAGGCGTCGGCGAGCGAGGAGGAGGGCGTGATCGGATACCAGGCGCACACGGTGGCGCCGCCATAGACCGCGCCCAGCGCCGCCGCCGAATTGCCCTCGATGAAGATGCGGTCGCCGACCTTGTCGCTTTTGCGCAGGCGCAGCCCGATCGGGCAATTCAGATTGAGCGTCGCGTAGTCGCGGCCGATATGCAGCGCCTTGATGTTGGGCTCGATCAGCTTGTCCTTGCCCTTGTATTGCTCGCCGATCAGCTGCTCGACCACCTTCACGTCCATGTCGATCAGCGCGGTGAGCACGCCGACATAGATGATGTTCTTGAACAGCTGGCGCTGGCGCGGATCGGTGTATTCGCGGTTGCAGATGGCGGTCAGCGGCACGCCGATCACGGTCAGGTCGTCGCGGAATTTCGAGGCCGGCAGCGGCTTGGTCGAATCGTAGAGCAGATAGCCGCCGGTCTCGATGCCGGCGATGTCCTTGTCGAAGGTCTGCGGATTCATCGCCACCATCAGGTCGGTGCCGCCGCGCGCGCCCAGATGGCCCGCTTCCGATACGCGCACCTCGTACCAGGTCGGCAGGCCCTGGATGTTGGACGGGAAGATGTTGCGCGGCGCGACCGGAATGCCCATGCGCAGGATGGCGCGCGCGAACATCTCGTTGGCGCTGGCGGAGCCCGAGCCGTTGACGTTGGCGAAGCGGACGACGAAGTCGTTTACGCGGCTGATCGGCGAGTTGACTGATTTGGCGGTCGGCATGAGTTTCCAGCGTAGGTCATATCGAGCAAGAATTTCTGCATGTCCCAGGCGCCGGTCGGACAACGTTCGGCGCACAGGCCGCAATGCAGGCAGACATCTTCATCTTTCACCATGACGCGGCCGGTCTTGAGCCCGTCCTGGACGTAGAGATCTTGCGTGAGATTGTGGGCCGGCGCCGACAGCCGCGTGCGCAGCTCGGCTTCCTCGCCGTTCGGCGTGAAGGAGATGCAGTCCATCGGGCAGATGTCGACGCAGGCGTCGCATTCGATGCACAGCGCGGACGTGAACACCGTCTGCACGTCGCAGTTCAGGCAGCGATGCGCTTCCTTCACCGCCAGCTCGATGTCGAAGCCCAGCTCGACCTCGGCCTTGATGTCTTTGAGCGCCACCACCTTGTCGCGGTGCGGCACCTTGTAGCGCTGATCGAGCGCGACATCGTTGTCGTAGGACCACTCGTGGATGCCCATCTTCTGGCTGATCAGCTCGACCGCGGGAAGCGGGCGGTCGGCGATGTCCTCGCCGTTGAGCAGCTTGTCGATCGACACCGCGGCCTCGTGGCCGTGCGCCACCGCCCAGATGATGTTCTTCGGCCCGAAGGCGCTATCGCCGCCGAAGAACACCTTCGGATTGCTCGATTGGAAGGTCTGCTCGTCGAGCTTGGGCAGGCCCCATTCGTTGAATTCGATGCCGGCGTCGCGCTCGATCCAGGGGAAGGCGTTCTCCTGGCCGACCGCCACCAGCACGTCGTCGCAGGGGAAATGCTGGTCCGGCTCGCCGGCATGCACCAGCTTGCGGCGGCCTTTGGCGTCGTACTCAGCTTTGACTTTTTCAAACGTTATGCCGGTGAGCTTGCCGTTGTCGTGCGTGAATTCCTTCGGCACCAGGTAATTGTGGATCGGGATGCCCTCGTGCTGAGCGTCTTCCTTTTCCCAAGGCGACGCCTTCATTTCCTCGAAGCCCGAGCGCACCACCACGTCGACCTGCTCGCCGCCCAGGCGGCGGGCCGAGCGGCAGCAGTCCATGGCGGTGTTGCCGCCGCCGAGCACGACCACGCGCTTGCCGATCTTGGCTGTGTGGCCGAACGACACCGAGGACAGCCAGTCGATACCGATATGGATGTTCTTGGCCGCTTCCTTGCGGCCGGGAATGTCGAGGTCGCGCCCGCGCGGCGCGCCGGAGCCGACAAAGATCGCGTCAAAGTTCTCGGCCAGCAGCGCCTTCATGCTGTCGATGCGGGTGCCGCCGCGGAACTCGACGCCGAGATCGAGGATGTAGCCGCATTCCTCGTCGATCACGCTGTCGGGCAGACGGAATTTCGGGATCTGCGTGCGGATCATGCCGCCGGCCTGCGGATCGGCGTCGAACACCACGCAAGTGTAGCCGATCGGCGCCAGATCGCGCGCAACCGTCAGCGAGGCAGGCCCGCCGCCAACCAGCGCGATGCGCTTGCCGTTCTTGCGCGCCGCCGGTTTCGGCAGGCGATCCTTGATGTCGTCTTTGTAGTCGGCGGCGACGCGCTTCAAGCGGCAGATCGCCACCGGCTCGTCCTCGACGCGCACGCGCCGGCAGGCCGGTTCGCACGGCCGGTCGCAGGTGCGCCCGAGAATTCCCGGGAACACGTTCGACTTCCAATTGATCATGTAGGCGTCGGAATAGCGCCCGTGCGCGATCAGGCGGATATATTCCGGCACCGGCGTGTGCGCCGGGCAGGCATACTGGCAGTCCACGACTTTGTGGAAATAGTCCGGGGCGGCAATGTCGGTATTCTTCATCGACTCCTCAGAACGCGCCCCGCTACGCCGGTCGACTTGAAACGGTGTCGCGTTACAGCCTGGCGGCTGGCCTTCTCCCCGGGATCGGCCTTGTTATCCGGCTCCGAATCCGGTGGCGGATAATATGGGCTAGAACCCCCAAGGCTACTTATCCTTCCGTACGGTCGCGCCCCTATCAACTACAAGTCATCGCTTGCCTTTTCGCTCCCTGAAAGGGGCGGCAGCAAGGCGGCGGACGGTATTTTCGATGCAGTCTGCACGCCCTTGAACGCGCTGGTTTTGTCGCCATAACGGGGTGGCTGACGCGAGTTCCCTTGGCCCTATTGCGGCGCACAATCACACGAAAACTGATGCGCGACATTTTTACCGAGATTTTCGAAAACCAGCCGATCGACCCGACGGAGTCGGCGCGCAGTTCCCTGCGCCATCGGCTGCGCAAGCGCTTCTATGAACGCGCCACGGTCGGCGAGGGCGGTGAAGTGCTGCTCGACGGCAAGCAGGTGTTCACGCCGGCGCGCAAGCCGCTGACCGCGCCGTCGCGCGCGCTGGCGCAAGCGATTGCGGCGGAATGGAATGCGCAAGCGGACACGATCGATCCGGGGCGGATGCCGCTGACGCGGCTTGCCAATGCGGCAATCGATGCAGTCGCAGCAATGCCGGTGCAGAGGTCGCCGCCGAGATCGAGCAATATCTCGGCAGCGATTTGTTGTTCTATCGCGCCGAGGCGCCGGAAGGCCTGGTCGCGCGGCACGCGCAACATTGGGACCCGGTGCTGGCCTGGGCGCGCGAAAAATTCGGCGCGCGCTTCGTGCTGGCGCAGGGCGTCGTGCACGTGGCGCAGCCGAGCGAAGCCGTCGCCGCCATGCGCGCACGGATTCCAACAGACCCGTGGCGGCTGGCCGCGTTGTCGTCGATCACGGCGCTGACCGGCTCGGCGCTCATCGCGCTGGCGCTGGCCGAAGGCGCGCTCGACGTCGAGGCGGCCTGGGCCGCCGCCCATGTCGACGAGGATTGGCAGATGTCGCAATGGGGCCGTGACGAGCTCGCGCTCGCCCGCCGCGATTATCGCTTCGCCGAGATGCAGGCGGCGGCGACGGTGTTGCGCCTAATGCCCTGACGGATCGCCCTTGCGGCTGGTCTCGTACAGGAACCAGACGCGCCGCTCGGCCTCGTCGATGAAGACCTCGAGCAGGCTGGCGGTGGCGACGTCCTTGTGCTCGTCGCACAGGTCGTGCGCCTCGCGCATGGATGCGACCACGCGCTGATTGTCGTCGCGCAGTTCGGCCAGCATGTCGTCCGGGTCGACATAGGGCGCGTCGTTGTCGGCGAGGCGCTGCTGGCGCGAGATGTCGCCGATCGAGCGCAGCGTATTGCCGCCGATCTTGCGCACGCGCTCGGCGATCACGTCGGTCAGGCGAAGATCTGGTCGGCCTGCTCGTCGAGCAGCAGGTGATAGTCGCGGAAATGCGGCCCGCTGACGTGCCAGTGGAAGTTCTTCGTCTTGATGTAGAGCGCGAAGGTGTCGGCCAGAAGCGCGTTGAGCGCGCCGGCGATGTCCTTGGTGGCATTGGATTTGAGATCGGTCGGCGTCTTCAGGCGCGGCGAAGCCTTGGTCACGTTGTTCATCGGAATGATCCCTGTTTCGGTGCTGGAAGGGTTCCCCATCCCAGAACAACAGGCTTCGATAAAAGTTCCATGACAGCCGTGACGCCGGGCTGGCGCCTTTCAGGCAGCGGCTTACGTGTTTTTGGCCGCTGCCGCCTCGGCTTTCCTCTGCCTTCTTCTTCTCGGCCAGCTCGGCCTCGAGCTTGGCCGCCTGTCTCGCTGGCCGCGCGCGCGCTCCTCGGTCGCGGCCGAGTGCGCGAGAGCCACAGCGGCGCGCCCGCGGTGCGCATGCGCCAGCTTGGGCGCCAGCGCCAGCGCGCGGTCGTAGCCGGCCAGCGCCTCGTCGAAGCGGCCCAGCTCGTGCAGCACATTGGCGCGGTTGAAGATGCGGCACGGCCGAGCTCCGCATCGAGCGCGATGGCGCGGTCGTAGCTCGCGATCGCCTCGTCCGCGCGGCCCATGCGCATGCAGCGTGGCGCCGCGGTTGAGCCAGTCGGGCGCCGATTTGGCATTGATCGCCAGCGCGCGGTCGAAGCTCGACAGCGCCTCGGCGTGGCGGCCGAGCTCGCTCAGCATATTGGCGCGGTTGCCATAGGCCTCGGCGAAATTGATGTCGCAGCCGAGCGCGGCGTCGAAGGCTTCCAGCGCGTCCTTGATCTTGCCCAGCCGGTGCAGCGCCTGGCCGATCAGGTTGTGCGCGCGCGGCTGGCCGCGGCTGCATCGACAGCGAGCGGCGGGCGAGATCGATGCCCTGCTGGAACTGGCCCTCCTGGCAGGCGAGCACGGCGATGTAATAGAGCGCGTCGGCGTTGCGCGGGTCGTTGCGCAGCACCTCGGTGTAGCGGTCCATCGCCAGCGCGACCTGGCCCTGGCGGTGGTGGATCAGGCCCTGCTGGATGAGTTCGGCGTTGGTGGCCATTTGGCCCGCTTCTAAGCAGGGCTGCGGGCGAATGCCAAGCTCAAGTCTGCAGCTGTCATGCCCGGCGAAAGCGGGCCTCCGGCAACCGCGCCGTGTGTCTACTGGCCTCGCCTCGCGGGGACGACAGCGCCCGTGGTATGCTATTCCTGCTCGAGCCGGAATAGCCGGACGGGGCAGGGGCTTCATGAAGGACATCCTCGACAGGCTGGAACAGCGGCGGGAAGAGGCCCGCCTCGGCGGCGGCAAGGCGCGCATCGAGGCCCAGCACAAGCGCGGCAAATTGACCGCGCGCGAGCGCATCGAACTGCTGCTCGACAAGGGCTCGTTCGAGGAATTCGACATGTTCGTCGAGCACCGCTCGTCCGACTTCGGCATGGAGAAGCAGAAAATCCCCGGCGACGGCGTGGTCACCGGCTGGGGCACGGTCAACGGCCGCGCCGTCTATCTGTTCTCCAAGGACTTCACCGTGTTCGGCGGCTCGCTCTCGGAGGCGCACGCGCAGAAGATCATGAAGGTGCAGGACATGGCGATGAAGGCGCGCTGCCCGATCATCGGCCTGTTCGACGCCGGCGGCGCGCGCATCCAGGAGGGCGTCGCCGCGCTCGGCGGCTATGGCGAGGTGTTCAAGCGCAACGTGCTCGCCTCCGGCGTCATCCCGCAGATCAGCGTCATCATGGGCCCCTGCGCCGGCGGCGACGTCTATTCGCCGGCCATGACCGACTTCATCTTCATGGTGCGCGACACCTCCTACATGTTCGTCACCGGCCCCGACGTGGTGAAGACCGTGACCAACGAAGTGGTCACGGCGGAAGAGCTCGGCGGCGCCTCGGTGCACACCACCAAGTCGGGCGTCGCCGACGGCGCCTTCGAGAACGACGTCGAGTGCCTGCTGCAGATGCGCCGGCTGATCGACTTCCTGCCGTCCAACAACGAGAGCGGCGTGCCGGCCTGGCCGACGCAGGACGCCGGCGACCGCATCGACGCCTCGCTCGACACGCTGATCCCCGACAATCCGAACAAGCCCTACGACATCAAGGAGCTGATCCTCAAGGTCGCCGACGAGGGCGACTTCTTCGAGATCTCGTCGGCCTACGCCAAGAACATCGTCACCGGCTTCGGCCGCATCGAGGGCCGCACGGTCGGCTTCGTCGCCAACCAGCCGATGGTGCTGGCCGGCGTGCTCGACTCCGACGCCTCGCGCAAGGCCGCGCGCTTCGTGCGCTTCTGCGACGCCTTCTCAATCCCCATCGTCACCTTCGTCGACGTGCCCGGCTTCCTGCCCGGCACCGACCAGGAATATGGCGGGCTGATCAAGCACGGCGCCAAGCTGCTGTTCGCCTACAGCCAGTGCACGGTGCCGCTGGTGACGGTGATCACGCGCAAGGCCTTCGGCGGCGCCTATGACGTGATGGCGTCGAAGCACGTCGGCGGCGACGTCAACTATGCCTGGCCGACGGCGCAGATCGCGGTGATGGGCGCCAAGGGCGCGGTCGAGATCATCTTCCGCGCCGACATCGGCGACAAGGACAAGATCGCGACCCGCACCAAGGAATACGAGGACCGCTTTCTGTCGCCCTTCGTCGCCGCCGAGCGCGGCTATATCGACGACGTGATCATGCCGCACTCGACGCGCCGCCGCATCGCGCGCGCGCTGGCGATGCTGAAGAACAAGCACGTCGAGATGCCGGGGCGCAAGCACGACAATTTGCCGCTTTAGCGCGCCGCGAAAGTTCGCCCGTTGACCCGTGAGCAAACCGGCGTGCTGGCCGCGGTGGCGTCGAGCGCGCTCGGCGGCATCGCCGGCGGCAGCACGCGCTTTGTCATCGGCGCCACCGACGCGGTCACGCTCGGTGTATTTCGCTTCGGCATCGGCTTTCGTCATCCTGCTGCCGGTCGCGCTCTGGTTGAAAAGCCGCTGGCCGCGCGGGCGCGATTGGATTGTGGTCGTGCTGCTCGGCCTCTTGTTCTTCTTCGCCTTCTCGGTGCTGTTCAACAAAGCTTACAGCCTCACGACCGCTGCGCGCGGCGCGCTGACGCTCTCGACCATGCCGCTGATGACGATGCTGGTCGCGGCCGTGCTCGGCATCGAGCGGTTGACGCTGCGCAAGACCGCCGGCGTTTTGATCGCCATGGGCGGCGTTGCGGTCGCGCTGATGCTGGGGCTGTCGAACGCGCCGCCGGGCGCCTGGCGCGGCGAACTCATCATGCTGGCGGCGACGCTGTGCATTTCGTTTTATAACGTGTGGTCGCGGCCGTTTATCGCGCGCTCCGATCCGCTCGCCTTTCTCACCGCCGGCATGGGCGCGGCGACGCTCTGCCTGGCGGTGTGGTCCTTCGCCATCGGCGGCTTCGACGCGGTCGGCCGTTTCGGCGTGCCGCAATGGGTCGCCATCGCCTATCTCGGCGTGCTGGGCAGCGCGCTGACGTTCCTGCTGTGGGTGGTCGCCTTGAGCCGCGCCGGCCCGACCAAGACCGCCGTGACCATCACCGTCAATCCGGTGTTTGCCTCGATCGTCGGCGCGCTTGCGATCGGGGAGGGGATCGGATTTAATCTGATCGTGGGGGTTGCCGCCGTCGGCGCCGGGATTTGGATCGCGACCACGGATACGTCGGCGAAAGCGTGACCGCGCCCGGGGGCGGCACAGCAATTTGCCGGCGTGATATAAAGGCGCAGACGGATGCGCCAAGTCATTCAAGTCATTGATGACGACATGTTCGTCGGCGACGCGGGAGAAGGACCATGCGACTCGAAGGCGGGTGCTATTGCGGTGCTGTGCGGTATATCGCGGAGGGTGAGCCGGTCTTAAGAGCGCAATGCCACTGCCGCGCGTGTCAGTACTTCTCGGGCGGCGCACCTAATTTGTTCATGCTCGTGCCAGCAGAAGGATTTGCGTACACGAAAGGCGCGCCAAAGACCTATAGGCGGCCCGATAAGGCTGACGCCGTAACGCGGGAATTTTGCGCGGTATGCGGCACACACATGATGTCACGGCGGCCTGGCCTGCGACCGGTGGTTCTGAAGATCGGAACGCTGGACGATCCTTCAGTCTATGGCGGCGCGCAAAAGGCGATCTTCACGGCAGAAGGTCAGCCTTTCCATCTCATTGCAGACGGCGTGCCCGCCTTCGAAGGCCTGCCGCCGCCGCGCCAATAGTTTGCCGCTCTGATCGAAAGGAACCATGACGATGACCACCGCAGCCACAGACCGCGTCACCATCGTCGCGCCGGGACAAACTTATGTCGGCAAGCAGGGCATCACCTACGGCGCCGGTGCCTCGGCCGAGACGGTCGGCGCCGAGCGCGTCTGCATGAACATCATGCCGATGCCGCCGGGCGCGCGCGCCAAGGCGCATTATCACAACGGCATCGAGACCATCGCCTACATGCTGACCGGCGAATGCGCGGTCTATTACGGCGACGCGCTGGAGCGGCGCATCCTGGTGCGCGCCGGCGAGCAGGTGTTCTGCCCGGCCGACGTGCCGCACGCGCCGGCGAACGAGAGCGGCGCGCCGTGCACCTGGATCGTGGTGCATTCCTCAGGCAGCGACCAGGACGGCATCGTGCTGTTGCCGGAGTTGGACAAGAAGCTGGCGGAGAGGTTGGGGGCTAAGGTGTAATGCGGGGGCGTGGATAAAAAATGCCAACCGTCCTGCGCTGGGGTCCCTATCGCGCCTTCTTCTACTCGAATGAGGGCGACGAACCCGCGCATATTCACGTCCGCAGCGGCAATAAAGAAGTCAAATTCTGGCTGCATGACTTGACCGTCGCGCTGAATGCCGGGTTTCCCGCGCACGAAATTGGCGATATTATCCGTCACCTGAAGCAGAATCGCGAAAAGCTATTGAGCGCTTGGCAAGAGCACTTTGAACCATGAGCACTTTGGAAATTGACGTCGGCGACTTGCGCGCCCGTTCGGTCGAGTTTACCGCGACCGAGCTGGTGGTGACGCTGGCCGATGGCCGGCGCATCGCGACGCCGCTCGCCTGGTATCCGCGCCTGCTCAAAGCCTCCGTTGCCGCGCGCGCGCGTTATGAGATCATGCCGATGGGCATTCATTGGCCCGACATCGACGAGGACTTGAGCATTGCCGGAATGTTGAAGGGGCGGGCGGCGCTTTAGCTGCGCGCCTCGCGCCAAGCGGCGCGTGAGGATAAAAATGCCATTTAGCGAACGCGTGAAATATTTGGCGAAATCCAAATCTGCTTTTCGGTGCTGCGTCTGCCATAAGCCGTTCGTGGAGATTCATCATCTAATCGCTAAATCCGAAGGCGGCCCAAGTTCTTTGGAAAATGCTGCCCCGCTTTGTGCCTCGTGCCATGACTTGTACGGTGGAAATCCGGAAAAAAGGAAAACTCTGACTCAGATGAGAGATCATTGGTGGGGTTTAATGGACGAAAGAAATAGCCTGCTAACAGATTTAAGCGTTAGCGAGGTTCCTTTTGAAATTTCAGAAGATGCCGATTTCCAAGGGTCTCTACACAATTCGCGAATCGCAATTTATCATGCCATTTTTCCGGATGAGGACTTTGAAACGTCGGCGTCGACGCTGATGAAGTTAGTATCATCTGCACAAGAAAATTATCCGAATAGAAAGCGGGCTTTGTATTTAGATATCGATGGTCATAGGAATGAAAAGGGTGGATTTGATAATGATATGTTTGAGCTGCAGAGATATTTCCTTTTGGGGTTTTTGATGCAGTACCTTTCCGAACTTTATATTCCAATGATGGCTGTTCAGAATAACAAATTTCAAAGAAACGACATTCCTTCAGAATTGCACTTCGTAGAGGACCTTAATCGAAAGGATATTAACGAGGCGATTGACCGCGGGATGGAGGGATTTGGCTCGCGGAAAGGGATGCTTGGCTTCGGTTGCCTAAGCCTAAAACTCTCAACTCACCCGACAAGACTCCAGGTAAGCGAAATCGGCGTCAGCGGGCATAGACGGAACATGCCCACCACCTACTTCCTCGTCCGCTCCGCCGCCGCGCCGCGCCCGCTGAGCCGCGCCCCTAAAACTGCACCAGCAACTGCCCGCAGACGTAGCCCTTGAAG
>CAVTHL010000029.1:0-29539 GCA_963734465.1 uncultured Alphaproteobacteria bacterium
TGCCTTTGTGGAAGCATTTGAGGTCGAACTTCTCGTTCGGCGAATGCACGCGGTCGTCGTCGAGCGCGAAGCCGACCAGCAGCGAATCCATGCCGAGCACCTGCTTGAGTCGGCGACGATTGGGATCGAGCCGCCCGCGCCCACCGCCACCGCCTTGTGACCCCACTCCTCGGCCAGCACCGTGCGCACCTTGTCGAGCGCCGGGTTGTCGAAGGACAGTTGCAGCGGCGGCGCCAGGCCGAAATTGGCGAACTCGACCTTGCAGTCGGCCGGCATGCGGGCGCGCACGAAGGCGCGGAAATTGTCGCATATCTTCTGGCGGGTCCTGCTCGCCCACCAGCCGGAACGAGACCTTTGCCGTGGCTTGGCCGGGGATGACGGTCTTGGCGCCCTCCCCGGTGTAACCGCCGACAATGCCGTTGATCTCGGCGGTCGGGCGCGTGGTGGTCTGCTCCAGCACCAGACGGCCCTTCTCGCCGGACGGCAGTTTCAGCCCGACTTGCCCGAGGAATTCGTCCGCGGTCAGGTTGAGCGCGGTGAGATCGGCCTTGATGTCGGCCGGTAGCTCCTTCACGCCGTCATAAAAGCCCGGAATGGTCACGCGGCCGTTGTCGTCCCACATGGCGCCGAGGATTTTGGCCAGCAGCCGCAGCGGGTTCTGCGCCGCGCCGCCGAACAGGCCGGAATGCAGGTCGCGGTCGGCGCAGGTGATCTTCACTTCTTGATAGACCAGCCCGCGCAGCGACGTGGTGACCGACGGCGTGTCGGCGTTCCACATGGCGGTATCGCAGACCAGCGCCAGGTCGAGCTTGAACTCCTCGGCATTGTCGCGCACGAAGCCGAACAGATGCTGCGAGCCGCACTCCTCCTCGCCCTCGATCATGGTGGTGATGTTGAGCGGCAGCTTGCCGGTGACCGCCTTGAAGGCGCGGCAGGCCTCGATGAAGGTCATGGCCTGGCCTTTGTCGTCGCAGGCCCCGCGCGCCACGATGATCTTGCGCCCGTCCGGCAGCGTTTCGATGCGCGGCTCGAACGGCGGCGTCTTCCACAAGTCGAGCGGATCGACCGGTTGCACGTCGTAGTGCCCGTAGAACAGCACGCGTGGACCTTTGGCGCCGTTCGATTTGCCGACCACCACCGGGTGACCTTCGGTCGGCCGCACGCTGGTCTCGAATCCGATCGATCGCAGGTCTGTGGCGACGTGCTCCGCTGCGGCGCGGCATTGCGGCTTGAAGGCCGGATCGGTCGAGACCGAGGCGATGCGCAAAAGCGCGAACAGGCGCTCGAGACTCTGGTCGATATCCTGGTCGATGCGGCTCAAGACCGCGTCGAGTGTGCTCATGGACTTGGCTCCTTCGGCGTGGCAACTAGCGTAGCAACGCATGAGCGGGCTGAAAAGCGCATCGAAAGGCGCGTTGCAAGTCCGCCGGCTGGCGAACGCCGCGCTTTTGCGTCGTCTGCATCAATTGCCGCATGCGCTCGACAGGATCGCCAGGCGCATCGTTGCGTTTGCGCCTGCGAAGCGTGCGGCTGGGCCGTTTACAATTGACTTGACAGCCGACGGCGATGGTGCGCGCAAACCCAAAAATTTTTCATGCGCGATGCCACACCCTCCTTGTCATCGCCGGGCACTTGCGCTCATGATGGTGATAATCCGCCATCAGTGCGGGGACGTGAGGGGATCATGGACGAGTTGATTGCTCGTCTCGTCGCCAAGCTTGGCGTCGATCGGGATGCGGCGGAAAAAGCCGTCGCGGTTATTTTCGAATTTCTGCGCAAGGAGGGCCCGCCCGACAAGGTGCAGGCTCTCATGGACCGCCTGCCCGGGGCGGAAGAGCTCATGGAATCCCAGGAAGGCATCGACGCCAGCGGCGGCGGCGGCTTTGCCATGGGCGGTCTGATGGGCGCGGGCACCAAGATGATGGCGGCTGGCTTGAGCATGGGTCAGGTGCAAGGCGTCACGCGCGAAGTGATCGCCTATGCCCGTGAACAGGCCGGTGACGACGTCATCGGGGAGATCGTTGGAGCGATACCAGGATTAAGTCAGTTCATTTGAACCGTTTGTGGCGGCAAACGACGCGAATGCGGGCGAGGAGGCCATAAATGTCTTATCCGATCACCGATGTTGACGGGATCGATGACGACGCTGCTGCGCGTTTCAAAAAGGCGGGCGTGAGGTCGACCGGCAAGCTGCTGGAGACCGCAAGCACCGTGCGCGGCCGCAAGGAGCTCGCCGGCAAGACCGGTTTCGACGAGAAGCAGCTCTTGTGCTGGGCCAATGTCGCCGACCGCATGCGCATCAAGGGCGTCAACCGCGACTATTCGCAGCTCTTGCAAGCGGCCGGCGTCGATACCGTGAAAGAGCTCAAGTATCGCAACCCGGCCAACCTCGCGCAGGCGATGGCGGAGGCCAACAAGAAGAACAAGCTCGTGCGCATGCTGCCGTCGGAGAAGGTGGTGGCGCGCTGGATCGACCACGCCAGGAAACTGCCGCTCAAAATCACCTACTGACGATGGGCCGGCTGATCTGCCTCATCGTGTACATAGCGATGATGGTCGGCGGCGTTTTGACGCTCATCCTGCAACTGGTTTATTCGCCCGTGCTCAGTTTCAAATTTGCCGCCGGCAGCGTCGCGGTCGCTGTTTTTGGCGCCTACCTGCTGTGGGAAGACTTTCTGCGCTGAGGCGCGCTTGACGGCGCCCGCCAAACTGCGCAAAGCCAGATCATGGCGCTCGCCGATACCATCAAAACCATGCCGAAACCCGAGCAAAATCCGGGGCCTACGGCGCTGTCCGGCCTGCTCGGCCTGGGCCGGCCGCTGGTCATGGGCATCCTCAATGTCACGCCGGATTCATTTTCCGACGGCGGCAAGTTCCTCGATCCCGCGACCGCAATCGCCCACGCCAAGGCCATGGCCGAGCAAGGCGCCGACCTGCTCGACATCGGCGCGGAATCGACGCGGCCCTATGGCGGCATGCAGCCGGTCGGCGCGGACGACGAGAAGGCGCGGCTGCGCGATGTGCTGCCGGCGGTGGTGAAGCTCGGCCTGCCGGTGTCGATCGACACCATCAAGGCTTCCATCGCCGCCTGGGCACTCGACCAGGGCGCGGCCATCGTGAACGACGTGTGGGGGCTGCAACGCGATCCGGAGATGGCAAAACTCGTGGCCGCGCGAAACGTGCCCGTCATCGTCATGCATAACCGCGAGCAAGCCGATGCTCGGCTCGAGATCATCGCCGAGGTGACGATGTTCTTCGAGCGCTCGCTGGAGATCGCCGCCCGCGCCGGCATCGCCCGCGACAAGATCGTGCTCGACCCCGGCATCGGCTTCGGCAAGACGCCGGAGCAGAGCATTACCTGCATCGCGCGGCTGGCCGAGTTCAAGCGCTTCGGCCTGCCGCTGCTGGTCGGCGCCTCGCGCAAGCGCTTCATCAATTCGGTCACGCCCTCGCCGCCGGACGAACGCCTGGGCGGCTCGCTCGCGGCGCATCTCACGGCGGTCAGGAACGGCGCGGCGATCGTGCGCGTGCACGATGTGGCGGAAACCGTGCAGGCGCTGCGCGTCGCGGCGGCCATCGAGGCCGCGCGATGACCGACCGCATCTTCATCAGCGGGCTGTCGCTGCACGCCTATCACGGCGTCATGCCCTATGAGGGCAAGGTCGGGCAGACCTTCACCATCGACATGGTGCTCGACATCGACCTGTCGGCCGCCGCCCGCTCCGACAAGGTGGCGGACACGGTGTCCTACGACAAAGTGGTGGAATGCGCGACCACGGCCTTCGGCAAGCAGAAGTTCCGCCTGATCGAGGCGGCCGCCGGCCGGGTGGCCGATGCGGTGCTGGCCGCGTTTCCGACCGTGCAGAGCATCACGGTGACCATCCACAAGCCGCACGCGCCGATCGCCGCGACCTTCAGCGACGTCGGCGTGACCCTGGTGCGAAGCCGCAAATGACGCAAGCGCTGCTGGCGAAGCGCACTTGGCGGCAATGTCGGCGACAGCCGGGCCATTCTCGACCGCGCCATCGCGTTGCTGTGCGACGGCAAGGAGGTAAAGCTGACCGCCCGCTCCTCCGATTACCGCACGCCGCCTTGGGGCTTCAAATACCAGCCGCCCTTCATCAATCTGTGCATCGCGGTGGAGACCACGCTCGAGCCGCACGACCTGCTCGCGCGCGCGCAGGACATCGAGTTGCGGCTGGGGCGCGACCGCGCGCATGAAAAGCGCAACGGCCCGCGCACCGCCGACATCGATATCCTCGCCTATGACGACGTGACGCTCGATACGCCGAATTTGACGCTGCCCCACCCGCGCCTGTTCGAGCGGCCGTTCGTGCTGGTGCCGCTCAACGAGATCGCGCCCGACCGCGTCATCGGCGGCCGCAAGGTCAGCGAGGCGGTGGCTGGCATCGACGCTGCCGGCATCGAGCGGTTGAGCCCCGCCGCCGGGCAGGTAATATGCTTGAACCGGCATGGCGGCATCGCGCCGCCTGTGGCATTTTCGCGAAATGACCGAAGACCTTACGCTCGCGGGTGAATTTCCGCCGACCACGGAGGCGGACTGGCGCAAACTGGTCGAGGCGGCGCTCAAGGGCGCCTCCTTCGACAAGCGGCTGGTGAGCCAGACCTATGACGGCTTGCGGGTCGCGCCGCTTTACCCGCGCGCGGCGGGGGCGCCAAGCCGATCGCCGGACGCAGGCCAGGCGCCGCCTGGACGGTGATGCAGCGCATCGACCATCCCGATCCGAAGGCCGCCAACCGCCAGGCGCTGGAGGACCTGGAAAACGGCGCGAGCGGGCTGACGCTGGTGTTCGCCGGCTCGCTCAACGCCAATGGCTATGGGCTCGACGCTTCGCCGGAGACGCTGGCGCGCCTGCTCGACGGCATCGCGCTCGATGCCGGCATCACCATCGATTTCAACCTGAGCCCGCCGACACGCAACG
This sequence comes from uncultured Alphaproteobacteria bacterium, assembly GCA_963734465.1. Lineage (GTDB taxonomy): Bacteria > Pseudomonadota > Alphaproteobacteria > Rhizobiales > Xanthobacteraceae > Pseudolabrys. Next base: position 4,944 of record CAVTHL010000029.1, read on the forward strand.
CCGTGCAGCTGTTCGCGGAGTTGGTCAAAGCCCGCAAGCTTTCGCCGGCGGCGGTCGACCTGCGCGCCAGCCTCAATCCGATCGGCGGCTTTGCCGCCAGCGGCGCCAGTCCGATGCCGTGGCGGGAGCTGTCGAAAAACGTGGGCGACCGCGATCCGCGGTCTTTCCGAGCAAGGCTATCGTGGGCCCTTCGCGGTCGCCGACGGCCGCATCATCCATAATGCCGGGGGCTCGGAGGCGCAGGAGCTGGCCTTCGCGTTGGCCGCCGCCGTCGATTGCCTGCGCGCGACTCGAGGCGGCCGGCGTTCCGCTCGAGACGGCGCGCGGCCATGATCTATTTCCGGCTTGCCGCCGACGCCGACGAATTCCTCACCATCGCCAAATTCCGCGCCATCCGCAAACTGTGGGCGCGCGTCGAAGAGGCCTGCGGCCTTGCGCCGAAACCGGCGATCGTCGCCGCCGAGACCGCGTGGCGGATGATGACGCGGCACGACCCTTACGTGAACATGCTGCGCAATACGATTGCGATCACGGCGGCGGGCTTAGGCGGCGCCGACAATATCGCCGCACTGCCGCATACCGCGGCGATCGGCCTGCCCGACGCTTTTGCGCGGCGGGTTGCGCGCAACGCGCAGCTCGTGCTGCTGGAAGAATCCAATCTGGCGAAAGTCGCCGATCCGGCCGCCGGCTCCGGCGCCATCGAGGATCTGACCGCAAAGCTCTGCGCGACGGCCTGGGCGCAGTTTCAAACTTATGACAAAGCGGGCGGCGCCTGGGCCGCGCTCGAGCAAGGCCTGATCCAGCGCGAGGTCGCGGCCGTGCGCGACAAGCGCCAAGCCGCCGCCGCGCGCCGCAAGGACGCAATCACCGGCACCAGCGATTATCCGAACTTGCAGGAAGAGACCGCGCGCGTGCTCGACGTTAAGCCGGTCGCCAAGCCGAAAGAGGCTGGCGCTACTTCCACCATCGAGCCGTTGCCGAGCATGCGCATGGCCGAGCCCTACGAGGCGTTGCGCGATGCCTCCGACCGCTTCCTCAAAAAGACCGGCGCGCGGCCGAAAGTGTTCCTGGCCAATCTCGGCACGCCGTCCGACTTCACCGCGCGCGCGACCTTCGCCAAGAATTTCTACGAGGCCGGCGGCATCGAGGCGGTGAGCAATGACGGCTTCAAGGATCAGGCGGCGATGCTCGCGGCCTTCAAGGCCTCCGGCGCCAAGCTCGCCTGCCTCTGCTCGTCCGACAAAGTCTATGAGGTCCAAGCGGCGGAAGCCGCCAAGGCGCTCACCGCGGCGGGCGCCATCGTGCAGCTCGCCGGACGCGGCGGCGAGCACGAGGCGGCATGGCGGCAGGCGGGCGTGAAAACATTCGTGTTCATGGGCTGCGACGCGCTTTCGACCTTGCGCGAGGCGCATGATATCTTGGGGCTGAAATGAGCCAGATTCCCAATTTCTCGTCTGTTGATTTCGCCGAGGCCGCCGTGCCCGCCGCCAAAGACGCCGGCCGAGCCTTGGCAGACGCCGGAAGGCATCGCGGTGAAGCCGTCCTATGGCGAGGCCGACCTCGCCGGGCTCGATTTCCTCGACACCTTCCCCGGCAAGCCGCCGTATCTGCGCGGGCCCTACCCCGCGATGTACGCGGCGCAGCCCTGGACCATCCGGCAATATGCCGGCTTCTCCACCGCGGAAGATTCCAACGCCTTCTACCGGCGCAATCTCGCCGCCGGGCAGAAAGGGCTCTCGATCGCCTTCGATCTCGCCACCCACCGCGGCTACGACAGCGATCATCCGCGCGTGTCGGGCGACGTCGGCATGGCGGGCGTCGCCATCAACTCGATCTACGACATGCGCACGCTGTTCTCCGGCATCCCGCTCGACCAGATGAGCGTGTCGATGACCATGAACGGCGCGGTGCTGCCGGTGCTGGCGCTCTATATCGTCGCCGCCGAGGAACAGGGCGTGCCGCAGGCGAAGCTGTCGGGCACGATCCAGAACGACATCCTCAAAGAATTCATGGTGCGCAACACCTACATCTATCCGCCGGCGCCCAGCCTGCGCATCATCTCCGACATCTTCGCCTACACCGCCGAGCACATGCCGAAGTTCAATTCGATTTCGGTCAGCGGCTATCACATGCAGGAGGCCGGCGCGACGCAGGATCTCGAGCTCGCTTATACGCTCGCCGACGGCGTCGAATATGTGCGCGCCGGCATCAAGGCCGGGCTCGACCGTCGACCGCTTCGCGCCGCGCATCTCGTTCTTCTGGGCGATCGGCATGAATTATTTCATGGAGATCGCCAAGCTGCGCGCCGCCCGCATGATCTGGGCGAAGCTGATGAAGCCGTTCCAGCCGGCGGACGAACGCTCGCTGTCGCTGCGCACGCATTGCCAGACCTCGGGCTGGTCACTGGCCGCGCAAGACGTGTTCAACAATGTCGCGCGCACCATGATCGAGGCGATGGCGGCGACGCAGGGGCAGACGCAGTCGCTGCACACCAATGCGCTCGACGAGGCGCTGGCCTTGCCGACCGATTTCTCCGCCCGCATCGCGCGCAACACGCAGATCCTGCTGCAGCAGGAAGGCGGCGCCACCCGCATCGTCGACCCCTGGGGCGGCTCCTATTACGTCGAGCGGCTCACCTACGAGCTGGCGCGCAAGGCCTGGGGCCATATCGAGGAAGTCGAAGCGCTCGGCGGCATGACCAAAGCGATCGAGGCCGGCATCCCGAAGCTGCGCATCGAGGAGGCCGCCGCCAAGACGCAGGCGCGCATCGATGCCGGGGTGCAGTCGGTGATCGGCGTCAACAAATTCGCGCCCACCGACGATGCCCCGATCGACGTGCTCAAGATCGACAATTCCGCGGTGCGCGCGCGTCAGATCGACAAGCTCAAGCGCCTGAAGGCGGAGCGCGATCCGGCGGCGCTGAAGGAAGCGCTCGACGCGCTCACGCGCGCCGCTGACCGCGGCAACGGCAATCTGCTGGCGCTGGCGATTGACGCCGCCCGCGCCAAGGCTACGGTCGGCGAGATTTCCGCCGCCATGGAGCAGGTGTTCGGGCGCCACGTCGCTTCGATCAAGGCGATCACCGGCGTCTACAAGCGGGAGGTCGGCAAAGGAGGTAACATGACCGGCGCGGTCGAACGGGTGCGCAAGGCGGTCGAGGCCTTCGAGCAGGCGGAGGGCCGCCGGCCGCGTCTGCTGGTCGCCAAGATCGGCCAGGACGGCCACGATCGCGGGCAAAAGGTGATCGCCTCGGCCTTCGCCGATCTCGGCTTCGACGTCGATATCGGGCCGCTGTTCGCGACGCCCGCGGAAGCCGCGCGCCAGGCGGTGGAGAACGACGTGCATATTCTCGGCGTCTCGTCGCTCGCCGCCGCGCATCTGACGCTGGTGCCGGAGCTCAAGAAGGAGCTCGCGAGCCAAGGCCGCGACGACATCATGATCGTGGTCGGCGGCGTGGTGCCGCCGCAGGATTACGACGCGCTGATGAAAGCCGGCTGCGAGGCGATCTTCCCGCCCGGCACGGTGATCGCGGACGCGGCCGAGAAATTGCTCAAGACGCTCGAACAAGCGTCTGGGCCAGGCAAAGAGGCCGCCGAGTGAGGACGATTCTCGCCCAGGCGGGCCTCGCCGCGCTTTGCGCCTTGGCCCTCACCGGCTGCATCAATTCATCGGGCCCGATCCTCGCCAGTTCGCAGGATGTGTTCGGCGCCAAGCTCAGGCTGCAGTTCTTCACCTTGCGCGAGGGCCGCGCGCGCGAGCCGGCGCAAGCCGAGTTCACCTGGAACGGCTCGCTCTATGCGCACCGCGGCGGGGCCTTGCGCGAGGTCTCCGCCTTCTCGGTGCACCCGTTCGAGGCCGGCGACTACATCATCCAGGAAGTGCCGGTGAAGCGTCCGCGCATCACCGAATACGCGCTGCTGCACAAGCTGGCCGACGGCGTCTATCATGGTGTGGCCGATCGACGAGGAAGACGCCGACGAGCCGACGCGCGCGGCCTATTGCGGCAAGGGCACTGCGAAAGATCCCTCGCCCTGCCGCATCGAGACGCGCGAGCAACTGTTCGCCTTCGCGCGCGCGACCGCCGCCCGCAACAAGCAGGACGGCGGCCTGGTGGTGCGGCTGCCGGACGGCGCCGAAAAGCCGCAGCGCGCGGCGCGGCCGCCTGCGCGCCGCCCGCCGCCGCGCCGGCCGCAATAGCCGGCGACAATGGCGGCGCGCGCAGACAAGCCTTCCGCTCTCGCCGCCGGCATCCGCGCCGGCGACCGCGCCGTGCTGGCGCGCGCCATCACGCTGATCGAGAGCAAGCGCGCCGACCACCGCGGCCAGGCGCACCATCTGGTGCAGGAGCTGCTGCCGGCGACCGGCAAGGCGGTGCGGCTCGGCATCACCGGCGCGCCCGGCGCCGGCAAATCCACCACCATCGACGCGCTCGGCACTTTTCTCACCGGCAAGGGCCACAAAGTGGCGGTGCTGGCGGTCGATCCGTCGTCCACGCGCAGCGGCGGCTCCATCCTCGGCGACAAGACGCGCATGCCGCGGCTCGCCAGCGATCCCAACGCCTTCGTGCGGCCCTCGCCCTCCTCCGGCACGCTCGGCGGCGTGGCCGCCAAAACGCGCGAGACCATGCTGGTGTGCGAAGCGGCCGGCTACGATGTGGTGATGGTGGAAACCGTCGGCATCGGCCAATCCGAAACCGCCGTCGCCGACATGACCGATTTCTTCCTGGTGCTGATGCTGCCGGGCGCCGGCGACGAATTGCAGGGCCTGAAGAAAGGCATCGTCGAGCTCGCCGACATGATCGCGGTCAACAAAGCCGACGGCGACAATATCCAGCGCGCCAACCTGGCGGCGGCGGACTACCGCGCCGCGCTCAACATTCTGGCGCCGCAGTCGGCGACCTGGTCGCCGCCGGTCGCGACCTATTCGGCGCTCACCGGCAAAGGCATCGCCGAATTGTGGGCGCGCGTGGTCGAGCACAAGGACAAGATGACGGCCTCGGGCGAACTGGCGGCGCGCCGGCGCGAGCAGCAGGTGAAATGGATGTGGAGCATGCTGGAGGAGCGGCTGACCGCGCGGCTGCGCGGCGATGCCGCCGTGCGCGCCAAGCTCAAGGCCGCGGAGGCCGCCGTCGCCGCCGGCAGGCTGGCGCCGACGCTGGCGGTGGAGGAGATCGCCAAGCTGCTGGGCGTTTAGATGACGACCATTCTCGTTACCGGCTTCGGGCCATTTCCCGGCGCGCCGTTCAATCCGACCGCGCCGCTGGTTGCGCGCCTGGCGCGGCTGCGGCGGCCGGCTTTGGCGGACATCACGATCGTGCCGCATGTGTTCGCGACCAGCTATGCGGCGGTCGACCGCGAGCTGCCGAAGCTGATCGCCAAGCATAGACCCGACGCGCTGCTGATGTTCGGACTGGCGCCGCGCACGCGCTTCCTCCGCATCGAAACGCGCGCGCGCAATGCGCTGGCCTTGCTGCCCGATGCCGGCGGCGCCAAACCGCGCGGCCGCGCCATCGCTGCGGGCGAGCCGCATGCGCTGACCATGCCGGCGCCGGCGCGCCGCCTGCTCGCCGCCGCCCGCGCAGCGGGCCTGCCGGCAGCCTTGTCGCGCGATGCCGGGCGCTACCTGTGCAATTACCTGTGCTGGCAGGCGGCCTCTGCGGCTCGCAAAGGACCGAACTTGGGACCGCGCATCGCCGCCTTCGTGCATGTGCCGAACACCAATCGCAAGCCGCTGCGGCGGGGGCGGCGCGGCAAAAAGCGCCGTTTCACGCTGGACGATCTGACGCAAGCCGGCGCGCGTATCCTGGTCGAAGTGGCCGCGGCAGCACGGCGTTAACCTCCTTGCGCGCACAATGCGCGGCATGGATCGCCGTCACTTCATTGCCGGATCGCTGGCGAGCATCACCGTTCCCGCGTTCGCCGCGCCGCTGTCGCAATACGGCCTCGACGCCGCGCAATTCGGCGTGCGGCCGGGCGCGCCCGACGATCAGACCGCCAAACTGCAACGCGCCATCGGCGAGGCCACGCGCACGCGCGCACCGCTGGTGCTGGCGCCGGGCGTCTACCGGGTCGGCGGTCTGCAGCTGTGGACAGGCGCGCAGCTTGTCGGCGTGCGGGGAGCGACCTTTCTCACTTTCACCGGCGGGAATTCGCTGGTCTCCGCCGAGAATTCCGACGCCGTCACATTGTCCGGCCTCACCTTCCAGGGCGGCAATGGCAAGTTGCCGGACAATCGCGGGCTCGTTCATTGCAGCACCGCGCGCGGCTTGCGCATAACGGATTGCGAGGTCCATAACGCCGGCGGCAACGGCATCGTGCTTGAGCAATGCGACGGCGCCGTCACCGGCACCACCATCATCGACGCCGCCGACAACGCGCTGCTCGCCACCGACTCGCGCGGCCTCGTCGTCTCGTCGAACGTCATTCGCGGCTCCGGCAATGGCGGCATCCGCGTCTGGCAGAGCGACAAGCGCCATGACGGAACCATCGTCGCGGACAACCGCATCGAGGACACGCACGCGCGCGCCGGCGGCGACGGGCAGAACGGCAACGCCATCAATGTCTATCGTGCCGGCAATGTCATCGTGCGCGGCAACCAGATCCGCAAGGCGGCGTTCTCCGCCGTGCGCGGCAATGCCGCGTCCGGCATCCAGATCGTCGGCAACAATTGCGCCGACCTCGACGACGTGGCGCTTTATTCGGAGTTCGGCTTCCAGGGCGCGTGATCGCCGACAATGTCATCGACGAAGCCGGCACCGGCATTTCCGTCACCAATTTCGACGATGGCGGCCGGCTCGCATCCGTGCGCGGCAACATGATCCGCAACTTGCGCCAGCGCATTGCCAGCATGCCGCCGGAAGGCCAGGGCGTCGGCATCGGCGTCGAGGCCGACACCGCCGTGACCGGCAATGTCATCGAGACCGCGGCCCGCGCCGGCATCCGCGCCGGCTGGGGCCGCTTTCTGCGCAACGTCACCATCAGCGGCAATGTGGTGCGCGATGCCGGCGCCGGCATCGAAGTCTCGGTCGCGTCCGGCGGCGGGCGACGCCACCATCACCGGCAACGTCATCCCCGGCAGCAAGCGCGGCGCCATTGTCGGCATGGAATGGGACAAAGCCGTGACCGGCGACCTCGCCAAGGAGGGCGCCGCGCGCTATCCGCAGCTGACCATCGCCAATAATCAGACGGGCTAGCCGCCCTTTTTCCGGCGGAATGGCGCGCTATATAGTGGCGCCATGCCCCGCCGCTTCAGCCGCCGCAAAACCATCATGCTCATCGTCTTCGCGCTGTTCCTTGCCCCCATCCTCGCCCGCGCCGCGTTCTACGCCCTCGGCAACGATGCGCGCTCCTGGCGCGACGCCGACTGGTCGAGCACGCGGCTGCTGCCGCGCGCCGCCGACTACACGCCCGCCCGCGTGGTCGTGTTCACCGGCACCACCGGCGCCTGGAAGGGGATTTTCTCGGTGCACAGCTGGGTCGTGTTCAAGCGCGAGAACGCCAAGAGCTGGACGCGTTACGACGTGGTCGGCTGGGGCGAGCCGGTGCGCGCCAATGGCTGGCCGGCCGACGGCCGCTGGTACGGCAACGTGCCGGTGGCGATCGCCGATGTGTCCGGGCCGGAAGCCGACAAGATGATCCCGCGCATCGAGGCCATGGTGAAGGATTACGCCTACGCCCGCGCCGGCGACTATCGCATCTGGCCGGGCCCGAACAGCAACAGCTTCACCGCCGCGATCCTGCGCGGCGTGCCGGAATTGGGCGTCGCCCTGCCGCCCAATGCGGTCGGCCGCGACTACCGCGACGGCTTCTACGCGGGCTGGACCGACAGTGGAACCGGGATCGAGCTCAACCTGAACGGCTATGCCGGCGTGAAAATCGGCTGGGTCGAGGGCATCGAGGTCAATCTGCTCGGCCTGGTCGCCGGGCTCGATCTGCGCCATCCGGCGCTCAAATTGCCGGGCTATGGCCGCATCGGCGTGCCCTCGCCGGTGGCCACGGCGAACGCCAGCTAGCTCACGCCCTTTTGTAAAACTGTCATTGCCGGCGGGGTGACGAGTCGGTCCCGCCGTGGCAACGTGCCGGCACGAGGCCCCCATGCGCGACATGCTGCCGCTGCTCGAGACAATCGCCTTTCCCCGCATAAACCGGGGCAAGCTCGACACCTTGCAGATCAATGTCGGCTATCGCTGCAACCAGGCCTGCTTTCATTGCCATGTGAATGCCGGGCCGACCCGCACCGAGGAGATGACGGGCGACGTGGCCGACACGCGTGCTGGCGTTTCTCGGCGCGCCGGCGCGTGGCCAAGCTCGACATTACCGGCGGCGCGCCCGAGCTCAACGCGCATTTCCGCCGGCTGGTGGTGGAGGCGCGCAAGCTCGGCGTCACACGTGATGGACCGCTGCAATCTGACCATCCTGGAGCAGCCGGGTCAGGAGGATCTCGCGGAGTTTCTCGCCGAGCAACCGCGTCGAGGTCGTCGCCTCGATGCCGTGCTATCTGCAGGACAATGTCGAGCGGCAGCGCGGCAAGGGCGTGTTCGACGGCTCGATCCGCGGATTGAAGCGGCTCAACGCGCTCGGCTACGGGCGCGATCCGGCGTTGCCGCTCAATCTCGTCTACAATCCGCAAGGCCCCGCGCTGCCGCCCGCGCAAGCCGAACTGGAAGCCGACTACAAGCGCGTGCTGGGCGAGCGCTACGGCATCGTGTTCAACAAATTGTTCGTGCTCGCCAATATGCCGATCCAGCGCTTCGGCTCCATGCTGGTGAGCAAAGGCGAGTTCGACGGCTATTTGCAGCTGCTGCAGGACGCCCATCTCGACGCCAATCTCGACGGCGTCATGTGCCGCAACCTGATGTCGGTGGACTGGCAGGGCTATCGTCTACGACTGCGACTTCAACCAGATGCTCGGCCTGCCGCTGCGGCGCGGGCAGCGCGCGCGCCTGCGGCTCGCCGACTTGATCGACGACGATATCGCCGGCAACCCGGTGCGCGTCGCGGGGCACTGCTACGGCTGCACCGCCGGGCAAGGCTCGAGCTGCGGTGGCGCGCTGAAAGAGGCGGCGGAATGAGCGCGCTTGCGCAACCAATGGATGACGGCGCGGCCGGCCGCGTCTGCCCGCTCGACTACGTTTATGCGCCGTCGGTGCTGGCGCGCGCGCCGGATTTTTCTTGCGATGTTCTATATGCGGTCGGCGGGCTTTACGGCAATCATGCCGCGCTGAAAACGGTCTTGGACCTGGCGGCGAAAGAGCAAACGCCGCCGACACTGGTCTTCAACGGCGATTTCCACTGGTTTGACGCAGATCCTGACTGGTTCGCCGACATCGAACGCGGGGTCGCGCCCTACCGCGCCTTGCGCGGCAATGTCGAGACCGAAATCGCGCGGGAAGGCAACATCGGCGCGGGCTGCGGCTGCGACTATCCCGAAACGGTCGACGACGACGTGGTGCGGCGTTCGAACGAAATCCTGGCGCAATTGCGGACTGCCGCAACCGGGACCGAGCGGCTGCGTGCGCTGCCGATGCATCTGGTGGCGCAGGTGGGTTCATTGCGCATCGGCGTCGTGCATGGCGACGCGCAGTCACTCGCCGGCTGGCAGTTCGCGCAAGCCGCGCTCGACGATCCGCGGCAGCAGGCTTGGCGCGACGATATTGCGAGCGCCTCGCGCATCGATGTCTTTGCTTCGACGCATACCGGCGAGGCGGCGTTGCGGGATTTCACGCTGCCGCCGCGGCGCCTGACCATCGTCAACAACGGCGCGGCCGGCATGCCGAACTTTGCAGGGACCCGTTTCGGCGTCATCACGCGCATCGCCACGACGTTGCCGCCGCATCGGCCGCTCTACGGGCTTGCACGCAACGGCGTCCGCATCGACGCGCTCCCGGTCGTCTACGACCACGACGCCTTCGCCGCGCGGTTCCTGCAGCGCTGGCCGCAAGGCTCGACGGCCTACGAGTCCTATTGGCGGCGCATCGACCGCGGACCCGATTTCACCTTGGCCCAGGCCAGACCCCGATGAAACTCTCCATCATCATGCCGGTGCTGAACGAAGCCGCGGGCATCGAGGCGGCGTTGCGGGCGCTGGCGCCTTTGCGCGCGCGCGGCGTCGGAGCTGATCGTGGTCGATGGCGGCAGCAACGACGGCACGGCGCAGCTAGCGCGTCCGCTCGCGACCCAGGTGCTCAGCGCGCCGCGCGGCCGTGCGGCGCAAATGAATGCCGGCGCGGCGGCGGCCACAGGCGATGCGCTGCTGTTCCTGCATGCCGACACGCGGCTGCCGCAGGACGCCGACCGGCTTATTCTCGATGGGCTTAAAGCACCACCCATGGGGCCGCTTCGACGTGTGCTTCGACGACGGCGGCTGCTGCGGCTGGTCGCGGTGATGATGAACACGCGCTCGCGTCTGACCGGCATCGCCACCGGCGACCAGGCGATGTTCATGACGCGCGCGGCGTTCGAGAAGGCCGGCGGCTTTCCGCCCATCGCGCTGATGGAAGACATCGCGCTGTCGGCGCGGCTCAAGCGGCTCGGCCGGCCGCTCTGTCTGTCCGCGCGCGTGACGACCTCGGGCCGCCGCTGGCGCCGGCATGGACTATGGCGGACCATCTTGCTGATGTGGGGTTTGCGCCTGCGCTATTTCCTCGGCGCCGACCCGGCGCGGCTCGCGCGCGCCTACGGCTATGAAAACTAGCATCGCCATTTTGGCGAAGGCGCCGGTCCCCGGCTTCGCCAAGACGCGGCTCATCCCGGCCATCGGCGCGCACGGGGCCGCCGTGTTGCAGGAGCGGCTGACCGAGCAAACGATGCAGACGGCGCAGGCCGCAGGGGTCGGCCCGGTGACGCTGTGGTGCGCGCCGGATCCCAGCCATCCGGCTTTTATGGATCTGGCCCGGCGGTTTTCGATTTCGCTCAAGCGCCAGCCGGAGGGCGATCTGGGCGCGCGCATGCTGGCGGCGTTCGGCTACGGGCCGACGCTGGTGATCGGCAGCGACTGCCCTGCCCTCACGCGCAGCATTTGCGCGCCGCCGCCGAGGCGCTGACCGACGCCGACGTGGTGCTGATCCCGGCCGAAGACGGCGGCTATGTGCTGATCGGCAGCCGCGCGCCGCATCCGGACTTGTTCACCGGCATGACCTGGGGCGTCGACACCGTGCTGGCCGAGACGCGCAAACGGATTGCGGCGCTCGGCCTGAAAGCGATCGAGCTCGGCCCGCTCTGGGACGTCGACAGCGAAGACGACCTGGCCCGCATGGAGCGGGAATTGCCCGCGCTCGCGCTATAACCGCAGCAGCACCAGCCCGCACAGGATCAGCAGCGCCGCCACGATGCGGATGGCGCGCAGCGGTTCCTTGAGCACGGTCACGGCCAGGATGGCGCCGAACAGCACGCTGGTCTCGCGCAAGGACGCGACGATGGCGATGGGCGCGATCGTCATCGCCCAAACCGCAATGCCATAGGACAAAACCTGCAAGCCGCCGCCCGCGAAGCCGCGCAGCCAATAGCGCTGCATCGCCGGAATGACGTCGCGGCCGTCGCGCCATAACGCATAGGGAGGAAGCACCAGCGCGATGCCGATGAACAGCCACAGCACGTAAGACAGCGAATTGTGCGAGGCGCGGGCGCCGAGGCCGTCCACCACCGAATAGGCGCAGATGGTGAGCGCGGTCAGCAGCGCAAAGCCGACGGCGCGCTTGTCGACATGCGTCAGTTCGCGGCTGCCGCGCGCCGACAACAGCAGCACGCCGGCGGCCAGCAGCACGATGCCGCTCCAGCTCAACAGGCTCAGCCGCTCGCCGACGAAGAAGGCGCTCGCCGCCGCCGTCATCAGCGGCGCCGAGCCGCGCGCGATCGGATAGACGTGGCCTAAATCGCCGGTGCGGTAACTCTCGACCAGCGCGGCAAAATAAAACAAATGGATGACGGTCGAGGCGACGATCCAGGGCCAGGCCGCGACGGCCGGCATGCCGGCAAACGGCAGCGCGACCAGCGCCACCACGGCGGAGCCGAGCGAGATCAAGGTCGTCGTCGACAGCGGGTCGAGCCCGACCTTGATGAGCGCGTTCCAGCCGGCATGGCAGGCGGCCGCGAACAGGACGGCGAGGAAGACGGCGTTTTCCAACTCACGCCTTCGCGGCGGCCGGCGCCCACAGCTTCGGACCGGCGCGCTCGTATTGCACCGGACGCTTGACGTCGGCGCCGAGCGCCTTGGCCGCGTGCCAGCCCCAATGCGGGTCGTCGAGGAAGGCGCGCGCCAGCGAGACCTGGTCGGCCTTGCCCTGCACCAGGATGTCTTCGGCCTGCTGCGGCGTCAGGATGAGGCCGACGGTGCGGGTCGGAACGCCGGCCTCTTTCTTGACGCGCGCGGCGATCGGCACGTTGTAGCCGGGCTCGGTCGGATTGCGCGTGTCGGCGGTGACGCCGCCGGACGAGATGCAGATGAAATCGATGCCCTCGTTCTTGAGCGCCTTGGCGATGGCGACGGCGTCGTCGGGCGGTGAGCCCGTCCGGGCGCCAGTCGCTGCCGGTGATGCGGGCGCCGAGCGGAATCTCCTTCGGCACGATCGGCGCGCACCGCGCGCGCAATCGACAGCGGGAAGCGCAGGCGGTTTTCCAGCGAGCCGCCGTACTGATCGGTGCGCTTGTTGGAGACCGGCGACATGAAGCCGTGCGCCAGATAGCCGTGCGCCATGTGCAGCTCGATGGCGTCGAAGCCGATGCGCAGCGCGCGTTTGGCCGACGAGACGAAAGCCTGCCGCACCCGCTCCATGTCGTCTTCGGTGACCTCGCGCGGCGTGTGCCACTTCTCGCCCCAGGGCAGCGGCGAGGCGGCCATGGTCGGCCACGGATCGGCGCCCGGCGGCAGCGGGCCGGCGCCTTCCCACGGCTTCTGCGCCGAGGCCTTGCGGCCGGCATGCGCGATCTGGATGCCGAACTTGGCGGTGCCGGCGCGGCGCGCCGACAGCATCACGCGCGCGAGCGCCGCTTCGTTGTCGTCGTTGTAGAGCCCGAGGCAGCCATGGGTGATGCGGCCGTGGCGCTCGACATGCGTTGCCTCCACCACCACGAGCGCGGCGCCGGAATTGGCCAGCATGCCGAGATGCATCAGATGCCAGTCATTGGCGCAGCCGTCGTCGGCCGAATATTGGCACATCGGCGACACGACCAGGCGGTTGGAGAGTTCGAGACCGGCAAGTCTATAGGGCGAGAACAGAGCACTCATGAAACGCCACTCATTTTTTGGGGGCAGGCTGCTGGATGGACTTCAGGTAGGCGATGATGGCACCGACATCGTCGGCGTCAAAGGAGAATTCCGGCATATCAGGGTGGCCGGACATGATGCCCTCGCCCAGCGATTCCTCGAGCGACTCGATCGGGTAGCGCTGGGACAGCGTGCGGAACGGCGGCGCCTCCTTGCGCGGGCTGTCGCCGGTCTTGCCGATGGCATGGCAGGGCGCACAGTCGCGCTGCAGCAATTGCTCGCCGCGCTTGAGGTCGTCGTCGGCAAACGCCGAGGAGGCCGCCGTCAGCAGACAGGCGGCCGCCAAAACTGCTGCTGATGTCTTCATGCTGCGAACAGGAAATCGTCGCCGTCGTTATCGGCCGGCGGCTGCTCGCCGGCGAGCTTCGCCCAGATCTTGGCCGCCTTGATCACATCGAGCATGTGGCGCGCGAACTGCGCGCGCGAGCCGTAATAATGCGTCCAGCGGCCGCTGCGATAAAGCTCGCTATAGTAGAGCAGCCGGCGTTGCGCGAGCGCGTGCCATTTGCTGGCGATGAGATCGAAGCGGGCTGGGCCCGGCGCCTGCGGCATAAAGAGGTCCGTTGCGTAAAACGCAGGTCACGCTTGACGCAAGGACTGTGGATAACTCCTGCCGTCTATGCTGATTCGCGAGTGATTCAAAGGGGGTAGCGCAAGGCCTCTAGCCCTTGAATTTCTTCGCCAGCGCGTCGGTGCTGGCGCGCAGCAGACCGATATCGGCGCCGACCGCCACGAACTGGTAGCCCCAGTCGATATAGCGGCGGGCCTCTTCCTCATTGCGCGGTCAGGATGCCGGCCGGCTTGCCGAGCGCCTTGAGGCGCTTGACGGCGTCCTGCATGGCCTTCTGCGCGTCGGGATGCTGCGGATTGCCGAGATGGCCGAGCGAAGCGGCCAAATCGGACGGGCCGATGAAGACGCCGTCCACGCCCTCGACCTTGGCGATGGCTTCGAGTTCGTTGAGGGCGAGCTGGGTCTCGACCTGCACCAGCACGCAGATTTCGCTGTTGGCCTTGGTCAGATAGCCGGGCGTGCGGCCGTAGCGGCCGGCGCGCGTCGCCACCGCGACACCGCGAATGCCCTGCGGCGGATAGCGCGTGGAGGCGACCGCGCGGCGCGCTTCCTCGGCGTTCTGCACATAGGGGAACAGCAGCGTCTGCGCGCCGATGTCGAGGCAGCGCTTGGCCAGCACGGCGTCGTTCCAGGCCGGCCGCACCACCGGCGTGGCGGTGCCGCCCTCCATCGCCTGCAATTGCGACATCAGAGCCGGGGATTTCGTTCGGCGAATGCTCGCTGTCGAGCACGATCCAGTCGAAGCCGCTATGCGGCGATGACCTCGGCAACGATATTGCTGCACAGGCTCGACCACAGACCGATCTGCAGCTTGCCGGCGGCGATGGCGTGCTTGAAGGCGTTGCGCTGAAGTTCAAAGGACATGGCGTCTCTTTTATTTGCGCATGATCTTTTCCGAAAACCGGTACCCACTTTTCGGGATCATGCGCTACACGAATTGGATGGCGATGCCGCCGAGCGGGCCGTAGTCGGCGTGGATGGTATCGCCCTTGGCGGCGAACACCACCCGGGTGAAGGAGCCGGCGAGCACGATGTGGCCGGGCTCGAGCGCGGTGCCGTGCTGACCCAATTTGTTGGCGAGCCAGGCGACGCCGAGCGCGGGATGGCCGAGCACGCCGGCGGCAAGGCCGGTCTCCTCGATCTCGGAATTCTTGTACATGATGCCGCCGACCCAGCGCAGATCGACATCCATCGGGCCGACCGGCCGGCCGCCCATGGCGATGCCGGCGGCGGCGCCGTTGTCGGCGACGGTGTCGACGATCTTGCGCGGATCCTGCAGCCGCGCATCGACGATCTCCATCGCCGGCACGACATATTCGGTGGCGCGCAGCACGTCGGTGAGGCCGACGCCCGGGCCAAGCAGACGCTTGCCCATGATGAAGGCGAGCTCGACCTCGACGCGCGGCTTGCAGTAGTTGGCGTGCGGCACCTTGGCGCCGTCGCCGATCATCTGGTCGTCGAGGATATAGCCGTAGTCCGGCTCGTCGATCATCGAGGAGCGCTGCATGGCTTTGGAGGTGAGGCCGACTTTGTGGCCGATGACCTTGCGGCCTTCCGCGACCTTGCGCTTCATCACTTCGGTGGAAATCGCGTAGCTGTCCTCGATGGTGATGGCCGGAAAGGTGACGTGCAGCTGCGTCGCCTGTTTATGGTCTTTGGCCGCCTGAATCAGGATGTCGGCGGCTTTCTTGCGGTCGGCGTCGGAAAGCATGGGCCCTTCCCTCTCGGTCGGACCGATCCTGTAGCGACTTAGGTGAGAAAAATGAAATAGACCCTAGCGTCCGTCGCCGGACTCGCGCGCCTTTTTAGCCGCGTTGTAGGCTTTGATGGCGTCATAAGCCTTGCGCGCTTTCTCTTTGTCAGCCGCCTTGCGCGCTTTCATGCCGTCGATCTTGCCGTTGGTGAAGCGCAGCACGCGCGCGATCGGCTTGCGCATCGGTGGCACGTCATGGGCCAGCAGCGCCAAGCCGACCGGCACCATCCACAGGCCGAGCACCGGCAGGATGCTGAGCACGCCGCCGGCGGTCAGGGCGACGCCGGCGGGAGCGCGGACCCAGACCGCGTCCGGGTGGCGCAGCCGGTCGATATGACGGCCGGCCCACCCCGGCAGGTGGTCCTGCAGGCGGTCCATTTCGGCGTGGAAATCGGGTTTGGCGCCCATACCAACTAAGAGCTAAGCGTCAAAATTCGTTTCGCAAGGCGCTCAATGCTTGAGCTTGGCGTCGACCTTGAAGCTTGCCTCGGTTTTCTTCTTGATCTCATCCACCGTCACGCCGGGGGCAAGCTCGGTCAGCGTCATGCCACCGCCCTTGCGGTCGATGTTGAACACGCCGAGATCGGTGATGACCATGTCGACCACGCCGGCGCCGGTGAGCGGCAGGTTGCACTTGTGAAGCAGCTTCGGCTCATCCTTGGCGGTGTGCTCCATGATCACGACCACCTTCTTGACGCCGGCGACCAGGTCCATGGCGCCGCCCATGCCCTTCACCATCTTGCCGGGGATCATCCAGTTGGCGAGGTCGCCGTTCTCGGCCACCTGCATGGCGCCGAGCAGCGCGATATCGATGTGGCCGCCGCGGATCATGGCGAAGCTGATCGGCCGAGGAGAAAAAGCTGGTGGTCGGAAGCTCGGTGACGGTCTGCTTGCCGGCATTGATCAAATCGGGGTCTTCGTCGCCCTCATAAGGAAACGGCCCGAAGCCGAGCATGCCGTTCTCGCTTTGCAGCTGCACGGTCATGCCTTTCGGAATGTAGTTCGATACCAGCGTCGGGATGCCGATGCCGAGATTGACGTAGAAGCCGTCGCGCAGTTCCTTGGCGGCGCGTTCCGCCATTTGCTCGCGGGTCCAGGGCATCAGACGTCTCCTCCGGTTCCGGCCGCAGCGACCCGCTTGCGCACGGTGCGCTGCTCGATGTGCTTCACCGCGTTCGGCACGTGCACGATGCGTTTGACGTAAACGCCCGGCGTCACGATGTGGTCGGGGTTGAATTCGCCCGGCTGCACCAGATGCTCGACTTCGGCGACGGTGATCTTGCCGGCGGTCGCCATCATCGGATTGAAGTTGCGCGCAGTCTTGCGATAGACGAGGTTTCCCTCGGTATCGCCCATCCAGGCATGCACGATCGACAGGTCGGCGACGATGCCGCGCTCCATGATGTAGCGCTCGCCGTCGAACTGGCGCTCTTCCTTGCCCTTGGCGATGTCGGTGCCGGCCCCGGTGCGCGTGAAGAAGGCCGGGATCCCCGCTCCGCCGGCGCGGATGCGCTCGGCCAGCGTGCCCTGCGGATTGAACTCGATCTCCAGTTCGCCGCCGAGATATTGCTGGGCGAACAATTTGTTTTCGCCCACATAGGACGAGATCATTTTCTTGACCTGCTTGGTCTCCAGCAGCAGGCCGAGGCCGGCGCCATCGACGCCGGCATTGTTCGAGACAACGGTGAGGTTCTTCACGCCGGAGTCACGGATCGCCTTGATCAGGGTCTCGGGGATTCCGCACAGGCCGAAGCCGCCGGCACAGATCAACATGCCGTCCTTGAGCACGCCGGCGAGCGCCGCCTTGGCGTCGGGATAGACTTTCTTCATGAGATTTGACTGCTCCGCTCTCCCCGCACTTCACAAAACATCATTCCGGCGGTCGTTTGCAAGACACCCTTGGCAGGCCCTAGCGTGGGGGGCTGTCCGCCGGCGGGGTCACGTCGGTGACCGGGTTTTTCGGCGGCGTGATGTCGGTGACCGGGTTGCGCGGGCGCACCGGAGCCGCGGGCGCGGCCGGCGCGGGAGCGACCGCGGGCTTGTCGCCGGCCAGCCGGGTCGGCAGCGGCAGGTGGTGCGGATAATAGGTCCAGAACACGAAGGCGACCGCGAACAGCACCGCCGACAGCATCGCGCCCGTGAGGCGGCGGTTGAGCGATATCAGGTTGCCGATGATGGTCGACAGGAACACGAACACCGCAAGAACCGCGACGTAAAGCCAGTCCACGGTCAGCCAATCGATCGGAATATCCGGCATGGTTTTCACCCTCGGCAATAAAATTCATTTTAGCGCATCCGCGCGGCGCGGACCACCCGCGGGATGTTCCCCAGACGGCGCTTTGCCTTTATACCTCTGCGCCCATGCCGCAAGTCCTCATTCTCACCGAAGTCCAGGAAGCGATGCGCGCCCGTTACAAGGGCATGCTGCTGGAACGCTTTCCGCAGCTCACCATCAACGTGGTCGGGCACCATAACGACGTCGAGCCCTTTATCGCCGACATCGACATGCTGTTGTGCTTCTCACCGCCGATGGCCGACCACGTGGTGCGCGACGCCAAGAAGCTGAAATGGATCCAGGCGCTCGGCTCAGGCGTCGACAACATCGTCGACCTGCCCTCGCTCGGCAAGGAGGTGGTGGTGACCAATGTGCGCGGCATCCATGGCGCGCCGGTCACGGAGGCGACGCTCGCCTATATGCTGTCGCTGGCGCGCGAGCTGCCGCGCGCAACGCGCGTGCAGGACAAAGGCCAATGGGAGCGCTGGCCGGCGCAGCTGCTGTCCGGCAAGACCGTCGGCATTTTCGGCGTCGGGCTGATCGCGGAATATATGGCGCCGGTGTTGAAAGCGCTCGGCATGACCGTGATCGGCTTTTCCGGCACGCCGCGCCCCGCGCCGGGCTTCGACCGCATGGTCAAGCGCGACGATCTTTTGAAGACCGTCGGCGAGCTCGACTTTCTGGTGACGCTGGCGCCGCCGACGCCGCAGACGCGCAACGTCATCGGCGACAAGATCTTCGCCAGCATGAAGCCGAGCGCCTACCTCATCAACGTCGCGCGCGGCGGCCTGATCGACGAGGCGGCGCTGATCAAGGCGCTGGACAGCGGCAAAATCGCCGGCGCCGCGCTCGACGTCTACGCGCAGGAGCCGCTGCCGCCGGACAGCCCGCTGTGGAAGGCCAAGAAGCTGCTGATGTTCTCGCATCTCGGCGGCTATTCGCAGGGCTACGAGGAGCGCGCCATGCCGACCATTGCCGGCAACATGGAGAAGTTCCTTGCCGGCAATGCGAAGGCTATGATCAACATCGTGCGCAAGCCTGCCTCCTGGGAGTAACGAATGGCTTTGTCCGAACGGCTGAACACGCCGATCTCCACCGCCGAGCTGGAGCGCCGCTGGAAGGCGGTGCGCGCGGCGATGGCGCGCGAGACGATCGACGTGCTGCTGATGCAGAACAACAACGACCACATGGGCGGCTATGTGCGCTATTTCACCGACATGCCGGCGACCAACGGCTATCCCAACACCGTGGTGTTCCCGCGCGACGACGAGATGACGGTGGTGTGCCAGGGCCCGTTCGGCGGCAGCGAGACCACGGCGCAAGGCGACGTCAACTGGCGCGGCGTGAAGCAAATCCTCACGACGCCGAGCTATGCCTCGGCGCATTACACCAAGGAGTACGATCCGGAACTGGCGGCGCAAGGCGCTCAAGCCCTTCGCCGAGGGCACCATCGGCTATGTCGGCACCTACCAGATGTCGTTTGCGATGCTCGACTATATGAAGCGCGCGTTTCCCAAGGCGCGCTTCGTCGATGCCTCCGACATGGTCGACAAGATCAAGGTCATCAAGAGCGCCGAGGAGATGGAACTGGTCAAGCGCGCGGCGCTGATGCAGGACGGCGCCATGCGCGCGGCCTTCGCGGCGGCGAAGCCCGGCATGCGCGACACCGAAGTCGCGGCGGTGGCGCAGCACTACAGCCAGTGCCACGGCAGCGAGAACGGCATTTATCTCTGCGCCTCCATGCCGCTCGGCAAGCCGTCGAAATTCGCCAACCGGCACTTGCAGAACCGCGTCATCCAGAAAGGCGACCAGATCGCGCTGCTGGTCGAGGATAACGGGCCGGGCGGCATGTACACCGAGCTCGGACGCTCCTGCGTGGTCGGCGCCAAGGTGCCGCAGGCGATGAAGGACGAGCTCGAGTTCTGCAAGGCCTCGCGCAAGCTCACGCTCGACCTGCTGAAGCCCGGCACGCCCTGCAAGGACATCTGGGACGCCTTCAACGATTTCATGCGCAAGAACGGCCGGCCGGACGAGGCGCGGCTTTACTGCCACGGCCAGGGCTACGATCTGGTCGAGCGGCCGCTGGTGCGCAACGACGAGCCGATGACGATCGAGAAGGACATGAACATCGTCGTGCACCCGACCTACATTCACGCCGGTTACCTGAACTGGCTGTGCGACAATTATCTGATCGGCGGCAACGGGCCGGGCGACCGGCTGCACCAGTTTCCCGAGGAAGTCGTCGAAGTCGGCTAAGGAGTTTCAGCGATGGCGGACATCAAGATCATCAACCCGGACACGCTCGGCAAGCCGCTCGGGCAGTATTCGCAGATGACGCGCGTGAAGGCGTCGGAATTCCTGTTCATCGCCGGCCAGGTCGGCGTCTTCAAGGACGGCAAGCTCGCCGGCGAGGACTTCGAGGCGCAATGCGCGCAGACCTTCGCCAATATCGAGGCGGCGCTGAAATCGCAAGGCGCCGGCTGGGGCAATGTCGTCGAGTTCACCACCTATCTGGTGCACTCGCAGGACATTCCGAAATTCATGAAATGGCGGCTGGGCAACTTCCCCAAGATGTTTGCCAACGGCGCCTATCCGCCCAACACGCTGCTGATGATCGACCGGCTGGTGCAGGAGCCGCTGCTGATCGAAGTGTCGGCGGTGGCGGCGCTTTAGCGGTCGATCAGGCTGACGTGCGCGGCCACCACGCGCCAGCCTTCGGGGAACCGCGGACCCAGGTCTGCATCTGCCGGCCGATCTTCGCCGGGTTCGTCGACCGCTCGAACAGCGTCGAGGCGACGGCGAAATCGCGGCCGTACGTGGTGATCACGGTGCGCGACAGCGTACGCGCAGGCCCGCCGGCGAGCGCGCGGCGCGGAACGAGCTGATCTCGGCGTGACCGTAGAGGTTTTCGTTCATGCCGTAGCGGATGGTGCGCGCATCGTTCGCGGAACGTCGCATTGAGCGCCGGCACGTCGTTGCTCATCAGCGCTTTCTCGTAGGCATCGAAGGCGGCGCGCACTTCGGCGACGACCTCAGGCAGATCGATATCCATCGTTACGCTCCGAATCGGAAAGGCCCGCTCTAATCCACGAACGTCCCGCTTCTGCGCTCGCCGGCGTATTTGATGAGCGCCAGGAAGCGGTAGAGGCCGTGCACGAACTTGCCGTAAGGCAGGCTCAGGAACAGCGCGAACACCACGCCGAGATGGATGGCGAGCAACAGCCCCATCGCGCCGGTGTCGCGCAGCACCAGCAGCAGGAAGCCGGTGAGGCTGGTGAGAAACAGCATCGCGATGAAGGCGGTGTCCATGCCGCGGCGCGCGGCATCGGTGAGCTTGGGCGCGCGCGCGCGCGAGAGCACGAACAGTCCGGCCGGGCCGATCAGCAGCCCGATGCCGCCGACGATGCCGAGCAGCACCGGCAGGCTGTAAAAGGCGTAAGGCGCGTGCCAGCCGAAGGCGTAGTGGTAGAGCGTGGCGACGCAGGTCGCGGCGAAGCAGGCGAGGAAGCCGTAGAACGTGAAATGGTGATAGACGCGGCGGCGCGACGGACGGCTCCTCGTTCTCGGACGTGCAGCCGCCGCCCCCGCCGCCGAGATAACGCAGCGTGAAGGTGTCGGCGACCGCCTGCGCCAGCGCGGCGGGCCCAAGCGAGCCGCCGCCGATATCGCGCCAAAAGGCGCGCAGGCTGAAAACGAAGGCGACGATCGCGTAGAGCGCGGCCAGGCCGAACAGCAGCAACCATGGCCCGGTGCGGCATGACTTTGTAGAAGTCGCCGGCATTGCGCGACCACAGCGCGGCGGGATCGGCGAAGGCGACAAAGCCGACGATGAAAAGCGGCGACGCTTGCCGCGCACAGCAGCGTGACCAGCAGGCCGTTGCGCGCGAACACGCCGGCCAGCGCGCGCGGCCAGACATAATCCGCGTAGCTGTCGTTGCGCAGCTTGGCGAGCGCCGCCGGCACGTTCACGTCGAACTGGTGCGGCGGCGAATACTGGCAGTCCGGAAAGCAGGCGCCGCATTGGTGGCAGAGATTGGCGAGATAGTTGAGATCGCCGGCGCGCGAAGGTGCGGCGCATCTCCATGGCCGGGAAGACGGCGCAAAGCCCTTCGCAATAGCGGCAGGCATTGCAGATCGTCATCAGCCGCTCGGCTTCGCGTAAGTTGTCAGTTGCGAGCATGCGCCGCCGCCCCCTCGCCCGCGATGCGGCCGAACACCGCGCCGATGGTCATGCCGATGCCGGCGAGATAGCCCTTGCCCAGTACGTTGCCGGCCATGATCTCGCCGGCCGCGAACATGTTGCCGCTCGGCTTGCCGTCTTTCAGCAGCATGCGCGATTCCTGGTTCACGCGCGTGCCCAAGTAAGTAAAGGTGATGCCGGGGCGCAGCGGATAGGCGTAGAACGGCGGCGTATCGAGCTTGCGCGCCCAGTGGCTTTTCGGAATCGTCAAACCTTCGGTGCGGCAATCGTCGAGCACGGTGTGATCGAAGGTGCCGGGGCGCACCGCGGCGTTGAAGTCGTCGACGGTTTTGCGTCAGCGCGGCGGGATCGAGCGAGAGCTTCACCGCCAGTTCGCCGATGCTCGGCGCTTCCACCGCCGGGAAGATCGACGGCATGAACAGCCGGATCGATTTGGCGTCGATGATCGAATAGGCGATCTGCCCCGGCTGCTGCGCCACCAGCCGGCCCCAGATGGCATAGCGCTTGGGCCAGGTCTCCTCGCCCTCGTCGTAGAAACGCTGGGCGTCGCGGTTGACCATGATGCCGAACACCACGCTGTCGAGGCGCGTGGCGATGCCGCCGTCGAACTTGGGCGCGCGCGCGTCGATGGCGACCGCATGGCACTGCGTCGGATCGCCGACCGGGGCGACGCCGGCGTCGAGCAGCATCTTCAACACGTCGCCGCGGTTATAGGGCGTGCCGCGGATGAGGAAATTGTCGGCCGCATCGCCCCAATATTGCTTGAGCCATTCGATATTGGCCTCGAAGCCGCCACTCGCCGCCACCAGCGCGCGGCCGCGCACGCTTTGCGTGCGGCCCTCGTGCTTGACGGCCGCCGACATGAAGTAGCCGTTGTCGATGGTGATGCCGGTGACCGGCGTGTCGTAGAGGCAAGTTGACGCCGAGCGCCTGCGCGCGCCGGTACAGCGCATTGAGCGCGCCGCGCCCGCCGCCGAGGAAAAAGGCGTTG
The DNA here is from genome assembly GCA_963734465.1 of uncultured Alphaproteobacteria bacterium. Classification (GTDB taxonomy): domain Bacteria; phylum Pseudomonadota; class Alphaproteobacteria; order Rhizobiales; family Xanthobacteraceae; genus Pseudolabrys. Next base: position 27,995 of record CAVTHL010000029.1, read on the forward strand.
GTCTTGCCCAAGCTGAGCGTGCCGCCGAGCGGCGGCTGGAAGCGCACGCCCTGCTCGTCCATCCAGCCGAGCAGTTCGGTCGAGCGCGCGATGGTCAGTTCGGCCAGCAGCTTGTCGGTCTCGCCGCCGGTGACGCGATAAAGGTCGTCGAGGAACTCGGCCTCTGCATAAGGCCCGGTCATGGTCGGCGCGGTGCCGTCATGGGCAAGGCGCAAGTTGCGCGTGTGGCGGGTGTTGCCGCCGCGATAGAATTCCGGCGCGCCCTCCAGCACGATGACGCGGCAGCCGGCGCGCGCCGCCGTGATGGCGGCACAGAGCGCGGCATTGCCGCCACCCACCACGACAACATCAAAGGGTTGCGAGAAATCCATCGTGCCGGATCAATGCCTTGCTTCGCCGCGGCTGGCAATGGCCGCAGGCGGAAACCGTGCTAAGGTCGCGTGCCGTTTTCCGGGGACGAAAATGAAATTTGCCCATTTTTCGCATATCTGGGCCAAGCCCAACATGACGCCGCACCAGCGCTACGAGGAGCTCTGGGACGAGCTGCGCTTGTGCGACGCGCTCGGCTACGACTACGCCTTCTGCGTCGAGCATCATTTCCGCCCGGACGAGAGCTGGATCTCCTCGCCCAGCCTGTTCGCGGTCGGCGCCGGCGCGCGCACCAAGCGGCTGCGCGTCGGGCCGATGGGCTATATCGTGCCGCTCTATCATCCGCTGCGGCTGGCCGAGGAGATCGCCATCGTCGACCAGATGCTGGGCGGGCGCATGGAATGCGGGCTGGTGCCCGGCATCAACGCCGATTATTTCCGGCCGTTCGGGCTCGACTACGATCTGCGCAAGACGCCGACGCTGGAATTCGTCGCCTATATGCGGGCGGCCTATGGCGAGACGCAGCCATTCGAATTTCGCGGCGATAACTTTCACACCGTCGAACCGACGCGGCTCGCGGTGCAGCCGGTGCAGAAGCCGCATCCGCCGCTGTGGATGATGAGCCGCGATCCGCGCACGCTCGAGTTCTGCGCGGCGAACGGCATCAATCCAGGCTATTTCCTGGTCTATCCGCGCGCCGATGCGGCGCCGCGCTACCGGACAGTTTCTGGCGGACTGGAGCAAGGCCGGCCATGCGCGCAAGCCGCATATCGCCTATTGCACGCTCGTCTATGTCGACGAGAGCGACGACAAGGCGATCGACGTTGCGCTCGCGCGCGCGGCGCGCGCCTATGAGGGCTTCCTGCCGCCGCCCAAGCCGGGCGAGACGTTCGAAGTCAGCGCGTGCGCGAGCACGCCAAGAAATTCATCGGCCGCGGCGAGCCGGGCGCGTCCGAGATCATGGCCAATCTGTTCGACGCCGATTATCTGATGAAGCACGAGCTGGTGTTCATCGGCTCGCCCGACACGGTGGCGCGCAAGCTCCGCGCCGCCGCGGAGGCCGGCCTGTTCAACGTGTTCCTGGGCGAGTTCAATTTCTCCGATCTGCCGGGCGACGACGTCATGCGCTCGATCCGGCTGTTCGGCGAGCGCGTGATGCCGGCGCTGCGCGGCTAC
>CAVTHL010000030.1:0-45158 GCA_963734465.1 uncultured Alphaproteobacteria bacterium
TTCGCCCGGCCGACTAACCCGCGCTGCCCCGCCCATAGCCAGCTCCCGCTGCCGAGCAGCAGCAGTCCACCGAGCAGAGCCGGCACGATCTGTGTCGTAATCAGCAGGCCGCCGGCCAGCAGCATCATTACGCGCCACGGCAACGTCAACGCCACGAACAGATATCCTTCGCTCGCGCTCACCAACGCGACCACGGCCAAACTCGCGCTCACGATCGATATCGCGATTGCTGCTGGTGAGCCGATCAGCAGCAGGCCCTCGTGGTAGATGAACACGAATGGAATGACGAAAGCGACCACCGCCAGCCGGCAGCACAGCAAGCCGATTGCCATCGGATTGGCGCGCGCGATCGATCCGGCTGCGAAGGCGGCGACCGCGACCGGTGGCGTGATCGCCGACATCGAGGCGAAATAGACGATGAACAAATGCGCCGGCAGCACTGGGATGCCGAGCGCCTGCAGCGCCGAGCCGGCCAACACGGCCGAAAGCGCATAGACCGCCGGCGTTGGCATGCCCATGCCGAGCACGATGACCACAACGGTCGCGATCATCAGGGTGAGCAGCTGGCTGCCCTTGGCGAGCGTGAACATAGCTGATGAGATCTTGCCGGTGAGATCGGTCATGGCCAGCGTGCCGACCACCAGCCCGGCCACCGCGCAAGCGACGCCGATGCCGGTCATGCGCCGCAAGGCATCGTCGAAGGCATCGAGGATGGTGGCGATCAGCTTGCGCAGGTTGCGCAGCCGCCAGAGCGCGATCGGCACCAGCGAGGCGAGCGCGATGGCGGCCGAGTACACCGGCCGGTCAAAGGCGAGCACAAACCAGACCAGCAGAATGACAGGAACGAAGAAATACCAGTCGCGCCGCACCACCGTGAAGAAGCTGGGCGTGCCGGCCTCGGCCGAAGGCTTCAGGCCGTCGAGCTTGGCGCGGTCATGCACGGCGAGGAAGATCGCGAAGTAATACAGCAGCGCCGGGACGATCGCGGCCACGGCGATGGTGCCGTAAGGAATGCCGGTAAAATCCGACATAAGAAACGCCGCCGTACCCATCACTGGCGGCAGCAAAGCGCCGCCGGTCGAAGCGGTGGCCTCGATCGCGCCGGCATAAACCGGCGACAGCCCGGTGCGGATCATCAACGGGATCGTGAAGGCTCCGGTGGTCACCACATCGGCTGTGGGCGAGCCGGAGATCGAGCCGTACAGGCCCGACGACACCACCGCCACCTTGGCCGGGCCTCCGACCTGGCGGCCGACCATACTGTTGGCGAGATCGAAGAAGAAGTCACCGCCGCCGCAGCGGTCGAGCATCGCGCCAAAGGTCACGAACACAAACACCAGGAATGCCGCCACGTTCAAGGCCGAGCCGAACAGACCATTGGTGGTGAACACGAGCTGGTCGAGCATCTCCTGCAACGACAGCGCGCGATGCGAGAACGGCCCCTCAATCCATTGTCCGAACACGCCATAGGCGAGGAAAACGAGCACGACCACGACCAGCGTCACCCCGATCACCCGGCGCGTCGCCTCCAGCACCAGCACGATCATGACGATGGCCGCCGCCTGATCGAGAATTGACAATTCGTCGATCATCGGCAGGCGTTTTTCGTAATAGGGCTGCCGGCTGATGAAATAGATCGTGATGATGATCGCCAACGACGCCGCCGCCCAGCCGAACGGCGAGCCGCGTCGCGGGCGCACCGGGTTGCCGGTGACAGTGAGGAACGAGACGGCGAGCACGACGCCGAGGAACCAGTACAGCAGCAGCGCGCGGTCGATATAGATGCCGTACGCCACCGCGACGAATACGACGCAGGTGATCGCAGCCATCACGTAGATCAGATTGGAACTCGAACGACGCTCAGCTTGCGCGTTTGACCAGGCGCAAGCGTCTGCAGAGCGCTCCCGGCCATCCCGCGATTACTTCAGCAGGCCGGCCGCCTTGTAGGCCTTGGCCGCGCCCGGATGCAGGCTGAGCGGCGCCACGTCGGGCAGCGCCTTGGTCGCCCATGCGGCTGAACGGCGGATAGGCTTTTTCCAGGTAGTCGTAATGCTTGATCATGCCGCTGACGATCGCGGCCGCTTCGTCATCCGGCATCCTGTCGGAGGCGACCAGCACCACGATGCCGGTCACCGTGTTCACCGCGCCGGCGGCGAATGGATAGGCGCCGGCCGGAATGGTGATTGGCTTGGTGCCGACATCGGCGGACAATTTATCGATCACAGCCTGTGTCGAGGCCGATCAGCCGCAAGGGCAGATCGCGCGCGACGCCGTTCACCTGCGCCGACGGAAACGCCAGCATGTTGAGCACCAGATCGGTCTGGCCGTTCTTGAGTTGCGCGAGGCCGGTGTTGTAGTCGACATAATCGATGCGTCCGCCCCAGGCGGCGATATCGGCGGTGGAAATGCCTGCGGCCTTGAATACTTCCTCACCCACCACCGCCATCATGGTGCCGCGCTTGTTGAAGGCGAGCCGCACCGGCATCTTGTCTTGCCTGATCTGCGCCAGACTCTGGATCTTGGAATCCTTGGGCACCAGGATCTGCACCGCCGCCTGCGGATCGAGCAGCGCGAGCGCCTTGATGTCGGTGGTCTTGCTCTTGAACGGCTGGTCGCCCTTGATGCCGCGCAGCGCCATCTGCGCGTGCGTGATGCCGAGCTGAACCTTGCCGTTGGAGACGAGTTGCACATTGGCGGCGTCTACACCCGGCTCATAGGTGAAAGACGAACCTGGCGATTCCAGCCGGATGGTCTCGCCGATCGCGGTGCCCATGGTGCTCCATGCGCCGCCGACCGAGCCGCCGGCCAGCGTGATCTTCAAGGTGGCGGGCGCGGCCACCGCCATGCCAGACGCAACCGCCACTGCCGCAATCATCCACGACTTGCGCATGGTGAACTCTCCTGTCCCGTCCCAGACCAGAACTTTCGCGCCTGCGTTTGACAATCCAACCACGTGCATTAACGTTTGTACACATCCAAAGGTGCGCGATGCTCGATCCCTATCTGGTCAACCGGCTGATCGATCTCTGGCTCGCCGAGGATATCGGCCACGGCGACGTCACCACGCTGACGATGATCGACGCCGACGCGCAGGGCGCCTTTGCCATGAACGCGCGCCAGCAGCTCAGCCTCGCTGGCATCGAGGTCGCCGCCACCTGTTTTCGCCGTTACGACCCGACACTTGCCGTCGAGGTCACCGTCGCGGACGGCACGCGCGTCGCGCCCAAGACCACGCTGCTGAAGGTCAAAGGCAAGGCGCGCAGCCTGCTCACAGTCGAGCGCACGGCACTCAACATCGTGCAGCATCTCTCCGGCATCGCCACCGAGACCGCGCGCTGGATGGACGCCATCAAGGGCACCAAAGCCAAACTGATCGACACCCGCAAGACCATGCCCGGGCTGCGCGCGCTGCAGAAGCACGCGGTGGTCTCCGGCGGTGGCGCCAATCATAGGCTGGGGCTCGATTCGGGTGTGATGATCAAGGACAACCACATCGCTATCGCTGGCAGCATCGCAAAAGCCGTCGAGCGCGCGCGCAACGGAGCGCCCGCACTGATCAAGATCGAGGTCGAATGCGACCAACTCCAGCAAGTGCGCGAGGCGCTCGCAGCCAAGGCCGACGTCATCATGCTCGATAACATGCCGCTCGATCAGATGCGCGAGGCGGTGACAATCGTCGATGGCCGTATTCCGCTGGAGGCTTCCGGCGGCGTGACGTTCGACACGGTCCGCGCGATCGCGAAAACCGGCGTCGATTATATTTCGTCGAGCAAGATGATCCAGGCCGCGCCCGCCGTCGATATCGGGTTGGACGAGGCGTGACATAAAATCCGCGCGGATTTCGTCTGCGGTGCACGCCTAACCGGCGTGGTTATTCTCGTCTTCATCCTCGGTGAGGATTTCAACGATGTCGGCTGCGGCACCTTTCAAGGGCTCGCCGGCGCCGAAAACATCCGTGTGTCGTGGTGGGCGCACCAGGGCTCGAACCTGGGACCCGCTGATTAAGAGTCAGCTGCTCTACCAACTGAGCTATGCGCCCGGATTGCCTGCGATCTAAGCAGGCGCGGAGCCTTAGCAAAGGCCCCCCTGCCTGTCCAGCCGAACCGCCACCATGTCACGGAACGCGCAACGAAAAAGCCGCCGGGCTACCCCGGCGGCTTCTCGGACGGTGGCGCCGACGTCAGGGAGACCGCCGGCCCGCCGCCTGCTTCTCGAACTTACTGCGCTGCTGTTGCCGCCTTGGCCACCTGGCCGCCCGGACCGCGGCGGAAGCCGTGATGGCCACGCCAGCCGTGATGACCGCGGCCCTGGCCGAACCGGTCGCCGCCATTGAGGCGCGCGAGCACGGTCAAGCGGTGCTTCTGGCCGTCATCGAGGCTCTGGTAGAGCGGCTTGGCCGCCGTCGCCAGCTTCTCGAGTGCCGCGCCGCGCTCCTGCATCGTCTTGGCGCGCAGGCTCAAACGCTCGAGCGGATCGGTCGGGCGATTGGCGCTGGCGCGCGCGGCGAAGGCCTCGGAACGCTGCTTGGCGAGATCGCGCAGCGCGCTTTCCACCGCCGGCCAATTCTTCTCCTGCTCGGCGGAGAGCTTGAGGCCGGCGTGAATTGAGGCGATGCGCGCGTCACCGAACGCGGTGACGTCGGCGGCGGTCGGCTTCCAACGTTGCGCGCCGCCTTGAGCACCGGGGCCCTGCTGCGCATAGGCAAGCGAGGCACCGGCAATCGCAAGCACGGTCGTGCCGGCGAGAACTGTCTTCCACATGGTCGTATCCTCCAATGGCATTTCTGATGCTGCCAATCTTGGAGCACGGCCTTGCCTTAGCAAGTTAAAGTTTGGACAGAGATTAAACGCGCGCAATGTAGATGACTGCGCGTTCAGCATAAATCAGCGCAGGGATTTTCCGCGTCGTGCGTTGGCGCGCGCGCGGCGGATCACATCATGCCGAGCAGGCGCGGCAAGAACAGCGTGAGCTCGGGCCAATAGGTCACGATCACCAGGAACACCAGCATCGTCACCAGCCACGGCCACACCGCCACGGTGAGCTCGGTGATGCGCATGCCGGCGATGCTCGACGCGACATAAAGGTTAAGGCCGACGGGCGGATGGCACAGGCCGACCTCCATGTTGACGTCGATCAGGATGCCGAAGTGGACCGGGTCGATGCCGAGCTCGCATGGCGACCGGAAACAGGATCGGCGCCATGATCAGGATGATCGAGGACGGCTCCATGAAGTTGCCGGCGATCAGCAGCAGGACGTTGACCAGCAGCAGGAAGCCGAACCAGCCGAGATTCTGCGCGATCATCCAATCGGCGAGCGCTGCGGGAATGTTTTCGTTGGTCAGCACGAACGAGAACAGCACCGCGTTGGTGATGATGTAGAGCAGCATCGCGCTCAGATTGGCGGACGCGCAGCAGCACGCGCGGCACGTCGCGCAGCTTGAGATGCCTTGTAGACGAAGACCGCGACGACGAAGGCATAGACGGCGCTCATCGCGGCCGCTTCGGTCGGCGGTGAACAGGCCGGAATAGATGCCGCCGATGATGATGACGATCAGCATCAGGCCCCAGATGCTTTCGCGGAAGCGTGCGCACGCGTTCGCGCCCAACGTCGCCTTCGGCATGCGCGGATAGTTGTTGCGCCACGCGCGATAACCAGGTCACGGTGCACAGCATCGACGGTCAGCAGCGATGCCGGGCAGCGATACCGGCGATGAACAGCGCGCCGATCGAGGTATTGGTGGACGACCGCGTAGAGCACCTTCGGGATCGACGGCAGCATCAGAATGCCGAGCGAGCCGGCGACGGTGATGACGCCGGCGCCGAAGCGCATCGGATAGCCGTGCGCGCACCATCTCGGGCAGCACGATCGAGCCGATGGCGACCACGGTGGCGACGCTCGAGCCGCACACCGCCGCGAACATCGCGCAGGCGAGATGCCGGCGAGCGCCAGGCCGCCGTACCAGTGCCCGATCATGGCGACATGGCGAAATTGATCATGCGGCGCGCGACGCCGCCGTGCGGTCAGGAAATTGCCGGCCAGGATGAAGAACGGGATCGCCATGATCTCGAAGCTTTCGAGACCGGTGAACAGCTTCAGCGCGACCGACTTCGATGCGGCACGTCGGTCAGCGTGAACAGGAAGGTCAGCACGGTGAGGCCGAGCGCGATCGACACCGGCATGCCGGTCAGCATCAACGCGATCAGCAGCACGAAGATCGATGAGCCGCGCGCATGCCCTGCGGCAGCACGATGAGACCGGTCGCGTGCGCGACGCAGATCGCGACGATCAGGATCGGCGCCAGGATGAGCGATGAACGCCGAGCGGTTCGACCGCTCTCGCGCACGGCCGCCGATGCTGGACCGGTCGGACGGGATGCAGCGCGTCGGCACGTCCGCGATGCCCTCGACCTGGGCGGCGTCGTGGTGCGGCAGTTGCGCCGGTCCAGTAGAACCACCACGCCACCTGCAGGAAGCGGAAGCACATCAGCCCGGAGCCGAGCGGGATGCGTCAGATAGACGATCCACATCGGCGCTTCGAGATCGTTCGACTGCTGGCCGGTCGCGAACATCTCGCCGACGAACGCGCCGCCGAACACGGCAACGATGCCGGTGAACAAGGCGCCGCACAGCAGGCTGAACACGATCACCCGCTTGCGCGATGCCGGCGGCAGCAGATTGACCAGCACGTCGACGCCGACATGGATGCCGGTGCGCACGCCATAGGCGGCGCCGAACTTGGCCATCCAGATGAACATGTAGATGCAGAGTTCCTGCGCCCAGGACAGGTCGAGCGCAGGCCAGCCACAGGTAAATGGCCTTCAGAATGCCGGGATGCACCGGCACGCCGTGCGCGGCGGCCCATTTCGACAGGTCGATCGAAGCGCCGGTGCCGTAGCGGTGCAGCACCGCGACAAAAATCAGCAGCGTCGCCGCCGCGATCAGCGTGGCGATCAGCCACTCTTCCAAATGGTCGAGCGCCCGATTGAACCCCTTGAGCACGCTGGTCCCCCACATCACGAAACGGCCGGGAGCGATCACTCCCGGCCGTTGATTATTATTGGGCAGCCAGGCTGCCGTCAGTTCATCTGGACGTCGAGTTCTTTGGCGATCAGGTCGAGCACTTCCTGGCCGACGCGGCCCTTGGCCCACTTGTAGGTCGGCTGCATCGCCTTCTGCCAGGCCGCCGTCTGCTCGGGCGTCAGGTAGTGCAGCGTGGTCTTGCCCGACTTCTTGATCGGCCTCAAGCGCGTCTTCGTTTTCCTTGACGGCGATCGAGTTGGTGTAGTCGGTCGCCTCGTCCATCGCCTTGTCGAGCTGCGTGCGGATGTCGGCCGGCAGCCCGTTCCAGAACTTCGTGTTCACGATCACCGCATATTGCAGGTGGGCGTGATAGGAGACGGTGATGTGCTTCTGCACCTCGTGGAACTTCTGCGTCAGATAGTTCGACGGGGTGTTCTCGCAGCCGTCCACGACGCCGGTCTGCAGCGCCTGATAGACTTCCGAGAAGGCCATGATCTGCGGGATCGAGCCGACGTTGCGGAAATACTGATCGGCGATCTTCGAGCCGGAGATGCGGATCTTGAGGCCCTGGAAGTCCGACGGGTTGATCAGCGGCCGGTTGGCCGACACCATGTGGAAGCCGTTGTCCCAGTAGGCGAGGCCGGTGATGCCTTTGGCTTCGAGCTTCTTGAACAGCCACTGGCCGACCGGACCCTTCATGGCCTTGTCGTAGGCCGCTTCGTCCTTGAACAGCCAGGGCAGATCGAGCGCCTCGAATTCCTTGGCGCCGAGCGGCGCGAACTTGGCGGTCGACGGCGCCAGCATCTGCACCGAGCCGAGCTGCAGCGCTTCGATCTCTTCCTTGTCCTTGAACAAGCTGCGAGTTCGGATAGACTTCGACCTTGACCTTGCCGTTGGTGTATTTCTCGGCGAGTTCCTTGAACTTCAGCGCGCCTTTGCCTTTCGGCGTGTCGTTGGCGACGACGTGGCTGAATTTGATGATGATCGGGCGACTGCGCGAGCGCGGCGCCGGGCACAGCAAAAACGGCGGCCACGGCCGCCGCGATAATCCACTTACGCATGGACGATTTCCTCCAGGGTTGAACCGAGTAACGGCTTGTTCTGTATTTTCAGCCGTTTACGTGGATTCAGGATGGCATGGGCCACGATTGCGGGCAAGGGTGGGCATAGCCACCACTTGCCGGTATCGAGGTCGAGCCTGACCTGGAAGGCGAGCCGCGCTCAGTTGAGCGCGGCGAGCACGGGCCCGAAGCCCATTTCCTGCGCGAGCGCCAAAGCCCCCTGCTTCTGGTCGTCACGCAGCCGCTCTATCAGTGGACGCGCCACGCGGGCCACGCGGGCAACCGCTGCGCTGTCGAGTGCAATCGAAACCACCCGGTGGCTGATGCGCCGCACGAGCCCGGCGGGCTCCGCCCCCTCCTGCCGGCGCGCGATGTCGCGCAGCGCCGCCTCGACCGGCGGCCAATAGCGTTCCTGGTCGGGCGTGAGCTGGAGCACGCGCTTGACCCGCGCGATATCGATCGACGCCATGTCCTGACCGGCGCTGAGGCCGGGGAGTTCGTCGGCGTAGATCGGGGTGGCGATAGACAACAAACCGAGCGCCGCGAGCGCGAGCGCGCCCGCGAAAATCATTGTCTTCATTTCTGAAACTTCCCCGTTTGCTTGCGGTTACGGAGCGCACATAACGAGCAATCTTGCCGCGAGCGGGGCGAATTGCGGAGATTTTGTGATTTTTGGGTTCCCGACGGAACCAAATCGCGAGGATGCAAAATGCCGCACCCCTTGCGGGGCGCGGCATCGGAACTTGCGTTAACGTTTCAGCCGACGTCGGTCGAATGAATGCGGTGCTCGATGCCGGGCGTCTTGTTGCGCTTGCTCATCAGCTTGTTGAGCGCGCCGAGATAGGCCTTGGCCGATGCCACCAGCGTGTCGGGATCGGCACCCTTGGCGGTGAACGAGCGCCCGCCTTCGGCGAGCCGCACCGACACCTCGGCTTGCGCGTCGGTGCCGCCGGTCACCGCATGCACCTGATAAAGCTCGAGCGTCGCGTCGTGCGGCACCAGCGCGCGGATCGCCTTGAAGATGGCGTCGACCGGCCCGTTGCCGGTCGATTGCGTGGTGATGTGCTCGCCCGCGATGTCGAGGGTGAGCGTGGCCGATTGCGGGCCCATGGTGCCGGCGATCACGGTGAGCGAGAGCACCTTGATGCGGTCATGGGCGGTGGCGATCTCCTCGTCCACCAGCGCCTCGATGTCCTCGTCGTAGATCTGCTTCTTCTTGTCGGCCAGCGCCTTGAAGCGCACGAAGGCGTCTTCGAGCTGGTTGGCGGCCAACTGATAGCCGAGCTCTTCGAGCTTGTGCACGAAGGCATGCCGCCCGGAATGCTTGCCCATGACCAGCGAGGTCTGTTTCACGCCGACCGATTCCGGCGTCATGATCTCGTAGGTCTGCGCGTTCTTGAGCATGCCGTCCTGGTGGATGCCGCTCTCGTGCGCGAAGGCGTTACGCCCGACGATCGCCTTGTTGTACTGCACCGGGAACGAGGTCGCCGCCGCCACGAGCTTGCTGGCGCGCGTCAGCATGGTCGCCTCGATGCCGGTCCAGATACGGCAACACGTCGTTGCGCGTCTTCATCGCCATCACGACTTCTTCCAGCGCGGCATTGCCGGCGCGCTCGCCGATGCCGTTGATGGTGCATTCGATCTGCCGCGCCCCGCCCTGCACACCGGCGAGCGAATTGGCCACCGCCATGCCGAGATCGTCGTGGCAATGCACCGAGAAGCGCGCTTTGTCGGAATTGGGCACGCGCTGGCGCACGGTTTCGAACAGACGCCGGTATTCCTCCGGCGTGGCGTAACCGACGGTGTCGGGGATGTTGATGGTGGTGGCGCCGGCATTGATGGCGGCCTCCACGCAGCGGCAGAGAAAATCGAGTTCGGTGCGGGTGCCGTCCTCCGCCGACCATTCCACGTCGTCGGTATGGCCGCGCGCGCGGGTGACCTGCGCGATCACCATCTCGTAGACCTCGTGCGGCTCCTTCTGGAGCTTGTATTTCATGTGCACCGGCGAGGTGGAGAGGAAGGTGTGGATGCGCTTGCGCTTGGCCGGCTTGATGGCCTCGGCGCAGCGGTCGATGTCCTTGAAGGCGGCGCGCGAGAGCCCGCAGATCACCGAATTCTTGGCGCGCTTGGCGATCTCGTTGACGGCGGCGAAGTCGCCGTCCGAGGCGATCGGAAAGCCGGCCTCGATGATGTCGACGCCCATCGCGTCGAGCAGCTCGGCGACTTCGAGCTTCTCCTCGTGGGTCATGGTGGCGCCCGGGCATTGCTCGCCGTCGCGCAACGTCGTGTCGAATATGACGACGCGGTCCTTGTCGGACTGGGTCTTGGCAGTCATGGCAGTCGTTCCTTCTCGATCAATGCGCCGCTCGGGCGCTCTATTGGGGTTTCGTCTCCGTCATCCCCCGAGTGCCCAGGCGTGAAATGCCCAGCCGGCCCTCAGGGGCGGATAAGGAGAAGGAGCGAGCCCAGAATGAGGGTAGCCGCGGAGCCGGCCAGGTGGCGGCCGTCCGGTCGAGCGCGCAAGTTTCGTGGCGCGTCGTCATGGCTCTCAAATCACCCTCATGGTCTGCGGTCACAGTCGCGGAACAAGGTAAAACCCGCGTTAACCGCAGAGCGGAAGCAAGCTTCTAGCGGAAGGGCCTGTCCGAAATCAAGCCGCAGATAGGTCAACATCGCTGTCTGTTCTGCGCGCACCGGCCTCCCGCTGGTTTGGTGACGCGGGCTATTTCTCCGCCTGCAAGGCTTTGCGCGCCTTCTTCAGTTCCTTGAGCGCCTTGCCGGTGACTTTGGGATATTCGAGATCGAGCGCGTCCAGCTCCTGCACCAAGGCCCCGGCCACGACCATGCGCGTGAACCATTTATGGTCGGCCGGCACCACGAACCAGGGCGCTTCCGGCGTGCTGGTCTCTCGTATCATCTCCTCATAGGCGGCCATGTATGTCGGCCAGAGCTTGCGCTCCTTGACGTCGCCCATGGAAAATTTCCAGCGCTTGCCCGGCTCGTCGATGCGGTCGAGAAAGCGCTTGCGCTGTTCTTCTTTCGATACATTGAGGAAGAATTTGAGGACCAGCGTGCCGTTGCGGACGAGATGACGCTCGAAGGCGCGAATGTCGTCGAACCGCTGTTGCCAAATGTTCTTGCCGACGAGCCGCTTGGGCAGCTTTTGTTGCTCCAGCAATTGCTTGTGCACGCGCACCGTCAAGACTTCCTCGTAGTGCGAGCGATTGAAGATGCCGATGCGCCCGCTGGTCGGCAGGCGTTGCGCCACGCGCCAGAGAAAATCGTGCTGCAGCTCCTCCGGGCTCGGCTGCTTGAAGGAATGCACCTCGACGCCCTGCGGATTGAGGCCGCTCATCACGTGCTTGATGGTGCTGTCCTTGCCGGCGGCGTCCATGGCCTGCAGCACGATCAGCACCGACCAGCGGTCGTCGGCGTAAAGACGCTGCTGCAATTCGGTCAGCCGCTCGATGCCTTCGGCCAGCATGATCTGGGCTTCGTGCTTGTCGACGGTCAAGACCGTAGCACTCGGCCGGATCGTGTTTGGACAAGCGGAATTTGCCCGGTCTGTCGACGCGAAAGCGTTTGGCAATGTGGTAGAGCGTCATGCTGCCTGTCTCCGCGCGGCCGCGAAAGTCTATCGTACGCTAAAATGCTGCGCCAGGAAGGCCGTCACGAAGCGCGGCATGGCGGGGTCGAAATCCGTTTGCGCGCGCACGATGCGAATGTCGCAAAGCTCCGGCTTGCCGCTCGCGCGCAATATGGTCGAGCGCGCGCGTGCGCAAGACTTCGGCCGGCTCGTGCGCGCGAAAAAGCTTCACGTGCGAGATTAGCGGGCCGTCGACCACGGCGGTCCAGCCCGGCTCCGGCGTGAGCGTTGCCGCATCGATCCCGGTCTCCTCCTTGAGCTCGCGCCGCACGCTGACGTCGAAATCGACCTGGCCCGCCACGATATCGTCGGGATCGGGCGTGCCGCAGGGGAAATAGACCTGCCCCGCATTGGCGGTGTGGGTATTCATGACGCCGAGCAGGAGACCGCCGTCGCTGGCCGACGACCGCCGCGGCGCCGAAGCAGTCGCGCACGCCGGCGGGCGGCCGTCCCCAGGACTTCCACGCCGAGAAACTCGCATAGTCGGTTTCCAGAAAATCGCCGCGAAACACGCCGTCCTGCACCACCTGGTGATAGAGCAGCAGCACGCGGCCATTCCACAGCGCGGGATTTTCGCGCTGCCGCTTGGCAAAATAGGCATCGATCTCGGCGCGGCGCTCGTCGGCGAAAGCCCAAGGCCTGGGCTTGAAGGCAAGCTCCAGGCGGTCGACGCGGAACAGCATGGGTTCTTGCTTCATGCGGGAAGTTCTTGCGCAGCAAACACCCGGCTCGGATTGACGAGTTCATCCTGCGCGGCGATGAGCGCAAGCTCGGGCGCGCCGGCGTCCGCGGTCTTGGCCAAGACGCCGAACAGCGCGGAGGCGGCGTTCGACAAAGCCTCGTCGACGCGGCCGCTGCGCAGATAATGCGCGAAGAACAGCGCGGCGATGGCGTCGCCCGCGCCGTTCATTTTCTGCGGCAGCCGCGGCGTGCGCAGGCGGAAGCAAGTCTTGCGTGTCGGAGGCCAGCAAATCGACCGCATTCTCGGGCGTCTCCTGCGCTTGCAGCGAGGTCACCAGGATCACGCCGCGGCCCCAGAGCGTGCGCCGCTTCGACGGCGTCGCGCGCGTGCGTCGAGCGTTTTGCATTCGCGGCCGGCGAGAAACTCAAGCTCGAACTGGTTGGGTGTGATGATGTCGGCCGCCGGCACCGCCTTGCCCTTCATGAACTCAGGGATTCCCTCGCGCACGAACACGCCGCGGCCGGCATCGCCGATCACCGGATCGCAGCAATATTTCGCCGCCGGGTTGGCGCGCTTGACGGCCGCCACCGCGTCGAGAATGGCTGAGCCGATCTCGGCCGAGCCGATATAGCCCGACAGCACGCCGTCGCATTCGCCCAAGACGCCGCGCTGCTTCGATGCCGCCGACCACCTCGCGGATCAGCCCGGCGTCGAACACCTGGCCGCGCGGCTTGCCGTAGCCGCTGTGGTTGGCGAACTGCACTGTGTGCACCGGCCACACCTCGACGCCGATGCGCTGCAGCGCAAACACCGCGGCCGAATTTCCGACATGGCCGTAGGCGACGTGCGATTGGATGGAGAGCAAATTCATGGCCGCCACAATAACAGACGCGGCGGGAAACATCCCGCCGCGCCCTTCGCAGTCAGATGAGAGTCGAACGGGCTGCTACATCCCCTTGCCGGCCGCCTCGACGTATTTGTTGGTGTAGGTCTTCGACAGGTCGATGTTGGCCTTGGCCACATCGGGCGAAGACTGCGCGAACACGGCGAGCACGGCGGCGGCGCCTTTCGGGTCCATCAGGCCGCTCCTGGAGTACATCGGCAGTGTGTTCTTGAGCGCGGCGATGTAGCCCGCCTTGTCCTTGCCGACATATTCCGGCGGCATCTTGTCGGCGATCTCTTCCGGCGTGTGCGAGTGGATCCACTTGAGCGTGGACACGATCGCAGTGGTCATGCCCTGCACTTCCTTCTCATGGCCGGCGATCCAATTCGCCTGGGCATAGAGCGCGCCGCCCGGATATTCGCCGCCGAACACTGCGAGCGTGTCCTTCTGCGAGCGGGTGTCACTCAGAATTCGCAGATCATTGTACTTGCCCGCAAGCACCGTCACCGCCGGGTCGAGCATAATGGCGGCGTCGATCTGGCCCTGCTCCATCGCCGCGATCGCCGAAGCGCCGAGGCCGACGCCGATCACGCCGACCGAATTCGGGTCGACACCAAATTTGTGCAGCATGTATTTCAGGAAGAAGTCGGTGGACGAGCCGGGCGCCGAAACGCCGACCTTCTTGTTGGCAAGGTCTTTGACGGACTTGATCTCATTGGTGTGCTTGGGCGAGACCACCAGCGCGAAGCCGGGAAAGCGGTCATAGACCACGAAGGACTGCAGATGCTGGCCCTTGGCGGCGAGATTGACGCAGTGGTCGAAATAGCCGGACGCGACATCGGCGCTGCCGCCCATCACGGCCTTGAGCGACTCCGAGCCGCCCTTGAACTCGACGACGTCGACGTTGACGCCGGCCTTCTGGAATTCGCCGAGCTGCTTGGCCAGCATGGTCGGCAGATAGCACAGGCACGAGGCGCCGCCGATGGCGAGCGTCACCTTGGATTGCGCAAAGGCGATACCGCTCGACAGCACGAGCGCGGCGGCCGTGGCGGCAAGCCGCCGGAAAATCGTTGCGGACATAGTGTCCTCCCAATGTGAGCGCGGCCTTATGCGGCCGCTTCGGTGCGGACGATAGGATAGCGGCGCGCCGGTGACCAGAGGCCTACCAGATGGTGGCGCCGCTATCGACCACCATGATCGCGCCGGTCGTGATCTCGGCTTCGTCGGATGCCAGATACACGGCCATGTTGGCCATGTGGATCGGGTAGCCCAGGCCCATCAGGTGCTGGGACGCGAGCTTCTCGATGTCCTTGGACCCTTCCAGCAATTTCTTGACGCGGTCCGACAGCGTGACCGACGGCGCAATGGCGTTGACGCGGATTTTCTGCGGCGCGAATTCGACCGCCATCGAGCGCGTCATCGAGGCGATGGCGCCCTTGGCCGCGGTGTAGCAGTCGCGGCCCGGAACAGCATTCAGCGCGAGCGTCGAAGTCATGTTGATGACGCTGCCGCCGCCCGCTTTGGCGATGAGCGGGATGCCGATCCGCGAGCAGAGGAACGTGCCGTAGAGATCGAGCTTGATCACGCGCCAGAACTCGTCCTCCGACACGGTCGTCACCGGCCCGTCCTGCGGCGAGGAGCCGCCGGCATTGTTGTGCAGCACGTTAAGCTTGCCGAAGCGCTTGACCGTTTCGGCCATCGCGGCTTCGACGCTTTTCTGCTCGCGCACGTCGCAATGAATGAACAGCGCGTCGCCGCCCGAGTTCTTGCCTTTCGCGCGCGCCGACTCCTCGGCCGCCTTGCCGCGCGCGTCGTCGATTTCGGCGATGACGACCTTGGCGCCCTCCTCGGCGAAGCGCTCGGCGGTGGCGCGGCCGATGCCGCCGCCGCCGCCGGTGATGAATGCGACCTTGCCTGCCAAGCGCGCCATGCTCACTCTCCCTTGCTACGGCCTTGCATCGCCAACGGTCGGCCGCCAGACCAGCAGCCGCTTTTCCACCACGCTGACAATGGTGTCGATCACGATCACGAAGGCGGCCAGCACGAACATGCCGGCGAACACGCCGGCCACGTCGAACACGCCTTCCGCCTGCTGGATCAGATAGCCCAGTCCCGCCGCGGCGCCGAGATATTCGCCGACCACCGCGCCCACCACGGCGAAGCCGACCGAGGTGTGCAGCGAGGAGAACATCCAGGACAGCGCCGACGGCCAATAGACGTGGCGCATCAGCTGCCGCTCGTTCATGCCGAGCATGCGCGCATTGGCCAGCACGGTCGGGCTGACTTCCTTGACGCCCTGATAGACGTTGAAGAACACGATGAAGAACACCAGCGTGACGCCGAGCGCGACCTTCGACCAGATGCCCAGACCGAGCCAGAGCGTGAAGATCGGCGCCAGCACCACGCGCGGCAGCGCGTTGACCATCTTGACGTAAGGATCGAACACCGCGGCGGTGCGCGGCTGGCGCGCGAACCAGAACCCGACCATGACGCCGCCGAACGAGCCGATGACGAAGGCGAGGATCGACTCCTCCAATGTCACCCACAGATGCTTCCAGATCACGCCGCTGGCGAACCAGGTCGACGATCTGCGCGGCGACGTCCACCGGATTGGAGAAGAAGAACGGCGGCAGAACGATGTGGCCGAACATCGGATAGGTGGACAGCAGATACCACAGCGCGAGGCCGACGACGGCGACCGCGATTTGCATCAGCAGAAGCTGCGCGCGCGATTTCATGCGGCGCCCTCCGCCTGCGCGTAGCCTTTGACCACCTCCGCCTTCAGTTTCTGCCAGATCTCGCGGTGCAGCTCGTGAAAGGCGTGGTCGAGCTTGATCTCGGCGATGTCGCGCGGGCGCGCCAGCGGCACGTTCCAGTCGCCGATGATGCGCGCGGCCGGCCCCGCCGACATGATCACCACGCGGTCGGAGAGCGCGATCGCCTCTTCGAGATCGTGCGTGACGAACAGCACCGCCTTGCGGTCGCCGCTCCACAGATCGAGCAGCAGATTGCCCATGATCTGCCGCGTCTGCGCGTCGAGCGGGCCGAACGGCTCGTCCATCAGCAGGATTTTCGGATCGCGGATCAGCACCTGCGCCAGGCCGACGCGCTTGCGCTGGCCGCCCGAGAGCATGTGCGGATAGCGGTCGCCGAATGCACCCAGGCCCACGCGCGTGAGCCAGTCCTGCGCGCGCGCACGCGCCTCGCTTGACGGCGTGCCCGCCGTCTCCAGCCCGATGGCGACGTTTTCCAGCGCGGTCTTCCAGGGAAACAGCGCGTCGGCCTGAAACAGATAGCCGGCCTGGCGGTTGAGCGCGGCGAGCGGGCTGCCGAAAATATCGACCGTGCCCGAGGATGGCGGCATCAGCCCGGCGGCAATGTTCAGGAGCGTGGACTTGCCGCAGCCGGTCGGCCCGACGATGGCGACGAATTCGCCGTCGGCGACGCGCAGGCTGGCGCGCTCGACCGCGGTGTAGCTGCCGCCGCCGGCGAGGCGAAACGCGACCGAAACGCCGTCGAGCGCGACGGCCTGCGCCGCATGCTGCGCGGTCGCTGTCGCGCCGTTCGCCATGCACTCTCCTCGTGTTTCTGGAGCGAAGCTATCCGGGCACCGGCGGCTTGCAAAGCCCGCCGGCTTACAGCCCCTTGATCAGACCGGCCTCGATCAGCAGCCGATTGAACCGGCGCGCTTCGGCGCCCGCGGCACAGCCGTAGAACAGGCCCCGGCAGCGTTGCAGGATCTTCTTCTGCTCGGCGAAGGTCGGGTCGAGCGGCAGCCCGGCGGCTTCCTGGATGACCAGCGGCAGATAGGGCGCCTCCAGCGTGCCGAGCGCGGAGGTCACGTCCACCGGTTTGAAATTGACGGCGTCGATCGCGTAGTAGGTGGTGAAAAAGCGCGGATCGTAATTGTCCAGCCGGTCGGCGATCTGCCATTCATTGAGCGACGGATCGATGATGCGCTCGGCGAAATCGGGCTGATGATCGCCGAAGCGCACCAACATGAACGATTCATCGGGGAAGTCGCGGCGCAGACGCGCCAGGAACGCGGCGTAGTCGCGCTCGCTCAGCCCTTGCCGCCGCACATATTCGTCGATGTAGGGCGGGTTGCCGAGCTTGTGCCAGTCCGGCGTCAGATCGGGACGGAACGTGTAATCCCACGGGAAATGATTGGCGGCCAGATAGGAGAAGATGAACAGCGGCGCTTTCTTGCGCTCGCGCGCGATCACCTGCGCGGCCTGGTCATAGAAAAACGAGTCGGGCTCGACGCCTTTGGCGCCCATATCCTTGCTGTCGCGGAAATTCTCGACGCCGGTGGTGGTCTGGAAACTGCGCGCGCTCATGAACGCGCTGCGCGCCGGATAGAGCGTGAAGGTG
Source organism: uncultured Alphaproteobacteria bacterium (assembly GCA_963734465.1). Classification (GTDB taxonomy): domain Bacteria; phylum Pseudomonadota; class Alphaproteobacteria; order Rhizobiales; family Xanthobacteraceae; genus Pseudolabrys. Next base: position 17,667 of record CAVTHL010000030.1, read on the forward strand.
TGATAGCCGCAGCGTCGCAGCATGTGCGGCAGGCCGCGCTCGACACGGCCGGCGGCGATGCGGGTGACGAAATAGGCGAAGCGACCGAACGAGCGCGCCGACAGACCGGTGAGCACGCTGTATTCGGCAAACCAGGTCGGGCCGCCGGCCGCTTCCACGATGAAGGAGCGCTCCTTGCCGTCGAAGGAGTTGAAATGGCGGCCGTAACCGCTCGGCACCTTGATGCCGGGCGCCTTGCGGATGTCGAAGCTCAACTCGTCGAGGATCAGGATGATGTGCGGCGGCTTGGCCGCCGGCTGGCAGGCCCCTGCGGCCGCGAAGCGGAATTTGCCGGTGACAGTCGCGTCGGACTCCAGGTAGCCCTGCGTCGCGTAAGCGACGATCGCATCGACGCCCGAATTGACGAATTTCGAGACGTAGCCGTCGCCGGAAAAGGCCTCGTGCGGCTCCATCGGTCCCGCGATCGAAATGCCGACGGCGGCGGCAAGGCAGAGCGTGCCGCCGGCGGAGGCGACGCGCAGCCGGACGCGATAGGGATCGAGCCACCAGAGCAAGGCCGAGCGCCGGAATGGCCACCAGCGCGGCAAGCACCACGCGGCGCAACAGATCGGGATAGATCGTCAGGAAGAACGCGACGGTGTCGGTATCGATAATCATCACGTCGACGAAATTGACCGTCATCATCAGCTTGTCGTACTTGAACTGCGACAGCAGAACGAGCGTGACGACCATCGCCAGCGACACCAGCGCCGCCGACGCCGGCCGCCGCAGCAGCGCCAGCCAGAAGAAATTCAGCAGAAACCAGGTGGCCAGAAAGGTCGACCTTGCTCTCGAGGTCGGCCTCGGTCGCCAGCATGATGGCGAGCGCGATCGCGTGCAGAACGGCGATGACGATGAGCACCGCAAGGTCGCGGCGCGACGTCCCCACTTGGCGGGCAAAACGAGACAGAATTGCGGACGCAACAGGCGGCATGTTTACACGGGGCCCGGTCTGGCACGACACGCGGACTCCAGCCGCCAGCTCTCAGCCCCGCCGTCATAAGACTGTAATCAAATCGTCATTGCAAGTTTTCTGGCGGCCCGGCCGGCTCGATTTCTCTTTCCCCTCAAAAGGATGAGCCAAAACCCCAGGTAAATCGCTGTTTCCGGGCCGGCGCCGCGCGTGCCATCATCGGCCGCGATGAGCATCAACTCCCGCTGGGCGGACGCGTGGGCGCGGCTGCCGGATTATCTCGGCAGCCATGTGCTGGTGAGGTGCACTGCGCTGGCGATCGGGCTCGGCATCAGCCTGCCGCTCGCCATCCTGTCGGTGCGCCGGCCGGTGTTGCGCGGCGCGCTGCTGACGCTCGCCAGCGTGGTGCAGACCATCCCCGGCCTGGCGCTGCTGGCGCTGTTCTATCCGCTGTTGCTCGCGCTCGCCGCCTTGTCGCAACGCCTGTTCGGCGCGAGCTTCTCCGCGCTCGGTTTCCTGCCCTCGGTGCTGGCGCTCGCGCTTTATTCGATGCTGCCGGTGCTGCGCAACACGGTGACCGGCTTGAACGGCATCGATCCGCGGCTGCGCGAGGCCGCGCGCTTGTTCGGCGCGGGCCCCTGGCAGCGCATGCGCGACATCGAAGTGCCGCTCGCCATGCCGGTGATCATGGCCGGCATCCGCACCTCGGCGGTGTGGGTGATCGGCACCGCCACGCTGGCGACGCCGATCGGCCAGACCAGTCTGGGCAACTACATCTTCGCCGGCCTGCAAACGCAGAACTGGGTCTTGGTCGTGTTCGGCTGCGTTGCCGCCGCCGTGCTGGCGCTGGTGGTCGATCAAATGCTGGCGCTGATGGAGCACGGCGTTGCGTCACATAGCCGCGCGAAAGTGACCGGCGGCGCGATCGGGCTTGCGCTGGTGGTGCTGGCGGCGCTCGCGCCCGGCCACGCCGGCGCGCGCAAGACCACGATCGTCGGCACCGAACCCTTCACCGAGCAATCCGTGCTGGGCGCGCTGATCGAGCAGCGGCTGGAAGCGGCCGGACTTTCGGCCGGGCGGCGCGACGGGCTCGGCTCCGCGCTGATCTTCAGCGCGCTGATCGCGGGCGACATCGACGTCTACGTCTCTTATTCCGGCACCATCTGGGCCACCCAGATGAAGCGCACCGACGTCAAGCCGCGCCAGGAGGTGCTGGACGCGGTGGCGGATTGGCTCAAGACCACACACGGCGTGCGCATGCTGGGCAGTCTCGGCTTCGAGGATGCCTATGCGCTGGCGATGCCGCGCAAGAAAGCCGACAGCCTCGGCATCGCTTCAATCGCCGATCTGGCGGCGCATGCGCCGCAGCTCGCCATCGCCGGCGATTACGAATTCTTCGAGCGGCCGGAATGGAAGGCGCTGCGCGCGGCCTATGGGCTGACCTTCCGCAGCCAGCGCACCATGCAGCCGGACTTCATGTATCAGGCGGCGGCGGCCGGCGACGCCGACGTGGTGTCGGCCTACACCAGCGACGGCCGCATCGCCAAATACGATCTCAAAGTGCTGTCCGACCCCAAGCAGGCCATCCCGCCCTACGATGCCATCGTCCTGATCGCGCCCAAACGCGCGGGCGATGAAAAACTCGCCGATGCGCTCAAACCGCTGATCGGGGCGATCGACGTCGAGGTCATGCGCGAAGCCAACCTGCGCGCGTCGGGCGGCGATACGACGCCCGACGCGGTGGCTGCCGCCAGTGGATGTTCCGCTCGCCGCGTCCTGCAGTCTTCGGCGGCTGGTCAAGCGGTACATGCAGTCACCGGCATCGATGCGCGCGATGGTGCCTTCGCCGGTCATAGAGACAATTGGCATCGCGAATCCCACGCGCTGCGCGGTGCGCAGCTGCTCGCGCTGTTTGCCCTCGGCTTCCTTGAGCTTGCTGATAGGCGGCGTTGAGCTTTTGGTCCCAATGCGCCGTCTTGTCCTTGAGACAATCGACCATCTCATAGGTGCTGCCGACGCACTCTTTGTCGTCGATTGGATCGGCCAAGCGAACGCGGCCGCCCCGATGAGAGCGGCCGCGGCAAGCGAAGCGCAAGTGCGCGCATTAGTTCTTGCTCTTGTCCACCAGCGCCCGCTGCTTGATCCACGGCATCATCTCGCGCAGCTTGGCGCCGACCTGCTCGATCGGGTGCTCGGCGAGCTTGGCGCGCGTCGCCTTGAACGAGGTCTGGTTGACCTTGTTCTCCAGCATCCAGTCGCGCGTGAAGCGGCCGGACTGGATGTCGTCCAGCACGCGCTTCATCTCGGCCTTGGTCTCGGCGTTCACGATGCGCGGGCCGGAGACGTATTCGCCGTATTCCGCGGTGTTCGACACCGAGTAGTTCATGTTGGCGATGCCGCCTTCGTAGATCAGGTCGACGATCAGCTTCACCTCGTGCACGCACTCGAAATAGGCCATCTCGGGCGCGTAGCCGGCCTCGACCAGCGTCTCGTAGCCGGCCTTCATCAGCTCGACGAGGCCGCCGCACAGCACGGTCTGCTCGCCGAACAGATCGGTCTCGCACTCTTCCTTGAAGGTGGTCTCGATGATGCCGGCGCGGCCGCCGCCGATCGCCGAGGCGTAGCTCAAGCCGAGATCGTGCGCGTTGCCGGACTTGTCGGCATGGATCGCCACCAGGCAGGGCACGCCGGCGCCGCGCTGATATTCCGAGCGCACGGTGTGGCCGGGGCCTTTCGGCGCGATCATCAGCACGTCGAGGTCGGCGCGCGGCTCGATCAGGTTGAAATGCACGTTGAGGCCGTGCGCGAACATCAGCGCCGCGCCCTGCTTCATGTTGGCAGCGAGGCTTTCGCGATAGATGTCGCCCTGCAATTCGTCGGGCGTCAGCATCATCATGACGTCGGCCCATTTGGCGGCCTCGGCCACTTCCATGACCTTGAATTTCTCGCCCTCGGCCTTCTTCACGCCGCCGGAGGACTTGCGCAGCGCCACCGCGACGTCCTTGACGCCGCTGTCGCGCAGATTGAGCGCGTGGGCGTGGCCCTGGCTGCCATAGCCGATGATGGCGACCTTCTTGCCCTTGATCAGGTTCAGGTCGGCGTCGCGATCGTAGTAAACACGCATGATACTTAACCCCTGACTGCGGCCTCGCGGGCCAGCTTATTTTCCCGCGCTGCTTCTAGATTTAATACGGCGCCGGGACAAGCCCGGCTCACATCCCCTCCGGCCCGCGCAGGATGGCGGCGATGCCGGTGCGCGACACCTCGACCAGCCCGAGCGGCAGCATCAGCGCGACGAACTGCTCGATCTTTTCGCTCTTGCCGGTGATCTCGAACACGAAGCTTTCGGTGGTGGCGTCGATCACGCGCGCGCGGAAGGCGTCGGCCAGCCGCAGCGCCTCGACCCGCTGCTCGCCCTTGCCCTCGACCTTGACCATGGCGAGCTCGCGCTCGATCGCGTTGCGCGTCAGCGTCATGTCGACGACGTGATGCACCGGCACCAGGCGGTCGAGCTGGTTCTTGATCTGCTCGATCACCATCGGCGTGCCGGTGGTGACGATGGTGATGAGCGAGAGATGCTGGCGGTGCTCGGTCTCCGACACGGTCAGCGACTTCGATATTGTAGCCGCGGCCGGAGAACAGGCCGATGACGCGCGCCAGCACGCCCGGCTCGTTGTCGACCAGCACCGAGAGCGTGTGCGTCTCGGCCTCTGCGCTGTCGGCGCGTGCGGGGTAATGGCGACGTGGTAGCGTGCGAGCATGCGCTGACCGGCTCTCACGGCTGCGCTCGTATCGTCGCGTGCTGCCAGCTCTACACCATCACCTTGCCTTCTTCGGTGATCGCGCTTTCCACGCGTCGTACGCCGGCGTCGCCGAGGATCATCTCGTTATGCGCGCGGCCGGACGGGATCATCGGGAAGCAGTTCTCCTTCGGATCGACCACGCAGTCGAACAGCACCGGCTTGTCGACCGCGATCATCTCCTTGATGGCGCGGTCGAGATCGCCCGGCTTCTCGCAGCGGATGCCGACGGCGTGATAGGCCTCGGCCAGCTTGACGAAATCGGGCAGCGCCTCCGAATAGCTCTCGGCATAGCGCCCGCCGTGCAGCAGTTCCTGCCACTGCCGCACCATGCCCATGTAGTTGTTGTTCAGGATGAAGATCTTGATCGGCAGCCGGTACTGCACCGCGGTCGAGATCTCCTGCATGGTCATCAGCACCGAGGCCTCGCCGGCGATGTCGATGACCAGCGATTTCGGATGCGCCAGCTGCACGCCGACCGAGGCCGGCAGGCCGTAGCCCATGGTGCCGAGGCCGCCGCGACGTCATCCAGCGGTTGGGCTCCTGGAAGCCGTAGAACTGCGCCGCCCACATCTGGTGCTGGCCGACTTCGGTGGTGATGTAGGTGTCGCGGTCCTTGGTCAGCTCATAGAGCCGCTGGATGGCGTATTGCGGCTTGATGACGTCGCTCGACTGCCGGTAGGCGAGCGACTTGCGCGCCCGCCACTTGTCGATCTGCGTCCACCACATCTGCAGCGCCTTCTTGTCGGCATTGCGCGCCTCGGTGCGCCACAGCCGCACCATGTCTTCCAGCACATGCGCGCAGTCGCCGACGATGCCGATGTCGACATGGATGTTCTTGTTGATCGACGACGGATCGATATCGACATGGATCTTCTTCGATCCCGGCGAGAAGGCGTCGACGCGGCCGGTGATGCGGTCGTCGAAGCGCGCGCCGATGCAGATCATCACGTCGCAATCGTGCATCGCCATGTTGGCTTCGAGCGTGCCGTGCATGCCGAGCATGCCCATCCATTTCGGATCGGCGGCGGGAAACGCGCCGAGGCCCATCAGCGTCGAGGTGATCGGAAAGCCGGTGACGTTGACCAGCTCGCGCAGCAGATCGCTCGCCGCCTTGCCGGAATTCACGACGCCGCCGCCGGTGTAGAACAGCGGCCGCTTGGCATGCGCCATCAGCTCGACCGCCTGCTTGATCTTGTCGAGGTCGCCTTTGATCTTCGGCTTGTAGCCGGTGTGCGGGAAATCCTTCGGCTTCGAATAGATGCCCTTGGCGAATTGGATGTCCTTCGGGATGTCGACCACCACCGGCCCGGGCCGCCCGGTCTGCGCGATGTGGAAGGCCTCGTGCAGCACGCGCGGCAGATCCTCGATGCGCTTGACGAGGTAATTGTATTTCGTGCACGGCCGCGTGATGCCGACGGTGTCGCATTCCTGGAATGCGTCGTTGCCGATCAGATGCGTCGGCACTTGTCCGGTGATGCAGACGATCGGGATCGAGTCGCATCAACGCATCGGTGAGGCCGGTGACCGCATTGGTCGCGCCGGGGCCGGAGGTGACCAGCACGCAGCCGACCTTGCCGGTCGAGCGCGCATAGCCTTCGGCCGCGTGCACGGCGCCCTGCTCGTGCCGCACCAGGATGTGCTGCACGGCGTTGTTGGCGAAGATGGCGTCGTAGATCGGCAGCACCGCGCCGCCCGGGTAGCCGAACAGGTGCTCGACCCCTTGGTCGGCGAGCGCCTGGATCACCATTTCGGCGCCGGTCATTTCCCGTGTCATGGTCGTCGTCCTTTTCCTCTCACTCGCAATAAAAAAGGCCCGCGAGGGCCATGTCCGGACGCTTCCCTGGCTGCCCCCTGTCAGGGCTGCCGAGGTGGCGTCCGAACCTCTACCACGAGGGTAATAATATTGCGCAACATCGTGTCCGCCCGTACTTTCATTGCGCGGTTTATAGGGACGTCCCGATGCCCGGTCAAGCGTCTTTTTAGAGTCTAAACCGCCGGCACTTGGCTTTCGAGCGCCTTTTCCGCCTCCTCCGCCGCCGCCCAGGGCCAGTCCTTCATCTGATTGCGGAACCAGGTGAGCTGGCGCTTGGCGTAGCGGCGGGTGTCCATGATGGCCCCTTCGGCGGCCTCCTCCAGCGTGATCTCGCCGTCGAGATGGCGGATCAGCCAGGGCACGCCGTGCGCCTTCATCGCCGGCAATGACGGATCGAGCTTGCGCGCCGCGAGCGCCCTCACCTCCTCCAGCGCGCCGGCTTGCAGCATGGCGGCGAAGCGCGTCTCGATCCGGCGCACCAGCTCCTTGCGCTCGCAGGTGATGAAGACCTTGACCGCGCGGCTGGCATCGACCAACGGCGGCAGCCCTTCGCGGTGCCAGTCCGACAGCGAGCGCCCGGTCGCCAGCACCACTTCCAGCGCGCGCGCAAATGCGCGAGCGGTCGTTCGGCATCAGGCGATGCGCGGTCTGCGGATCGCGCTCGCGCAATTCATCGTACAAAGGCCGCACGCCCTCGCTGGCGAGCCGCCCGCGCACAGCGCTGCGGATGTCGGCCGGGATCGGCGGCACGGCGGCAAGCCCCGCGGTCAGCGCCTTGAAATAAAGCCCGGTGCCGCCGACCAGGATCGCCGTGCGGCCTTCGCGCGCAAGCTCGCCGAGCACTTCGCCGACGTCGCGCAGCCATTGCCCGGTCGAATAATTCACCGCCGCGTCGACATGGCCGTAGAGCCGGTGCGGCACGCGCGCTTCTTCCGCGGGCGACGGCCGCGCGGTGATGATGCGCAGGTCGCGATAGACCTGCATGGAATCGGCGTTGACGATCGTGCCGCCGAGCTTCTCGGCCAGCCGCAGCGCCAGCGCCGACTTGCCGCTGGCGGTCGGCCCTGCGATAAGCACCGCCTTGGCGGCCTGCATATGACTCATGTCGCGACCCTGATCGGCCCGAACGCGCTCGATACTCTCAGACGCGCGCGCGCCGTCCTCCCTCGCGCCGGTGAGCCTACGCCGCTCGGACCCGACGCCGCCGACATTCCCTTTACCCCGGATGACGGCTTGAACCAACGTGCCGTCACCGGCGCGCTGCGCGCGGCGCTCCCTGCCGCCTGCGATGTCGTCGTGCAGCCCACCGCGAACCGCCGCAAGAAGCTGTTCCTGGCCGACATGGACTCGACCATGATCCAGCAGGAATGCATCGACGAATTGGCCGACTATGTCGGCCTCAAAGCCCATGTCGCCGCCATCACCGAGCGCGCCATGCGCGGCGACATCGCCTTCGAGCCGGCTTTGCGCGAGCGCGTCGCCCTGCTGGAAGGCCTGTCGGTGTCGGTGATCGAGGAGGTCCTGCGCGACCGCATCAAGCTCACGCCCGGCGCGCGCACGCTGATCGCCACCATGCGCGCCAACGGCGCCCGCACCTGCATGGTGTCCGGCGGCTTTACCCATTTCACCGACCGCGTCGCCGCCATGATCGGCTTCGACGAGAACCGCGCCAACAGCCTGACCGTCGTCGACGGCCACAAGCTGGCAGGCCGCGTGGCCGAGCCGATCTTCGGCCGCGACGGCAAGCGCGCTGCGCTGATCGAGCTGCGCACCGAGCTCGGCCTCGCCAAGGCCGACACCATGGCGATCGGCGACGGCGCCAACGATCTCGACATGATCCTGGAGGCCGGGCTCGGCGTCGCCTATCCACGCCAAGCCGAAGGTCGCGGCGGAAGCGCCCGCGCGCATCGACCACGGCGATCTCACCGCGCTCTTGTATGTGCAGGGCTACCGGCGCGAGGAGTTCGTGCAGGCCTAAACGAAAATGGCCGGGACGAACCCGGCCATTTCGAATTGCGCTCGCCGGTCTGCTTACTGCAACCCCACCACGACGAAGTTCTGGTCGCCGTCGGGCGTCACCACCAGCAGCATCACCGTCTTCTTGCCGGACTTCTTGAGCTTGTCGATGCGGCTTTGCAGGTCGGCCGCAGTCGACACCGGCTGCTGCTGCACCTCGGCGATCACCATGCCGGGCGCAAGATGCTTCTCCGCCGCCGGCGAATTCGCGTCGACCGCGGTGATCACCACGCCCTTCACTTTGTCTTTGATGTTGTGCTTCTTGCGCAGGTCGTCGCTCAGGTTGGCGAGATCGAGGCCGAGCGCCTTCTTCACAGCGGTTTTCTCGTCGGGCGCTGCGTCTTTCTTCGGCGTCAGCGCCGCCTGCTTCTCGGTGTCGTCGAGCCGCGCCAGCTTCACCGTCTTGATGACTTCCTGGCCCTTGCGGATGACGGTGACCGCGACGTCCTTGCCGACCGGCGTGTCGGCGACGATGCGCGGCAGGTCGCGCATCTCCTTGATGTCCTTGCCGTCGAACTTGACGATGACGTCGCCCGGCTCGATGCCGGCGGGCTTGGCCGGCCCCTTGTCGTCGATGCCGGCGACCAGCGCGCCGCGCGCCGGCTTGATGCTGAGGCTGTCGGCGATCTCGTCGCTCACCTGCTGGATGCGCACGCCGAGCCAGCCGCGCCGCACTTCCTTGAACTCGCGCAGCTGGTCGATCACCGGCACCACCGTCTTCGACGGCACCGCAAAGCCGATGCCGATCGAGCCGCCCGAGGGCGAGATGATCGCGGTGTTGACGCCCACCACCTCGCCGTTGAGGTTGAACAGCGGGCCGCCCGAATTGCCGCGATTGATGGCGGCGTCGGTCTGGATGTAATTGTCGTAGGGTCCCGACTGGATGTCGCGGTTGCGCGCCGACACGATGCCGGCGGTCACCGTGCCGCCGAGGCTGAACGGATTGCCGATGGCGATCACCCATTCGCCCAGCCGCAGCTTGTCGCTGTCGCCGAACTTCACCGCCTTGAGCGGCTTGTCCGGCTTGACCTTGAGCAGCGCGAGGTCGGTCTTGGTGTCGCGGCCGAGGATTTCCGCCTTCAGCGTGGTGCCGTCATTGAGGATGACACTGACCTCGTCGGCGCCGGCGATGACGTGATTGTTGGTCACCACCAGCCCGGACGTGTCGATGATGAAGCCGGAGCCGAGCGAATTGACGCGGCGCGGCGTCGGCGCGCCCTCGCCGTTCTTGCCGCCGCGGCGGTTCTTGAAGAATTCCTCGAAGAATTCCTCGAACGGCGAGCCGGGCGGCAGCTGCGGCATGGCGCTGGCTGCTCATGTCCACGGTTTGCTTGGTGGAAATATTGACGACGGCGTCGATCACCTGCTCGGCAACGTCGGATATGCCTTCCGGCCCGCGCGCTGCGGCGGGCGCCGGCACCAGCGGCCAAGCGATTGCGCCGATAAGCAAAATCGCCGCGGCCGGGCGGCCGACATGCGTCGTCATACGGGAAAAGAGTGCGCCCATGGGCGTCGGTTCTCCTGGAGAAACGGGATTAAAGGAACAGTGCTCCCGTCTTTGGGGCAATTCAAGGGCAAGGCTATCAGCATGAGAGGACAATTCGTCCGCAAAAGCGACGATTTCCCCGCTAGCGCGCCAGCCACACCACGATAACGCCGATCAGCGCCGCGCCGAGCCCGATCACGCGCAGGCTCGCTTCCGGGGTTTCCAGCACGCTCTGCATGGCGCGCTTGGCCTGCGCCGGAAAGGCCGCGAAGATCAGTCCCTCGATCACGAACACCAACCCGAGCGCGGCCAGGAAGTCGGACATTTAGCCGCGCCCGCCGGTTAGCGCGACGCAGACGGCGCGCCGGGCGCGCGCGGCGCGGCGGAGCCCGCCGGCGCCGGTGCCGCCTGCTCGCCATCGCCCGGCAGCTTGCCGCTCGGATTATTGAAGTAGCGGAAGAAGCTGGTGTCGGGCTTGAGCAGCAGCCGCGTGTCGCCCGGCTTCAGGCCTTCTTCGTAGGCCTGCATCGAGCGATAGAACGAAAAGAAGTCCGGATCCTGGCTGTAGGCCTTGGCGAAGATCTCGTTGCGGGTAGCGTCGCCCTCGCCGCGAATCTGCTCGCCTTTCGAATTGGCCTCCGCCACCAGCACCGTCACCTGGCGGTCGGCGCGCGAGCGGATTTCCTGGGCGCGCTGATTGCCTTCGGCGCGGAACTCGGCCGCCTCGCGCTGGCGCTCGGTCTGCATGCGCTTGTAGACCGCCTGGCTGTTCTGCTCCGGCAGATCGGCGCGCCGGATGCGCGCGTCGACCACCTGGATGCCGTAGGCCGCCGCCTCGCGATCGATCAGATCGCGGATGCGCGCCATCAGCTCGGCGCGCTGGTCGCGCACGACCTGGATGAAGGTCGCCTCGCCCAGCACGCGCCGCAGCGCCGAATTGAGCAGGATGGCGAGCTGGGAATCGGCGGCGGTTTTGGAGCCGAGCGTCTGATAGAAGCGCAACGCGTCGTGAATGCGGTAGCGCGCGAAGGCATCCACCACCAGCCGCTTCTGGTCGGAGGCGATGACTTCCTGCGCCGGAGCTTCCAGATCGAGGATGCGCTTGTCGACATAGACGACGCTGTCGATGAACGGCGCCTTCACGTGCAGGCCGGGGTCGGTGAGCACCGCCTGCGGCTTGCCCAGACGCAACACCAGCGCCTGATGCGTCGGATAGAGCGTAAACACCGCCGAATAGGCGACGATCAGCGCGGCGATCACGAGGACGGCAATGACGCCGCCGGCGACATTCAATCTCATGGCTGGCCTCCCGACGTCCGCGGCTGAGCCGGCTTTGGATTGGCGAGCTCGCTTAGCGGCAGATAGGGCACCACGCCTTGCGCGCCTGGCTTGCTGTCGACGATCACCTTGTCGGCGCCACCGAGCACGCGCTCCATGGTCTCAAGATACATGCGCTCGCGGGTCACCTCGGGCGCCTTTTTGTATTGCTCATAGATCTGCAGGAAGCGCGAGGTCTGGCCGGTCGCCTCGGCGACGGTCTGCTGCCGGTAGGCTTCCGCCGCCTGCGTGATCTTGGCGACATTGCCCTTTGCCTGCGGGATCACCTTATTGGCATATGTCTGCGCCTCGTTGACCGAGCGCTCGAGATCGGCGCGCGCGGCCTGCACGTCGCGGAAGGCATCGATCACCTGCGTCGGCGGATCGACCTTCTGCAATTGCACCTGCGTCACGTCGATGCCGGCGCCGTAATGGTCGAGCGTTTTCTGCATCAAGTCCTGCACCGCGGTCTCGATGGTCTGGCGCGCGCCGGTCAAGATCGGCTGGATTTCCGAGCGCCCGACCACGTCGCGCATGGCGCTCTCGGCCACCGCTTTCACGGTGCCTTCCGGATTCTGGATGTTGAACAGATATTGGCCGACGCCGGTCGGCTTCACCTTCCACAGCACCGCGAAAACGACGTCGACGATGTTCTCGTCGCCGGTGAGCATCAGGCTCTCCTCCGGCACGTCGCGCACGCCGCCGCCGCCACGGCTGTTGTCGATCTGGCGCACGCCGATGTCGATCTTGTTGATGCGCAGCGCCTTGGGCGTCAGTGCGCTCTCGACCGGATAAGGCATATGGTAATTCAGGCCCGGCTGCACCTCGCGCACTTCCTGGCCGAAGCGCAGCACCACGCCGAGCTCGTCCGGCTCGACCTTGAAGAAGCCGGAGAACCCCCACAGCGCGATCGCCGCCAGTCCGAGCAACGCAAAGCCCTTGCCGCCCATATTGCCGCCGGGCAGCACGCGCCGCAGTCTGTCTTGGCCGCGGCGGAGGATTTCCTCCAGATCGGGCGGTTTCGGGCCGCCTGGCGATTGCGGTCCGGAGCCCCATGGGCCCTTGCCGCCGGAGCCCCACGGGCCGCCGCCACCGCCGCCCTGATTAGTCCATGGCATATGAAGTGATCTCCCGGCGCCGGCGCTGGAGGCCGGACAAGCCTTATGTCGGGATGGGTTATAGGGGACGCAAGGTCGCCTTACAACGCGCGTTGCTGCGGCGTTTTCGGCACCTTTAGCGAATGCGCTCGTAGGTCAGGATGGTGAAATCGGCCTCGTCCTGCGGCCCGCGCGGGCGCCGCTCGCTCTTTACCTCGCGCCAGATCTGCGGATCGATCGCCGGAAAAAATAAATCGCCCTGCGGTGATGCATGCACGCGGGTGATCTCCAGCCGGTCGGCGACATCCATGGCGGCCTCGAACACGTCGCTGCCGCCGATCACCATGATCTCGCCAACGCCGCGCTTGTTGGCGTCGTTGACCGCATAGGCAAAGGCGGCGTCCATGCTGGTCGCCAGCACCGCTTCCGGCGCGAGCAGGCCGAAATCGCGGGTCAGCACGATATTGGTGCGGTCCTTGAGCGCCTTGCCGATCAACTCGAAGGTCTTGCGGCCCATGATCACCGGCTTGCCGATGGTGAGCTTCTTGAAGTGCTGCAAATCGGATTTCAGCCGCCAGGGCAGCGCGCCGTCGCGGCCGATGACGCCGTTTTCGGCGATGGCGGCGACCAGCACGACGGTTTTGCCGTTTATCATGGCGCGGCCTGCGCAAAACTCTTAAGCGCCTGCCCACTCAGCCGGCAGAGGCGCCAATCTTCCCTGAGCTGCGCCCCGATCGACTTGTAGAAGGCGATCGACGGCGCATTCCAGCCGAGCACCGCCCATTCGCAGCGCCCGTAACCTTCATCGATGCAACGCCGTGCCAGACTTGCCATCAGCCCCTTGCCGATACCGCGGCCACGATACGCGGGGCGCACGAATAAATCTTCAATATAAATGCCGTGACTTCCGCGAAAGGTTGAATAATTGAGAAACCATGTGGAGAAGCCCGCGGCCTCTCCATTCCACACGGCAATCTCGCAGAATAGTCGCGGCGCCTCGCAGAACAATGCGGCGGCGATCGCCTGCTCCGTCGCATCGACCTCGGCGGATAATTTCTCGTAGGCGGCGAGCTCGCGCACCAGCGCGAAGATCAGCGCGCTGTCCGCCGGCCGCGCCGCGCGGATGGCGAGGCTCACACCGCCACCTCCGCCTTGATATGCGGATGCGGCTCGTAGTTCTCGACTTTGAAATCCTCGTAGCGGAAGGCGAAGATATCCTTCACGTCCGGATTGATGCGCATCGTCGGCAGCGCCTTGGGCGCGCGCGACAATTGCAAATGCGCCTGCTCGAGGTGATTGAGATAAAGATGCGCGTCGCCGAAGGTGTGGATGAACTCGCCCGCCTTCAGTCCGGTCACCTGCGCCACCATCAGCGTCAGCAGCGCGTAGGACGCGATGTTGAACGGCACGCCGAGGAACACGTCGGCCGAGCGCTGATAGAGCTGGCACGATAGTTTGCCGTCGGCGACATAGAACTGAAACAGGCAGTGGCACGGCGGCAGCGCCATCTTGTCGACGTCGGCCGGATTCCAGGCGGTGACGATCAGGCGGCGCGAATCCGGATTGCGCTTGATCATCTCGATCACATGGCTGATCTGGTCGATCGTCTTGCCGTCCTGCGCCGGCCATGAGCGCCATTGCTGGCCGTAGACCGGGCCGAGCTCGCCGCGCTCGTCCGCCCATTCGTCCCAGATGTGCACGCCGTGGTCCGTCAGATATTTGATGTTGGTGTCGCCGGCCAGGAACCAGAGCAGCTCGTAGACGATCGACTTCACGTGCAGCTTCTTGGTGGTGGTGAGCGGAAAGCCGGAGGTCAGATCGAACCGCATCTGATGACCGAACACCGAAAGCGTGCCGGTGCCGGTGCGGTCGCGCTTCTCCGCGCCGTCGGCGAGGATGTGTTCCATCAGAGCGAGGTATTGGTGCATCGTCCCGGTCCGTTCGCGCGACTCAACATGGGCAAGTTTACCCCTGGCGGCAACCGCCCGGCAGCGCCTTATCGACAGGCCCGTGACGGTATACAGTTCCTCCTTCAAGCGATGCTTTTGCAGCGGGGGCGTGAATCCAATGAAAATCCTGCGTCGCGGATTTCTGGCACTGGCCGCGTTGAGCGGCGTTCTGGTGGCGTTCAGCAATCCAGCGCTGCCGCAGACCGGCAGGCCGCTGCGGATCATCATTCCATTCCCGCCCGGCGGCAGCGCCGACGTTCTGGCGCGCATCGTCGGCAACCAGGTCGGATCGGCGAACGGCCAAACCATCGTCGTTGAAAATCACCCTGGCGCCGGCGCCTCGATCGCTTACGAACTGACCGCGCGCGCCGCACCGGATGGCAATACCATCGTGGTCGCCTCGAATTCGGTCGTCATCAACCCAATTTTGCGCAAGACCAATTATGATGCGGTGACAAGTTACGAGCCGGTCTGCAATCTGGTCACGTCGCCGCTGATCTTCGTCGTCAACAGCGCGTCGCCCTTCAAGACTATCGGCGAGCTCATCGCTGCGGCGAACGCCAAACCCGGCACCCTCACGCTTGCCGCCCTTGGCCCTGCCACCACGCAGCATATTGCCGTCGAGCAGTTCAAACGCGCGACCAAGACCGACATGATTTTCGTGACCTTCCCGGGCGGCGCGCCGGCGATCAATGCGCTGCTTGGCCAGCACGTCGACTCGGCGCTAGTCAATTACTCGGAGGCGGTCGAGCAGATCAAATCCGGCAAGTTGCGAGCGCTTGCAACCGCCTCAAGCAAAAGAATCGCACCTGCGCCCGACCTGCCGACCGTCGCCGAGTCCGGCTACCCGGACTACGAATCGGAGGTCTGGCTCGGCCTGCTGGCGCCGGCAAAGACGCCGGCCAACAGCATCGCGCAGATGGCGGCCTGGTTTTCCGCGGCCATGAAAGTCCCCGAGGTCGAGGCAAAATTACTGGCCGTGGGACTTTATCCGGCGGTGGTCTGCGGGAAGGATTTCGGCGCCTTCATCCAGACGAAAAATGAAGAGTACAAACGCATCATTCGCGACGCCAACATCAAAGTGGAGTGAGCCATGAGTTTCGACTACGGCCTTCTCGCCCGCGTGCTGCTGACGCTGGTGACCTTGGGCTACGGCTTTGCCACGATCCTTGCCGACTTCAACAAGACGCACGCGACCAATCCGAAATGGACGCCGCACGCCCGCTTCCACGTGGTCTGGCAGATCTCGAGCTATGTCGGCTTCGGTCTGTTGGCGCTGGCGCTGCTGTGGTGGCCCGGGTCGCTGGCGCTCGAGCGGCTTTATCTGGTCGCGCTCATGGCGGCGATCGTCTACGGCGCCTTTTTCGTCGCCGTGATTGCCATGCCGGTCTATGGCGGCGGCGCCTATGACAGCAATGGCTATAAGCCGTTCGCGGCGCCGCTGCCGATCATCGCGCGCAAATGGGACGCCAACATCACCATTTTCTGCGTGCAAGTCGTCCTTCTGCTCGCAGGCACCGCGTCGATTTTGGCCGCGAGCTGAGCGTCGGTTACGCCTCGGTTATGCGCAATTTACGCTGGCGGCGGTAGACTTTACGCCTCGCGCCTGGTCCGCAACCCTACAACAACCCTCGTTTCGCATGCTGCGGAGCGGGGGAATTTTTTCGCTATGCAGAAGAAGGCTCTGGCTCTCATTGAATGGGTCATCCCGTTCTCGCTGGTCGGCGTGATCGTGGTCGGTACCGGCTGGGTCCTGCTCTTCGGCTGACGGCGGGGGCGATATGCTCTACATTATTTCGGGTGCGGTCTTGCTGGCCGCCGGCTGCGGCGGTTTCTGGTATTTGCTGCCGCGTCAGGGCGTCGTGCATCCGTTCGTCCGAAATTCGGACATTGGCTCGCTGGTCACCATCGGCATCATGATCGTGATCACCGCCGGCCTTGCCTTCCTGGGCGCCGCCTTTCTCGGGTAGGCCCGCGACGTCAAAATACGGCTCCGGCAAATCATTTCCGCCGGGTGCGGCCGCTTGCTGCCGCGCTTTCTGCGATCGCGGTCAGCGATGGCTAACCATTCCCGTCAGTAAGCCTGTGCAGTGTTCGTCCCCCGACGAAAACTGCGCCGCGACGGTGATCTAATCCACGCGCTTGCAATAGCCGCGCAGGGGAAGACGAAAATGCAGACCGCTCTCATGCTCAGTCTCGCCGTCAGCATCATGCTCGGCATGTGGGTGATCTGGAGGATTACGCCGTAGCGTTTACGCGCGCAGCGCGGTTACCGCGCATGGCGGCGCGGCCGTTTTCGTGCGGCTGCTGCTCGTGCGGCTGCGGCTTTGCCGGCGCATCGAGGATCGTGCTGCCACAGGCCGGGCAGTGCCAGGCAGAATCGGAACGCACCATCGCCACCCGGCACAGCGGGCATGACCGTATCGACAATGGTTTCACCTCTGCCATGCCCGCTAGATGCGCGCATAGGCGACGCGCCACAATTCAGGAAAGGCCCTATCCGTAATGCTCCCTATGCCGTGGATACCGGTGGATAGCGGGCATAATCCAAAACCGCACCGAACCGGGTTTACCTCCGTGCGTTCGACATCCGGGACGACTCAATGGAGGGCTTCCAATGCCTCGCTCGAGAAGGCTGCCGGCGCGCTTTCCCGTCGACACCAAATATGTGCTGGAAGCGCGTGGAGACTATGTCCGCCGCTACGTCGAGTTCCCGGACGGGCACACCGTGGAACTCAAGCCCCGCAAGGCGCTGACCTGCGACTGTGCCGACCAGACGCTGGTACCGGCGATCGGCGCGGGCAACCGCAGACGCAAAAGCGGGCACTTGGCGGCCGTGGCCTAAACCAGCCCGGCGAAGCCGAGCGCGCCGGCGACCGCGAATACCCAGAGCGGGTTCATGCGCGTCCAGAACGCGATCGCGGCGGTCGCCGCGGTCATCAGCGCGGCGTAGATCGTATGGTCGGCCGCGCGCGCCAGCACGAAGGCGGAAGCCCCGATCAGGCCGAGCGACACCGGCACCAGGCCGGCCTGCACCGCGATGCGCCAGCGCGCGTCCTTGAAGCGGTCCCAGGTGCGCGCCACGAAATAGGCGAGGACGCAGGTCGGCACCACCATCGCCGTGATCGCAACGGCCGCGCCCGACAGCCCCGCCACGTGAAAGCCGATCAAGGCCACGATGATCACGTTCGGCCCCGGCGACAATTGCGAGATCGCGAACATGTCGGCGAACTGCTTGTTGCTCATCCAATGCATGACGTCGACCGCGACCCGGTGCATTTCCGGGATCGCCGCATTGGCGCCGCCGACCGCCAGGAGCGACAGCACCGAGAACAGCGAAAACAGCGTCCACAGCGGGTTCTGGTTCATGGTCTCACCTTGGCCTCACCGCCGGACCCAGGCCAGCGCAATGGCCAGCGGCGCCAGGCCAAGGAACACGTAAGGCAGCGGCCAATGCATGATGGCGACGCCGATGAAGGCGAGGATCGCGATCGGCGGCGCCGAGTTCCAGCGCTTGGTGAACATGGGCGCCGCCATCTTGGCGACCGACGCGATCAGCAGCCCGGAGGCGGCCGAGGCGATGCCGGCGAGGATGCGGCCGAGCGTGTCGATGTCGCCGTAGCGCTCGTAAAGCGCCGCCAGCACGGTGACGATCACCAGCGGCGGCCCGATCAGCCCGAGCAATGCGACCGCCGCCCCGGCCACGCCGCCGAAGCGCGAGCCAAACACCACCGAGAAATTGATGGTGTTGGGCCCGGGCAGGAACTGCGACAGCGCGAAGGTCTCGTTGAACTCGTCGTTGGTCATCCAGCGTTTGCGCTCGACGATCATGCGCCGCGACCAGGGCAGCGCGCCGCCGAAGGCGGCAAGCGAGACCTGCGTGAAGGCGCTGAGCAGTTCGAGCAGCGTGGGCTGGATGGACGCGTGCGCGCCGGCGGGCGCGGGCGTCTCGGCGGGGGAATCGGACATTTGCCCGCAGAATACCAACGCCGCCGAATGCCGCTAGCGGGGCAAGTGCCGTGCCGCCTTGCGGCCCCGGCATGGCGAAGTCTTGGCAGCAGTCTTGGCAGCAGTCTTGGCAGCAGTCTTGGCAGCAGTCTCACGGCAAGAGAATAAGCCCGCCGCAGAGCAACGCCGCAAACAACAGCTGCACCTGCACGGTGCGCGCGAGGATGGCGTTGAAGCCCGGGCTACGCGGCTCGCGCGCAAAACGCGCGATCAGCGGCAGCGCCGGTGCCAGCGCAATCAACGCCGGCCACGGCTCGCCGCGCGGCAAATCGCGCGCCAGCAGCGGCAATAGCGCAAAGGGCAGCAGCATCAACACGCCATAGAGCCAATGCGTCGCGCGCGCGCCGATGGCCATCGGCAGCGTTAGCCGGCCGACGCGCGCATCGATTTCGAGATCGCGCTGATTGTTGACCAGCAGCACGGCGGCGGTGAAAAAGCCGACAGCAAGGCCGGCCGTGAGCGCGGTGCCGGTGAGCTGCAAGGTGCAAAGCCAATAGGTGCCGCCCACCGCGCCGAGGCCGAAGAAGACGATCACGAACAGTTCGCCGAACGGCGAATAGGCGATCGGGCGCGGGCCGCCCGCATAGGCCCATCCCGAGGCGATCGCTAACAGACCCAGCACCAGGATCGGCCAGCCGCCGACCGCCACCAGATAGATGCCGATGGCGGCGGCGAGCGCGAAGCACAGCAACGCGCCGCGCTGGACCGCAGTCGAACTCAACAGCCCGTGCGCGGTAGCGCGCGCGGGTCCAAAGCGGTTCCGCGCGTTGCCGCCAGGTTCGCAATCGAGCGTGTCGTTTTGCATATTGGTGCCGGCTTGGATGAGCGCGCTGCCGATCAGCGCCGCCAGCACCGCCGCCCAGGCAATTTTATGCTCCGTAGCCCAGGCGAGCGTGGCGCCCACCGCCACCGGCGCCATCGACAGGCTGAGCGTGCGCGGCCGCACCGCCAGCAGCCACGGCGAGCGGGGCATTGTCGCAATCGGCGCGGCGGTCGACGGCATGGGGCACAATAGTCCTTTGCGCGTGAGGCCAAAAGCGGCCCGGCGTTCTTGCAATAGCCGCGCGCAAGCGCCACGTCTTAGCGAAAGGTCAAACTCATGTCCGCGATGAGCCTGTTGTTGAACGTGCTGTGGATCGTGTTCGGCGGCCTTTACATGGCCGCCGCTTGGCTGATCGCCGCGCTCATCATGGTGGTCACCATCGTCGGCATTCCCTGGGCGCGCGCGGCGCTGACAATGGCGCTTTATACGTTCCTGCCGTTCGGCCAGACGGTCGTGGACCGCAAGACCGGCGTCGGCTCAGGGCCGCTCGGCTTCCTCGGCAATCTGATCTGGCTGCTGCTGGCCGGCTGGTGGCTGGCGCTCGGTCACCTGATCACGGCGATCCTGCTGGCGCTCACCATCATCGGCCTGCCCTTCGCCTGGGCGCACTTGAAGCTCGCCGGTCTCGCGCTCTGGCCGATCGGCAAGGATGTCATCAGCAGTTAAGAAATGCGTTCAGCCGACCAGATGCGAAGCCCAGCTCATCAACGCGCTGAACTGGTCCGGATAGGCCAGAAAATAAATCACCAGCACTATAGGGGCGAGCAATAGCAGCCAATCGCGCATCGACCACTCCTGCCAATTGCGCTGATTATGCGCGGCGCGCGCATCAGGGTGTAACCGAGTTCGCAGAAGGACTAATGTGGACCGACCAACCGAGCTAAAAATCTTATAGAATTGCGGGAAATCAAGGAGCCGGATCATGCACTCCCATTCGATCGACGATTTCCGCCACAGCCACGTCTTCCTCGGCGGCGCGCATGAGCGCAACGAGCGCAAGACCTGGGCCGTGATCGCCATCTGCGCAGTCATGATGGTGGCCGAGATCGCCGGCGGCTTCTGGTTCGGCTCGGTGGCGCTGATGGCCGACGGCCTGCACATGTCGACGCATGCCGGCGCGCTGCTGATTGCGGCGCTCGCCTACACCTATTCGCGCCGCTACGCGCACGACGACCGCTTCGCCTTCGGCACCGGCAAACTCGGCGATCTCGCCGCCTTCACCAGCGCCATTGCGCTCGCCATGATCGCGCTGCTGATCGGCTATGAAAGCGTCGAGCGCCTGATCGAACCGGTTGCCATCGCATTCAACCAGGCGATCCCGATCGCGGCGGTGGGCCTGGGCGTCAACCTGCTCAGCGCCTATTTGCTGCGCGACGAGGACCATCATCACGGTCACGATCAGGGTCACGCGCACCCGCATGATCACGAGCACGCGGGCGCGGCACACATTCACGCCGACCACAATCTGCGCGCGGCCTTCGTGCATGTCATGGCGGACGCCGCCGTCTCGGTGCTGGTCATCGTCGGCCTGCTCGCCGGCCGCCAATTCGGCTGGCTCTGGATGGATCCTTTGATGGGCCTGATCGCCACCGTGGTCATTCTGAGCTGGTCATGGACGCTCGTTCGTTCGGCCGGCGCGATCCTGCTCGACGCCTGTCCGGATTCCGGTCTGGCGCGCAAGATCGCCGCGCGCATCGAGCAGAAGGGTGACCGCATTTCCGATCTGCATCTCTGGCGGGTCGGTCCCGGCCACCTGGCCGCGGTCATCTCGGTGGTGTCGGACGATCCGCGTTCGCCGCGCCAGTACAAGCGGCGGCTCGCCGGCCTGCCGGGCCTGTCGCATGTGACGGTCGAGGTGGAGCGCTGCCCGGGCGCGCATGACGCTAAGCAGCGCGGTTTTCACCCCGCATGATCGAAGCTTCTACGATCACCTGTCCGAAATGCGGGCACCAAGCGACCGAGCGAATGCCGACCGACGCTTGTCAGTTTTTCTATGACTGCAAAGGATGCGGCGAGCGGCTCAAGCCGAAGCCCGGCGACTGTTGCGTGTTCTGTTCTTACGGGTCGGCGCCGTGTCCGCCCGTGCAAGCCGGGCGATGCTGCAACTAGCGGCAAAGGTTATTCGGCCGAAGCCGTTTGCCGCCTTCTACGCAGTTCGCCTGCGGGCCTGCCGGGTCTTTCGCACGTGACGGTCGAGGTCGAGCGCTGTCCCGGCGAGCATCGGCCCTTCTACGACCATGAACCGCCCCGCCATGCGGCTGGCGCATACGCCGGCCCAGCAAAATCAGCCCGCTAAACTAGGAATCATTTCCCGTAAAACGCCCGTCCGCTCTTCCTTTGGTAACCTTCAGCCCCTATATTCCCGGGTGCCGGGGCAACCCGGCTATGGCGATAAACGGCCGTCGTAATAAACCTTTCGGACCCGGGGGCAGTACCCGGCGCCTCCACCAAAACCTGACCTTCGGTCATGAAGCGGGCTTCGGCGGGGGCGAAATAGGATCGACGAGGGCGTAAAGGACGGACTTTTGCTCGGCATGGTTCCGCCGTTATCGGGCCAAATCCATAGTTGCCAATGACAACTATGCTCCGGTTGCTCTGGCTGCGTAAGCGGCTCGACTAACCAAGCCTACAAGCCCTAGCCGTCTTAGCAGCGGTTAGGCGGGGTTCGGAGGCACCTGGCAACAGAAGCCTCCACTTCATTCCCAAGCCTCGCTTTCAATTGTGACAATGTGGTTTTTGCGCGCGCGCGGGGCTAGCTTTCGCGTTAGCATCCCCCGCGAATCCGAACTCCCGAAGACCCGCATGGCCGATCAAATCCGCTACGATCTCCTGACCCAGCAGGCGCTGCGCGGCGTGGTGCGCAGCGTGCTGTCCGACGCCGCCAAAAAGGGCCTGCCGGGCGAGCACCATTTCTACGTCACCTTCGACACCAAGGCGCCGGGCGTGCGCATTTCCGAGCGGCTGCTCGGGCAATATCCGGAGGAGATGACCATCATCCTCCAGCATCAGTTCTGGGATCTCGACGTCAGCGACACCGGCTTTGAAGTCGGCCTGTCGTTCGGCGGCATTCCGGAGAAGCTCACGGTGCCGTTCGAGGCGATCAACGGTTTCTTCGACCCGTCGGTGCAGTTCGGCCTGCAATTCGAGGAGGTGACCGAGGGCGAGGACAGCAAGCCCACGCCGACGCTCACGCAGGATAAGGCCGCCGGCAAAAAGTCGCGCACGGCCACGTCGGCACGCCCGCCCGCGGCCGCCGTGCCGGAAAAGGCACCGGTTGCGGCGGCGCCCGCACCCGCCCCCGACAAGCCGGTGGGCGGCGGTGAAGTCGTCCGCCTCGATCGCTTCCGCAAGAAGTGATGGCCAGCCGAGTCGCGCAAGCCCCGCGCAAAAACCCGCACCGAAAGCGACGCCTTCGGCCCGCTCGATATCCCCGCCGACCGACTCTGGGGCGCGCAGACGCAGCGCTCGCTGCACAATTTCCGTATCGGCAGCGAACATATGCCGATCGAGATCGTGCGCGCGCTCGGCCTGATCAAGCGCGCGGCCGCCGAGGTCAATCGCGACCTCGGCTCGCTCGACCGCCGGCGCGCCGCGGCCATCATCAAAGCCGCGCAGGACATCGCCGACGGCAAGCTCGATGCGCATTTCCCGCTGCTGGTCTGGCAGACCGGTTCCGGAACGCAGACCAACATGAACGTCAACGAGGTGATCGCCAACGCCGCCAATGTCGCGCTCGGCAGCGAATTGGGCGCGAAGAAGCCGGTACATCCGAACGATCACGTCAATATGAGCCAATCGTCGAACGATTCGATCCCCACCGCCATGCACATCGCGGCGGCGATCGCTCTGCGCGATCATTTGCTTCCGGCCCTGAAGGATATGCAGGCCGCGCTCGACAAGAAGACGAAAGAATTCGCCAAGATCATCAAGATCGGCCGCACCCACACCATGGACGCGACGCCGATCACCTTGGGCCAGGAATTTTCCGGCTATGCCGCGCAAGTGAAATCGTCAGTTGCGCGGCTCGCGCTGGCGCAGCGCGAGCTTTATCCGCTGGCGCAGGGCGGCACCGCAGTCGGCACCGGGCTGAATTCAAAGCCGCAATTCGCCAAGGCTTTCGCCCGCCGCATCGCCACCTTGACCAAGCTGCCGTTCGTCAGTGCACCCAACAAGTTCGAGCACATGGCCGCCCACGACGCCTACGTGTTCGTGCATGGCGCCATCAACGCCGCCGCCACCGCGCTGTTCAAGATCGCCAACGATATTCGCCTGCTCGGCTCCGGCCCGCGCTCGGGGCTGGGTGAATTGATCCTGCCGTCGAACGAACTCGGCTCGTCGATCATGCCGGGCAAGACCAATCCGACGCAGAGCGAAGCGCTGACCATGGTGTGCTGCCAGGTCTTCGGCAATCAAACCGCTGTCACCGTTGCCGGCAGCCAAGGGCATTTTGAGCTCAATGTTTACAAGCCGGTGTTGGCCTATTGCATGCTGCAGTCAATCCGTCTGCTCGCCGACGCCGCGCAATCCTTTACCGACAATTGCGTCGTCGGCATCAAGGCCAACGAGGCGCGCATCCGCGAATTGATGGAGCGCTCGCTGATGCTGGTGACCGCGCTGTCGCCCAAGATCGGTTACGACAAGGCGGCGCAGGTCGCCAAGGCCGCGCACGCCAACGGCACGACGCTGCGCGAGGAAGCCGTGCGCCTCGGTTTTGTCAGCGGAGCGGAATTTGACCGGCTGGTACGGCCTGAAAAAATGGTGCGTCCACAGTAAAAAAAGTTTGCAGGACCGTGCGCAAATATGCCGGTTCTATCGTTACCTGCGCCGCGACAGTCTTGGACACAATTTACGGTGGAATTACGTGTAATGGACCTCCGTGAGCACAGGAGACGCGGGTAATTTGCTACCAGTGCCCTGTATAAGTTTCACATTGTGAGAAAATTTTCACGGCTTATCGCAGAGTAGTGTTTGCGCTCTCGCGAGCAATTCTTTCCGTCTGCACAATATCCGGTCGAAATCGAAGGTCAGCTGAACCCATTACAGTAAAATTGACTGACTACAATTCGCACATTCAACCTTTCGAATTCTTCGATCAACGAACCGTGTGTTGCGTCATTTCACGAATCCCTTCCAGGATACTTGCCAGCCGTCCGTAGCAATGCGGTTGGTGGGGGCCCCCTGAGGCAGCGCGTGCGGCGGTGACGCAGGGGGCAACGTGTATCCGACTACCATCGAGGCCGATGGCTGAACTGATCAATCTGCGCACGGCGCGCAAGCGCGCCAAGCGACGCGATGACGACATTCGCGCCGCAGGAAATCGCGTTGCGCATGGTCAGCCTAAATCGCAACGCAAGCTCGAAGCGGCGCGGAAGGAAAAAGCCAAGCAAGACCTCGATCGGCACCGGATCGACAAGGGAGGCGATCGATGAGTTCCCCGGTTGTCAAACGTTCGATCGTGATCGCGGGGCATAAGACGAGTGTCAGCCTGGAAGATGCGTTCTGGCAAGGACTGAAGGAAATCGCCACCGGACGGGAAATGACGCTGTCCGACCTGGTGGCGACCATCGATACCGATCGTCACGGCGGCAATCTGTCGTCGGCAATCCGTCTATTCGTTCTCGATTATTACCGCGCGCGCGGCGGCGAGCAGCTTCCGCCTGGAACGCCGCGCAGCGTCGGCGCGGCCGCTTCAGCGTTGCGTGCCGACTGCTGAGGCTTCCGGAGCGCGTCCTGGCGCCGGCAGGGGTGCGATCTCGACCGGCGGCGGCAAGTTCGGGGCGCGCTTCGGATTAAGCGACAACGGTGCGGCCGCGGCTTCATTCTTGCGTGCGGCCGGCGATGACCGGCCGGGCGGCGGTAGCGCGGGTGGCGCTTCGCTCTTCGGCCGCGGTGCTGGCGTGCGGCGGCGGCGCCTGCTCGATGGCGCGTATTTTCTTCGTCTCGTTTTCGATGGCCCGCAAGGTGAGCCACCCGGTCAGCGCCGATACGTCGATCGTGCGCTGCGGCGCCGCCAGCGGCCCTTTGAGCGCCAGGTTGATCTCAGGCCGCGATCCGCCCTGCTCGCTCGTCCCCGATAGCACCAGCCTGCCATCGACTGCGCCGGTGATGAGATCGAGGGTTCCGGCAACGGACAATTGCGCGCCGCTACTGTCGGCAGTGAACTTGCTGAGGCGCGCTTGCCCGGAACCGATGGCAAGATCGCCCTGCGCGCGCTTGACCGCGAGGTTGCCGCTCTGCAGCGCTTTGCTCGCGATATCGGAAATGCGCAGTTGATCGATCACCAGACCCCGATCGACGGCGCTGGTGACGGCATCGAAAGCGCGCGGATCGAGACCGGCAAATTGTCCGTCGCTGAGCGTGACATGTCCCGACCCTTGCAACGAACCGATCAGCGCGACCGGGCTGAGTCCTGAGCCTTCGGCTTCCGCCGACAGTGCAAGCTTACCGGTGATCGGCGGCCGCGCGCCCGGCGACAACAGGGTATTCATGTCGGCGCCCGCGACCTCGAATTTTACGCGCGCATGCAGGCCGTCTTCGGCCGCATGAAACGACAAGTTGCCGGTGAGCCGTCCGCCTGCAACGTCGCCGGTCATGTCGTCGAGCGAAAATTCTTGTTTGCCGAAATTGAGGCTCGCGCCGAATTCGCGCGCGGAGAGCTGCGGCGACAGATCGGCGTTGCGCGCCTTGAGCGCGATGCGGCCGGCATAATCGCCGAAAATGCCGGCCGCGAACGGCTCGTCCGACCAGCCCGCTCCCTTGCTCGCCGGCATGCCGATCGCCGCCGCGATCAAGGCCGCGCCATCGAGGCGATCCGTGTCAATCGCGCCTTCGACGCGATGCGGCGTCGCGAGCGTCAGCGCCAGCTTTCCGCGCAAGGCGGCGCCGGCGACGGTGGCCTCGATGTCGCTCAGCGCAAGATCCTGGCCCGTCAATGCGAGACGGCCCGAGAACGTCACCGGCAGAGCGCCGCACCGCCACGCAGCGGAGCGAAATCGGCGCGCGCGATGGTCGCGCGCAAGGCGGCCGATGGCTTGTCTGCGAACGGGCTCGCCGTGCCGGTCGCATTCGCCTGCAGGCCGCCGGCATTGAGCGTCGCGTTGACATTGAGCGCGCCGCGCAACGGCCCGCGCGCATCGAAGGTCAGCATGCCCGCCCCCGCGTCCGCGGCGACGACACGGTCGAGCCCAAGCATCGCCACCAGCTGCTTGCCGTCGTCGGCGGAGAGTTTGCCGGCCACCGTCAGATCGCCGGCGCTCAGCGCCACCAGATCGGCAGCGCTTTCGCCGTTGAGCGCGACGCGCACTTTGCCAAGATTGCCGTCGATGCTGAGCTTCGCTTGCGTTTTCGGCGCGTCGCCTTCGACCGTCAGCTGCGCGTGCAGCTTGGCGGGCGCCATCGTGGCGGCAGCGCGGCCAAGAACGACGGCGGCATTCGGCGCAAAGCGCGCAAGCAGTGCCGTCACGGGCGTCATGTCGCGCGCATCAAGATTGACGTCGATGCTTCCCTGTGGCGACGGCGCCGTAACGATGCGCCCGCTGGCCGAAAATGCGGCGCCGCCCAGATCGGCGACCGACAGCCGGTCGATCTGCAAGCCGCCGGCGTCGACCTTGAGCCGCACGCTGGCGTCGCGCGCGTCCAGGCCGGCAATGGTGGCGTGGCCGATGTCTGCGGCAATCGCCATGTCGTGCGGCCGCTCGATGCCGGAGCCGGCGAGCAGCGCCTTGCCGAAAGCGAGCGCGGCGTCGATATCGAGGTCGGGCGCCGTGAGCGCGGCATCGAGCCGCGCGGAGCGCGCGCCGGCGGCGAAGACATAGGCAAGGTTGCCGGCGATCGCCTTGCGGTCGAATTCGGCGTTGAGCCGCTCGACGGCGATCTTGTCGCTGGCAAGCGTCAGTTCGCCGCGCAGGCTCATCGGCCGCAACTCGCTTTGCGTGGGCGCCGCGCGGCCCTCAAGCCATGCCGCTAAAGCCTTCGGATCGCTGGTTTTGAGGTCGGCCGGGCCCGCAAAGGCAACGTGTTCATCATCAACGGCAAGATGTCCGCTCACACGCGCCTGCGTGTAGCCGGGGGCGCGAAATTCGAAGCGGTCGAGATTCCAGCCTTTGGCGTCGGTCGAGACGTCGCCGCGCAGATTCTGCACCGTATCGCCGCCGAGCGTGGCCTGGTCGATGCCGATGCCGATCTTGATCGGCATATTGGGACGGAAGGCGCCGCCGGCCAATTGCGCG
>CAVTHL010000031.1:0-100237 GCA_963734465.1 uncultured Alphaproteobacteria bacterium
CGTTGACGCGCAACTGGATGCCTTGCATCAGCTTGGGAACTTCCGAAACGGGCCGCGGCGGGCTGAAAAGATAGCCTTGCGCATGCGTGCAGCCTTCCGCGCGCAGAATGTCGAGCTGCTCTTGCGTTTCGACGCCTTCGGCAATTGTTGTCATGCCGAGATTGCTGCCCAGCCGCGTGACCGCGCGAATGATCGCGATGCAGTCGTCCTTCTTGCCGAGCTCGCGGATGAAGGAGCGATCGATCTTGATCTTGTCGAATGGGAAGCTGCGCAGATAGCTGAGCGAGGAATAGCCGGTGCCGAAATCGTCCATGGAGATTCGCACGCCGAGCTCGCGAATTTGATGCAAGGTTTCGAGCACCGAGCGGTCATCCTGCAACAACACCGTCTCGGTGATTTCCAGCTCGAGGCGGCTGGCGGCCAACCCGGAACCGCCGAGAGCCGAAACAACCGACAAGGCAAGCGTCGGATTTCGGAATTGCGCCGCCGACAGATTGACAGCGACTGAAATGTTGCCGGGCCACGACACCGCGTCGCGGCAGGCCTGCCTGAGCACCCAGTCGCCAAGCGGCACGATCAAACCGATTTCCTCGGCCACCGGGATGAAATCATTCGGAGGGACGAGGCCGCGGGTCGGATGATTCCAGCGGATCAACGCTTCAAAGCTCGTCACCTTGCCGCTGCTGAGATCGACGATCGGCTGGTAATACATCTCGAACTCGCCGGCGAGCAGCGCCTTGCGCAGATCGAGCTCGAGCGCGTGACGCGCCTGCATTTGCGCGTCCATTTCGGGCTGGAAGAAATGATACGTGCCGCGCCCTTCGCTCTTGGCGCGATAGAGCGCCATGTCGGCGTTGCGCAGCAACTGGTCGGGCTGTTCGCCGTCGGCCGGCGCGACCGCAACGCCGACGCTGACGCCGATCACCACCTGTTGGCCGGAAATATCGAACGGCTCGGCAATCGCGTCGATGATGCGGCCGGCGAGTTCGCTCGCCTGCGACGGCCCGGCGCCCATCTGCACAATGGCGAATTCGTCGCCGCCAAGGCGGGCAACCGTATCGGCGCCGCGAATGGCTTGCTGCAGGCGCTTGGTCACCGCGCATAGCAGCGCGTCGCCGACCGGGTGGCCCAGGCTGTCGTTGACCGTCTTGAAACGATCGAGATCGAGGAACAGCACCGCCAGATTTTCGCCGCGCGCCAGCGCGTGCTCCATCTTCTCGTGGAACAGCACGCGGTTCGGCAAGTTGGTGAGCGCGTCATGGCGCGCCATGTGCATGATCTTGGCTTCCGCCTGGCGGCGCTCGGTGACGTCTTCAAACGTGGCAACCCAGCCGCCATTCGACGTCGGATTGCACACGCTGGCGATGACACGGCCGTCATTGATCTCGTAATAGTGCGTGCCCGTTTCACCCCGCCGCATGAACTCGGCTTGATCCGCCAGCAATTGTGCGGGCGCCTTTGAGGCCTGCTGGTTGCGCGCCCGGCTCAGGTCGAGGATTTTCTGAATGTCGGCGCCGGGTTCGATGAGATCGCGCGGCAGCCCGAAGATTTCATAGAAACGGCGGTTGACCACCTCGAGCCGGTTCTGTGCGTCGAACAAGCAAAGGCCTTGCGACATGTTGTCGAGCGCGGCGTCGAGTCGCAGATTGGTTTCACGCAGCCGCGCCTTCTGATCTTTCGATTGGCTGATATCGCTGCAGACGACGATGAAGCCGCCCTCGCGGGTTGCGCTTTGGCTGACGCGCAGCCAGCGCCCGTCGGCAAGCCGGATCTCTTCGGGCTCACCGTTATTTTGCCGGCGTAAGATGCGCGACGCCTCAATCGAATGCTGCAAGTCCGGCGATAGATCGGCGAGCGGGGTACCGGCCTTCAGCAGTTTTGGCGAGACACCGAGGAAACTTGCGGCCTGAGCATTGGCGAGCGCGATGCAGTCGTCGGCGTCGGCCACCAGGACGCCTTCCTGCGAGCTTTCCAGCGCGTCGGCGAGGCGGGCCTGCGCGGTGCGCCGCTGCGCCACCTCGCGGTCCATCATCGCCTTGATGTTGTCGCGCATGACTTTCATCGACGCCAGCAGGTTGCCGAGCTCGTCGGCCGCGCCGGCCGGGATCGCAACGTCGAGTTTGCCGCCGGCAATGTGCTCGGCGACGCGGGAGGCCGCGGCGACCGGCTTGATGATGCGGCCGGTCAAGGCCCATGCCACCATGCCCGACAACAGCAGGGCGAGAATCGTGCCGCCGACATTGAGGTTGATATCGCGTGCTACCGCGGCGCGCGCCGATTGCCGATAGATGAACCCGTCGCCGGCGGTGTAGTTGACGAGCAAATCGATTTGCTCGTCGACCTTGCCTTGCATAGGTGTCGAGCGTTTCCCAGTTGGCGTCGAGCTTGGTCTGATCGAGCAGATGCTCGCTCATGCTCTTCCAGTCGCTGGCCGCCTGCTGAACATTGAAGGCGGCACGCTTGGCGCGCTCCGATTGCGAGCGCTGCACGGCGACCGCGAGGTCTTCGGTGAGCGTGTGGGAAAGGGCCTGGATTTCCAGATCGAGCGTGGCGCGGTTGGCGGGGTCGCTCTCGATCCAGCGGCGCGCGAAAGCGGCGCGCATGGCGGCAAAATCGGCCGCGGCCGCGCGCGCATAATTAATCGACATCAGCGATTGATCGTAGGTCTTGTCGACCAGGATGCCGGCGTCCTGAATGCCCAAGGTCGCGTAGTAGCCGAGCGCCGCCGTGATCATGCTCATGACCAAAAACGCGACCAGGATGCGGCCGCGAATGGTCGTGCCGAGCGCGGCCACGGCCGCGGCGCCGCGACGCCAGCGCGGCAACAGCCGGTCAATCAATTCGATACTCGGGCCACGCATGCCAAACGCCTGGTTCTTCACGCCTGCATGGCTATACCGCCCCGGTTAAAGGCCGTTGAGCGGTTGGTCCAATCCTCGCTGGTTCGTTAACGCTGCCTTAACCGCGCAGTCTCACCTTGCCTTGCGGGGCCGTTTCAACCAGGCGGACGCAATGCGCAATAATTTTTACACCATAGTGATGCGTGCACGGTCTGCGCTTCTAGCCTTCGCACTGGGTGTAAGCGTCGCTGGCCTGGGTGTCTGGACGAGCCATGCCCAATCGCAAAACGTCGTTTCGCAGAAAGGGCGGCAATTCACCCCGGGCGAGATGACCATCAAAAAGGGTGACACGATCCTGATCGTCAATGACGATGCCGACCTTCGGCATCACGCTTACGTCGAATCCGACCAGTTCAAATTCGACTCCGGCGATCAGGAGCCGGGCAGCAAGACCAGCGTCAAGTTTCCCGTCGCCGGCACTTTCGACGTGCTATGCGCGATCCATCCCAAGATGAAGCTGACCGTTCAGGTCAAATAGCTCACGTGAGCGACGTGCCGTACAAGGCGGCATGCATCAGGTAATAGCTCCCGAGGAATAGCGCGAGCGCGGACGCGTAGGCCGCAGGGATCAGCCACGGGAATCGCACGAGCTTCGACTGGCCGGCGTTGTCCGCGATGATGCCGAAGAGCACGACCACGATCAGCGTGTGTCCGATCAGGTCGATCTTGCCGAATTCGAAGACCGCGCTCACGAACATGCCCGCCAGCATGATCGCTGCGATCCGCCGCACCAGCGGCGTCCACATCAGCGCGAATGCCAGGGCGAATTCAATGGCGCCGGCCGCGCGCATGAAGAAGTCGGGATCGAAGCCCAACGTCATGGTCGGGTGTTCGACCAGCAACGGATACGACCATTCCGGATAGGCCCATTTCTCGATCGACGCCCACATCAAGGTGATGCCCGCCGACCAGCGCACCACATCGATCGGCCGCGCGCCGAAGAAATCGCGCTGCAGTCCCATCAGAGCGAGATAGAGCGCGACGCCCAAGAACACGGGATAGTCGGCCAAGTGGAAGATGCCGTAATTCCAGATCCCCACCGCAAACAGAATGAAGATGCCGACGGCCGACAGCGGCATCGTGCGGCGCGACAGCATGCCGGCGGCGATGCCGAGCTGGATCGCGGCGATCAGCGTCGAGTCGGTCTTGAGCTCCGGCGTCAGGAGAATTCCGCCGGCTGCCCAGATTGCGATGAAGAAGAAGCCGGTCCCGGCGCGAAAGATCAGTTCGGTATTCTCTTGTACGAAGCGGGTGGCGCGGTCCATCGACCGCATCATGAAGGCGCCAACAATGGTACCTTCACACAGGCAGCCGCACATCAGCGCAAGGATCGACAGCCCGAACAGGAATTCAAAATCGAGGCAAAGCACGTTTTCCAGCCCGCGCGGCTGGCCGGCGATGTTGTAGGCGCAGAACCATTTGACGTGCGCGGCGGCGGGGCTGGCGGCCAGGGCATTAACCACAAATGCGGCGGGAGTCGCTGCTGCAACGGGCAACAGCCTACGCAAACTCACCATTTCCATAGCTTATGACCCCATAACGCGACTTAAGAGACCAGTTCCACTGCCCCGCACAGCTATCTGGTATCCCTAGCCTTTTACCACATTTTTTAGGAGTTTGATGACGCTGATACGGCAATTTTAAGTTTTGGTTAACCTTTGGCGGCAAAGCCCACGCGCCTCAGCAGAGCGGGCACGCACGGAAGCGCCTTGGTAAGTTTTGGCGGCTATGACCGGCGCAACGCGAAATTGATATCGCGCAGGGAGCGGTCATGCTCGGCATTGTCAGCTTGATCAAGGTGACGTTCGGCGCGGCGACGGCCTATGTCGCCGAGCGATTGCCGGCGCGTGCGGAAATGATCGAAACCTGCGCCGGATTCTTGCTGATTGGCGGATTTGCGCTCATCGGCTCCGCGTTGCCGATCGTCCTGTAAAGACAGCTCAGCGCGGCAGCGGCGGCACCGACACCGGCTCTTGCTTCCCGGTCAGCGTTTCGAGGAACGCCACCAGCTCCGCCTTTTCGGTGCTGGTTAGCCCGAGCGGCTTGATCTCATCGGCACGGCTTGGCCGGTCGATTCCGCCGCGATCATAAAGATCGATCACCGCATCCAACGTCGCAACCGAGCCATCGTGCATATAGGGCGCGCGGTGCGCGACGTCGCGCAGCGTCGGCGTCTTGAAGGCGTGCTGCAGTTTCGCCGATTTCGGAAATAGCTTTCCGCGGCCGAGATCGTTGTCGCGCGCGACGCCGATGTCGTGAAACGATCCATCGGTGAACGCCCAGCCGCTGTGACAGGCCGCGCAATTGGCCTTGCCGTTGAACAGATCGAAGCCGCGTTTGGCCTGATCATTAATGGCGTTTTGATCGCCTTTGATCCAGCGGTCGAACGGCGCTTCGGTCGACACGATCGAACGTTCGAATGTCGCCAGCGCGAATTCGATGTTCTGCCGCGTGATCGCGCCGTCTTTGAAGGAGGCATGGAACGCCTCGACATAACCCGGGATGGCGGAGAGCCGCTCGATCAACGACTTCTCCGGCATGTTCATATTGTTGGGCGCCGAAATCGGACCCGAAGGCGACCGCTTCCAGATTGCGGAAGTGTCCGTCCCAGCCGAGTTGCGCGCCCCAGGCGACGTTCAGCAGCGTCGGGCTGCGCAGCGGCAGCGTCGCTTGCTTTTCGCCGATCGCCCGCGGCAAGCCGTCGGCCCAGGATAGCCCGGGGTTATGGCAGCTCGCGCAAGCGCGCGCCTCGGAGGCGGACAGGATCGGATCGAAGAACAACATGCGGCCAAGTTTGAACTTGGCTTCCGAGTAGGCATTGCCTTCGGGGAACGGAATTTCGGCAGGGCGACGATATTTCTCTTGCCAGGCTGCGCGGTCAGCCGGCGCGTCGTTCGAAAGCGACGCACCCGCCCACAAGGTGAGCGCAAGCGCGCAAGCAAGGCCGCCATATGTCCAAGCCGTTCTGATTCCGAGATGTTTCGGCATCGCCATAACACCTTCGGCCATCGTCCTTGACGATCGGTAAACGGCCGTTTGGCCCCTCGCATCACTAAATTATCTAGAAATATCAAATACTTGGTCAGACCGCCAGAAAACGGTGGCCAGCATCATCCAAAACGACGCAGGTCAGCCGCCCGCTGGCAAAGGCGCCCGTGTCGATACCGATCCGGTTCGCCCGCACCTCGGGCTCGGCCGTCGGGGTATGGCCATGCACGACGATCTTGCCGAAGTCCTCGCGGCTCATAAGAAAAGCGTCGCGGATCCAGAGCAGGTCCTCTTGGCTTTGGCGGTCGAGCGGGACGCCGGGCCGCACACCGGCATGGCAGAAAAAATAGCGGCCGCGAGCGAAGGACGTTTTCAGCGACCCCAGAAAATCGAAGTGCGAAGCGGGCAGCGCGGTACGTAATTCGCGCGCCGCCTCGGCAAAATCGACGCTGCGCGAGAGCGGACCAAGCCGCACACCATACGATTGCAGCGTCTCGTGTCCTCCCTGCCGTACCCAAAAAGAGCCGGACTCCGGGTCGGCGGCATCTTGCGCGGACCTGGCAACTATCCGACTCCGTCACCCGACAAAATCGAACGCTTGATGCGTCAAGGCTTGATCAAGAAAAAAAATCGCAGGTTGGTGCCGACATTGAAGGGACGCATTGTCGCCTGGCTGTCGAGGCACAGCGGCTAGGCCGCGGATTCTTGAGCGCCCAGCTGTAGACTTCAACCGGCTTCCGCTTCTCTCACCGGCTTCGCCCGGTTTCCCTGGCCGCACGGAATTTGCTACCGAAGCAGCGCCGCGTCCTGCGGCGTCCAGCCGCCAAACGATTCTTCCGCATGACCGCACCCAATAGCAGCCATCCCGGCACGCGCGTTCTCAGCGCGCTGCTGCTGCTCTGGCTCGCTGGCGCCGCCTTGCGGCTGACCATTTTGGCGGTTCCGCCGGTCATCCCGCGTATCCATGACGAGCTGGCGCTGAACGCGACACAGATTGGCATCCTGACCGGACTGCCCTCGATGCTGTTCGCAATCGCCGCGGTGCCGGGCTCGCTGCTGATCGCACGTCTCGGCGTGACCGCGGCCATGGTGGTCGGCCTCGCACTGAACGCACTCGGCGGCGCACTCCGCGGAGCCTTGCCCGACGTCGCCTGGCTCTATGCCATGACCATCGTGATGGGCGCCGGCGTCGCCATCATGCAGGTGACCATGCCGCCGGCCGTGCGCGCCTGGGTGCCGCAACGGATCGCCTTCGCGACCGCGCTTTACACGAATGGCCTGATCATCGGTGAGACCCTGCCTGTGGCGCTGATGTTGCCGCTGGTGCTGCCGCTGGTCGGAACCTGGCAATGGGGCTTCGCATTTTGGAGCGCGCCGGTCGCCGCCATTGCAATAGCCGTGATGGTCTTGGCGCCGCGGCAGCCCGCCGCGCAACGCGCCGCATTGGGCCGCCGGCGCTGGTGGCCGGATTGGAGCTCTTCGCTGATCTGGCGGCTCGGCATCATGCTCGGCACCGTCAATGCGACTTACTTCGCGACCAACGCTTTCTTGCCCGATTATCTCAACAGCCAAGGCGAGGGCGCCTGGATCAGCGCCTCGCTCACCGGCTTGAACGTGGGACAGATTCCGGCCTCGGTGCTGTTGCTCGCTTTCGCCAGCCGGTTCGAGCTTCGCGCCTGGCCTTATGTCGTCAGCGGCCTTCTGTGTTCGCTCGCCATCGCCGGCATCGTCTTCGGCTCCGGCCCGGTCGTCGTCGCCGCGGCGACGCTGATCGGCTTCGCCGCGGCCGGCATTCTTGTGCTGGTGCTGGCGCTGCCGCCGCTATTGGCGCCGCCCGACGACGTGCATCGCGTGACTGCAGCCATGTTCACCATCAGCTATAGTTGCGCCGTGATCGTTCCGGTGATCAGCGGACTGGCCTGGGACATGACCGGTATTGGCGCGTTCGCCTTCGTGCCGATCGCGCTCTGCGGCATTGTGCTGGCGGTGTTGGCGCCGGCGATCAACCACGTGCGGCGGCCAGGGAGCTAACGCATGCGCCCGATCCCGGTCGGAGCCAAGGGAACCTATAGGCTGCGGGTGACGCCGGCCCATCTTGCCAATCAGTTCAAGGACGCGGCGCTGCCGCAGGTGTTCGCCACGCCGATGATGGTGACGGCGATGGAGAATGCCGCGCTCAACGCGGTGCGCGACTATCTCGAGCCTGGCGAGAGCGCGGTCGGCACCGGGGTCAATGTCCGTCATCTGGCCGCAACGCCGGTCGGTCACCAAGTCACGGCCGAGGCGCACGTCACAAAGGTCGATGGCCGCCGCATCGAGTTCAAAGTCAGCGCGCGCGACGAGACCGAGGAAATCGGCTCGGGCACGCATGAGCGCATGGTGGTCGACCTTGCCCGGCTTGGCGCGCGCCTGGCGGCCAAGAAGCCGGCTTAGGCGCACAAAATCAAACGGCCGGGCACGCGCCCGGCCGTCGCTTTCGACCAATCGAGAAAATTACTGCGCGGCGTTGATCGTCATCGGCTGCTCGCGCTTGAAGATCGCGGCAAGCGTGGCCGACCCCTCGGGCTCCGAAGCCATGGCATTCGCCGGTTGCGGCACGCTGGCGACCGGCTTCTTCTTGACCGGCGCTGGAACCGGCTTGGCCGCGGGCTGAGCGGCGCTCGCAGGCTGCACGGTCGGCTTCTGCGGCGGCAGCGGCGAACTTGCGATGCCGAGCGCACGCCGCCACAGCCGGCGTCCTTCAGAGGAAGCTGTACTTCTTTCTGGCCGTTTTCTCTGGCCAGGCCTTCGACGAAATCCTCCGGTTCCTGCCAGAATGCCATCGGCATCTTCAGACCCATGTACTCCGCGATACTGCGGCCGAAACCGACGCAATTGTTGAACAGCGCGTTCCAGGTCGGATTGTCGGCTTGCAGCTTGCGGATATAGGTGTCGACCTTCTTGAATTCGGCCGCCGTCAGCCACACCCGATAGCGGGCGGTGACGTATTTCTCTTCGAGATCGCCGTCGCTGGCGCCGGTCTCGGAAGGAACGGGGACCAAGTGTCCGACCGTCCAATTGAACAGACTGCAATTGAAGCAGTCTTTGGCATCGCCCGCCGGATGCAGCCCGGCAATTCTGCTGGCGACGATCTGATCAGCGCCGTTCACGCGGCCATACAGCACGTACAGGTGGCCGTAGTTGGCGGCAGCGCGTCCGCGGAATTCGATGAAATAAGGCCGGCCAGGATGGCTCTTGCCCGGGCTGGTCTTGACGACCCATTTTTCTTCGGCAGCGGCTTGCGCATTTGCTGGCCGGGCCTGAACCGTCAGGACAATCGCTGCGATGGCGACGCCGACGAGACTACGGACTAAGTTGGACGAATAGCACATAGGCAAACTCCCTAACCTGAACGGAGGTTAGTAAATTTCACTCACTGCTTCGCGCCCCCAGCACTGACGCCAAAAACTCCGGCTTTCGCCGGAGGTTTATGTTCAGATCGGAAACCACCGGCACGCGGGGTCCAAGAAAGGGCACGGCGATGAACGCCGGCCCTATTCTTGTCACCCTCGCGCGAGGTGAAGACTTAGCCCTTGGTGTGAACGACCGGGGCTTTGCCCTTACCAATCGGAACCTTGCCTTTGCCAGCGCAACCAGCCACGCCGATAGCAAGAATAACCGAGCAGAAGAGAATCAGGATTTTTTTCATGGTGACGCCACCCGTGTTTTACCCTCTTAACCCCTTAAGCTGTACAGACCGGGCGATCGGTCAGCTAGTGCGCAAAAGCCACACTCCACACAATTGTGCAAAGGCCGGGATATCTGAAATTCCAGTGTTATATGGGCTTTTTTGCGGTTTGAGCGTGGCTTCAGGGGCCAATCCCATTCGAACGAATGACGAATGCAGGCTGGGGAGAACCTTTTTGGTCGAATCGTAGGCAAACACCGCCGGTCATCCACAGCCTCAGCGATATTCCTCGCAGCTGCCGACGCTGGGATAGAGCTTGGGATATTTCTTCGCCGAGCTCCGCTTCGACCTGCTTAAGCGCGGCTTGGCAGATTTTTTCGTTCGCGTAGGGCGTATGCACTTTGCGTTCGCCATTAGGCGTATAGGAAACGAATTGCCACCAGGCCAGCGCCGGCGCAGCCGACATTGCAAAAAGGGCGAGCGCTGAAAGCAGGATGGCAAAATGACGCGGTTTCATTGAGTTTTCCTCAGTTCTTTGCGCGAGCCTTTGAGGCATTCCGCCACGCATCGCCGCCCCCGGCTAGCGCAGCACGACCACAGTCGTGCCGTAACTGGCGCGGTTGTACAGGTCCATGATGTCGGCGTTGTACATGCGAATGCAGCCATGGGACACGAACCCGCCGACCGAACCGGGATTGTTGGTGCCGTGGATGGCATATTCGCCGCCGCCGCTCAGCGTCATCGCGGCCGCGCCCATCGGATTGCTCGGGCTGCCGCCCGGCACGACCGCGGGTAGCCGCGAGTAGTCCTTGCGGATCGATTCGGGCGCCGACCAGCCCGGTTTGATGTATTTGCCGTCGATGAAGGCCGTGCCCGACCAGGCCATGCCGCGCTTGCCGACGCCCACCGGATAGCGGATCGCCTGGCCGTCGCCGAGCACGTAATAAAGCCTGCGTTCGTTCGTCTTTATGACGATCGTGCCCGCCGAGTAGCCACCATTGAAGCGGACGATTTCGCGGGCGCTGGCAACGGTCGGCGCGAGCAGCGCGCACGTCGTGATGAACACGGCTAGGGAAACGATGCGTGTGATCAAGGCAGCCCTCGACTGTTCGCTATTGCCCCGCAACCATATTTCCATCGCCGAAGCGTCCACGTCAAGATTCAGCACGCAGCCGGAGGGCGCGAAAAAGCATATAAACAGACCGGTTGTTGGCGGCGGCGGCGTTCTGGCCTAAAGATGTGTTCATCATGACGCCGACCGTCGCCGCCCTGGTCTGGTTCGCCGGACTCGTTGGCTGGTACCTCATTCGCCGACCCTTTGAACGCAAGGCCAAGAAGATCGGGGTGAGCAAATCGCTCTTCGACCGGCGCGAATCCGGTCTGCTCGCCATGGCGGTGCTTGGCCTGTTCGTCATCCCGGCGCTTTATGTTTTGAGCGGATTTCCGGCATCTTTCGATCGGCCCTTTATCCCCGCCATCGCTTGGCTTGGAGCAGCAACAACGGTCTGCCGCGCTCTGGGTATTTCGCCGCAGCCATGTCGATCTTGGGCGCAACTGGTCGATCTCGCTGCAGGTCCGCGAGCAGCATGCCTTGGTCAAGACCGGCATCTATCGGCTTATTCGACATCCGATGTATTCTTCGTTTTTCTTGTTGGGTCTTGCCCAGCTGCTGCTGTTGCCGAACTGGCTTGCCGGCTTGGCGGGCGTCGTGGGGGCTGGGATCCTGTTCGCGTTTCGCGTGCGCCGCGAGGAGCAGATGATGCTGGAGTCCTTCGGCGACGACTACCGCTCCTACATGTCGCAGACCAAGCGCATCGTTCCGTGGGTTTTTTGATGCTGCCAAAGGCGCGGGGGGCTTCATGCGCGGGCGAATGATTCCCTTGTCCGTGCCGCGGCGCATGGTCATCGATCTTTTGTATTTCGCCCGCGGCATTCCGACCGTGCCGGTGCAAAAACGCATGGCGCTCGGGCCGCTGATGGCGGCGCGCGCGGCGTGCAAGGAGCGGCCGCGCTGGACCGCGATGTTCACCAAGGCCTACGCGCTGATGGCGCGCGAATTTCCCGAATTCCGGCGCGCCTACGTCAAGCTGCCCTGGCACCATCTCTACGAATATCCGCAGAGCAACGCGACTATCATCGTCGAGCGCGAATACCGCGGCGAGCCGGGCCTTTTTTCCATCTCGATCAAGGAGCCGGCGCGCCAGTCGCTGCGCGAGATCGGGCGGCAGCTCGAGCACGGTTCGACCGCGCCGGTCGAAAGCATCAAAGACTTCCGCCGCACCATGAACTTCGCGCGGCTGCCCAAGCCGATACGGCGCGCGCTGTGGTGGATCTGCCTGAATTGGGGCCGCCAGCGCGGCAACTATTTCGGCACCTTCGGCGTCTCGGTCTATTCCGCGCTCAACGCCGAATCCCTGCACCCGCTGTCGCCGCTGACCACATTGCTCAATTACGGCGTCATGAGCAGCGACGGCGTGCTCGATGTGCGGATCATCTACGACCACCGCGTCATGAACGGGGCGACGGTTGCCCGCGCGCTCGCGCGCCTGGAGGAAATCCTCAATTCGGTGATCCTCGAGGAAGTGCGGTCGCTGGCTGGCTAGCGCCGGACCCATCACAAGCCTCTGGATTCTCGTGATTATCCGCCCAGCCACGGTCGCGGCGGGCGCGCCGCCAAATGGTTAAAACATCTGGGAGTGTGGCTTTTAGGCACTAGAGGGCGTCGGCCGCACTGCGTATTGAATCGGCGTTGCAGAAAGGGTGGCCCGGCGTTCCGCGGCTTTCCTTGGTTGTGAGCTTTTTGACTGGGTGGCGTCGTGAAGATTTCTGTTGTCCTTGGTTCTCTTGTCGTCGCGGGCTTGCTGCTTGGGGGCTGTGCGTCCAACCAGGCGAGCAACGGTACGCAGGCTTACGCGTCGGCCGGCCACGGGCCGCAGATTGCGCCCAAGACCAGCGAGCGCGATCCGTGGACGATGCAGACGCCTTTCGGGCTGTACTACAGCCAGGTGCCGCGCCAGCAGGTCGCGTATCAGAGCAGCGCGTCGCCGGGCACGATCATCGTCGACACCAAAAACCGCTATCTCTACTACGTCCTCGGCAACAACCAGGCGATGCGCTACAGCATCGCCGTCGGCATGGAAGGCTACGGCTTCCGCGGCACCACCACCGTTTCGATGAAGCGCGAATGGCCGGATTGGACGCCGACGCCGGGCGAACTCAAGCGCTTCCCCGACCTGCCGAAGCATATGGAAGGCGGCGCGGATAATCCGCTCGGAGCGCGAGCGCTCTATCTCGGCTCGACGCTGTTCCGCATTCACGGCACCAACGAGCCGTGGAAGATCGGCGCCGCGGTGTCGTCCGGCTGCATCCGCATGGCAAACGACGACGCGATCGACCTCTACGACCGCGCCAGGGTCGGCGCCACGGTTACCGTGCGCTGAGAGCGACGCTAGATTCGTCATTGTAGGCTTGCCGAGCCGTAGCTCGCGAGCGCTTCGCCTGCGCCCTACGCGTCAGGGCAGGCGCGAAGCCCGTAGCGCGCGAAGCAGGTGGTGGGCCCGGGAGGACTCGAACCTCCAACCAGACCGTTATGAGCGGTCGGCTCTAACCAGTTGAGCTACGGGCCCGAAACCGCTTCCTTCTACTGCCGGACGTATCCTTGCGCTAGGCTCGCCGCCTGAATGCGGGAGCCTGGCCATGCACGTCTTCAGCCTCGAACGCGAACAAGAGTGGAATCCGAAGCACCACGTCGAGAAAATCCTCGGCCGTGTCGCCGATGGCGACGTCACCGTCGCCTGCTGGGAGCCCGGCCAGATCAGCCCCTACCACTGCCATCCGGACGCCACCGAAATCTATTTCTGCGTCTCCGGCGGCGGCACCATGCGCACGCCGCAAGAGACGGTCGCGATTACGCCGGGCGCCTTTGTGGTGCATCCGCCCGGTGAAGTGCACGAATATGAGAACGGGCCGGCGCGCACCATGCTGTTCCGCGTGCGCTATGGCGCCGACATGCGCGCGCATTTTTGCGCCTGGCGCGGCAAGCCGGACTGGACGCAATCACCGCAGGACGCCGGGTATTACCGGCAGCATCCGGTCGCTTGATTACATCCTGAACAGCCGCTTGGCGTTGCCGCTCAATATCTTCGCCTTGTCCTCGTCGGACAGCGGAATGCCCGCCATCCAGTCCACCGCGCCCTTGTTGTCGGGCACGAACGGCCAATCGACCGCGAACAGGATGTGGTCGACGCCCATCTCCATGACGCAGCACAACAGCGCCGGGTTGGAGAAGAAGCCGCTGGTGGTGACGTAGAAGTTCTTGCAGAAGATGTCGCGGAAGCTGAGCGGCTTCTGGCCCGGGCGCTTGAGCGACGCGTCGATGCGCCAGACCAGGAACGGCAGCGTCTCGCCGAAATGGCCGAGAACGACCTTCAGGTTCGGGTGCTTCTCGAACACGCCGGACAGCACCAGCCGGATCGCCTGCGTCGCGGTCTCGACCGTGTAGCCCCAGGCCGGGCGCACCACCAAGGGGAAGTCCTTGGCGTATTCCTGGTAGTAGATCTCGGTCACGCTCGGGTGCGGCAGCGAGGGATGGAAGTAGATCGGCACGTCGAGCTTCTCGGCCCGCTCATAGATCGGCCAGAATTTTTTCAGGTCGAGAAATTCGCCGTTCGACATGCCGTGGATCATGGCGCCCTTGAAGCCGAGCTTGGTCACCGTGCGCTCGAGCTCGTCGGCGGCGGCCTTCGGGTCCACGGTCGGCAGCGCCGCGAAGGCGGCAAAGCGCTTCGGGTTGGCGGCGCAGACCTTGGCCAGCCGGTCGTTGACCTGGCGCGTTAGGTCGGCGGCGATGTCGATCGGCAGTTTCTGCGTCGACGGCGCGCCGTGCGAGAGCAACTGGACGTCGATGCCGGCCTCGTCCATCTGCTTGAGCCGCAGCTCACCGAGATCGAACAGCATCTTGTCGGTCTCGTTGCCGCGGCCGGCCTCGGGGCCGGTGAAATGCTTGGACAGTTCGGGGTCCCAGTAATGTTCCTCGATGGCGATGATTGGGACATTCGGTTTCTTGAACATGACGCTTCCCCCGTGACGGCCGAGCGCAGTTCCTTACCAACCGCGCTCGCCGCTGTCACGGCCTGTCGGTGCCGCGCGCGCGCGCGGACTCGCCCTGCCTGTGTCGCGATTGCCGCAAGCGGCGAAAATGATTTTGCGTTCGTATTTGGAAAACAGGCCGACTCAGTTATGCACAGGCCATGCTGCCGATTCTTCGAGTGATTCCAGTAGGCGGCGTACTCCTCGCCATCGCGATTTTGCTCCTGGCGCTCAATCCGCCGGGCGATCCGCGCGGCCATTTGACCGGCGCCGGCGGCGCGCTCATTGCGCGCGAGCAACATCCGGAATGGCCGCAGTTTCTCCTGCTCGCAGCCGCGCGGCGCGCCGTCGAGCTTAACCGGCTGCGCGAATTGCCGGACACGACGGTGCGCAGCGTGCCGCCTCCGGCTCCGCCGCAGGCCGAGCAGCCGCCGGCGGTCGCCGCCGTTCCCGCCAGCCGCAACGACGCCGACCCGGAGGACGTGACCGGAACGATCCCGCAGCCGGCCGCAAGCATTCCGGTCGACATCGGGGAAAGCTCGTCAGCCGAGTTGCCGGTGATCCCGCACGAAGAGAAGCCGCCGGTGATATGACGCCCGAGCGCGCCAAGGCCCGTCATGAGAGCGAGGCCGCGCCCGCCGGCCGAGCCCAGCCGGCCAACGCAACCAGTAGCCGGCGCCGCGGCGCGCGCGGCGCGCAAAGTCACCGCGCCCGCAAAGCAGGAGGCTTCGGCGCAGTTCAATCTGTTCGAAGCGCTGTTCGGCAATAGCGGCAAGCCGGCCGCAGACGCGCGACGCACGCGCGCGCTGCCGCCCGGCTCAATGATAATCGAGCTTCCCGGTATAAAGGCTGGATGAGGACGCTGCGCCTGACGCGCTGGTCGCCATCGCTTCGCGCAATTTCCTTCTTGATCTGCCGGCGTCGCTTGATAAGCGGGATCGTTGCCGATCCCGGCGAATGCAAGCGCCGGTCGCATTGCCTTGCTGGCCATCAGGCCATTGCGCTTGGCCGCGTAATAATAGCCGGCGGCATAGTAGTGCACGGCGCGGTCGGAATTGCCGCCGGCGGCGTGATAGGCGCCGGCAAGATATTTCACCGCATAAGTCATGTTGGTATTGGGGTCGAGCAGACCGGCAGCGTCGCCTTGATAGCCCATGGCCCGCGCGGTGCCGAGCTTGATCTGCATCAGACCGTAATTGCCGGCGCTCACGACGCGCGGGTTACCGCCGCTCTCGCGGCGGATCACGCGGCGCACCAGCTCCTCCGGCACGCCATTGGCGGCCGCCTGACTGGAGATCAGCGCATCGAGATTGCCGTTGGCATCGAGCGATGCGGTGTGGCGGCGATGCTGTGCGGAAACGGACGATACGGGAGCGGCGAGCGCAAGCAGAGTCGTTGCAATAAGAAGATGGCGAATCATGTCGGCTCCGTTGCTGGGACAGATTGGAGAATCGGTGGTGGGGGAAGCGCGGCTTTTCTCCAGAAACCAAGGCAAGTTTGTGGCGCAACGGCGTAGGCCCCCGCGGCGTTCCATCACGAATTGAAATCAGTAACGTTAACAGGCGTGCGGCGGGACGTCGCAGCGTTAAGGATTGTCGATTTGATTCACGTCAAACCCGCCGCGGCGGCTCACGACCTAAGTTTCGGTGTCGCAGAACCGACACCGGAAGGGACGTTCACCATGCCGACCGAAACCGCCGTCGTCGTTGCCGCCATCGTCGCCATGTTCGCGATCTACGCGGCCGCTTTGATATGGGCCGATTTCTATACGCGAAATTATCATCCGCCGCACTGAAGACAGCCACGTCGCGGCCTGGCCGCGCAGCGTGTATCCTCCGCGCCGAACGCTAATACCCGGAGGACAGCATGAGTACGCCGCAACAGACGCTCGAGCAG
Source organism: uncultured Alphaproteobacteria bacterium (assembly GCA_963734465.1). Taxonomy (GTDB): domain Bacteria; phylum Pseudomonadota; class Alphaproteobacteria; order Rhizobiales; family Xanthobacteraceae; genus Pseudolabrys. Next base: position 16,540 of record CAVTHL010000031.1, read on the forward strand.
CGTCTGCGCCTGGTCGAGGACAAGCTTGCGATCTATCACCTGATTGCCAGCCATCCGCCGGCCGCCGACACCGGCAACGAAAACTACTACCGCAACGCTTTCACGCCCGAAGGCACGGTCGATCTTGGCGGCGGCAAGGGGGCCAAAGGCAACGAGGCAATCGGTGCAATCGTTGCAACCGATGCACATCGCGCAGCGATCGCGGGCGGCCTCTGCCATTTCGCCGGCTTGCCGCGAGTCGAGATCGACGGCGACACGGCGGTGGCGATTTCATATTTGCAGGTCATCACGCCGCATCACGGCGCAGCGCCCATGGACGTGCCGGGACACGGCGCCTCGATCGGCTTTCGCATTCACCGCGCCGGCGCCAACCGCTGGGACCTGGTGCGCACCGCCGACGGCTGGAAGGTCAAGCGCCGCGCGTTGCGGCCGCTCGACGGCTCGCAAGGACGCAAACGAATTGTTGACCGGCGCTATGGCGGGGTCGCCGCTGTTCACCAGGTCATGAACGGATAGCGGCGCTTGGCTTCGTAAGCCTGGCGCTGCGCTTCGTCGAAAACATCGAGCACAATCAGCGCGACGGAGGCGACGCGCGCCAAGCCGCGCAGCGGCGACAATAGTTTCGGGGCATGCGGGGCGCGGACAACAAGAGTCGACATTCTTTAGTCTCCTTAAAAATCGATCGTTAGCGGGTGAGGAAGCGGCGCTCGATTTCGCGCTCGACGTCGTCGGTGATTTTTCCGCCGGTGGTGCCGAGATAGCGGGCGATCTCACGCTCGGCGCGGCGCATGTTGGCTTGCTCGATCGCGTCGAGCAGGCGGAGGAAGACGCTGCGCTTTGCGCGCGGCGTGATTTTCGGAACTGTGAGGCTGCGCGGGAAAACCGCGGACGATGCGTAAGCCATGGAAACCTTCCTTTCAGGCTCCTTGGCGCCTCCCAGGTTTCTTTTATTGTTGTTGCAATGCAATATACGCAGATTCGCTGATTTTACTAGGCTTATATGAGCATGCGGTCCATGCGCGAGAACTCATGCGCTGCGTCGCAACATTGTCGCAAAACGCACGATTTGGCCGCAAAGCGCGCCGCGCGGTTTAACGATCCGTTAACCAGCCTCAGTCGAACAGCGCCACCGCCCGCGTCCAGCCGCCGGACGCCGCTTTGATCTTGGCCGGGAAGCAGGCGACGGTGAAACCGTGCGCCGGCAGCTGCTCGAGATTGCACAGCTTCTCCATGTGGCAATAGGGGATCTCGCGGCCGGCCTTGTGGCCCTCCCAGATGATCGAGGGGTCGTGCGTCGCGTCCCAGCGCTTCATGGTGTGCACGAAGGGCGCGTCCCAGCCCCAGGCGTCGATGCCGCAGACGCGCACGCCGCGCGAGGTGAGATAGAGCGTGGCTTCCCGCCCCATGCCGATGCCGGCCGCCATGTAGTCGTCCTTGCCGATGCGGGAGCCGGCGCGGGTGTTGACCAGCACGATGTCGAACGGCTTGAGCTCATGGCCGATGCGCGCGAAGCTCGGCCTCGACCTCCTTGGCGCTGACCATGTGGCCGTCCGGCAGCGCGCGGAAGTCGAGCTTCACACCGGGACGAAAGAACCAGTCGAGCGGCACCTCGTCGATGGTCTTCATGCGGTTGCCGTGGATGTCCTTGGACTGGAAGTGATAGGGCGCGTCCATATGCGTGCCGTTGTGGGTGGCGAGCGTGACCTGCTCGACCGCCCAGCCCTCGCCGTCCGGCAGGTCCTCGGATTTCAGCCCGGGAAAAGCCTCGCCAGCAGCGGTCCAGGCGTTGTCCTTGCCGGTCTTGTAGTCGATCTTCGGCCGCATGAAGGGCGGATCGAGCACCGTCTCGTTGTCGAGCGCGACCGAAATGTCGACCATGCGGCTGGGCAGTTTCATGTTTGCTCTCCCGGAATTGACGGCGCGATGCTAGAAACTGTCCCAACAAACAGCAACCACACGGGAGACGAGAATGCCCAAGGCCTACTGGATTTCCGCCTATCGCTCGATCAAGGATCCCGCCAAGCTCAAGGCCTATGCCAAGCTGGCGCCGCCGGCGACCACCAAGTTCGGCGCCAAATATCTCTGCCGCGGCGTGCCGCAGATGACCTACGAGGCGGGCGAGAAGGAACGCATCGTCATCACCGAATTCCCCAGCCTCAAAGACGCCATCGACGCGCACGACTCGCCCGGCTACCAGGACGCGTTGAAGGCGCTCGGCGACGGCGCGGTGCGCGATATCCGGATTATCGAGGGGTTGGAGTAGCTCTCCCCTCCCCGCTGCGGGATCAGGTGAGCGCTCGCCGGCATCGCGCCCCTCCAGCCGCTCCGCGAACAGCACGAGCGTCTTGCGATAGATCTCGGAGTGGTTCCATTCGCGCATGGCGTCGAAATTCGGCGGTGCCCTCGCCGTAGGGCTGCCCGGCCTGCCAGCCGTTCTGCTTGAGCAGATTGGCGGTGGAGGCGAGCACGTCCGGCACCGAGTGGCGCAGGTCGACGTGGCCGTTGCCGTCGTAGTCGACGCCGTACTTGATGTAGGACGACGGCAGGAACTGGGTCTGGCCGATCTCGCCGGCGAAGGCGCCGACCAGGTCGCGCAACGGCAGGTCGCCGCGTTGCACGATCTTGAGCGCCGCGATCAGCTCGCCCTGGAACAGCTCGGTGCGGCGGCAATCCCAGGCCAGCGAGGCGAGCGTGCGCACCACCGGCAGCTTGCCCATGTCGCCGGTGCCGTTGTCGGTCTCCATGGTCCAGATCGCCATGATCAATTCGCGCGGCACGCCGGACTGCCGCTCGATGCGGTCGAGCAATTGCGCGTGGCTCTGCATCAGCCGCTTGGCGCGGCTGATGCGCGCCGGGATGACGCGCGTGCGGGCGTATTCCTCGAAGCTCTTGGAGTGGAACATGCCCTTCTGGCGGCGGTCGAAGGACAGCACGGTCTGATCGGGGCTGAGGCCGGCGAAGCCCTGCGCGATGACCTGTTGCGAGACGCCTTGCGCCTGCGCGTCGCGCGCCATCTGCGACGAGGAAGCTGTTGAAATTACCGCCGCATTGCGCCGCCGACGCGGGCACGGCGAGAAACGAGCGTGAACAGAAAACCGCAGCAATGCGCGTCATATGAACCTCATGCGTCGCACTCTCCCCAACCGTTCGTTCGGCCTGACCCGGCAATCGGGAACCCGCACTGTCGTGATCACTGGGTCCCCGCTGACTCGGCATGGATGCCCGGTTCGCGCGGAATGACGCGTTAGAGTCTTTGCAAAAACCCCTCATCTTCCTATATACGCCGCAGCAAATAACGCCCCGCCCGGACACCGCGGGGTTTTGCATTTCGGAAAGAACACCCACCATGGCGACAAAACCGGGCACCAACCCCAAGGGCGAATTCGTGTTCTTCGACGTCGTCTACGAGGACGGCTCGCAGCGCTCCAACCGGCGCGTGCCGGCGGAGCTGCTCGGCGGCCTCGAAAAGGACGAACCCGCGCTCGGCTTCCTGATCGAGCAGGACCGCGAGATCGCCGAGAAATCCGGCCGCGCGCCGCTCAAGATCGTCAGCGCCCGCCGCGTCGGCGCCAAGCCCGAAAAGATGATGAAGGTGAAATAAGGCGCCCGATTGCAAATGAGGCGGCGAACGCCCATATAGGGCGTGTTCGCGATTGAGCCTGACCTTGTCGTTTCGGTCCTAACGGGCCTTACCCCCAAGAACACGCAATAATCCGGATATGAGGCCCATGCGAATGGTTCGCATGGGGCATAGACGCATAATCTGCGTTTTCAAAAGGAGGCCACTTTGGCCACAGGTACCGTTAAGTTCTTCAATTCGCAAAAAGGCTTCGGCTTCATCGTGCAGGACGGCGGCGGCCCGGATGTGTTCGTTCACATCTCGGCGGTCGAGCAGGCCGGCATGAGCAATCTCAACGAAGGCCAGAAGCTCTCGTTCGACGTGCAGGCCGATCAGCGCAGCGGCAAATCCGCCGCCGCCAATCTGCAAGCCGTCTGATCTAAGGTTTCAACGACGACGCCGGCGCGAAAGCGCCGGCGTTTTTATTTGTGCGCCGCCACCCCACGTTTCGCGGTGTCCTGCAGGATGCCCCTCGCGCGGGTGAATATTCTTTGAATTTTATGCGTTGGGAATTAAGTGAAGAAGTTATTTTATTATTCGCGCAAGACCGTCAGCGCATCGACAGCGTACGAGGCGCAATCATGGGGCCGCAAGATGTCGACGCCAGTCACACAACGATCGACGCTGTGCGTACGGCCGCAGTTCGCCATGCAGCCATTCATTGGCGGCCAGAGATCGCAAATATCTTGTCGACGTAACGCAGCTTGCGTACCTGGCGCGCTTTTTCGCAAAGCGTCATCCTCCAACGTCGGCATAGTCGTCGATCGCAACGCGTACTGCCATTCGACCCGGCGTAACACACTATGCGTGCGCAGGTCTATGTTCGTATAGCCCACTAAATTGCATTGTGAGCATAGCGGCAGCAACCTAGTGCCAGCAAATGACAAAAACGGCGGGCTCATCGCCCGCCGTTTGATTCCGTGATTACTGGATCCCCGCTTTCGCGGGGATGACCGGCTGAATCAGCTTCCGTGAGCGGCAGCTTAGCACGGGCGCGGTCCCAATTCGAGCCGCAACTCACGCTGATGCGCCAAGGTCCATCGCTTGACCAGCCGCGCCGCCGTCGCGGCAATGCCCGTCGATCACCTCGCCCGTGGCGATATGCGATAGTTGGCTTCAGTGACTCGCCATAGACCGCCTGGAAATGCGGCGGCGGATGATCGACGAAAATACATGCGAATCGCGATGCCGTAGAACCCAACGTAGATGGCGCCGACGCATACGGGAAGGGAGCGTCGGCGTCTCTAGGACTGTTCGAGGGTGCCCGAGGGCGAGCACGCGGGTCAGTTGTCGAGGAAGCTCCGCAGCTTCCGACCGGCTCGGATGCTTCAGCTTGCGCAGCGCCTTCGCCTCGATCTGGCGGATGCGCTCGCGCGTGACCGAGAACTGCTGGCCGACTTCCTCCAGCGTGTGGTCGGTGTTCATGCCGATGCCGAAGCGCATGCGCAGCACGCGCTCCTCGCGCGGCGTCAGCGAGGCCAGCACGCGCGTCGTGGTCTCGCGCAGGTTCGACTGGATGGCCGCGTCGATCGGCAGGATGGCGTTCTTGTCCTCGATGAAATCGCCGAGATGGCTGTCCTCCTCGTCGCCGATCGGCGTCTCGAGCGACAGCGGCTCCTTGGCGATCTTGAGGACCTTGCGCACCTTCTCCAGCGGCATGCCGAGTTTTTCGGCCAGCTCCTCCGGCGTCGGCTCGCGGCCGATCTCGTTGAGCATCTGGCGGGAGGTGCGCACGATCTTGTTGATGGTCTCGATCATGTGCACCGGGATGCGGATGGTGCGCGCCTGGTCGGCGATCGAGCGCGTGATGGCCTGGCGGATCCACCAGGTGGCGTAGGTCGAGAACTTGTAGCCGCGGCGGTATTCGAATTTGTCGACCGCCTTCATCAGGCCGATATTGCCTTCCTGGATCAGGTCGAGGAACTGCAGGCCGCGGTTGGTGTATTTCTTGGCGATGGAGATGACCAGGCGCAGGTTCGCCTCCACCATCTCCTTCTTGGCCTGGCGCGCCTCGCGCTCGCCCTTCTGCACGCCGTGCACGATCTTGCGGAATTCGGAAATCTCGACGCCGGTCTGCGCGGCGAGGTCGTGCACCAGGCCGCGGATCTCCTTGATGCGGTCCTTCTCCTTGGCGACCAGGTTCTTCCAGCCCTTGGCCGACAGCTTGGAGACGCGGTTGAGCCAGCGCGGGTCGAGCTCGCCGCCGAGATACTGCTTGAGGAAGTCGTCGCGCGCGACGCCGTAGCTCTCCGACAGCCGCATCAGGCGGCCTTCGTTGGAGACGAGGCGCTTGTTGATGTCGTAGAGCTGCTCGACCAGCGAATCGATGCGCGCCTGGTTGAGCCGCAGCGACTTCACCTCGGAGATGATCTCTTCCTTCAGCTTCTTGTATTTGCGCTCCTGCGCCGGCGACAGCGAGGAGGATTTCAGGCGGAATTCGATGTCCTGTTCCTGCAGACGTCGCAGGCGCTTGAAGCAGTCGGCGATGTTGTCGAAGGTCTCGACCACCTTCGGCTTGAGCTCGGCCTCGATCGCGGCGAGCGACAGCGAATTCTCCATGTCGTCTTCGTCGTAATCGCTCTCGGCGGCGGCCTCGGCCGGATCCTTCGGCTCCTCGCCGTCGGCGGCGACGCCCGGCGCGCCGTGCGCATTTGGCGCACCCGCGGCCTTGAACGGGGTGGCGGCGGGCGGCGCTGCCGGCGGCGCCACCGGCGACTGCACGACCTGCAAATGCGGCGCGCCGGGAACGGGAATAGCGCCCGGCACCTGCGCAATGGGTTTGCCGTCGGGGCCGATCACCGGCGGCTGCATCGCCTTGGCGTCGGGGCCGGCATAGGTCGCTTCCAGATCGATGATGTCGCGGAGGAAGACTTTTCCTTCGTTCAACTCGTCGCGCCAGATGATGATGGCCTGGAAGGTGAGCGGGCTCTCGCAGAGGCCCGCGATCATCGCCTCGCGGCCGGCCTCGATGCGCTTGGCGATGGCGATTTCGCCCTCGCGCGACAGCAGCTCGACCGAGCCCATCTCGCGCAGATACATGCGCACGGGATCGTCGGTGCGCTCGGACGGCTCTTTCTTCTCGGTGGTGGCGAGCGACTTGGTCTTGGCCTCGACCACCTCGGTGCCGGTGTCCTCGTCGTCATCGTCGGCGGCGGCCACTTCGTCGGTGGCCTTCTCCTCGCCGTCGTCTTCGTTGGCGTCCTCGGTCTCCACCACGTTGATGCCCATCTCGCTGAGCATCGCGAGGGTGTCCTCGATCTGCTCGGAGGTGACCTCCTCGGACGGCATCACGGCGTTGAGCTGTTCGTAGGTGACGAAGCCGCGCTTCTTGGCGGCCTTGATCATCTTCTTGACGCCGGCGTCCGACAGGTCGAGCAGCGGCAGCGGGGAATCGGCTGCGCCTTCGGCCTCTTTCTCGGGGGCTTCTTCTTTGGGCTGCTGCTTCGCCTTGCTCGCCATTCCGTCTCTCCTGGACCTACCCGGCCAACGCGGGCAGCCCGTATAAAGTGCCCATGGCTCTGTGCACATGGCCAAAAAGGGCCGCGCCCAAGGAATCTGGCGCCGCCCCCAAATCAGGTCGCTCAGTGTTCCCGGAACCCGCTTAAGCCCCGATTAACCCTGAAGTTTACCGCGCGAATCGACCTCTTATTCCACGCTGGCCCGGCCGTCCCCCGCCATTTTTAGAGGCTGAGGGTCATGCTCATAAGCTACGGGCGCCGCGTCCGGAAGAGGCCCCGAACCCCTCGATCAGGGCCTCGGTGCCGTCCATCCGGGCAAGCCGGGCCTGGACGTCGCGCAATCGCAGATAATTGGCTTCGCTCGCGTCCTGGCCGAGCGCCTGCTCGGCGTCCTTGAGCTCCTTAACTAGTGAATTCCACTGCCGATGCAAGGCGACCAATTGCGCCCAGGTCACCAAAACATCGTCCGGGGCGGCGTCCGGGCGGGCCCCCCAGACCGAGACGGTGGTGATGGCGGCGGCGATGCGGGCGGCCGCCTCGGTCAGGCCGCGGCTGGCGATCTCGGCGGCGACGGCGGCGGCGTCGGCGGCGGCAGCATGGGCGGCGATGTCGATGAGCGCGCCTTTCAGTTTCTCGGCTTCGGCATGGCGGAACTCGAGCGAGGCCAGTTCCTCCAGGTGGTCGTGCAGCAGCCAGGGATGGTTGAGCGCGGCCTGCAGAATGAGCGCCTCGCGCAGCGGCACCGTGCTGCGCGGGCCGCGCATCACCGAGCTCGACGCCATCTGGTTGCTGACCACGACGTAGGGCGCCGGCTTGCCGGACGCGGAGCGCGGCGTGAGGGCGAAGCGCTGCGGCGCGTCGCGGCGGTCGCTTCGCTCGCGCCAATTCCCTTGCCCCTGCCCTTGGCCGCGCTGCTCGCGGCGTGGGCCTTGCGCGGGCGCGAAGAATTGCGACAGCCGCGCGTTGAAATCCTGCCGGTAATATTTGCGCACGGATTCGTCGCCGATGCCGGCGGTCAACGCGTTGAGGCGCGCTTCGAGCGCTGCGCGCCGCTCCGGCGTGTCGAACTGATGGCCTTCGGTCTCGCGCGCCCACAGCATGGCGGCGAGCGGGCGCGCGGCGGCGATCACCTCGGCGATGGCCTCGCGCCCGCCCGAACGGAACAGGTCGTCGGGGTCCTGGCCCTGCGGCAGCAGCGCGAATTTCAGGCTCTTGCCGGGCAGCAGGCGCGGCAGCGCGATGTCGACCGCGCGGTAGGCGGCGCGCACGCCGGCATTGTCGCCGTCGAAGCAGAGCAGCGGCTCGTCCGCCATCTTCCACAGCAGGCCGAGCTGGTCTTCGGTCAGCGCGGTGCCGAGCGGCGCGACGGTGGCGGGAAAACCCGCGCTCACCATGGCGATGACGTCGACATAGCCTTCGACCACGATGATGGGCGCGCCATCGTGCGCCGCCTGGCGCGCGGCGGCGATGTTGTAGAGCGTGCCGCCCTTGTGGAAGAGCGGCGTCTCCGGCGAATTGAGGTACTTCGCCTGCGCGTCCTTCTCCAGCGCGCGGCCGCCGAAGGCAATGACGCGCCCGCGCAGATCGCTGATCGGGAACATCACCCGGTCGCGGAAGCGGTCGAACGGCACCGGAATGTCGTCGCCCGCGATCAGCAGGCCGGCCTCGACCATGTCCTCGGTCGGGATGCCGTGCGAGCCCAGATGCTCCTTCAGCGCGTAGCGCTCGCCCGGCGCGTAGCCGAGGCGGAATTTCAGTTGCGTCGAGACATCGATGCCGCGGTCGGCGAGATAGCCGCGCGCTTTCGCGCCGGCGCGGGCGGCGAGCGTGTCCTGGAAGAACTTCGCCGCCAGCTCCATGACGTCGTGCAGCGACTTGCGCCTGGCCGCGCGCTCCTCGTCCTCGCGCGAGACCTTCGGCAGCGGCACGCCGGCCATCTGCGCCAGCCGCTCGACCGCCTCCGGGAACGTGACGCCTTCCGACTCCATGACGAAATCGAAAATGCTGCCGTTCTTGCCGGAGGAGAAATCGAACCAGGCCTGCTTCTGGTCGTTCACGAAGAAGGACGGCGTCTTCTCCTTGTTGAACGGCGACAGCCCTTTGAACTCGCGGCCCGAGCGCACGTCGAGACATCGATGCCGCGGTCGGCGAGATAGCCGCGCGCTTTCGCGCCGGCGCGGGCGGCGAGCGTATCCTGGAAGAACTTCGCCGCCAGCTCCATGACGTCATGCAGCGACTTGCGCCGGGCCGCGCGCTCCTCGTCCTCGCGCGAGACTTTCGGCAGCGGCACGCCGGCCATCTGCGCCAGCCGCTCGACCGCCTCCGGGAACGTGACGCCTTCCGACTCCATGACGAAATCGAAAATGCTGCCGTTCTTGCCGGACGAGAAATCGAACCATGCCTGCTTCTGATCGTTCACGAAGAAGGACGGCGTCTTCTCCTTGTTGAACGGCGACAGGCCTTTGAACTCGCGGCCGGAGCGCATGAGCTTGACGCGCTTGCCCACCACCTCCGAGACAGGAAGGCGGGCTTTCAGCTCATCGAGGAACTGGGGCGTGAAGCGCATGGGGCTATGGGGGCCGAATCGGCGGTTAACCGCTGACTGTCCCCCATATCGGGTGAATAAGGCTTGTTCGGGGACGATTTGTCCCCGCTCATCACAGGGCGAGAAAGCCGCCTACTGCGGCTGCAAGCCCGCTTCCTTGACCACGTCGCGGGCGGCGGCGCGCTCGGCCTTGATCTCGGCGGCGAATTCCTCCGGCGTGTTGATCGCCGGCACCTGGCCGCGGCTGATGACGTATTTGTCGACGAAGGCCGTGTCGGTCACGACCTTCACCACCCGGCCGTTGAGCTTGTCGACGATCGGCTTGGGCGTGCCGGCGGGCGCGAACAGGCCGTACCAGGTGCGCGAGGGCGCGCCCTTGTAGCCGAGGTCTGCGAAGGTCGGCACGTTCGGCAGCAGCGGCGTGCGGATGTTGTTGACCAGCGCCAGCGCCGTCATCTTGCCGGACTGGATGTGCGCGATCACGTTGCCGAGCCCGATCAGGCCGATCGGCGTGGTGCCGCCAAGGATCGCGGTCACCGCCTCGCCGCCGCCGCGGAACGGCACGCGCACCCAGTCGGCGCCTTTTTCGTTGTGCAGCCGGTCCATGTAGACGACCAGCGGCACCGAGGCGGTGAGGTAATTGAGCGTGCCGGGCTTTGCCTTCGACACCGCCACCAGCTCGTCGACGGTCTTGGCGTTGAGCGAGGAATTCACCACCAGCACCTGGATCAGGTGGAACAGATTGACGATCGGCGTCAGCCCCTTCTCCGGATCGAACGGCATGTTCTTGTAGAGGAACTGGTTGTAGATCAGCGGATCGGCATTGATGATGCAGATCGTGTAGCCGTCCGGCGCGGCTTCCGCGCAGGCGCGCGCGCCGTTATTGCCGGCGCCGCCCGGCTTGTTCTCGATGATCAGCGGCTGGCCGAGGCTGGTGCGCAGCTGGTCGCCGAGCACGCGCATGAAGACGTCGCTGATGCCGCCGGCGCTCGAGGTCGTGAACACGCGGATCGGACGGTTGGGATAGTCGTCGGCGGACGCCTGGCTCGCGCACAGCGTCAAAGCCGCCAGCGCGGCCATTACGATACGGATCATGTTTCCCCTCCCGAGTTTTTTTGTTTCTCCTCATCCTGAGGAGCGCTCCAAAAGGAGCGCGTCTCGAAGGATGAGGCCTCATGGTTCGAGACGCATTGCTTCGCAATGCTCCTCACCATGAGGCGAACTACTGCAACTTCGCCTTCACCGCGGCGCTCGCCTTGGCCATGTCCATCTGCCCGGCATATTTGCCGCGCAGGCACCGATCACCTTGCCCATGTCCTTCATGCCGGCGGCGCCGGTGTCCTTGATGGCGGCGTCGATGGCCGCGGCCATCTCGGCCTCCGACATCTGCTTCGGCAGATAGCCGGAGATGATGGCGATCTCCTCCTGCTCCTGCTTCACCAGGTCGGCGCGGTTGCCCTTCTGGTAGAGCTCGACCAATTCCTGGCGCTGCTTGATCATCTTCTGCAGCAACGGCAGCACCTCGGCGTCGCCGAGCGGCGGCTTGCCGGCCCCGCGCGCCTCGATATCGGCGTTCTTGAGCGTGGCATTGACCATGCGCAGCGTGGAGACCGCGCGCTCGTTCTTGGCCTTCATCGCCTCGGTCAGAGCTTTGTTGATGTCGTCGCGCAGCACGGGGGCCTCTTTTCTATCGGACGGCGAAACAATCGGACTGGTAGCTCAAAGGGCTGGTGTCGGCCAATCGCAAATTGCACCAGATAGACGTCCGCGCCCTTCTGCAGCATCACCGCCTCGTGCAAGGCGGCCTTGACCTCGAAGCCCTGCGCCGTGAGCGAGGATAACGTGACGCGCTTGAGTGTGGGCTTCTGCTGGGCGGCGGCCGGGGCGCACAATAGCACCGCCGCAAGGGCGCAGGCCGCGGCGGGCAGAGCCGGAAATGCGGGCATTACGTGCTCCTTTGTCCGCATGTTTACCACTTGGGGGCGGTTTGGCGCGGCCTCTTGCTTCGCACAATATAATACGCAAGTAAGAGGCCATGACCCAGCCGCCCGCCAAATCCACCGGGCCAAATCACAGTTCTTGGGATGAACCCAAGGCCACGGCGCTTTTGGTATTGGCCGACGGCACCGTGCTGGAGGGTGCAGGATTCGGCGCCACCGGCACCGCGGTCGGCGAGGTCTGCTTCAACACCGCCATGACCGGCTACGAGGAGATCCTCACCGATCCCTCCTATGCCGGGCAGATCATCACCTTCACCTTCCCGCATATCGGCAATGTCGGCACCAACGAGGACGACATCGAGAGCGTCAATTTGGCGGCGCGGCCGGGCGCCTGCGGCGTCATCCTGCACAGCGCCATCACGCCGGCCTCGAACTACCGCGCCACCAAAAACCTCAACGACTGGCTCAAAGCCCGCGACGTGATCGGCCTCTGCGGTATCGACACGCGCGCGCTCACGTCGCTGATCCGGCAGAAGGGCATGCCCAATGCCGTGATCGCGCACGCGCCCGACGGCAAATTCGATGTCGAGGCGCTGAAGAAACAGGCGCGCGACTGGCCGGGCCTCATCGGCATGGACCTGGTGCCGAAGGTGACAGCCGCGCAGCGCTTCACCTGGGACGAGACGCCGTGGGAATGGGGCAAGGGCTACGGCCGGCAGGACAAGCCGGAATTCCACGTGGTCGCGGTCGACTACGGCATCAAGCGCAACATTCTGCGATTGCTGGCGGGCACCGGCTGCAAGGTGACGGTGGTGCCGGCCAAGACCTCGGCCGAGGACATCATGGCGCTCAAGCCGGACGGCGTGTTCCTGTCGAACGGCCCGGGCGATCCGGCGGCGACCGGCGAATACGCCGTGCCGGTGATCCGCAAGCTGATCAACTCCGGCACGCCGACCTTCGGCATTTGCCTCGGCCATCAGATGCTCGGCATCGCGGTCGGGGCTAAGACCGTGAAGATGCATCAGGGTCATCACGGCGCCAATCATCCGGTGAAGGATCTGACCACCGGCAAGGTCGAGATCACCTCGATGAACCACGGCTTCGCGGTCGACAAGGACACGCTGCCGAAGAATGTCGAGCAGACGCATGTGTCGCTGTTCGACGGCTCCAATTGCGGGCTCGCGCTCAAGGACAAGCCGGTGTTCTCGGTGCAGTACCACCCGGAGGCCTCGCCCGGCCCGCGCGACAGCCATTATCTGTTCCGGCGCTTCGTCGAGATGATGCGGCAGGCCAAAGACGCGGCCAAGCGCAAGATCGCTTGACGCGATGTCCGACTGGATCAGCTTCTACGATTTCAAGCATTCGGTGATCTACGTGAATGCGCGTCACCGCGACGTGCATTACCGCGTCATCGCCGAGGACATCCGCGCCTATGTGCCATCGCCGGAGGCACACGTGCTCGATTACGGCTGCGGCGAAGCGACCTCGGCGCCGCTGCTGGCGGAGGCCGCCGGCGCGCTGCTGCTGGTGGAGGCCGCGCCCAATGTGCGCGCCTCGCTTGCCGCGCGTTACGCCAGCCATCCCAAGATCGCGGTGATCTCGGCCGACGAGGCGAGCGAGTTGCCGGACCAATCGTTCGATCTGGTGGTGATGCATTCGGTCGCGCAATATCTGAGCGCGGCGGAGTTGGAGCGCCTGCTCGGACTGTTTCGCCGCATCGTCACGCCGGACGGGCTGGTCATCATCGGCGACGTGGTGCCGCCGCAGTGGGCGGCGCCGGCCGCGGCGCTGGCGCTGTTGCGCTTCGGCGCCGCCAACGGGTTTTTCTGGGCGGCGGTGGGCGGGCTGATCCGCATCTTCGTGTCGGATTATCTGCGGCTGAAGAAGACGGTCGGCCTGTCGCACTACACGCAAGCCGCCATGCTGGCGAAGCTGCAGGCGGCCGGCTTCCGGGCCGAGCGCGCCCCGCGCAATATCGGCCATAATCAGCAGCGAATGACCTTCCTCTGCCGGAAGGCGTAACCCGCCGTTAACTGCAACTCGGCCTGGCGGCCGCCGTATACCCCGTGGCAAGGCCGCTTGCGCTATTGCTGACGACGGCCCGGTGGCGGAGTGATTACGCAGAAAACCCTGCAAGGTTTTCCAGCCTGGTTCAATTCCAGGCCGGGCCTCCAACCTTCGCTCCTTCGGAGCTTCGGCTGGCAAGCCGGCTTCATGCCGCGAAGGTTGTCCGCCGTAGCCTTGGCGAAGGCGGGCTGAAGAGGCCCTGAAATTCGCGCAGGCGAGCCCTTGCCTTCCACCCCCCACTTCAGTTTTGATAGCGCTATAAGAACGGGGTATGGGGGCGTCATGCGTTCGTGGGGAATCGCAGCCGCGCTGCTGCTGGGACTGCCGCTGTCGGCGCAGGCACAATCGGTCGAGCAGGTGTTCCAGAATTTCGGGCTGATCGGCGTCTGGGCCAACGCCTGCAGCCAGCCGGCCCAGCTGGAGAGCGGGAATTCGCGCGCGATCTATGCGCTCTCCTCGTCCGACGGCGTCATGCTCACCTACGACCTACGGCACGAAACACGCCCCCGCGATCTACACCATCGTGAGCGCGCAACAGGTGGGGCACGACCGCGTCTCCTATGTCGAGGAGCGCCTGCAGAACAAAGCACGCGTCAAAATCACCCTGCACAAGGCGAACGACAGGATCACCGTGATTTCGTCGGTCGCGCAGGACGGCAAGGTCTACGTCGAGAACGGCAAGATCGTCTCGAACGGACTGCCGGCGCCCTCGCAGACGCGCTGCCCCTGAACGCGATAACCGCCGCTTTTCGCGGGGCGCGGCGCCTGTGATCAGCCGTCGCACCGCCCTTCCCTGCCCGACGATTCTGGTCTAAGCACCCCTCGCGCGGGGCCAGCCCCGCCGGGGCGAAGGACGCGCGACAAGCGCGCCCTTTTTTTGTGCCCAGTTGTCCGTCGAGCGAATGCCCAAACGAACCGACATCAAATCGATCCTGATCATCGGCGCCGGCCCCATCGTCATCGGGCAGGCCTGCGAATTCGACTATTCCGGCACGCAAGCCTGCAAGGCGCTCAAGGAAGAGGGCTACCGGATCGTGCTGGTGAATTCCAATCCGGCGACGATCATGACCGACCCCGATCTCGCCGACGCCACCTATATCGAGCCGATCACGCCCGAGATCGTCGCCAAGATCATCGAGAAGGAGCGCCCCGACGCGCTGCTCCCCACCATGGGCGGGCAGACCGCGCTCAATTGCGCGCTGTCGCTCAAGAAGATGGGCACGCTCGACAAGTTCAACGTGAAGATGATCGGCGCCACCGCCGAGGCCATCGACAAGGCGGAGGACCGCGAGCTGTTCCGCGACGCGATGACCAAGATCGGGCTGGAGACGCCGCGCTCGCACCAGGTCAAGACGCTGCCGCAGGCCCTGGCGGCGCTCGAGGACATCGGGCTGCCGGCGATCATCCGCCCCTCGTTCACGCTCGGCGGCACCGGCGGCGGCATCGCCTATAACGAGGAAGAATTCATCGACATCGTCAAAGGCGGCATCGACGCCTCGCCCACCAGCGAGGTGCTGATCGAGGAGTCGGTGCTGGGCTGGAAAGAATACGAGATGGAGGTGGTGCGCGATAAGAAAGACAATTGCATCATCATCTGCTCGATCGAGAACGTCGATCCGATGGGCGTGCACACCGGCGATTCGATCACCATCGCGCCGGCGCTGACGCTCACCGACAAGGAATACCAGATCATGCGCGACGCCTCGATCGCGGTGCTGCGCGAGATCGGGGTGGAGACCGGCGGCTCCAACGTGCAGTTCGCCGTCAATCCGGCCGACGGGCGGCTGGTAATCATCGAGATGAACCCGCGCGTGTCGCGCTCCTCGGCGCTGGCGTCGAAGGCGACCGGCTTCCCGATCGCCAAGGTCGCGGCCAAGCTCGCGGTCGGCTACACGCTCGACGAAATCGCCAACGACATCACCGGCGGCGCGACGCCGGCCTCGTTCGAGCCGACCATCGATTACGTCGTCACCAAAATTCCGCGCTTCGCCTTCGAGAAATTCCCCGGCGCCTCGCCGGTGCTCACCACCTCGATGAAGTCGGTGGGCGAGGCCATGGCGATCGGGCGCACGTTCCAGGAAAGCCTGCAGAAGGCGCTGCGCTCGCTGGAAACGGGGCTCACCGGGCTCGACGAGGTGCCGATCGACGGCTTCGACCCGGCCAAGGGCATCGACGATCCCGACAACAAGAACAATATCCGCGCAGCGCTCGGCACGCCGACGCCGGACCGGCTGCTCAAGCTGGCGCAGGCCATGCGGCTCGGCGCCGGCGACGAGCTGATCCACAATGCCTGCCGCATCGATCCCTGGTTCGTGGCGGAGATCCGCGGGATCGTGGACGCCGAAGCGCAGATCAAGGCCAAGGGCCTGCCGACGACGGCCGCGCCGTTCCGCCGGCTCAAGGCCATGGGCTTCTCGGACAAGCGGCTCGGCAAGCTGACCGGCAACGATGCCGAGGCGGTCACGGAAAAAAGGCGCACGCTCGGCGTGCGGCCGGTGTTCAAGCGCATCGACACCTGCGCCGCCGAATTCGCCTCGCCCACCGCCTACATGTATTCGACCTACGAGACGCCGTTCAACGGCAAGGTCGCCGACGAAGCGGCGCCGTCCGACAAGAAGAAGGTCATCATCCTGGGCGGCGGTCCGAACCGCATCGGGCAAGGCATCGAGTTCGACTATTGCTGCTGTCACGCCGCCTTCGCGCTCAAGGAAGTCGGCTACGAGACCATCATGGTCAACTGCAATCCGGAAACGGTGTCGACCGACTACGACACCTCCGACCGGCTCTATTTCGAGCCGCTGACGCCGGAGGACGTGCTGGAGATCATCGACACCGAGCGCAGCAACGGAACGCTGCATGGCGTGATCGTGCAGTTCGGCGGGCAGACGCCGCTCAAGCTCGCCGAGCCGCTGGAGAAAGCGAAAGTGCCGATCCTCGGCACCTCGCCCGACATGATCGATCTCGCCGAGGACCGCGAGCGCTTCAAGAAGCTGCTCGACAAGCTCAAGCTGCGGCAGCCGAAGAACGGCATCGCCACCTCGCTCGGCGCCGCGCGCGCCATTGCCGACGAGATCGGCTATCCGGTGGTGATCCGGCCGTCCAATGTGCTGGGCGGGCGCGCCATGGAAATCGTGCGCGACGCCGCCCAATTCGACCGTTACGTGGCCAAGCTCACCTCCGATCTCGACCGGCCCGGCGAATTGGTGGTGTCGAAACGCAGCCCGCTGCTGGTCGACCGCTATCTCTCGGACGCTACCGAAGTCGACGTCGATTGCCTGGCCGACGGCAAGGACACGTTCATCGCCGGCATCATGGAGCACATCGAGGAGGCCGGCATCCATTCCGGCGATTCGGCCTGCGCGCTGCCGCCGCATTCGCTGAGCAAGGCGACGATCGCCGAGCTGGAGCGGCAGACCAAGGCGCTGGCGCTCGCGCTCAATGTCGGCGGGCTGATGAACGTGCAATACGCCATCAAGGACGGCGACATCTACGTGCTGGAGGTCAACCCGCGCGCCTCGCGCACCGTGCCCTTCGTCGCCAAGGTGATCGGGCTGCCGGTCGCCAAGATCGCGGCGCGCATCATGGCCGGTGAAAGTCTCGCCAGCTTCAAGCTGGCGGCGTCGACCTACAAGCACCGGGCGGTGAAAGAGGCGGTGTTCCCGTTCGCGCGCTTCCCCGGCGTCGACACCGTGCTGGGGCCGGAGATGAAGTCGACCGGCGAGGTGATGGGCATCGACGCCTCCTTCGAGATCGCCTTCGCCAAGAGCCAGATCGGCGGCGGCACCAATCTGCCGCGGGCCGGGACCGTGTTCGTCTCGGTCAAGGACGAGGACAAGCCGCGCATCCTGGCGGCGGTAAAACTGCTCGCCTCCCTCGGCTTCAAGTGCATCGCCACGTCCGGCACCCAACGCTACCTGGCGGAACAAGGGGTGGAGGTCACCAAGATCAACAAGGTGCTGGAAGGACGGCCAAACGTCGTGGATGTCATCAAAAACGGCGGTGTTCAGCTTGTTTTCAACACCACCGAAGGGGCGACCGCCCTGGCCGACAGCCGCTCGCTCCGCCACGCCGCCCTCTTGCATAAAGTGCCGTACTACACCACTCTTTCGGGTGCCGT
The DNA here is from genome assembly GCA_963734465.1 of uncultured Alphaproteobacteria bacterium. GTDB lineage: Bacteria > Pseudomonadota > Alphaproteobacteria > Rhizobiales > Xanthobacteraceae > Pseudolabrys. Next base: position 34,286 of record CAVTHL010000031.1, read on the forward strand.
CGCCGCGGCGCAGGGCATCAAGGCCTACCTTGGGGGCGACCTCGAGGTACGCGCGCTGCAGAGCTACTACGGTAGCCGGGCCTAGCGGTCTGAACCCAAAGCGGCGGTGCGAGTTAGGCCGGGAAGTCCCAGGTCGCGGCGCAGGTGAATCCGGCCGCGGTCAGGGTTTTTTTGACCGACCCTCGGCGACATGACTCCGGCTTCGCGGGAGGTCCGTGGCCGGAGTCGTATTACGAGTCGAAGGAACAGCGTTTTTCAGGATGGGAAGGGGCTTGGCGACGCTTCGTTTCGCAGTCGGCGTCCGCCAGGAGGAGATGAGACGATGGACAAGATTCCGATGACGGCAGCCGGCTATTCCGCGCTCGAAACCGAGCTCAAGCACCGCCAGTCGGTGGAGCGGCCGCGCATCATCCAGCAGATCACCGAAGCGCGCACGCACGGCGATCTGTCGGAGAACGCGGAGTATCACGCCGCCAAGGAGCAGCAGTCGCTCAACGAGGGCGCCATTGCCGAGCTCGAGGACAAGCTCGCGCGCGCCGACGTGATCGACGTGTCGAAGCTGTCGGGCGACTCCATCACGTTCGGCGCGACGGTGACGCTGGTCGACGAGGACACCGACGAGAAGAAGGTGTGGCAGATCGTCGGCGAGCCGGAAGCCGACGCCAAGAAGGGCCGCATCTCGATCACCTCGCCGCTCGCCAAGGCGCTGATCGGCAAGACCAAGGGCGTCTCGGTCGAGGTCAACACCCCGGGCGGCGCCAAGGCCTACGAGATCAAGAAAGTGGAGTGGCGGTAGTCGCGTTATGGCGGAGGGGATCTGCCGCGGGCGATATGAACCAAGACATCCGCTTCTGTACGACGTCCGATAACGTGAAGCTTGCCTATGCGGTGAGCGGCGAAGGCCCGCCGCTGCTCATGCCGGCAACCTGGCTTTCGCATCTCGAGCACCAGTGGGACAGCCTTGCGTGGCGGCCCTGGCTGGAGACGCTGTCGCAGAAATACACATTGCTGCGCTACGACTCGCGCGGATGCGGCCTGTCCGACCGCGCGCCGGCGGAATTGTCCTTTGAAGGCTGGATCAAAGATATCGAGGCCGTCGCCGACGCGGCCGGCTTCCGGCAGTTCGACATTCTGGCGACGTGCTGGGGCGGCCCGATCGGGGTCGAATACGCCGCGCGCCATCCCGAGCGCGTCAATCGCCTCGTCCTGTACGGAGCCTATGGTTTGGGGCGCTTGCGCGACGATCATCCGATCGAGGCCGAGAAGGCGCGTCTGCTGCTCGACATGATGCGCCTCGGCTGGGGCCATGAGAACCACGCCTTTTGCCAAGTCTGGGGCTCGTATTTCCAGCCCGGCGGCACGCTCGCACATTTCCGTTCCTGGTCCGAGCAGCAGGCGCTGTCGACATCGGCCGAGACAGCCGTGCGCCTCCTTCAGGTCGGCTGGCATACCGACGTGCGCGCCGCGGCCCGCAAAATCAAATGCCCGACTTTGGCGCTGCATGTCGCGCGCGACACGGTGGTGCCGATCGAAGTCGGCCGCCAGCTCGCAACGCTCATTCCGGACTGCCGCTTCGTGCAGATCGACGGCGAGAACCACATGCCGCTCGCCGACGAGCCGGCTTGGCGGCAGATCGTCGCCGAGATTGATAACTTCCTGAAACAGCCGATCGAGGCCGGCGTCTCGCGCCATAGCCTGCCGCTCGACGACCTCACCGGGCGCGAGCGCGACGTGCTGGAGGCGATTGCCCAGGGCCTCGACAACGGCGAAATCGCCGCCGCCCTCGGCATGTCCGAGAAAACCGTGCGCAATCACATCACCCGCGTGCTCGACAAGATCGGCGCCGAGCACCGCTATCAGGCCATCGTGCGGGCGCGCGAGGCGGGGATCGGGGAATGAAGTTGCCCACGCCCTGATACGGGACATTAGTCCCTGGACATTGCAGCTATGCAGTCCGCCGCTCCGGGACTTTAGCCTCAATACAGATTGTTCAGAGCATCGCAGTGTTCCTGCCACGCGGCGTGCGACCGGCATGCCCGTTCAAAGCAAAAAAGGAGAATGCGATGCCGAAGTTTGTGATCGAACGCGAGATCAAGGGCGCCGGAAAGCTGCCCAAGCAGGAGCTGCAGGCGATCTCGCAGAAGTCCTGCAACGTCTTGCAGAGCATGGGCCCGAAAATCCAGTGGGTCCAAAGCTACGTCACCGACGACAAGATCTACTGCGTCTACAACGCGCCCGACGAAGCGACGATCAGGGAGCACGCCCGCCAAGGCGGCTTCCCGGCCAACGTGGTCTCGCGCGTGCGCACGATCATCGACCCGACCACCGCCGAAGTGGCCTGACAACAGCGCCGCGCCGTCTCGTAAGGCGGCGCGGGACTACTCCATCGGCACCATGGCCGCGTCCTTGGAGGTGCGCAGCGTGAGCGAGGTCTTGACGTTGCGCACGTGCGGGCCGGCGGTCAGCTTCTCGACGAAGGCCTGGAAGGTCTTCAAGTCGGGCGCCACGCACTTCAGGACGAAGTCGATCTCGCCCGACAGCATCCAGCATTCGCGCACCAAAGGCTGCGCGCGCACGAACTCCTCGAACGCCACCAGGTCGGCTTCCGCCTGGCTCGCCAGATGCACCATGGCGAAGACGGTGACCTCGTAGCCGAGCTTTTTCTCGTCGAGCAGCGCGCGATAGCCCTTGATGTAGCCGGCCTCCTCGAGCGCGCGCACGCGGCGCAGGCAGGGCGGCGCCGAAATGCCGACGCGGCGCGACAGCTCGACATTGGTGATGCGGCCGTCGTCCTGCAGCTCTTTCAGGATTTTGCGGTCGATGGCGTCAAGGCGGGCGGGCACTGAAGCGGACTCCCCTTCCGGGCAAGCAGCAGCCCGGTGGCGGAATCCATACCGCGAAACAATGTTTCGCGAAACATTATTGCGCGCTCGGCGGAACCGGATACCGCGCAGCGATGAAGCCTGTGGCTTGCCGGGTTGCGTATCTTGCATAGCTCGGCCGCAGACCCTAGATCGTGCATGCAAAAAAGCCGGCATGTCCGGCCATCGCGGGACTTAACGCCCGGCCCGCTCGGGGGCGGTACGAAAGAATGGCCAAGACCACCCACGCCAAAGTCGTGATCATCGGCTCGGGGCCGGCGGGTTACACCGCCGCCGTCTATGCCGCGCGTGCCATGCTGGAACCGATCCTGATCCAGGGCATCCAGCCCGGCGGCCAGCTCACCATCACCACCGACGTGGAGAACTATCCGGGCTTTGCCGACGTCATCCAGGGTCCCTGGCTGATGGAGCAGATGCAGGCGCAGGCCCAGCACGTCGGCACCAAGATCGTCACCGACACCGTCACCAAAGTCGAGCTCGCGAGCCGCCCGTTCCGCCTCACCTGCGATTCCGGCGACACCTATCTCGTCGACGCGCTGATCATCGCCACCGGCGCGCAGGCGCGCTGGCTCGATCTGCCGTCCGAGCAGAAGTTCAAGGGCTATGGCGTCTCGGCCTGCGCGACCTGTGACGGCTTCTTCTATCGCAACAAGGAAGTGGTGGTGATCGGCGGCGGCAATACCGCGGTCGAGGAAGCGCTGTTCCTCACCAATTTCGCCTCCAAGGTCACGGTCGTGCACCGGCGCGACAGCTTCCGCGCGGAAAAGATCCTGCAGGACCGGCTGTTCAAGAATCCGAAGATCGAGGTGATCTGGGATTCGGCGCTCGAGGATGTGCTCGGCAGCGACAACCCGCTCAAGGTCAACCGCGTCAAACTGAAGAACGTGAAGACCGGCGTGGTGACCGAGCGCACCGTCGACGGCGTGTTCATCGCCATCGGCCATTCGCCGGCCTCCGAATTGTTCGTCGGCCAGCTGCAGATGAAGCCATCCGGCTACATCGTCACCGCCGGCCATTCCACCGCCACCTCGGTGCCCGGCGTGTTCGCCGCCGGCGACGTCACCGACGACATCTACCGCCAGGCGGTCACCGCCGCGGGCCTCGGCTGCATGGCCGCGCTCGAGGCGGAGAAATTCCTGGCCGCGCACGAGCATCAGCGCGCGGCGGCGGAATAGATCATGCCCAACAATCGCGGCTCGATGGACTGGGACAAGCTGAAGGTGTTTCACGCCGCGGCGGAGGCCGGCTCGTTCACGCATGCCGGCGAGCGGCTCGGCCTGTCGCAGTCGGCGGTGTCGCGCCAGGTGTCGGCGCTGGAATCGGACCTGTCGGTGTCGCTGTTCCACCGCCATGCGCGCGGCCTGATCCTCACCGAGCAGGGCGAACTGCTCTACCGCACCGCGCACGAAGTGTTCATGAAGCTGGAGGCGGCGCGCACCAAGCTCACCGACAGCCGCGAGCGGCCGAACGGCGAGCTGAAGGTGTCGACCACGCCCGGCATCGGCATTCATTGGCTGCTGCCGCGGCTCGGCGAATTCCTCGATCTCTATCCCGACATCCACGTCACGCTGATCACCACCGACGAGGAGCTCGACCTCGCCATGCGCGAGGCCGACGTCGCCATCCGCCTGCGCCAGCCGACGCAGCCGGACCTGATCCAGCGCAAGCTGTTCTCGGTGCATTTCCACGCCTATGCCTCGCCGGAATATCTCAAGCGCTTCGGCACGCCGCGCACGCACGAGGAGCTCGACAAGCACCGCATCATTTTGCTCAGCGGCGCGGTGCCGGCGCATTTCGCCAACCGGCGCTGGCTTTTGGAAGTCAGCCGCAACGGCAAAGAACCGCGCACGCCCTCGCTGACCATCAACAACGTGCTCGGCGTGCTGCGCGCCTGCCAGCGCGGGCTCGGCATCGCGATCTTGCCCGACTATCTGGTGGAGGAAAACGGCGGGCTGGTGCAGCTTTTCGGCGACGAGGACACTCTCGCGCTCGATGCGTTTTTCGTCTACCCGGAAGAGCTCAAGTCGGTGGCGCGCATCCAAGTCTTCCGCGACTTCCTGGTCGCCAACGCGCAACGCTGGCATTTCTAAGAGAACATTCTAATTAACTGGAACGGCGTGAAATATTTTTCACGCCGGTAAGATTGTGCGACCAATTGTTGCAGCGGATTCGGCATGGCAGTCATGCGGGTGCGGCGTTGCTTGCCCACTCCGCGGCTCGCATAGTGTGCACACGCTGTTGCGCCGGATGCGTATCCTCCCAGAGTAACCCGGCGAAGCAGCAAGTTCCCCTCTGGAATGTTGCCGGCACCCCACGCCGGCAATACCTGCAACCGGGCCCCTCGCGGGGCCCGGTTTTTTTCAGCGGAAGTTGAAAAAGAAGTCGCGCCGGCGCCGGCGTTGGGGGGGCCGCTCGCTGGCAGGCTCGCGATTGACCTCGCGTCCGGATGTGACGCGATAGACCGCGCCGTTCCAGTCGTCCGAAATCAGCAGCGAGCCGTCGCGCATGATTTCGACATCGGCCGGCCGGCCGAGATAATTGTTGTCGGCGAGGAAGCCGGTGAGGAAAGGCTCCATCGAAGCGACCGAACCGCTCTTGTTGATATGGACGGCCACCACGTCGCCGCCGAGCTTCTTGGTTCTGTTCCAGGAGCCGTGGCGGGCGATGAAAATGGTGTCGGTATAGTCGCGCGGAAACATGCGGCCCGTGTAGAAACGCATGCCGAGCGGGGCCGTGTGCGGCCCGAGCAGCACGATCGGCGGGGCGAACTCGTCGCACGAATGGCCCCAACCGAATTCGCTGTCGGGCAAATTGCCCTGGTAGCAGAACGGCGCGCCGAAACTCTCGCCCGGCTTGGCGACGCGATTGAGCTCGTCGCTCGGCGCATCCTCCGACAGCCAATCGCGCCCGTTGTCGGTGAAATAAAGCTGCTTGTTCTGCGGCGACCAGTCGAAGCCGAGCGAATTGCGCACGCCGAGCGCGACCGCTTCGACATTGTTGCCTTCCAGATCGATGCGGCGAATCTGCGCGGACGCCGGCTGCGGCAGGCAATTGTTGCAAGGCAGGCCGACCGAAACATACAGCTTGCCGTCGGGGCCCGTGCCCAGGAAGCGCAAGCCGTTCGTCTCGTCCTTCGGCAGATCCTCGTAGACCGACACCGGCGTCGCCGGGTTGTCGAGCGTGTCCTCGACATTGTCGATCTTGGAAATCCGCGAAACCTCGGCGATGTAGAGCGTGCCGTTGGACATGGCGAGCCCGTTCGGCCGATGCAGGCCGGAGGCGATCACCTTGACGACGCGCTGGCCGTCAATGGCGAAGACCTTGCCGGACGCCGGGCTGGCGACGAACACCGTGCCGCGGGGGCCGACGCGCAGCGAGCGCGCGTCCGGAATGCCGGCGGCATAAAGCTCGATGCGGAAGCCGGACGGCAGTTTCAGTTTGCCGAGCGGCAGCGCGTCGGGCGCCGTGGGCTGCGCCGGAGCGGCGATCGGCTTGAGATTGGCGGCGGCTTCGTTGCCGGCGGGCGGGCCGTCCTGCGCCATACCGGCGGCCGGCAGAAAGGCTGCGAGCGCGGCGGCGAGTGCGATGCGTGCGGTGACATGCGCCACCATCTCAAGGCCTCCTTTTGCGCCCAGCGGTTGCCGGCCGGCCATCATGCGCCCGTCATGCCACGCTTCTAGCCTTGAACCTTGTTAAAGCCTCGGCTCACTAAGAAATGAGTGGGCAAAACCCGCATAATCATGTGCAGGAACCAGTCAAAGGGCCCGTTGTTGCTATAGGCTACGCTGATAATGGCCGGAAAATGCCTCGAAATATGGGCTTTGTCCCCCCATGCAAAATAGCCACAGTCGCTTGTGTTGATACCTGCCATGTTTGGAAAAGCGTAACGAAAGCATGTGCATCAGTTAGTATGCCCGCCACAAAACAAGGCCCGATAGGGCCGCCTTCGGGAGTTCATTCGGTGAAATCCGTACGATTTGAGCGTCTGCTGGCCTCCACGGCCTTCGGCTTGGTCCTGGCGCTGTCCAGCTACCCGGGCCTTGCCCAGCAATCCGACAAGCAGATCAACGCCGCGGTGCCGGTGCCGAACACTGACCTGCTGCCACCGCTGACGGCTAAAGACGTGGCCGCGCCGGCGACGGCGGCGGAACCGAAGATCGAGCCCAAGAGCGAGCCCAAGCAGGATGCCGCGGCGCCGAGCGCCGCGCCGGCCAAGGCTGCCGAGGCACCGGCAGCGCCCGCCAGCGCGGACACGCAAGTGGCCGACCAGCTGCGCGAGTTGATCACCGGCAAGAAGCTCGACCGCCTCGTCGCCCGCAAAGACGAACGCGCCGGCGTCGATCAGTTCTACAAGGCACGCGGCTACAAGCCGCTGTGGCTCGCCGACGGCAAGGCTGACGCGCAGGCCAAGGCCGCGATCGCCTATCTCGCGCAGGTCGACACGGTCGGCCTCGATCCGCAGGATTATCCGGTGCCGGATTTCGCCGCGGCGATGACGCCCGAGGACCAGGCGGCGGCCGAGCTCAAGTTTACCAATTCGGTGCTGACCTATGCGCGCAACGCGCAGATCGGCCGCATCCATTTCAGCCGCGTCAACAACGACATCGACTTCAAGCTGAACGCGCCCGAGCCGGCCTCCGTGCTGGACAAGCTCGCCGAGGGCGGCGACGTTGCGGCCGCGCTCGACAGCTACAATCCGCCGCAGCAGGGCTTCAAGGCGCTCAGACAAGCGCTCGCCGAGCTGCGCGCCAATGGCGGGCAGATCGCCAAGCCGGCAAAGAAGGAAGATACCAATCCGGGCGCCAATGTGCGCGTGCCGGAAGGCGGCATTCTGCGCCCCGGCATGAAGGACAAGCGCGTCGTCGCGCTGCGCCAGCGCCTCAACATCGCCGGCGACAAGGACAATCCGCTGTATGACGACGCGGTGGCCGAGGCGGTGAAGACGTTCCAGACCGAGCAGGATCTCGACGTCGACGGCAATGCCGGCCCCAACACTGTGCGCGCGCTCAACGGCGTGAAATCCGAGGCGAAGCGCCCGGCCGCAAATCCGGTCGACACCGTCATCGTCAACATGGAGCGCTGGCGCTGGCTGCCGCGCACGCTCGGCAACGCCAACAACACCTATGTCGTCGTCAACGTGCCCGACTATTCGTTGAGCCTGTTCAACCACGGCGAACTGTACTGGAAGACCAAGATCGTGGTCGGCCAGCCGAGCAAGATGACGCCGATGACCAGCGCGGAGATGAAGTTCATCACCGTCAATCCGACCTGGAACGTGCCGCCGTCGATCATCGAGAACGAATATCTGCCGGCGCTGCAGCAGGATCCGAACGCGCTCGACCGCATCGGCCTGAAGATCTATCAGGATCCCGACGGCACCGTGCACGTTTACCAGCCGCCAGGTGCTGCCAATGCGCTCGGCCGCATCCGCTTCAACTTCCCCAACAAGTACCTGGTCTACCAGCACGACACGCCGGACAAATACCTGTTCAAGCGCGACAAGCGCGCGTTCAGCCACGGCTGCATGCGGGTGGAGAATCCGCTCGAATACGGCACCAAACTGATGTCGATCGAGGATCCGGACGCGCACTACACGCCGGCCAAGTTCGAGAGCATGTTCGGCGGCAGCGAGATCAACATCAACTTCGCCAAGCCGATCCCGGTGCACCTGACCTATCAGACCGCGTTCGTCGACGAGGACGGCAAGCTGCAGCTGCGCGAGGACGTCTATGGCCGCGACGCCAAGATGATCTCGATCCTCAAGAACCCGGCGGAACGCCGTGTCGCCGACATCGGGATCGAGCACGCGCCCGATCCGTCATCGAAGCCGGTGCGGTTGCCGAGCGGCACCTATGGCGGCATTGACGGTCAGAGCTACGCCTACCGCAGCAACGGGACGTTCTTCGACTTCCTGTTCGGCGGCGCCCAGCCGTCGCAATCGGTCTATCGGCCGCGCGCCAATGTTGGCCCGAACCGCCGCGACTCGCGGCGCTGAGCCGAACGCGAATTGATAACGAACGCCGGCGAAATTTCGCCGGCGTTTTTCGTTTCAGCGGACGCGAGGATTGAAGTGGTACAGGTGGGTGGACTTGAACCACCGACCTCTGGTTCCACAGACCAGCGCTCTAACCAACTGAGCTACACCTGCACAGGGGCCGTCTTTGCGGGGCGAACCTAGGTTCGGGGCGCCGGTTTGGCAAGCGGCAGGCCGGACGGTCAAAACAAAGCCCGGGTGCGAGCACCCGGGCTTTTTACGCCACAGCGGACAGCTGCGGCGCGATCGTTAAACGGTGTCAGGCCGCCTTGGTGAAGGCGCTGGTGAGGCTTCCCTTGATCGGCTCGGAGCAATCGCTCGCCACCTTCTGGGCCTCTTCGGCCAGCTCTTTGCTCTGGGCGGTCATGGTCTCGAACTGCTTGCGCATGAACGCGGTGGAGAGCTCGACCACCTCGGCATAGGACTTGGCGGTCATCAATTCGCCCATCAGATCGAACGTGGCGTTGGTGTTGGCGCGCGTGGCGTCGATCAGCTTGAGGCCGTAGCCGGAGCAGCCTTTCGTGGCGGTGCTGTAGGTCTCCTCGAGTACGTCGGTCGCCTCTTCGGCGGCACCCTTCATCTTCTCGTAGTTTTCCTTGGCCGTCGCGATGCCCTTCTCGGCAAAGTCGCGGAAGGCGGTCGGCATTTCGAACTTGGGCATATCGAATTTCGGCATCTCGAAGACATTCGCGGCCGGAGCCGGAGCGGCTTTCGGCTTGGACTTCGGGCTTGTGGTTTCTACTGTGGACATGACTGGCATCCCTTCAATCGCGAGGGCGCTGGCGGAATACGAGCGGTAGCCCTCGGCAAGCCGGCTCGCGCCTGTTTCAGGGCTGCCCGTCCAAAAGGGGACTCGGGCAGCGCTATTAACCTCATATAGCACCGTTTTTGGTGCATTGCAATAAAAATATTGCATTGCACAAAAGTGTCATAGATTCAGCGCGCTCCGGCGGCAGCCGGCGCGAGGGACCCAAATCTGGAGCGCGGCAGGGCGCGTGGCGTCAGTGCTACGCCGCCGCCGCCCCGGCCATCTTGGCCGCTTCCTTGGTCAGTTCCTTCGTCTGCTCGCTCAGCGCGGCGATCTGGCGCTTCACGTAATCGGCGTGCAGCGCCATCACCTCTTGGGAATCCTTGGCGCGCACCAGCTGCTGGGCGAATTCGAACGAGGAGGCGACGTTGCGCTCGGCAAAGCGCACGGCAAGTTCGCCGACCTCCTTGACGCCCGCGCGGGCGCCGGCCGCCTGCTTGTCGGCGGTCGATGCCGCCTGGGTCGCCGCACTCATGAAGGTTTCGAAGGCTTGCCGCGCCTGGTCGACGCTCTTTTCCGCCAAAGCGCGCATTTCCGCTGGGATCTCGAAATTCATATTGCCCTGCTTGGCCATGGTGTCCTCCTTGCAGCCCCGGACCTTACGTTAACTACCTAACACTCGCATCGTTCAACGCTATGCGGGAACTCGCACATTAAGGTTATCGGCGGTTGCCTGTGACAGCCGCCCGCCGCTTCGTGGACGCGGCGTAAAAGCCGCCGTATTAAGGTTTCATTAGCCGTAATCCGCGCGTGCGACGTAGAGATGAATGGGACCGAGTTCCAGTTCTCCTGCCTGAACGATCCGCGGCTCGCGGCGCACGCCCTGAGCCCGGTTCCGGTGTGGCTATGGAGCGCGGACGCTTCGCGCATCCTGTGGGCCAATCCGGTCGGCGCCGAGATTTTCGAGGCCGCGTCGCCGGCCGCCGCGGCCGCCCTCCATTTCGATGCCAAGCATGCGGGCGCCGCGCAAATCCTGCGGCTGGCCGGCACGCTGCCGGCCGGCGGCGCCGCGCGGCTCGAACGTCTGCGCGGCTTCGGCGCGAGCTTGGGCGGCGCGCTGACCTGCCTGTGCTCGCGCCTCACGCTCGCCGATAATTCCGCAGCCGTGCTGGTTGTCTCGACCGAGCGCGCCGGCAGGGAGCTTGCGCTGCCGGAACGGGCGCGGCGGCTGTTCGCCGATTTCGATCGCCCGGCGGCCGCGTTCACCGCCGACGGCGAATTGATCGAAGCAACCGCTGAGGCGCGCGAGCGCTTCGGCAAGGTCCGCCGACTTGACCGCGCTCGGCGCCGCCGCGCTGGCGCGCGAGGCCATGCTCAATGGCCGCGCCGAGGGCGACATCGCGGCCGGCCGCGTCACCGTGCTCAAGCTCGGCGCCGGCCAGAGCGCGGTCGCGCTGCTTGTGGCTTTCCCCGCGCCGGCACGCGCCGCGCGCGCCGAACCGCCCGCCATCACCCTCGCCGCCTCCAATCCGGCCGGGATCGACGGACGCGCGCGCCGCTTTCCGCTGCGCTTCGTCTGGCAGATGGACGCGGCGACGCGCTTCACGCTCGGCGCGGAAGATTTCGCCCGCCTGCTCGGCCCGAAGACCGGCGTCGTGCTCAACCGTCCCTGGGCCGAGATCGCGGCCGCGCTCAAGCTCGATCCGCAAGGCCAGGTCGCAGCGGCACTTGCCGCGCGCGACACCTGGAGCGGCATCGTGGTGAATTGGCCGGTCGATGGCGAAGCCGAGCGGCTGCCGATCGAGATGTCGGGTCTGCCGGTGTTCGACCGCGAGCGGCAGTTCGCCGGTTTCCGCGGCTTCGGTATCTGCCGCGACGTCGAGCGCATGGCGGCGATCGAGCGCAGACGCGCCGAACTGCCGGAGCCGCCGGAAGAGCCCAGCAAGGTGCTGCCGTTCCGCGCGCCCCCGCCCCCGCCATCGGTGGAAAAGGCGCCGGCCCTGAGCCCCGGCGAACACAGCGCATTTCAGGAGCTCGCGCGCGAATTGAGCGATCGGCTGAAGAAGCCGTCCGGCCAAGCGGCCGGGCCGACCTCGGACGATTTCGGCGCCGAGCCTTTCGTGCCGACGATGCCGGCCGCGCCCCTTCCACCCCTTGCGCCCCTTGCGCCGGCCGAGCCGCCGCGCGCCGCGCGCAATGGCGACGCCGCCCGCGACACCAGCGAAGGCCGGCCGATCCTCGACCGGCTGCCGGTCGGCATCCTGGTCTACCGGCTCAACAACCTGATCTATGCCAATCGCGCCTTCCTCGACTGGACCGGCTACGGCGCGCTCGACGCGTTGGCCGAAGCCGGCGGCCTCGACAGCCTGTTCATCGAAACCAAGAGCGAGATGCCGAAAGACGGCAACGGCGCCAAGACGCTGACCATCACCACCGTCAACGGCAATCAGCGGCCGGTCGAAGGCCGCCTGTTCAGCGTGGCCTGGAATAAAGAGAACGCGCTGGTGCTGATGATCAATACGCAGCCGGTGGCCGACGACAAACAAAGCAAGGCGGCCGAGCAGTCGCTGCGGCGGATCGAAGCGGAAAATCACGAGCTCGAAGCCATCCTCGACACCGCGACCGACGGCGTTCTGGTGCTCGACCGCGCCGGCCGCGTGCTCTCCGGCAACCGCAGCGCGGAAGCGCTGTTCGGCTACGACGCCGGTCAATTCACCGAGTTGTCGTTCGGCGATCTGTTCGCGCCGGAGAGCAAGCGCGTCGGTGCTCGAATATCTCGAGCGGATGGCGCGCGAGAGCGGCATGCTCGATGCCGGGCGCGAAGCGATCGGACGCGTGAAGCAGGGCGGGCTGGTGCCGCTCTACATCACCATGGGGCGTATCGCCGACGGCGAGAAGCTGTGCGTGGTGCTGCGCGATATCACCGCCTGGAAGCGCAGCGAAGAGGAACTGATCAACGCCAAGCAGGTCGCCGAGAAGGCGTCCACCGCGAAATCGGAATTCCTCGCCAAGATCAGCCACGAGATCCGCACGCCGCTCAACGCCATCATCGGCTTCTCCGAGGTGATGATGGACGAGCGCTTCGGGCCCGATCGGCAACGAGCGCTACCGGCAATACCTCAAGGACATCCATGCCTCCGGCGGCCATCTCATCTCGCTGCTCAACGACTTGCTCGATCTGTCCAAGATCGAGGCCGGCAAGCTCGAGCTCACCTTCGTGAGCGTCAACATCAACGACCTGGTGCAGCAATGCGTCGCCATCATGCAGCAGCAGGCCAATCGCGAGCGCGTCATCATCCGCACGTCGCTGCCCGCCAGCCTGCCGCAGGTCGTCGCCGACGCGCGTTCGGTGCGGCAGATCGCGCTCAATCTGCTGTCGAACTCGATCAAGTTCACCGGCGCGGGCGGCCAGGTCATCGTCTCGACCGCGCTCACCGACGATCATGAGGTGGTGCTTGCGCGTGCGCGACACCGGCGCCGGCATGAGCGAGAAGGAATTGCAGACCGCGCTCGAGCCGTTCCGCCAGCTCGCCACCTCGCCGCGCTGGGGCGACAGCGGCAGCGGACTCGGCCTCCCCATCACCAAGGCGCTGGCGGAGGCCAATCACGCGCGCTTCCGCATCACCAGCCAGGTGCAGGATGGAACGCTGGTGGAGGTGGCCTTCCCGGCCACCCGCGTCCTCGCGCAATAGACAACTAAGGCAAGCTCAATTCCGCGGCCATGAAAGGGTCACAGAGGCTGGCCAAGGTTGGCGCGCTTCGGGCCGATGCTATAGTCCGCCCGGGGTAAGACAGCGAAAACAGCCCGGAAAATCCTCCCTTTGACAGCCGCGACTGGATTCAGACGCTTGGGACTGGCTCTGCTTGCCGTGATCGCGGCCGGCACGGGCGTGCTTGTCGGCGCGCGTTATCTGATCTCGCCCGAGGCAGTGCGCGCCCAGGTGCTGAGCGAAATCCGCATCGTCACCGGCCTCAATCCGACGCTGCGCGGGCGAGACGACGGTCAAGCTGTTTCCGACCGGCAGCATCAGCTTCGACGACGTGGTGTTGGGCGAAGGCGGCCAGCCCGCGCTCACCGCCGAGCGGCTGACCGCGCGCCTGCGCTTCTTTCCGCTGCTCGCCGGCCGCGTCGAGATCGCCGACGTCGCGCTCACGCGGCCGACCATCGTGGTCGATCTCGGGGAGGACGGCCGCTCCAATTGGTCCGGGCTGATCGACACGCTGGCGCGCAGCCAGAGGCCGAACGCGCCGCGCGCGGCGGGGTTTTCCGAGATGCGCATCAGGAACGGCACCGTGCTGGTGCGCAACAAGGCGCGTAACGTCACCGAGACGTTCGACGACGTGGCGTTGTCGCTCGCCTGGCCGTCGATCTCCAAGAGCTTCGGCGCCAGCGGCCGCTTCGTCTGGCACGACCAGCCGCTCGACATGAGCCTGACGCTGTCGGATTTCGCCGCGGCGCTTGCCGGCAACCGCAGCGGCCTCAAGCTGCGCGTCGCCGGCAGCCCGTTCAAGACCGCCTTTGAAGGCTCGATCAGCATCAAGCCGACACTGAAGGTCGAAGGCACGTTCGCCGCCGACGCAGCCTCGCTGCATGACACGCTGATCTGGGCCGGCCAGAAGCCGCTGCCCGGCGGCGGCTTCGGCCACTTCGCGATCAAGGCCAAGGCCGACGTGGTGGGCGGCACCATCGGGCTCACCAACGTCAATGTCGAGCTCGACGGCAACAGCGCCGAGGGCGTGCTGACCTTCGCCACCGACGGGCGGCAGACGCTGCAAGGCACGCTCGCCTCCGACAAGCTCGATCTGACGCCCTATGTCTCGACCATCAGGCTGCTCACCGCCAATCAGCGCGAATGGAACAACGGCCCCATCACGCTCGAAGGGTTGACCGGCACGGATTTCGATTTGCGGCTGTCGGCGGGCTCGGTGGTGCTGGCGGAAGCCAAGCTCGGCCGCACCGCCATCGGCGCCAATCTGCGCGGCGGCCACCTCACCGTCACCATCGGCGAGGCACAGGCCTATGGCGGCTTGATCAAGGGTTCGATGTCGCTCGCCAGTTCCGACCAAGGCGCCGACGTCAAATCGCAGCTCATCTTCAGCGACGTCGATCTGGAAAGCTGTCTCGGCCAGCTGTTCGGGCTGCGGCAGGCTCGAAGGCAAGGGCAACATCACCTTCGTGGTCGACGGCACCGGCGACAGCGTGCTGGCCGTGACGCGCACGCTCAACGGCAATGCCAGCCTGACCGGGCATGACGGGGCGCTCGCCGGTCTCGACATCGAGCAATTGCTGCAGCGGCTGGAGCGGCGGCCGCTGTCCGGCGGCGGCGACTTCCGCAACGGCCGCACCAAATACAATTCGATCGCGGTGGCGCTGAAGATCGAGCAGGGCAAGGTGACCGTCGAGGACGTGAAAGTGCTCGGCCCGGCCGTGCAGCTGGCGCTCACCGGCTCGGCCTCGATCCCGCAACGCGAACTCGACCTGACCGGCACGGCGTCCTTGGTGACGCCGGCCCGGGAGGGCGTGCCGCCTTTCGCCCTGCCGTTCATCGTGCAGGGCTCCTGGGACGATCCGATCATGCTGCCCGACGCGGAGGCCCTGATCCGCCGCTCGGGCGCGGCGGCGCCGCTGCTCGATGCGGTGCGTGACCGGCGCGCGCGCGATGCCGCCCGCTCGGTGATCGAGCGGCTGACCGGCCGCAGCGCCGGCGCCGCTGCCGGCCAGCGAGCAAGCGCCGGCCCCGGCGTCGAAATAAGCCGCTATTATCGCCCCGGAGCCGAATCACCCCGCCGGGGCAAGCCCGGCGCGACAGGGCGCGGATGCTGCACGCAACCCTCCGGACGCTGGCCAAGGTCGTCGTCGCCTCGCTGTTGGTGGGAACGATCCTGGCCCATTTCGGCATTACCCCCGACAAATTGATGCATGAGATGGGGCTGTCGCCCGACCGCGTGCAGGACTATGCGCGGCGCGGCTTCGATTGGGCGTGGCCGAATGTCTTGCTGGGCGCGATGATCATCGTGCCGATCTGGCTGCTGGTCTATATCCTGCGCCCGCCCGGCCAGCGCAGCAGCGACTAGCTCACACTTGCTCGACTGCGCCGCGAAGGCCGCGCGTTCGCGCCGCACGGCGCCGCGCTTGGTCAACAGCGAAGCAACGATGGTGGCTGTCGCCACCACCACCACCATGATGGTGCAGATGGCATTGATCTCCGGCTTCACGCCGAGCCGCACCTGCGAATAGATGCGGATCGGCAGCGTGGTCGCGCCCGGGCCGGTGGTGAAGCTGGCGATCACCAGATCGTCGAGCGAGAGCGAGAAGGCCAGCATCCAGCCGGCGGCGATGGCCGGAAAGATCAGCGGCAGCGTGATGGTGAGGAAGGTCTTGAGCGGCGGGCAGCCGAGATCCATCGCCGCTTCCTCCAGGCTGCGGTCGAAGCCGATCAGGCGCGCCTGCACGATCACGGTGACGAAGCACATGGTGAGCGTGGTGTGCGCGAACACGATGGTCCAGAAACCGCGGTCGATATTGACGGCGACGAACAGCAGCAGCAGCGACAGCCCGGTGATGACTTCCGGCATCACCAGCGGCGCATAGACCATGCTGGAAAACAGCAAACGGCCGCGGAATCGGCCCATCCGCACCAGCGCGATCGCCGCGCAGGTGCCGAGCACGGTGGCGGCGCTCGCCGACAGCGCGGCGACGCGCAGGCTGATCGAGGCGGCCGCCAGAATGGCGTCGTCGTGCAGCAGTTCGCGATACCAGGCGAGCGACCAGCCGCCCCAGACCGTGACCAGGCGCGAGGCGTTGAAGGAATAGATCACCAGAATGACGATCGGCAGATAGAGGAAGGCCAGCCCGAGCGCGACCGACACGATGTTGAAGGGAGAGGTCCGCCGCATCAGCGCAAGCCCTCCAACTGGCGGCTTTGCAGGCGCTGGTAGACCATGATCGGCACCAGCAAGAGCGCAAGCAGCGCGACCGCGATGGCCGAGGCCACCGGCCAGTCGCGGTTGGAGAAGAATTCGGTCCACAGCGTCTGCCCGATCATCAGCGTCTGCGAGCCGCCGAGCAGATCGGGGATGACGAATTCGCCGACGATCGGGATGAAGCAGAGCAGCACACCGGCGGCAACGCCGGGCAGCGACAGCGGCAGCGTCACCCGCCAGAAGGCGCGCGTGCGCGTGCAGCCGAGATCGGCGGCGGCCTCCAGCAACGCCTCGTCCATCTTCTCGAGCGTGGCGTAGAGCGGCAGCACCATGAACGGCAAATAGGAATAGACCATGCCGATATAGACCGCCGTGTCGGATGACAGCCAGGAGATGCGGCGCGCGAATGATGTGCAGCGCCAGCAGCACCTGATTGAGCAGGCCATCGTGCTGCAGGATGTTGATCCAGGCATAGACGCGGATCAGGAACGAGGTCCAGAACGGCAGCACCACCAGCATCACCAGCAGCGGCTGCAGGCCGCGCGGCGAGCGCGCAATGCCGTAGGCGACCGGATAGCCGATGACGAGCAGGATGGCGGTCGAGACGGCGGCGAGCTGCAGGCTCTTGAGATAGGACAAGAGATAGATCGGGTCGGACGCCAGCAGCCGGTAGCCGTCGGCCGTCAGCCGCGCGACGAAGTCTTGCAGGCCGGCCCAGCCGGCGGCGGGATCGAGCACCGGCAGATACGGCGGCTGCGCGACCGCGGTCTGCGACAGGCTGATCTTGAACACGATGACAAAGGGCGCGAGGAAAAACGCAGCGAGCCACAGATAAGGCAGCAGCAGAACCGCGCGCGCTCCCCAGCTTTGCGGACGGATGCTCATCGCTTTAGTCCCTCAGCATGACGCCGGCGTCCGGCGGCCAGGAGACCCAGACCAGGTCGTTGATCGCGAAGGGCGGGCGGCCGCCGGCATTGGCGAGCGCGACCTTGATCAGCGAGCGGTCGGCCATCCGCACCTTGTAGAGCGAGACATCGCCGCGATAGCCGATCTCGAACACGGTGCCGGCCAGCGCGTTGCGGTAGTCCGGCGTCGGGCGCTGCGCGCTCATGGCCAGCTTCTCCGGGCGCAGCGCCAGCCAGACTTTGCCGCCGGCGCCGCTGGCGTCGGCGACCTGCACCTGCCCGAGCGCCGTCGTCAGCATGCCACCCTGCTCCAGCCGGCCTTCGATCAGCGTCACCTGGCCGACGAAATCGGCGACCCAGCGCGACTGCGGCCGCTCGTAGATCTCCGCCGGCGGACCGACCTGGATCAGCCGGCCCTCGTTCATGAGCGCGATGCGGTCGGCGACGATCATCGCCTCTTCCTGGTCGTGGGTGACGATGACGAAGCTGGTGCCGAGCTTGCGCTGCAATTGCATCAGCTCGAACTGGGTCTCGCCGCGCAGCTTCTTGTCGAGGGCGGCGAGCGGCTCGTCGAGCAGCAGCACGCGCGGGCGCTTGATGAGCGAACGCGCCAGCGCCACCCGCTGGCGCTGGCCGCCGGAGAGCTGGCCGACGCGGCGCTTTCCGAAGCCTTGCAGGCGCGTGAGGCTGAGCATTTCGGCGACGCGCTCGGCGCGCTCGCGCCGGCCGACATCCTCCTGCCGCAAGCCGAAGGCGATATTGCCCTCCACCGTCAGGTGCGGAAACAGCGCGTAGCTCTGGAACATCATGTTGACCGGCCGGCGGTGCGGCGGCACGGCGCTGATGTCCTCGCCGTCGAGCAGAATGCGGCCTTCGGTCGGCTGCTCGAAGCCGGCGAGCAGGCGCAGCAGCGTGGTCTTGCCGCAGCCCGATGGCCCAAGCAGCGCGAAGAATTCGTTCGGCAGGATGTCGAGGCTGAGCGCATTGACGGCCGGCACGTCGCCGTAGCGCTTGCTCACCTCTTCGAAGCGCACCAGCGCGGGCTTGCCGCCCTCCGCAATTCCGCCGTCCGCCATCGAATCCCCTCGCACCGCGCAGCGCATAACGCTAGCGGGCAAGCGCCGCGCGCTCAACCGGTCATTCGTCGCTGGGAATCAGGCGGGGTTTGCTGCCGCGTCGCGGCTCCGGCTCGGCTTTCGCCGAGGACGGATGGCGCGGCACCGGACCGTAATATTCGCCGAGCTGGATGCTCGCGCGCGGCTTGAGCAGGATCGACAGCAACCGGTCGAGCAGCGATTTGGCCGACACCGGCTTGCACAGGAACTCGTTGACGCCGAGCTTGGCCGCTTCGACGATGCGCCAGCGCTCGCCGTGGGCGGTCAGCATGATGATGGGGATGTCGGGCAGCGGGAACACGCCGGGCGAGCGCACGATGCGCACCAGCTCCGGGCCGTTGAGCAGCGGCATTTCCCAATCGAGCACCATGACGTCGGGCGTGACCGAGCGGATCATCTCCAGGCCGGCAATGCCGTCGGACGCCTCGTAGACTTTCTTGACGCCGATACTGGCAAGCATGTTGCGCACCAGATTGCGCATGAACGGATTGTCTTCCACCAGCAGCACGCGCAGCTGCTGGATCAGATATTCGGCTTGCTGGGCGTTCATACGCATACCGGCGCGATTCTCGGCGCCAATCGTCACCGGGCCGTTAACGTGCGCCGCACGGCGTCGCGCCAGCCGGCATATTTTTGCGCCCGCGTAGCCTCATCCATGCGCGGCGTAAAGCGCCGGTCGAGCCGCCATTGCGCGGCAAAACCGTCGAGATCGGGACACAGGCCGGCCGTTCGGCCGGCTAGATAGGCCGCGCCCAGCGCAGTCGTTTCCATCACCTTGGGCCGGTCCACCGGCACGCCCAGGATGTCGGCGAGGAATTGCATGGTCATCTCGCTGGCGGTCATGCCGCCATCGACCCGCAGAACGGACGAGGAATTCGCCGCCGCCGGCCAATCGGCGCGCATGGCGTCGAGCAAATCGCGGGTCTGGTAGCCGACGGATTCGAGCGTGGCGCGCGCGATCTCGGCATCGCCGGAATTGCGCGTCAGGCCGAAAATGGCGCCGCGCGCCTGCGGGTCCCAATAGGGCGCGCCGAGGCCGACAAAGGCCGGCACCAGATAGACCTGCTCGGCCGGATCGGCGAGCGCGGCGAGCGCGTCGGCCTGCGACGCTTTGCTCGATGATCTTCAGGGCGTCGCGCAGCCATTGCACCGCGGCGCCTGCGATGAACAGCGCGCCTTCCAGCGCATAGGTGCGCTTGCCGTCGAGCTGGTAGGCGATGGTCGTGAGCAGGCGGCTGCGCGAGGCGACGCGCTCGGCGCCGGTGTTGAGCACCAGGAAGCAGCCGGTGCCGTAGGTCGATTTCATCATGCCGGGTTTGAAGCAGCCGTGGCCGATCAAGGCCGCCTGCTGGTCGCCGGCCATGCCGAGCACGCGAATGGGCGCGCCGAACAGCGCAGGATCGGTCACGCCGAATTCGCCGGCATTGTCGCGCACCTGCGGCAGCAGGCTTTGCGGCACGCCGAACAATTCGCACAGGCTCGCGTCCCATTGCCCCTTGCCGATGTCGAACAGCGCGGTGCGCGCGGCATTGCTGGCATCGGTGGCGTGCACCTTGCCGCCGGTCAGCCGCCACAACAGGAAACTGTCGATGGTGCCGAAGGCGAGCTTGCCCGCCTCGGCCGCCGCGCGCGCGCCCGTCGACGTTGTCGAGCAGCCAGGCGATCTTGCTGGCGGAGAAATAAGGATCGAGCAGCAGGCCGGTCTTGGCCGCGATCTCGGGCTCGTGGCCGGCGTCGCGCAAGGCGGCGCAATATTCGGCGGTGCGGCGGTCCTGCCAGACGATCGCATTGTGGATCGGCTTGCCGGTCGCACGGTCCCAGACCACGGTGGTCTCGCGCTGATTGGTGATGCCGATGCCGGCGATATCGCGCGCGGAAAGCCGCGCCTGCTGCATCGCCTGGCGCACGGTCGCGACCGTGGCGGTCCAGATCGCCTCGGGGTCGTGCTCGACCTCGCCCGGCGCCGGATAGATCTGCTGCAGTTCCTGCTGGGCGGTCGAAAGCGGATTGAGCGCGGCGTCGAACGCTATGGCGCGCGTCGAGGTCGTACCCTGGTCGATGGCGATGAGAGCGGCCGGCAACGAAGTCCCCGCGCTGTGCCGGACGAAGCCGGCGACACGGAGCTTAGTTCAACATGATCAGATTGGCGATTGCCTGATCGTTGTCGGCATGGACCGCGGCCGCCATGCGGCGCGGGGCCGGGCCATAATAATCGCCGCTCTTGACCAGCGCGCGGGGCTTGGCCAGCACCGAGACCAGGCGGTCCTGCAGCGCCTTGGAAGAGACCGGCTTGAGCAGGAATTCGTTGACGCCGATCTGCACCGCTTCGATCACGCGCCGGCGCTCGCCATGGCCGGTGAGCATGATGATGGGAATATCGGGAAACGGAAACGTGTCGGGCGAACGCACCATGCGCACGAAGCCCGCGCCGTCGAGGCCGGGCATCTCCCAGTCGAGGATGACCACGTCGGGCGCCATGCTGCGGATGTGCTCGAGGCCGGACGGGCCGTCGGGTGCCTCGTAGATGGTGCGCACCCCGATGCTCATGAGCAACGTGCGCACGACCTTGCGCATGTAATGCTCGTCGTCCACCACCAAGACCTTGGTGGCGTGAAAGCGCTGAGCAAGTGCCTTTCCGTCGATCTGCATGACCGTTCCGCAATCCCCAAGAGGGGCGTTTCGGAGGCAACTAAACCACAAACAAGTGGCGTTCCGCTTAAACCCAGCCGGCGTAATTCAGGGGATTAGAGTAAGGATCGGTAAACCATCAGGACGCGGTTTGCCGCGCTTTTTCGGCGGTAAACAAAGACATGAAGCGGCTGAGCGCCGCGCGCTCGTCCTCGGTGGCGGTCAGGCCGAATTTACTGCGCCGCCACAGCACGTCGTCGGCGGTCTGCGCCCATTCGTTTTCGATGAGATAGCGCACTTCGGCGCCGGTGAGATCGCCGGTGAAGCAATCGCCGAGATCACCGAGGCTCGCCGCATCGCCCAGGATGCGCTCGGCGCGCCGGCCATAGGCGCGCGCCAGCCGCCGCGCATGCGGCTCGGCGAGGAACGGCCAGCGGCCGATCAATTCGGCCACCACGGCGTAGAAACCGTCGGGCGGAAAATCGCCGCCGGGCAAGGTTGAGCCCTCCGTCCAGGGCGGCAGCGCCTGGAAAAAATGACCGATCTTTGCCATCGCCGCCTCGGCCAGCTTGCGGTGGGTGGTGATCTTGCCGCCGTAGACGGTGAGCAGCGGCGCCTCGTGCGGCTTCTCATCGAGCATCAGCGTATAATCGCGCGTGACATCTTCCGGCTTGCCGGCGCCGTCGTCGTAGAGTGCGCGCACGCCGGCAAACGACCACACCAGCTCGTCCGGCGTAATCTTGTCGCGGAAATATTCGTTCACGACATTGCAGAGATAGAGGATCTCGCCGGCATCGGGCGCCGGCGAATTGACGTCGCCGACGAAATTCTCGTCCGTGGTGCCGATCAACGTGAAATCCTGCGCGAAGGGCAACGCGAACACCACGCGCCCGTCGGCCGCCTGCAAGATGTAGCCGCTGTCGTGCTCGAAGCGGCGGCGCACCACGATATGGCTGCCCTTGATCAGCCGCACCGGCGCCTTGAGCGGTGCGCGGATCACGGTATCGGCGACCGCGCCGATCCAGGGCCCGGTGGCGTTGACCAGGGCACGCGCGGTGGCGGTCGAGCGGTGGCCGCGCGTGTTGAACACCAGATGCCATTCGTCGTGCCGCTCGGCGCGCGTCAGCTTGGTGCGCGTGCGGATGTCGGCGCCGTGCTCGGCGGCGTCGAGTCGCGTTGAGCACGACCAGACGGGAATCATCGACCAGGCAGTCGGAATATTCGAAGCCGTAGCGGAACAGGCGCTTGAGCGGCGCGGCGAGCGGATAATGCGTGAGATCGACGGTCTTCGACGGCGGCAGCAGCTTGCGCGCGCCCAGCCAGTCGTAGAGCAACAGCCCGAAGCGCAGGACGAGCGCGTTGCGCTTGCCCGGCATCGGCGGCAGCAGAAAGCGCGTCGGCCGGATGACGTGCGGGGCCATGCGCAGCAGCACTTCGCGCTCGCTGAGCGCCTCGCGCACCAGGCGGAAGGCGTGCTTTTCCAGATAGCGCAAGCCGCCGTGGATCAGCTTGGAGGAGGCCGAGGACGTGCCGGAGGCAAGGTCGTTCATCTCGACCAGCAGCACGCGCAAGCCGCGGCCGGCGGCGTCGCGCGCGATGCCGGTCCCATTGATGCCGCCGCCGATAATGGCGAGGTCGAAGTCCGCCATTGTGCCTGCTGATTCGCGTTGCTCGTGCCGCAGAATGGGCGGCTTGTGCGGGCAACTCAACACGGAACGCCTTAACCCCGATTTAAGGCCGAAAAATCGCCGGCAATTGCTAATTTCGTCCGGCCTCGCCATATCATGGGAGTCATGCCCTCTCCCCGCTTGCTGGTTATCGAAGGCAATTCACCGCAGACGCTGGCCGACCACATCGCAGTCGGCGGAACCGCCGCGCACAAAGGCTATTCCGACCTGCTGCGCGAGTTGGTACCGGGCGCGATCGTGGACACCTGCCACCCGGGCGACCCGGGGGCGACGCTGCCCGAGGGCGAGTCGCTGGAAGGCTATGACGGCATCGCCATCACCGGTTCCTCGCTGCATGTCTACGATGGCGGGCCGTCGGTGAACCGCCAGATCGATCTGGTGCGCACGGCGATGACGACCGGAACCCCGCTGTTCGGATCGTGCTGGGGATTGCAGGTGATCACGGCGGCGGCCGGCGGCAGCGTGCGAAAAAATCCCAAGGGGCGCGAACTTGGCTTCGGCCGCGGCATCCGCCTGACGGAAGCCGGACGCAAGCACCCGATGTATATCGGCAAGCACGAGGTGTTCAACGCGCCGACCGTGCATCTCGACGAGGTCGAGACGCTGGCGCCGGGCACGACCGTGCTCGCGACCAACGCGATGTCGGAGGTGCAAAGCGCCGAAATCCGCACCAACGGTTCGGTCGCCTGGGCGGTGCAATATCATCCGGAGTACCCGCTGCGCGAACTGGCGGCGATCGTGCGCCGCATCGGCACGCGGCTGATCGGCGAAGGCTTCTTCGCCGACGAGACCGGCGTGCAGGGGTTCGCACAGGATCTCGACACGCTCGACCGCGATCCCGAATGCAAGCGGCTGTCCTGGCTGCACGGCATCAGCAAGAACGTGCTCGACAAGAAGCTGCGCGTGAGCGAGGTCGCCAACTGGGTCGAATTCCAGGTGCTGCCGACGCGGGCGAAGCGGGGGCGCGGTTGAGCGACTTTTCCGGCAAGCAGGTCGTTGTGACCGGCGGCACCGGCGCGCTCGGCAGCGCGGTGGTGGGCGCCCTGCTCCATGCCGGCGCCAGTTGCACGATTCCTTACGTGCACGACGCGGAGGCGAAGCGGTTCGCGCATGCCGGCGATCCGAACGTAAAACTGATCGCGGTGAAAGATCTTGCGAACGAAGCGGACGTCGCGAAAGTCTATGCCGGGCTGACGCCCTGGGCCTCCATCCACATTGCCGGCGGCTTTGCCATGGGCGACGTCGCAAAGACGGACAAGGCCGCGCTGATGGCGCAGCTCGACACCAATCTGATCTCCTGCTTCCTGTGCTGCCGCGCGGCGGTCAACGCCATGCGCGCGGGCGGCGGACGCATCGTCAATGTGGCGGCGCGGCCGGCGCTCGAATGGCGCAGCGGCGCCGGCATGACGGCTTACACGGTGGCGAAAGCGGGGGTCGCCGCGCTCACCGTCGCGCTGGCCGAGGAAGTCGCCAAGCAGAATATCCTGGTCAACGCGGTGGCGCCCTCGATCATGGACACGCCGGCCAACCGCGCGGCGATGCCGAAAGCCGACCCTGCGGCCTGGCCCAAGGTCGAAGAGGTCGCGGCGACGATTTTGTTTCTGGCCTCGCCCGAAAACAAAGTGACGCGCGGGGCGATTGTGCCGGTCTACGGGAAAGCCTGATTGGCGATCGGCACCAGTTCGAGCGGCGGGCGCAGCAGGCGCTGCACGTTGCTGGACGCGACCACCATGCGGCCCTCGGCAAAGGCTTCGTGGTTCTTCTCGATCTCGTCGAGATCGTAGAGATAATTCACCATCAGCCCGCAGCCTTGCGCGATGGCTTTTTCCGACGTGTCGCCGAGCCAATTGATCCGCTCCAGCCGGGCGCCGTTGCCGAGATGGAAGCGCGCGACCGGATCGATGGGTGTTCCGCGCGGCGTCTTGGCGCGCAGGAAGTACCACGCCGCCGCGCGCATCAGCGGCTGCTCGAGCTGGGTGAAAATCTCCGGATCGGTCCACCAATGCGGCCGCTCCATCAGCTCGAGCACAACGCGGTCCGTTTCACTGATCGCGGCGGAACTTTCGGCTTTCAGTTCGCCCGCCAGCCACCGGCTAAATCCAGGCACCGGCGACAGCGTGACGAAGGTCGTGAGCTTCGGCATCTCGCGGCAGATTTCCTCGACCACCTGCTTGATCAGGAAATTGCCGAACGACACGCCGGCAAGCCCGCGCTGGCAATTGGATATGGAATAGAACACCGCGGTGCGTGCTTTGTCCGGCTCGACGAATTCCTGCCGGCCGCTGGCGAGGATCGGCGCGATGGCGCCGGGTATCTCGCGCTCGAGGGCGACCTCGACGAAGATCAGCGGCTCGTCCACCAGCGCGGGATGGAAGAAGGCGTAGCAGCGCCGGTCGGGCGCATGGATGCGGCGGCGCAGATCGTCCCAGCCGCGGATCTCGTGCACGGCTTCGTAGCGGATGAGCTTTTCGAGCACGATCGCGGGCGTCGACCAGTCGATACGGCGCAACACCAGGAAGCCGCGGTTGAACCAGGACGAGAAGAGGTGAACGAAATCGGCATCGACCTGCCCGAGGTCGTCGTCGCGATGCTCGAGCACGTCGATCAACTGCTCGCGCATGCGCACCAGCGCGGCGGTGCCGCCGGGCGCGAGATTGAGCCGCCGGAACAGTTCCTGCCGGCGCGGCTCGGAGGCGGCGTGCACTTCCGCCGCGGTCTCGTCATTGGGCTTCCCGCGCCAGGCGGCGATGGCCGCCTCCATGCGCGCGGGATCCGGCCCGAAGCGCTCGGCCAGCGCCTCGAAAAAGGCGATGCGCGGGCCGGTGGTGAGTTCCGTGTAGCGGCCGAGGATTTCGCGGGCGAGCGCGACGCCCGAGGCCTCGCCGCGGCCGGTGAGCAGATGCTCGGCCAGCTCTATTAGACTTTCGGAGCGGGTCGAATCGATGCCGCGCCGGTCGCGCGCGCGGTCGATGAGCGCGCGGCCGCGCTCGGAAATGGTCTGCAGCAATTCCCCGAAAAACGAGGCGTTCATCGTGCCTTCCAGGCCCCGGGTGGCGGCCTGTTACTTGCCGACACCCATCAGATGGTTAGGCAACCATGTGGCAATTTCGGGGAAGATACACAAGATCACGATCGCCAGCATCATGCAGATGACATAGGGCAACGTGCCCCACATGATTTTGGTCACCGGCACGTCCGGGGCGATCGCGCTCACGATGTAGATGTTGAGCCCGACCGGCGGATGGATGAGGCCTATCTCCATGTTGATGGTGAGGATGACGCCGAACCAGACCGGATCGAAACCGGCGGCGGTGATGATCGGCAGCAGGATCGGCGACGTCATCAGGATGATGGCGGCCGGGGGTATGAAGAAACCGCAGACCAGCAGGAAGACGTTGATCGTCCCCATCAGCACCCAGCGATTGAGGTGCGCATCGGCGATCGACTGCGCCAGCGTCTGGGTGAGATAAAGCGACGTCAGCATGTAGCCGAACAGCACCGCGGCGGCGATGATGGTGAGGATCATCACCGACTCGCGCATGGTGTCGCGCAGGATCTGCCAGATCTGGTCTGGGGCTTCCACAGCCGATAGATCAGAATCGCCAGCACGAGACAGAGCGCCGCGCCGACGCCGGCCGCTTCCGACGGCGTCGCGATGCCGCCGTAGAGCGCGTACATGACGCCGAAAATGATGAAGAGGAACGGCGCGATCTTCGGGATCGAGGCAAATTTTTCTTTCCACGAGTAGCGGAAATCGACGGCGTGCGAGCGGAAGCCTGAGCGCCAGATCGCGAACATCGACCACAGCATGAACAGGCCGGTCAGCATCAGGCCCGGCATCACGCCGGCGATAAACAGCCGGCCGATCGAGGTCTCGGTGGCGATGCCGTACAGAATGAAGGTGATCGATGGCGGGATGAGAATGCCGAGCGTGCCGCCGGCGCAGATCGAGCCGGTCGCGATCTCGTCAGGATAGCCGCGCCGGCGCATCTCCGGGATGCCCATCTTGCCGATGGCGGCGCAGCAGGCGGGTGACGAGCCGGTGAGCGCGGCGAAGATCGCGCAGGCGCCGAGATTGGAAATCACCAGGCCGCCCGGCAGGCGGTAAAGCCAGCGGTCGAGCGCCTCGTAGAGATCCTTGCCGGCAGGCGAAGAACCGATGGCGGCGCCCATCATCACGAACATCGGAATGGCGACCAGCGTGAACTCGTCGAGACCCGAATAGAAGGTCTCGGCGACGATGTGCATGCTGTCGAAGCCCTGGAAGAGAGCAGGAAGATGATCGAGATCGCGCCGAGACCGAAGGCGACGGGAATGCCCGACACCAGCATCAGCAGCGTGACGACGAGAACGACCGAACCTTGGACTGTCGGACTCACCCCGCGCCTCCCAACGCTTCACGCGCAAGCTCTTGCGCGACTTCTTCGGCGCTGGCTTTTTCCGGGATGCCGAAGGGCGGCGCACGACCGGTCAGCAAAGACATCAGTTCGGCGGCGTATTGCAGCACCAGCAGGCCGAGCCCGATCGGCATCGCCAAATACGGGAACCCATAATCGCGCGCGCCACACCGTGTCGGAGTGCCAATCGTTGATCCAGGCCTGATACCAATAGGCGGTGCAGAGCATGAACAACACGAGCACGAAGGCGAAGGCGATAATGATGGTGCCAGCGCAAACCAATAGCGCGCGCGCGGACCGAGATAGAGCGGCAGCACGTCGACGTTGACGTGACCGCGCGTCATCAGGACGTAGGCGCTGCCGACGAAGGTGGCCGAGACGATGCAATAGGTGACGACATCGATCTGCCAGATCGTCGTTCGGTTCAAGATGTAGCGCTCGATCACCATGTCGCAGATGACCAGCACGGCAATGCCGATGAGAAATGCCGCGAATACGCCCGCGGCGCGCGACAAGAAAGCGACCGCCCGAATGTAAGCGTCCATGATTTCGATTGTCCGAGTTGTGCTGCGAGGGCCCTGAAGGCCGTGCGCCTCCGCAAGACGCCGGCCGGCGAGTTGCCCCACCGGCCGGCCGCTGTTCGTTTGCCTCTTACTTAACCGCCAGCGCTTCGTCGATCAGCTTCTGGCCATTCGGCACGTCCTTGGCGAATTTCGCATAGGAGCTTTTCTTCGCCAGTGCGAGCCAGGCTTGGTATTCGGTATCGCTGAGGCTGACCACCTCGACCTTGTGATCCTTGAAGGCCTTGATGGCTTCCTCGTTCACCTGATCGGCTTTCTTCTCATAGTAAGCCTGCGCGTCTTTGCCGGCCTTGATGACCGCGTCCTGCTGCTGCTTGGAGAGCTTTTCGAAGCTCTTCTTCGACATCAGCACCGGCTCATACATGAACCAGAGCGCGTTGTTGCCCGGCGCGGTGAGGCACTTGGTGACCTCGTAGAGCCGCGTGGAGGCAAACGTGCCGAGGCTGGTGTCGGTCGCACTCACGACGCCGGTCTGGAAGGCGTTGTAGATCTCGTTCGACGGCGGGCTGACGATGCTGGCACCCGCGGCTTGCCACATGGCGGCGAAGGTCGGTCCCGCGGCACGGAACTTGGCGCCCTGCAGGTCGGCAGGCATCTTGATGCATTTATCTTTGGACGCCATGCCGCCGGCAAACCACGCGTCGGACAGCACGATCACGCCGTTTTTCTCGATTTCGGCGCGTACGTCCTTCATGAACTGCGAGTCGTTGATGCGCTTGGCGCGATCCTGGCTGCGGATGAGGCCCGGCATCAGAGTGGCCGAGAAGGCCGGCACCTTGCCGCTGGCGTAATCGAGCGGGAACAGCGCGATATCGAGCTGACCGTCGACCATGGCATTCCATTGCTGGTTCGGCTTGAACAGCGAGGCGCCCGGATAGACCTGAACGTTGAGGCCGACATTGGCGGCGCCCGCTTCCTTGGCGATCATCTGAACCATATCGTCACGCACGTCGCCCTTGCCGCCCGGGAACTGGTGCGAGGCGCGCAGCGTCACCTGCGCTTGCGCGGACACGGTCAGCAGCATCGCGGCCGCCACTGACGCAATAATTGTCGAAATTTTCGTCATCTTGCGTTCCTCCATTGGTCTTTTTTGGCGGCGGGAGCCTCCCGCCGCGATTGATAGCTTGCCCGTGGCGTTAATAAAAAAGCCCGGTGTCGCACCCAATGCGAGCTTAACCGCCAAAATCGCATAGCACCAGACTGAGATACCGAAACGACCGCCCCAAAGCGGCACGGTCCCGCACTGCAGCGGCAAAATGCCGGACTTGCACGTTGCGCAAGCCCCCCGCATTCTGCGGGCGGGGATGGCGGGCGCCCCGACTTGGGCGCCGACAGGGGTTCTGAGAGGGGTAAGGCTTGAGTATCAGTGAGGCCAGCGCAGATCTGCGTGGTCCAAAAGACGCGCGACCGCAGGCAAGCGGCCCGCTGCTTGAGGTCGACGACCTCCACACCCAGTTCAGCACCGCGCGCGGCATCGTGCGCGCCGTCGAGGGCGTCAGCTTCACCGTCAACCGCGGCGAGGTGGTCGCGATCGTCGGCGAGTCCGGATCCGGCAAATCGGTGACCGCGCTCTCGATCATGCGGCTGCTGCCGCGCCTGACCGCGAAAATCCCGAAAGGCAGCGTCAAATTCGACGGCCGCTCATTGCTCGATCTCAACGACGAGCAGATGCGCGAAATCCGCGGCCGCGACATTTCGATGATCTTCCAGGAGCCGATGACCTCGCTGAACCCGATCCTGACGATCGGCCTGCAGATCATGGAGCCGCTGCAGATTCATCTCAAGATGACCGACGAGGAAGCACAAGCGCGCGCAATCGAGCTGTTGCAGCTCGTCGGCATCACCGATCCGGAACGGCGGCTCAAACAGTACCCGCATCAGTTCTCCGGCGGCATGCGCCAGCGCGTGATGATCGCGATCGGGCTCGCCTGCAATCCCAAGCTCATCATCGCCGACGAACCCACCACCGCGCTCGACGTCACCATCCAGGCGCAGATTCTCGAGCTGATGAAGAATCTGTCGCGCAAGCTCAACATCGCGCTCATCATCATCACCCACAATCTCGGGGTGGTCGCCCGCTACGCCGACCGCGTCATCGTCATGTATGCCGCCCGCGTGGTCGAGCAGGGCTCAGCCGACGAGGTGTTCCATCGCCCGCGCCATCCCTACACCATGGGCTTGCTGCGCTCGGTGCCCCGCCTCGACCGGCCGCGCGGCGCCAAGCTCGAAACCATCGAAGGGCTGCCGCCGAATCTGGCAACCATCTCGACCGGCTGCCGCTTCGCGCCGCGGTGCCCGTATCGCATCGCGGTTTGCGACCAGGAGCCGCCGCTGTTTCACACCGACACCGGCGGCCTGTCGCGCTGTCATCGGCACGAAGAGATCGCCGCCGGCAAGATCAGCTGGTTGGCGGCCGGCAGCGCCGGCCACGTCGCCGCCGCCAATACCGCGGCGCCGGTGCTCTCGGTGCGCCACCTGACCAAAAACTTTTCCGTGCGCGGCGGCTTGCGCGGCGCCAGCGGCACCGTGCGCGCGGTGCAAGACGTCTCCTTCGACATCTACCCCGGCGAGACGCTCGGACTGGTCGGCGAATCCGGCTGCGGCAAGACCACGGTCGGCCGCCTGATCCTGCGCCTGGAGGAGCCGACCGCCGGCGAGATTCATTTCGAGGGCGTCAATCTGTCGACCGCCTCGCCGGCCGAACTCAAGGCGATGCGCCGCAAGGTGCAGGTGATCTTCCAGGACCCGTACAGCTCGCTCAATCCGCGCATGACGGTGGGTCAGACCATCGCCGAGCCGCTGCGGGTTTACAATCTGGCGAAGGATAAGAGCGCCAACGACCGCGTGGCCGAATTGCTGCTGCAGGTCGGCTTGCGTCCCGAAATGGCCGAGCGCTATCCGCACCAGTTGTCCGGCGGACAGCGCCAGCGCATCGGCATCGCGCGCGCGCTCGCCATGGAGCCGACCTTCATCGTCTGCGACGAGGCGGTATCGGCGCTCGACGTCTCGATCCAGGGGCAGATCATGAACCTGCTCGAGGATCTGCAACGCCGCCTCGGCATCGCCTACCTCTTCATCGCGCACGACCTCGCGGTGGTCCGGCACATCTCGATGCGGGTCGTCGTCATGTATTTCGGGCGCATCATGGAGATCGCCGACCGCGACGTGCTCTACCGCGATCCGATGCATCCCTATACCAAGGTCCTGCTGGACGCCGCGCCGGTCCCCGACCCGACGGTCGAGAAGGGCCGCGAGCCGCGGCTGATCAAAGGCGAACTACCAAGCCATCTGGCGCCGCCGCCCGGATGCGTCTTTAATACCCGGTGCCCGCTGGCAAGCCAGGAGTGCCGTGAGATCGTTCCGCAGCTGGAGGAGAAACGGCCAGGACATTACGCAGCCTGCATCAAAGTCTAAAAGCCCAACAACAATCACGGGCAATAAAGGGGAGGAAATGCAATGGACACAAGACGCACAACGTTAAAGAAAATGGCCGGGGCGCTCGCTCTCGGCGTGGGCGGCCTGAACCTGGAGACCATGCGGGCGAACGCCCAGTCTCCGAAAAAGGGCGGCACGCTCAACTTTGCGATCAGCGCCGAGACGCCGCATTACGACGGCCACGGCAGCGACACCTTCGCCACGATTCATTTCTGCTCGCCGTTCTATTCGACGCTGCTCAAGTTCGATCTCGATCACTATCCGAACGTGATCCCCGATCTGGCCGAATCCTACACGGTGTCGCCGGACAAGCTGACCTACACGTTCAAGCTGCACCCGAACGTGAAATTCCACGACGGCACGCCGTGCACCTCGGCGGACGTCAAGGCGACCTACGACCGGCATGCGCAACCCGCCAAAGGGCGTGGTCTCGACGCGCAAGGCGACGTTCGGCGATATCGGCTCGATCGAGACGCCCGATCCGCTGACCGTCGTCTTCAAGATGAAGGCGTTCAACGCCGCGATGCTGCAGCATTTCGGCTCGCCGTGGAACTACATCTACTCGGCCAAGGATCTGGAAGGATCCGAATTGGCCGAAGACCCACATCAACGGCACCGGCGCCTTCGTGTTCGTCGAGCACGTCAAGGGCAGCCACGTCGCCGGCAAGCGCAACGAGAACTACTTCAAGAAGGGCCTGCCCTATCTCGACGGCACCAAAGGCGTGTTCATGCTGCAGGCGGCGACCATGCTCAACGCGTTCCAGGGCGGGCAGGTGCTGGCGGAATTCCGCAGCATCTCCGAGCCCGAGAAGGCGCGCCTCACGCAGACCATGGGCGACAAGGTCCGCATCCAGGAATCGAGCTGGACGCTCAATCTGCTGGTCTGCTTCAACGTCGAGAAGAAGCCGTTCGACGACGTGCGCGTGCGCCGCGCGCTGTTGATGGCGATCGACCGCTGGGGCGGCAGCAAGGGCTTGGGGCAGATTTCCACGCTTGCGCTCGGTCGGCGGCGTGCTGCGGCCGGGTTATCCGATGGCGACGCCGGAGGCGGAACTGGTCAAGCTGCCGGGCTTCTCCAAGGACATCGCCAAGTCGCGCGCGGAAGCCAAGAAACTGCTGGCCGACGCCGGCGTGAAGGACCTGAAGTTCACCCTGCATAACCGCTCGATCGCGCAGCCCTACACGCCGGCCGGCGTGTTCCTGGTCGACCAGTGGCGGCAGATCGGCGTGACGGTCGAGAACAAGCAGCAGGAGACGGCGCCCTACCTCGCCGGCCTCAACAGCGGCAACTACGACGTCTCCATCGACTTCTCGAACCTGTTCATGGACGATCCGAGCCTGGCGCTGAGCAAGTATCTCTCGATCGACCGCTCGCCGGACAACCGGTCGCGCTCGAAGGACCGCGAGCTCGACAAGCTCTATGACGCCCAGATGCGCGAACTCGATCCGAAGAAACGGCAGGCGATGATCCAGGCGTTCGAGAAGCGGCTGTTCGAGCAGGGCTACCAGCAGCCGCTGCTGTGGTGGTACCGCATCGTGCCGACCCACAAGGTCGCTGATGGGCTGGCGAATGTCGCCAAGCCACAATCTCGGCCAAGACCTCGCCGAGGTCTGGCTGAACACATAAAGGCATCGCCCGCGGCCCGGCGCACGGCCGGGCCGCGGGAGACACTTTCAAATGCTGCGCTATACCATCAACCGCGTCCTGCTCACGATCCCCACGCTGCTCGGCGTGGCGGTGCTCGTGTTCTTCATGCTGCGCATCGTTCCGGGCGACATCGTCGAGGTGAAGCTGCGCGGCGACGGCGGCGCCGTCACGCAGGAAACCGTCGACATGGAGCGGCACCGGCTCGGCCTCGACAAGCCGCTGATGGTTCAATTCAAGGACTGGATGGTCGGCGTCGCCACGCTCAATCTCGGCATATCGATGTGGACCGAACGGCCGGTGATGGAGGAAATCTCGCATCCGGCTCGAACTGTCGCTGGAGGTCGCCGTGCTGGCGACGATCATTGCGCTGTTGTTCGCGATTCCCTTGGGGACGATGGCCGCGCTCTACCGCGACACCTGGATCGACTACCTCATGCGGATCGTGACGATCGGCGGAATCTCCATCCCGGCCTTCTGGTTCGGCATGCTGATCATGCTGAGCCTGCTGGCGGCATTCAATTGGCTGCCGCCGATCACCTTCACGCCGATCTATGTCGATCCCGTCGCCAATCTGACGCAGCTGATCTGGCCCGCCGCCTCGGTCGGCTACCGCTACTGCGCGGTGACCGCCCGCATGATCCGCTCGTCGCTGCTGGAAGTGATGAGCGAGGACTACATCCGCACCGCGCGCGCCAAGGGCGTGCAGGAGAAGCTGGTGATTTCGCGCCACGCGCTGCGCAATGCGCTGCTGCCGGCGATCACGGTCATCAGCCTGGAATTCACCTTCCTGATCGGCGGCCTGGTGGTGACCGAGCAGGTGTTCAATCTCAACGGCATCGGCCAGTTGTTCGTGCAGAGCGTCACGCGCAACGACTTCACGCTGATCCAGGGCATGGTGATGCTGATCGCCGCCTTCTACGTGTTCGTCAATCTCGCGGTCGATCTGCTCTATGCCGTGTTCGATCCGCGCATCCGCTACGCGTGACGCCATGACCATCGCAATCCCCGACACTTCGGTTATCGAGACGGCGCCCCGCCCGCGCGGCGCGATCGCGGAATTCGTCCGCCAGCAGCCGCTCGGCACGGTCAGCTTCTTCATCATCTGCATCATGATGTTCGCCGGAATTTTCTCGGAACTGGTTGCGCCCTATGACCCGTTGACGATCGATTTCGCCTCGATCATGGGCGCCGCCGTCTTGGGCGCATTGGTGCGGGACCGACGCCTATGGCCGCGATATCTGCTCGCGGCTGATTTACGGCTCGCGCACCGCGCTGGTGATCGGCTTCACCTCGTCGTTCGTCGGCTCCTCGATCGGCGCCGTGCTCGGCATCGCGTCGGCTTATTTCGGCGGCCGCGTCGACAGCTGGATCCAGCGCATCATGGACGTGCTGCTGGCGTTTCCCATCATCGTGCTGGCGCTGGTCGTGGTCGCGGCCTTCGGCAAATTCCTGGTCGGCGGCATCGATATCTACCTCATCCTTGCCATCGCCATCCCGATCATGCCGCGGGTCGCGCGCGTGGTGCGCGCGGCGGCGTTCTCGGTGCGGGTGATGCCCTATGTCGATGCCGCGCGTGCCGCCGGCTACTCCCATACCCGCATCATTTTCCGCCACATGGCGCCGAACGTGGTCGCGCCCTATCTCATCATGCTGACCGCCTTCATCGCCCAGGCGATCCTGGCGGAGGCCTCGCTGTCGTTCCTCGGCCTCGGCGTGCAGGAGCCCTCCGCCGCCTGGGGCCTGATGCTGTCCGGCAATGCGTCCGATTTCTACCGCCAGGCGCCGTGGATGGTGCTGTTTCCGGGCGTCGCGATCAGCTTGGCGGTGTTCGCCTTCAACCTGTTCGGCGACAGCCTGCGGGACTTTCTCGATCCGCGCTTCAAGGTATAACGGCGCCCGATCCTTCACCCGCTCGGCGTGATCCCAAAGGTATTCAGGACAAGTCCATGCCCAAACCTCTCGCTGGCCTGCGCGTATTGGAACTCGCCCGCATCCTGGCCGGACCCTGGGCCGGGCAGATCCTCGCCGATCTCGGCGCCGACGTGATCAAGGTCGAGCGCAAGGGGCCGGGCGACGACACCCGCGGCTGGGGCCCGCCCTTCGTGCAAGGCAAGGACGGCAAGCACATCGGCGCGGCCTATTTCCATTCCGCCAACCGCGGCAAGCGCTCGATCGAAGTGGACTTCGAGAGTGAGGAAGGCCGCCGCATCGTGCACAAGCTGGTCAAGCGCTCCGACGTGCTGATCGAGAATTTCAAGGTCGGCGGGCTCGCCAAGTTCGGGCTCGATTACAAAAGCCTCGCGGCCGACAATCCGCGGCTGATCTATTGCTCGGTCACCGGCTTCGGCCAGGACGGCCCTTATGCCAAGCGCGCCGGCTACGACCTGATGGCGCAAGGCATGGGCGGCATCATGGACCTGACCGGCATGGCGGACGGGCCGCCGACGCGCGTCGGCGTCGCCATCTCCGACATCTTCACCGGCGTCTATTCCGTGATCGGCATCCAGGCCGCGCTGATCGAGCGGGAGAAAACCGGCAAAGGCTGCTACGTCGACACCGCGCTGGTCGATTCGACCGTCGGCGTGCTCGCCAATCAGGCGCTGAATTTCCTGGTGTCGCGGGACAATCCCAAGCGCATCGGCAATGCGCATCCCAACATCGTGCCCTACCAGGAATTCCCCGTCGCCGACGGCCACATCATCATCGCCACCGGCAACGACAATCAATACGTCAAGCTCTGCAATGTGCTGGGCGCGCCCGAGCTCGCGACCAATCCGGACTACAAGGACAATGTCGGCCGCCTGAAGCATCGCGGCGAGCTGGTGGCCAAACTGTCGGCGCTGACCAAGCGCATGCAGCGCGACGACCTGCTCGCGAAGCTGGAAGCCGTGCAGGTGCCGGCCGGGCCGATCAACACGCTCGCGCAGGTGTTCGAGGACGCGCAGGTCAAGCATCGCGGCATGCAGCTGTCATTGCCGAGCGCCGCCGCCAAGGACGGCGTCATCCCCGGCGTGCGCACGCCGATCGTGATGGACGGCTGGAAGGCGGCGTCCGACCGCCCCTCGCCGCTGCTCGGCGAGCACACGGCGGAAATATTGAAAGAGATCGGCGAGGCTTAAGCGGCTCAGTCGACCGGGATCACGGCGGCCAGATACTCGGCCGCGCCCTTGACGCGCGCGCGATGGCCTTTGCCGTCGACGTCCTCCATCAGCACCGTGTCGCCGGGGCCGAAGCTGCGGCTCTTGCCGTCGCTCGCGGTCACCTCGATCTGGCCTTTCAGGCCAGATCAGAAACTGCTTCTTCGGCACCTGGATGGAATCGGCGGCCCAGCCCGACGGCAGCCGCATGAACTGCATGCCGTCGGTCTGATAGGCGTGCGACACGAAGGCGAGCGGCGCCGGCGGCCGGCTGTCGGCCTCGTTGAGCGCGAGCGTGGCGTCTTCGAAATGGGTGTTGCCGTTCTTATCGGCGTGCAGGCGAACGTATTGCATAATGCGCTCCTCGATGCAGCGGGCCAGATTGCGTCGGGGATTTATCGCCGGGCCGGCGGGCGGCCGCTTTGACCTGCGTCAAAAGGGGCGGGAGCCGGCTAGGTGACCGCGGTCGGCGCCAGCGCCTCGATATCGGTGGCGATATCGATCACCGCCGGACGTTTGGCCGCCAGCGCGCGTTGCAGCGCGGGAGCGATGTCGCGCGCATGCTCGACGCGAATGCCGAGCGCGCCCATGTCCTCGGCCAGCTTGGCGAAATTCATCGGATTGTAAGTCCACAATTCGCGCGCTTTGGCGGTCTGCTCGCCGCCATAGGCGCGGTCGAAGCCGCGCTTGGATGGCCGCCAGCGCGCGTTGCAGCGCCGGAGCGATGTCGTCCGGCCGCTCGACGCGAATGCCGAGCGCGCCCATGTCCTCGGCGAGCTTGGCGAAATTCATCGGATTGTAGGTCCACAATTCGCGCGCTTTGGCGGTCTGCTCGCCGCCATAGGCGCGGTCGAAGCCGCGCTTGGACTGGTTGCCGCCGCCGTTGTTGTTGACGATGGTGACGCTGGCGATGTTCCAGCGCACCGCCGTTTCGACTTCGGCGATGTGGTACCAGAAGCCGGCGTCGCCGGTGAACACGACCACCGGTCGCTCCGGACACGCCGCCTTGGCGCCGATGCCGGCCGGAAAGGCCCAGCCGAGATGGCCGGCGCTGCGGATGTAGCTCTGTGACGGCGAGCGCAGGTCGTACATGCCGCCCATCCACATGCCGGCATGGCCGGTGTCGACGACGACGATGGCGTCGTCCGGCATGTGCTGCGTGAGCTCGCCGCAGATGCGCGCCGGATGGATCGGCACCGCGTCGGAGGCAAGATCGGCTTTGTATTTGGCGTACCAGTCGCTGCGCAGCGTGGCGATTTCCTTGATCCAGGCCGCGCGCTTGGCGGCGCTCGACTTGTCGGCGCTGGCCAGCATCGCCGCCAGCACCGCCTTGGCGTCGCCCAGCACGCTCGCCTGCAGCGGATAATTGCGGCCGAGCGCTTCCGCGTCGATGTCGATCTGGATCGCCGGCGTGCCGATTTTCGGCACCGCCCAGAAATGCGTGGTCATGCCGCCGGTTTCGCTGCCGATAAAACAGACGAGATCGGCGCGATTGACCGCGAGATTGGCGCTTGCGCGCGAATAGCTGCCGACCACGCCGACCGACAGCGGATGCGTGCCGGGGATGGAATCCTTGCCGTTGAGCGAGGTGGCGACCGGGATTTGCAGCGCTTCCGCCAGCGCGACCAGTTCGCGCGCGGCGCCCGAGGCGCGCACGCCGCCGCCGGCGACGAAGATCGGCCGCTCGGCCTTCTGCAGAATGTCGAGCGCCGCCTTCACGTGCGCCGCTTCCGGCTGCGGGCGGAACGGCGGCACCTGCGCGAACTGCGTCTCGACCAGCGCCTCCATCTCGGCCTCTTCGAGGTCGACCTGCCCTTCGTTGCCGCGGAACTGCAGATGCACCGGCCCGGGCGTGCCGGAGGTCGCGGTGCGGAAGGCCTGCCGCACCATGTCGGGGATGCGCGCGACGTCGTCGATGGTGGCGTTCATTTTGGTCACCGGCTCGAAGGCCGGCACGTCGTCGATCTCCTGATAGACCTTGCGGAACTTGGTCTTGGGATCGCGCCCGCCGGTGAACGCCAGCACGGGCGAATGCGCCAGATAGGCGTCGCGCAGGCCGGCGGCGAGATTGAGCGCGCCGATCACCTGCGCCATGCAGACGCCCGGCTTGCCGGAGGCGCGCGCATAGCCGTCGGCCATGTAGGCGGCGGATTTCTCGCCGTGGCAGTGCACGCGCGCGATTTTCGTGCGCCGCTCCATCTCGGCGAAGGTCCGCCGCAGCACCGCCGGCACCATGAACACATGGGTGACGCCGTAGCCGGCCAGCATGTCGGCCAGCACTTCGGCGCCGATGCGTTTCTGGTTATGTCCGAGCTGCATGATTATTGGCGTCCTCCCAAGGCTGCCGGACGTAACATGGCATGGAGGATGCAGGCGCGCAAAGGCGGGGCGCGGCGGGCGGCGCATTTCGATATAATGAAAGCGAACCTGCGGGAGCCTACGACGATGTACAGCACGACGATTGGCGCTCGCCGTTACACGTTCCCCGATCTCAAGACGCTGCTGGCCAAGGCGACGCCGTTGCGCAGCGGCGACCAGCTCGCCGGCCTTGCGGCGGAGACCGGCGAGGAGCGCGTGGCCGCGCAATATGCGCTGGCCGATCTGCCGCTCGACGACATTCCTGCAACGAGCCGGTCGTTCCCTACGAGAGCGACGAGGTCACGCGCCTCATCGTCGACACGCACGACAAGGCGGCCTTTGCGCCGGTCGCGCATCTGACCGTCGGCGGCTTTGCGCGACTGGCTGCTGTCGGACGAGGCCACCACCGAGGCGCTTGACCGCGCTCGCGCCCGGCGTGACGCCGGAGATGGCGGCGGCGGTGAGCAAGATCAGCCGCCTGCAGGACCTCATGGTGATGGCGGCGAAATGCTCGGTGGTGACGCGCTTCCGCAACACCATCGGCCTGCCCGGCCGGCTGTCGGTGCGGCTGCAGCCCAACCATCCGACCGACGACCCGCGCGGCATCGCCGCCAGCATTCTCGACGGCCTGCTGCTCGGCTCGGGCGACGCCGTGATCGGCATCAATCCGGCGACCGACAGCGTCGAGCGCGCGCACCAGCTTGCTGTCGATGCTCGACGAGATCCGCGGCAAGCTCGACATCCCGACGCAGAGTTGCGTGCTGGCGCATGTCACGACCACGCTCGAGCTGATCGGCGCGGCTCGCCGGTCGATCTCGTGTTCCAGTCGATCGCCGGCACGGAGGCGGCCAACACGAGCTTCGGCATCGACCTCGCGCTGCTCGACGAGGCGCGCGACGGCCGCGCTGTCGCTCAAGCGCGGCACGCGTCGGCGACAACGTGATGTATTTCGAGACCGGCCAGGGCAGCGCGCTGTCGGCCAACGCGCATCACGGCGTCGACCAGCAGACGCTCGAGGCGCGCGCCTATGCGGTGGCGCGGCGCTTCAAGCCGCTGCTGGTCAACACCGTGGTCGGCTTCATCGGCCCGGAATATCTGTTCGACGGCAAGCAGATCACCCGCGCCGGGCTGGAGGATCATTTCTGCGGCAAGCTGCTGGGCGTGCCGATGGGCGTCGACGTCTGCTACACCAACCACGCCGAGGCCGACCAGGACGACATGGATGCGCTGCTGGCGCTGCTGGTGGCGGCCGGCGTGAACTTCGTCATGGGCGTGCCGGGCGCCGACGACATCATGCTCGGCTATCAGAGCACCTCGTTCCACGACGCGCTCGCCATGCGCGACCTGCTCGGCAAGCGCCCGGCGCCGGAATTCGAGGCCTGGCTCGAGCGGCAGGGCCTGATGGACGCGGCCAACCGCATGCGCCCGCGCGAGCTGCCGAACCACTTTCCGCGCGCTGCTGACGGCGTGAGCGCATGACGGACAACGCCGATCGACGACCTGGGCGGGCTTGCGGCGGCTGACCGCGGCGCGCATCGGGCTGGCGCGCAGCGGCGCATCGCTGGCGACCGCGCCGCTGCTCGAGTTCAAGCTGGCGCATGCCCGCGCCCGCGACGCGGTGCACGAGCCGCTCGACCAGGCGCGGCTGGTCGCCGATCTCGAAAGCCTCGGCGTTCCGGTGCGCGCGGCGGCGAGCGCGGCCGACGACCGGCAAACTTATCTGATGCGTCCGGACCTCGGCCGCCGCCTCGCGGCCGACGCCGAGGCGGCATTGGCGGCGGATGCCGGCAAAT
Organism: uncultured Alphaproteobacteria bacterium; assembly: GCA_963734465.1. GTDB lineage: Bacteria > Pseudomonadota > Alphaproteobacteria > Rhizobiales > Xanthobacteraceae > Pseudolabrys. Next base: position 74,559 of record CAVTHL010000031.1, read on the forward strand.
ACGACGTCGCCATCGTCATCGCCGACGGGCTGTCGGCGCGCGCGGTGCAGACGCATGCGCGGCCGGTGCTGGCCGAATTGCTGCCGGCGCTGCGCACGCAAGGCTGTGCGCATCGCGCCGCTGGTCGTCGTCCGGCACGGACGCGTCGCCATCGGCGACACCATCGCCACGTTGCTGGGCGCGGATTGCGCCGCCGTGCTGATCGGCGAGCGTCCCGGCCTCACCGCGCCCGACAGCATGGGCGCCTATCTCACCTGGCAGCCGGGGCCGCAGACCACCGACGCCGCGCGCAACTGCGTCTCCAACATCCGCCCGGACGGCATCGGCTATGCCGAGGCCGCCGGCAAGCTCGCGTATCTGCTCGGCGCGATCCGCGCACGGCGGCTCTCGGGCGTGCAGCTCAAGGACGAGCAGGACGCGCTGCTCAGCTCTTCTCCGGCACGAACTTGAGCGCCACGCCGTTGATGCAATAGCGCAGGCCGGTCGGCGGCGGGCCGTCGTTGAAGACGTGGCCGAGATGGCTGCCGCAGCGGCTGCAATGCACCTCGTCGCGCATCATGCCGTGGCTGGTGTCGGTGTCGCCCTCGACCGCGCCCGGCAGCGGATCGTTGAAGCTCGGCCAGCCGGTGCCGCTCTCGAACTTGAGCTTGGACGCGAACAGCGGCTGGTCGCAGGCGACGCAATGGAAGGTGCCGGCGCGCTTCTCGTGCAACAGCGCGCAGCTGCCGGGCATCTCGGTGCCGTGCTGGCGCATGATCTGGTACTGCTCGCGCGTGAGCAGCTTGCGCCATTCGGCGTCGGTGTGGGTGACGGGGTATTGCTTCGTCATGCCTCCGCTCCTGACGAGCCCCTGCGCCCGATAATCCGAGCGCGGACTTCGCGCAACTACTCACTTGATCGCCAGCGGATTGACCGGCGAGCCGACCGCGCCGGTGATCGGGATCGCCGGCGCCACGAACAGGAACTCGTAGACCTTGTCGGCGGCGCAGTCGTCGGCCAGTTCCTTCAGCTGGAAAATCTCGCCCATGGTCATGCCCATGATCGGGATGGTGATCCAGTGCCAGGGCTGGTTGATGCCCTCCTCGCTCTCGTTCGGCCGCACCTCGCAGCCCCAGGTGTCGGAGGCGAGCGCCGCCAGTTCGGTGCGCTTGATCCAGTCGAGCGTCTCGAAGGCGAAGCCCGGCGCGTCGCCGCCCGGATAGCCGTCCCAGCTGCCGGCCTTCTGGCAGCGCTCCATCATGCCGGTGCGCACGATGATGTAGTCGCCGCGCTTGAGCGCGACACCCTGCTTCTTGGCGGTGTCGTCGAGATCGGCGCAGGTGATGCCGTAGCCGTCGTCGAGCGACTCGACGCCCTTGAAGCGCGCCACGTCGAGCAGCACGCCGCGGCCGACCATCTTGCTCTTGGTTTTCTCGATGCCGCATTTCTGCGCGCCGGCGCTCGTCACCTCGCGGCAGTCGTAACCGTTCCACATATAGTTCTCATAGAACACGTGGCCAAGCCCGTCCCATTGCGTGCCGCATTGCAGAGGCATGGTGACCATGTCGTCGGCGGCGCGGATGCCGCGCTTGTCGAGCACGCCGGAATAGGCGTCGGTGCCGGTGCGCAGCATGGTGTGGATCGCATTGGTGCGGCCCATCGACGGGTATTTGCTCTTGGCGCCTTGCGGCCCGGTGTGATCGAAATTGAGCGCGAGCGAAATGACCTTGCCCTTCTTCACCAGCCGCGTGGCGGCGACGATGTCCTCGGCGCTGGTGTAATTGAGCGTGCCGATCTCGTCGTTCGGGCCCCATTTGCCCCAGTTCTTGTACGTCTCGGCGGCGTCGCGCATGTCCTGACGCGTGACTTTCTTGGCGGCCATGAAGTTTCCTCGGCTGAAAACGAAGTTGGGGCCGGAATTGAGCCCGCGCGCGCGCGCGAAAGCAAGCCCACTGGCGGGTCCGGCGCGCGGTGCTAGGATCAAGAAAAATTGGGAGGAAATAATGCGTTCGATCGTGCGATGCCTTGCTGCCTGCGCGCTCTTGCTCGCGGCCGCCATATCAGCCTCCATGCCGGCCTCCGCCGCCGGCTACCCCGAACGTGCGGTCAAGATCGTCGTGCCGTTCGCGGCCGGCGGGCCGACCGACGTGATGGCGCGGCTGCTCGCGCAGAAACTCAGCGACAAAGCTCGGCCAGCCCTTCATCGTCGAGAACCTTCGCCGGCGCCGGCGGCAATATCGGCACGTCGAACGTCGCGCGCTCGACGCCGGACGGCTACACGATCCTGCTCGTGTCTTCGAGCTATACGGTGAACCCGAGCCTGTACAAGAATTGCCCCTACGATCCCGTACAAGGACTTCATCCCGATCACGCTTGCCGCCATCACGCCGAATATCTTGATCGTCAATCCGTCGGTGCCGGCCAAGACGCCGAAGGAACTGATCGACGTCATCAAGGCCAATCCGAATAAGTACACGGACGCCTCGCCCGGCGTCGGCACGACACCGCATCTCGCCGCCGAACTGTTCAAGGCGACCTATAAGCTCGACTACGTCATCGCGCCCTACAAAGGCGGCGGCCCGGCCGCGCAGGCGGTGCTGGCCAACGAGACGCCGTTCTCGTTCGTCGCCATGACCCCGACCACGCAGCTGATCAAGACCGGCAAGCTGCGCGCGCTGGCGGTGACCACCAAGAAGCGCTCGCAGGCGCTGCCCGACGTGCCGACCATCGCGGAAGCCGGCATCAGCGGCCAGGAGTCGGAGACGATCCAAGGCGTGCTGGCGCCGAAGGGCACGCCGCAGGCGATCGTCGACCTGCTGCAGAAGGAAATCGCCGCCATCGTCGCGATGCCGGACCTGCAGGCGAAGATGATCCCGCTCGGCTTCGAGCCGGTCGGCGGCACGTCGGCCGAGTTCGCGGCCTACATCAAGACCGACGTCGAGAAGTGGAAGAAAGTGATCGCGGACGCCAAGATCAAGCAGATCGAGTAGCGCTGTTTGCGCATCGTCGACATCCGCGAGACCGCGGTCCCGCTGAAATCGAAGCTCGCCAATTCGAGCTTCGACTTCTCGGAGATGACGACCTCGGTGGTCGCGGTCATCACCGACGTCGTGCGCTCCGGCAAGCCGGTCTGCGGCTTCGCCTTCAATTCCACCGGGCGCTATGCCTGCGGCGCGCAGATGCGCGCGCGCTTCATTCCGCGCATTTTGCAGGCGCCGCCTGACACGCTGCTCGATGACGACGGCCTGTTCGATCCGGCCAAGATCCTCGCCGTCATGATGAAGCGCGAGAAGTCCGGCGGCCATTCCGAGCGCTCGATCGCCATCGGCACCATCGAGGTCGCGGTGTGGGACGCGCTCGCCAAGATCGCGGACAAGCCGCTGCACGTGCTGCTGGCCGAGCGCTTCAACGGCGGCAAGATGCCGACCAAGCGTCGTTCTGCTATGTCGGCGGCGGCTGGTACTGGCCCGGACAAGACCATCAAGGACCTGCAGGACGAGATGCGGCGGCATCGCGACGCCGGCTACACGATGGTGAAGATGAAAGTCGGCGGCCTGCCGCTCGACGAGGACCTGCGGCGGCTGCAGGCGGTGCATCGAGGTCATCGGCGACGGCCAGCTTGCGGTCGACGCCAATTGCAAATTCGAGCGCGCGGAGGCGCTGCGCTACGCCAAAGCGCTCGCGCCGTTCAAGCTGCGCTGGTTCGAGGAGCCTTGCGATCCGCTCGACTTCGCGCTGTTCGCGGAGATCGCCAGCGTCTATGGGCCGCCGCTGGCGACCGGCGAAAATCTCTATTCGACGCAAGACGTCGAGAACCTCGTGACCTTCGGCGGCTTCCGCGCCGGCCACGACGTCATCCAGATCGATCCGCCGCAGGCCTACGGCATCACGCAATACGGCCGCACGCGTCGCCATGCTGGAGCGGCGCGGCTGGCCGCGCGCGTCGCTCTATCCGCACGGCGGCAATCAGATGTCGCTCGCCATCGCCGCCGGCTTCGGCCTCGGCGGCGCGGAGTCCTATCCGGGCGTGTTCGGCGATTTCGGCGGTTTCGCCGACGACGCCCGCATCGAGAACGGCATGATCACGCTGTCGGACCGGCCCGGCATCGGCTTCGAGGGGCAAGCCGCGCTCTACCGCATCATGCGTGAGCTGGCGGGAATTTAGACGCGCAGGAAAATCTCGCGCTTGTAGAGATAGCGGGCGAGCAACACGACCAGCACGAGGCCCGCGAGATTGGCGACGAACAGGCCGGTGCCGTCGGCCACCAGGTCATCGAAAAAGTTCTGCACATCGTCGCCGATGAGGCGTGTGGCGACCGGCTCGAAACCGATGAGGCCGTTGAGGAAGTAGAGCAGGATGGCGTTGGCGCCGATCCACACGAAGATGGTCGCCCACTTCTTGAAGCCCCACACATCGACGATCTGATGCGCCACCCCGAGCAGGATCGCGCTATAGCCGCCGGCGACCAGCACGAACGACGAGGTCCAGATCGCCTTGATGATCGGGAATTGCAGCGCCCAGAGATGGCCGGCGAGCACCAGCACGATGCCGGCGCCGATCAGCCACAGCGATTTCCGGTCCGGCTTCACCCGGATGTCGCGCAACAGCATGCCGGCGAACACGCCGAGCAGGCAGGTGCCGATGGCCGGCAGCGTGCTCAACAGACCTTCCGGGTCGCGCGTCTTGTCCCACAGCCGGCCGGGCAGATAGTTCGCGTCGATCCAGTTGGCGAGGTTCTGATCCGGACCGAAATGGCCGGCGCCGATGCCCGGCACCGGCACGAAGGTCATCAGCGCCCAGTAGCCGACGAGCAGCGCGACGAAGGTCGCGATCAGGCCGCGCAGGTTGAAATTCAGGAACAGCAGGGCGGCAAACAGATAGCAGATGGCGATGCGTTGCAGGATGCCGAGGAAACGGATGTCGTGCCAGCCGTGCTTCATGCCGCCGTAATAGATCAGCCCGAGGCCATAGAGCAGCAGCGCGCGGCGCAGCACGCGCCAATGCGCCTTTGCGCGGCCTTCGCGCTCGACCAGCCGCGGCAGCGACAGCACGATGGCGACGCCGGTGATGAAGATGAACAGCGGGAAGACGAAATCGTAGAAGGTGAAGCCTTCCCACGGCGCGTGATGCAGTTGGGTGCCGAGGAAATCGCCGATGGCGCCTAGCGCCGGGCCTTTGTCGTGCAGCATCTCCGCAAGCGCCCAAATGGCGCCGTCGCCGCCCAGGATCCAGATGAAGTTGAAGCCGCGCAGCGCGTCGACCGAGACGACGCGGCGGCTCTGCTGGGCCAGGACTTCGACGTAGCGCATCGGCGGCTCTTGGTTTCGCGACCCATGTCGCGGGCGGGATGAAAACCGGCCAACACGAAATTCGTTGCAATTAATGTGCCGTGCGGGCGCACGCTGCCTGTTGACCTAGGTCAACCGGGCAGCGGCCCAAATAGCCGTCTAGACTAAGGGATTTCCCCGATGTGCGGCGCTGCAGCGCCGGTCAGCGATTGACCGCCGCGACCGTGGTCGCGACGCCCGGGCAGGCCTCGTTCGGCTCCACCACCCGGAAATAGTTCCGGCCGACGAAGGATTCGTCGTAGTGGTGCCAGGAGGCGCCGTGGTCATAGGCCAGCACGCCCGCCAGCGTCACCGCGTAGACCGAGCTTTCGAGGTCGCGCTCCTCGGCGTTGAGGTTGGGCGGCATGTTCATGCTGGCATAGTCGACATAGGAGACCCGCCGTACGCAGGCGAGGCTGGCGGCGGCCTCGTAGGCGGCCTTGGCCGTCATCAGATGATCGGAATGGTCGCGCGGGTTGAGGCGCGGATCGAGCTCGGCCGCGTTGACCTGCAACAGGCCGGCCTTGCCGCGTTCATAGACCAGGATCGCGCGCACCGTCGTCACCAGATCGTTCCAGCCATGATAGACGGTCGAGCCGTCGATCGCGGCCAAGTCGTTGTTCTCGCCCGACGCCAACCGGTGCAGCGATTGGAAGCCAGTGTTCGAATAGCCGCCGCCGAGCGGATTGCCGTCCGGCACGCGCAGGAAATAGCTCACGGTGTTGCGGTAGACGATGCGGTCGATGCGGTGGCCGTTGAACTCGCCATAGGATTCCGCGCGCTCGCCCGGAATGCTGTCGGCATCGGCCATGAAGCGGATGGCGGCCTCCGCGCCGTTTTCACGCGCGCGGTAATAGGGAAACTTGCGGCCATTGTAGCCCATGCCGGCGCCGGCATCGCCGGCGGTGACGTGCACGAACACGGTCTTGGCGGCGTCCTTGATCACGTCCTTGAAGGCGGACGGATTCATGAAGAGCTGCCAGTCGTCCTCATGGGCGGCGAAATAGACCGACACCTTGTCGGGCCGCCGCACATCGTCGGCCAGCGCCGGCGCAGCCAGCGTCGTCAATGCAAGGCAAGCGAAAACAATCGCGCGCGCTGTCGGCATCCCCGGCTCCCTATGCGACGGCACATTCAGGAATGGATATATGACATTCGGCGCAATGAATTTCAAATGAATGAATTTCTTCGCAGCGCACAATAAAGGCCCGGAAAAATCTCGGTAAATTTGTGACGGCGGGAATGCTCAATCAACGTAAACGTCAACGGCCGCGCCACCGCCTCGAGCGGCTTGCGCGCCAAAGCGCGCGACGCTTTTCTCGAAGCGCATCGGCGCTTGTCTCGTCTTCCTGATCGATTGGAACAAGGCGCGCAAAGTTCTGCGTGGCTGGGTCGGCAAAGGCGACGCGGTCGCCATTCTCGACTGGGCGGCGCGCAAGCGCGTCGGCCACCGCGCCTTCCTCGAGCTGGGCGGCGGCGAACTCGTATTCGTCCGCCGTGCATCATGCGACGCCGACCCGCATCGGCTTCGGCGACCGGCTCGACCAAGCGCTCGGGCGTGCCGCGGCGATGGATTTTCTCAAGACCGTGCTGCGCGTATCGGCGGAAGGCCTGCTGGCGGGCAGCTCGGTGCGACTGGTGCGCGAGCACATCGAGGCCGAGCTGGTGCGCCATCTCGAGCGCGTCGAAAGCAGCTTATTGGCCATCGTCGTGCGGCAGGCCGGGCTTGCGCGCGAGATCGCCGCCGGCATCGCGCGTTTCATTGCCGAGCAGCGAGCGCATCGGCCATTCGACCGCGAGGCCATGGCTGCGCGCGCGCCAGCATATCGAGGAGAAGGCCGACAAGATCGCCATCGACGCGCGCAGCGAGATCGCGCGCTTCGGCGCCGATCACACCATCGATACGACTCATCAACGCCGTCGAAGATGCCATCGACGAACTTGAGCAGGCCGCTTTCATTTCTTCGCTGATGCCGGACGAGCCTGGCGGACGAGTTGCTGGCGCCGCTTGCCGAGCTCGCCGCCGCCGCGCTTGCCGGCACCGAGGCGGCCGCCACCGGCGCCGCCGCCGCCGCCGACGTGCCGGACGGCCAGCGGGTCGATTCCGACGACGCGCTGGCGGCCATCGGCCGGCTCGCCGACGCTCGAACACAAAGCCGACCGCATCGAACGTGCAATCACCGCAACAGTCCTGCGCGGCGATCTCGATCTCAAAACGTCGCTGTCGGCGCTCGAGCTCACCCGCGCGCTGGAGCGGGCGACCGACCGGCTGGCGCGTTTCGGCCACCTGCTCCACCGGCACATGCTGGCCGACCTGTCGGCGTAAGGGACGTGGCCCATGCAGGATCGTGCGCATCGGCGACGGCTCGAACAGGCTGCATTCCGCCGAAATCATCGGCGCCAAGGCGGCCAATCTCGCGCACATGGCCGCGCTCGGGCTGCCGGTGCCGCCGGCTTTCGTGCTGCCGATCACGCTGTGCGCCGCGATCGCCGCCGGCGAAGCGCAAGCCAGAGCGCACGTCGCGGCCGGCCTGCGCGAGGGCATCGCCTTTCTCGAACAGCGACCGGCAGGACTTTCGGCAGCCGGCGCAACCCGCTGCTGGTATCGGTGCGCTCGGGCGCGGCGCGCTCGATGCCCGGCATGCTCGATACCGTAATCGACGTCGGCTGCACCACCACGGCGGTGCACGGCCTGACGCGAATGAGCGGCAATCCGCGCTTTGCCTGGGACTGCCGGCGCCGCTTCCTCGAAAGCCACGCCCATGTCGTGCTCGGCCTGATAGCCTGCATTGCTGGAGTCCGCCTGGCGCAGATCGTCGCCAAATGAGGGCGCCGCGAGCGAGCAGGCGCTCGACGGCGAGGCGATGGAGCGGCTGGCGCGCGCGACAACAGCAGGTAATCGAGGACGAAGGCGAAATCGTCCCGGACGAGGCGATCGAGCAGCTCGAAGCCGCGGCGCAGGCGGTCTACCGCTCCTGGATGAGCGAACGCGCGCGCGTCTACCGGCGGCTCGCAGCATCTCGACGATCTGCAAGGCACCGCCGTCGCCGTGCAGGCCATGGTGTTCGGCAATGGCAGGCGGCAATTCCGGCGCGGGCGTCGCCTTCTCGCGCGATCCTTCGACCGGCGCGGCGAGCCCGGTGATCGAAGTGCTGTTCGGCGCGCAGGGCGAAGACATTGTGTCGGGCAACCGCACGCCGGAAACCGAGGCGGCGATCGTGCGCCGGCTGCCGGCGGTGGCCGCGCAATTGCGCGAGACGCTGGCGTGCTCGAGCGCGAATTCGCCGACGTGCAGGACGTCGAGTTCACCGATCGAGGTCGAGCCGCGCCGGGATGCCGCTGGCGCTCACACCTGCCCTGCCCAACGGACTAACGCCTTGAAGCGACTCATGTTCGCCCGCGCCTGTCACACAAATGCAACAAGGGAACCAATTCGGGCCCCGATTTGCCGGTAACGGCCGCCGAGCCGGCCGACTCAGATAGTCGTCTGGCATTCAAACCGTTTATTTCCTGGGGGAGAACAATGCGCCTGGACAAGATCGACGATCAGTCAGTCCAGTCCAACGAGCGTAAATCGGCACACGACGACAATCCGCCGCGTTTATTGACGCCGGCGCGGCGCGCGGCGCTTGACGCGCTGGAGCGCGAATTCCGCGACTTATTGCAGGCGCGCTAGCGGTAAGGCCTGAAATTACCTAGTTGCGCGAAAAGCCGATCGGCTATTCTGTGCCTGTCATGTCGACCGAGCGAATTCCGACCCCGCTGGATACCGACGCGCTGCGCCGGCTGAACTATGCCGCGGCCATTGCCTGCGGCGTGTTCGCGGCGCTGGTGGTGCACATCGCGCTCACCGTGTTCGGCGTCGGCCTCGACGCGGTGCTGCGCACCGCCGCCGCCGGCAGCAAGCAGCAGTTCATCTCGGCGCTGGCCTGGTGGGCCATCGGCGCCGCCGGTTTCGTCGGCGGCTGGGGCACCGGCGCCTATCTGATCGCGGCCGCGCGCGAGCGCGACTTCGTCTACCACCTGGCGCGCCGCTTCCTGATCGCGCTGGTGTTCGCTGTCGCCACCGCCGGCGGCGTCATGAGCAAGAGCGGCGACGTCGGCGGCACCGTCGACGTCATCGCCGGCGTCACCGCGCTCGGGCTCGGCGTGATCTGCGCCTTCTGCGGCGCCCGGCTCGCCTATCTCAACGCCGAACAGGTGTAGCGCCGCAAGGCGACCTGCCCTACCATCGCGGCATAAAAAGCCGTCAATGCTAGGGAGAGTGGAATGGGCATCGAAGTGCTTGCGATCGCAGCCGCCACGCTGGCGGTGGTCTGGATCATCGTGCTGTGGGGCTCGCGCTATTTCGGTCCGCGCTGACCGCAGCCGCAGGTCGCATCGAGACACATGATCTTCTGCACGGTGCCGCCGAGCACGGCGGACCGATGTGCTCGTCGACGACGGCCGTCACCGATGCGACCGGATCGGGATCGCCCATCTCGAACGGAAAATCGCTGCCGAGCATGAGCCGCTCGGCGCCGACCAGATCGATCAAATAACGCAGCGTCGCCGGGCTGAAGGTGATGGTGTCGTAATAGAGCGTCTTCAGCACGTCGAGCGGGCGGCCCTTGAAGCCCTTCGAGCGCGGCTCGGGGCGGAAATCGGCGGCATGCTGGAAGCGCTCGATCTGGTACGGCAGAAAGCCGCCGGCGTGCGGCACCTTGATCTGCAATTTCGGAAAGCGGTCGAACACGCCGGAGAACATCATGCGCACGATTGCCGTGGTGGTCGCCAGCGGATAGCCGATGCAATTGTGCAGGAAATAATCGTGTAGCCCTGCCGGCCGCTGCTCGTCATATGGATGGAAGATGAGGAAGGTGCCCATCTCCTGCGCCGCCGCCCAGAACGGATCGAGCGCGGGATCGTCGAGAAAGCGGTTGGGACCGAGATAGGTCGCGATCTGCGCGGCGCGGAAGTCGTATTTGTCCGCCGCGCCCTGCAGCACCTTGATGGCGCTCGCCGCGTCCTGCAGCGGCACATTGGCGGCGCCGACGTAACGGCCGGGATTGGCGGCGACGACTTCGGCGATGGTGTCGTTCTGCAATTCTGAAAACCGGATGCCGAGCTCGAGCGGCATCGTATAGGCGGAGAAATCGACCCAGCCGGTGAGGATCTGCCTATCGACGCCCTGGCGGTCCATGGTGGCGATACGCTGATCGAGGTGCGTGAGGAACATCGGCAGCGGCCGCACGTAATTGGAGCCGGCGAGCTGGACGATCGGCTTCTGCTCGTCGCCGGTGAAGGTGACGCCGTAATGCGCGCTGTTCTTGCGCAGCGTCTTGAGCATCGCGGGCGGCACGATATGCGCGTGGGTGTCGATCACGGGCGTGGTCATGGCGCGATGCTAGCATGCACCATCCGCAGCGGCTTTCGGCATCGTGAAAAGTGCATGTGAGCCTTTGCCCACCGTTGTCATTGGCGCGCATGTTTGCAACCATCGCCGCCGGAACAGACCGGGGTTGCAATGAAGGTCGAGGGCGTCATCGGCGTCGCCGCGCCGCGCCAAGCGGTGTTCGAACGCTTAAGCGACGCGCGCTTCTTTGCATCCTGCGTCGACGGCGTGCAGGATTTGACCGAGATCGATGCCACCCACTACAGCGCAACCTTCGCGACCAAGATCGCCTATTTGCGCTTTACCTTCAAAGTCACGGTCGCGATGACGAAATTGTCGGCGCCGAGCGAGATCGAAGCGACGGTCGAAGGCACGCCGCTCGGCGTGGTCGGCCGGCTGACGGCGACGCGCGCGCACCGAACTCACCGAGCGCGACGGGGGGACCGATATCCGCTACGCGATCGACGCGGTGCTGGCCGGCAAGCTCGGCAGCATCGGCCAGCCGGTGCTCAAGGCCAAAGCGAAGGACATGGAAAAGCAGTTCGCCGAGCGGCTGCAGGCTGCCTTTGCGGAGGCGGCGTCGTGATCCCCTTCGAGCTGGTCGAGCCGGCAACGCTGAAAGAGGCGATCGCCGCCATCGATCCCGACGATCCGACGGTGCGGCCGATCGCCGGCGGCACCGCGCTGATGCTGATGATGAAGGCCGGCGTGTTCACGCCGCGCAAGCTGGTCAGCCTGCGCAAGCTCGACGGCATGAGCGGCATCAAAACGACGGCGGGCGAACTGATTATCGGCGCGCTGACGCCGTTGTCGGATGTCGAACACTCGGCGGATGTCGCGCGCGCACGCGCCGGTCATCCCGCACATCATGAAGCGGCTGTCGAACGTGCGCGTGCGCAATGTGGCGACGGTCGGCGGCGCGCTGGCGCATGGCGATCCGCACATGGACCTGCCGCCGGTGGCGATTGCGCTCGGCGCGCGCGTGCGCATTGCCGGCACTGGCGGCGAGCGCGAACTGGCGGTCGAGGACCTGCTCACCGGCTATTACGAGACGGCGCTGAAGGCCAACGAATTGATCGCCGCGCTGCATATTCCGGCGCAGGGCAAGATGCGCACGGCCTATTTCAAGGTCACCGCAGGCTCGGCCGACGATTGGCCGGCGCTCGGCGTCGCGGTGGCGCTCGACACAGACGGCGCGGCGATCAAATCGGCGCGCGTGGTGGTGAGCGCGGCGACGCCGAAGGCGACGCGGCTGAAGTCGGTGGAGAAGATTCTTGCCGGCGCCAACATCGACGACAAGACGCTGGCAGCGGCCGGCGAGGCCGCCGCCGCGGAAGCCGAGATCATCGGCGATGTGCGCGGCTCGGCCGCCTACAAGCGCGAACTGCTGCGCGTCTATGTCGGCCGCGCGGTGCGCGCGGCAGCGGGGGCCAAATGACCGCGCCCGTGTCAGGCAAGCAGATCGGGCGTTCGCTGCCGCGGCTCGAAGCCAAGGCCAAAGTGAGCGGCCGCGCCGAATATACCCACACGATGCGCGTACCCGGCATGCTCACCTGCAAGCTGTTCCGCAGCACGGTGCCGCACGGGCGCATCAAGTCGATCGACGTCTCTGCCGCGCGCGCGCTGCCCGGCGTGTTCGGCGTCTATACCGGCGAAGATATCAAGACGGTCATTCCCGATCCCTATTACGGCCCCGCCTTCCACGACCAGCCGATCCTCGCGCTCAAGAAGGTGCATTACGTCGGCGAGCCGGTCGCCGCCGTGCTGGCCGACGATCCGCACATCGCCGACCAGGCGGTGCAATTGATCGCCGCCGAATACGAAGAACTGCCGGCGGTGTTCGACGAGGTCGAGGCGGCCGAGAACAAGGTCGTGGTGCACGACGAGCTCAAGCCCGCCACCACCTTCGCCGATCTCAAGCACTTGAAAGGCGCCAAGAACACCAATTGCGCGCTCGATTTCAAGCTGCGGCGCGGCGACGTCGACAAGGCCTTCGCTGCGGCCGCGCAGGTGTTCGAGCACACCTTCAAGACGCAGAAGGTGCTGCATCTCGCCTTCGAGCCGCACGCCTCGATCGCCGACTACAAGGACGACGGCGTCACCATCACCACCGCCTCGCAGGGGCCCTCGTTCGTGCGCACCGAGATCGCCCGCCTGCTCGGCTGGCCGGAGAACCGCGTGCGCATCAAGGTGCCGTATCTCGGCTCCGGCTACGGCGGCAAGCTCTACATCAAGCTGGAGGCGCTGGCGCTGGCGCTCTCGATGCTGGCGCGGCGGCCGGTGAAGGTCGCGCTCACCATGGACGAGGTGTTCTATACGATCACCAAGCATCCGAGCACGTTCCGCATCAAGACCGGCGTCGACAAGAACGGCAAGATCGTCGCGCGCAAATGCGACGTGTGGTGGAACGGCGGCGCCTATGCCGATATCGGCCCGCGCGTGACGCAGAAATCCGGCTTCACCGCGTCCGGCCCCTACGACATCGACAACGTCTCGATCGATTCCTACGCGCTCTACACCAATCTGCCGCCGGCCGGCGCGCTGCGCGGCTTCGGCGTTCCGCAACTGGTGTGGGCCTATGAGAGCCACACCGACATGATCGCGCGCGCGCTCAAGCGCGACCCGCTCGACTTCCGCCGCCAGAACCTGCTGCGTGACGGCCGCCCGCACGCCACCGGCACGATCCTGAAAGACGTGGCGATCGAGAAGGTGCTCGACACCATCGCCGAGCGGCTCGATTGGGAGCGGCCGTTCGACCGCGGCAGCGGCACGATCCGGCGCGGGCGCGGCTTCGCCATCGGGCTCAAGGCCGTGATTTCGCCGACCACGTCGGTCGCCATCGTCAACGTCGCGGGCGACGGCAGCGTCACGGTCTATTGCGGCACCATCGACATGGGCCAGGGCTCCGACACCGCCATGGCGCAGATCGTCGGCGAAGTGCTCAACATGGCGGCGGAGACCGTCCGCATCGTGCCGCGCGACACCGACGTGACGCCCTACGACATGGGCACGCTCGGCTCGCGCTCGCTGTTCCACATGGGGCACGCGGTGCGGCTCGCGGCGGAAGATGCGAAAGCCAAGCTCGCGGCGCTGGCGCGCGAAGTCGGCGAGCCGGAAGGCTCGAACGCGCCGATCGCCGATCTGTTCGTGAAGAAATACGGCATGCGCGCCGGCAACATCGTCGGCACCGGCACCTACAAGCCGGATTACATCCCGCCCGACCCGCAGACCGGGCAGACGGCGAACGCGACGCCGTTCTGGATGACCGCGGGCAGCGGCGCCGAAGTCGAGATCGACACCGAGACCGGGCAGTTGCGCGTGACGCGGCTGATCAACGTGGTCGACGCCGGCAATGCGATCAATCCCAAGATCGTGGAGACGCAGATTTCCGGCGCCGCGCTCATGCAGCTCGGCTTCACGCTGTTCGAGAAGATGCATATCGACGGCGGCCAGGTGACGAACGCTTCGCTCGCCGACTACAAAATCCCCGGCATGCACGACGTGCCGGCGGTGATGGAGAACGAGGCGGTCGCGGCTTTCCAGTCGAACGGCCCGTTCGGCGCCAAGGGCGTCGGCGAGCTTGCGACCTTCGGCGTCTCGCCCGCCATCGCCAACGCCATCGACGACGCGGTCGGCGTGCGGCTGACCGAATTGCCGCTCACCGCCGGAAGCCGTGTTCCGCGCGCTGCGCGCCAAGCAAGGCAAGCCGCTCGAGGACGAATGAGATGACCGCGCGCACCATCCATTTCACCCTCAACGGCCGCGCCGTCGCGGCCGCGGTTGCGCCGCATCACAATCTGGTCGAGATGCTGCAGGGCCAGTTCGCGCTCACCGGCGCGCGCGAAAGCTGCGGCCAGGGCCTGTGCGGCTGCTGCACCGTGCTGGTCGACGGCAAGCCGGTGTCCGGCTGCCTTTATCTCGCGGTCTTTGCCGACGGCGCCGACATCGTCACGGTCGAGCACCTGGGCTCAGCCACCGCGCTCGACCCCGTGCAAGACGCCTTCATCGCCTGCGGCGCCTTCCAGTGCGGCTATTGCACGCCCGGCTTCGTGCTGATGACCAAGGCGCTGCTTGGCCGAGCATCCGCAGCCGTCCGACGAGCAGATCAAGGACTATCTGTCCGGCAATCTCTGCCGCTGCGCGGCCTATCCAGAAATCGTAAATGCGGTCAAAATGGCCGCACGCACAATCAAAGCCGGGCAAACCGGCGCGGGACTGAATTTGGGATAACCGCCGTCGCCTCGATCTCGACCTTCGCGCCGTCTTCGAGCAAGCCGGCGACGACGATGAGCGTCATCGCCGGGAAATGCCGGCCGATGACGCGGCGATAGGCCTCGCCGATCTCCTTGCGGCGCGCCATATATGCGGACTTGTCGGTGACGTACCACGTGAGCCGCGTGAGATGGTGCGGCTCGCCGCCCGCCTCGGCCAGCACCGCCACGATGTTCGACAGCGCCTGCTCGACCTGGGCGACGAAATCGTCGCTGACCAGCTCGGCCTCCGCGTTCCAGCCGATCTGGCCGGCGATGAAGACCTGACGGCCTTCCGCGACGACGCCGTTGGCATAGCCCTGCGCCGGCTTCCAGTCCTTCGGCTGCAGAAATTCAAAAGATCGTGTCGTCTCATCCCGATCTACTGCTGGCGCAGACGAAAGCGCTGGATCTTGCCGGTCTGCGTCTTCGGCAAGGCGTCGACGAAATTGACGGCGCGCGGATATTTGTAGGGCGCGATCGTCGCCTTGACGTGATCCTGCAGACGCTTGACGCAAGTCGGCATCGCCGGCGACGCCGGCGCTGCAGCACGACATAGGCCGCGACGATCTGGCCGCGCTCGGCGTCGGGCGCGCCGACCACGGCGCATTCGGCGACCTCGGGATGCGACAGCAGCGCCGCCTCGACCTCGGGACCGGCGATGTTGTAGCCGGCCGAGACGATCATGTCGTCGGCGCGGGCGACGAAATGGAAGCGGCCGTCCTCGTCCTGCATGAAGGTGTCGCCGGTCAGGTTCCAGCCGTCGCGCACGTAGTCCTTCTGCCGCTTGTCGGCGAGATAGCGGCAGCCGGTCGGCCCGCGCACGGCGAGGCGGCCGATCTCGCCGCGCGGCACCTCGTTCATGTCGTCGTCGACGATCTTGGCCTCGTAGCCGGCTGACCGGCCGGCCGGTCGCGCCGGGCACGCGCGTCGCCGATGCGGTTGGTGATGAAGATGTGCAGCATCTCGGTCGAGCCGATGCCGTCGAGGATCGGCTTGCCGGTCTTGCGCGTCCATTCCTCGAACACCGGCGCCGGCAGGGTCTCGCCGGCCGACACCGCAATCCGCAGCGACGACAGATCGGCGCCCTCGTCCATCGCCGCCATCATGGCGCGATAGGCGGTCGGCGCGGTGAAGCAGATCGTCGCTTTGTAGGTCTCGATGATCTGGATCATGTTGGCCGGCGACGCGTTCTCGAGCAGCGTCGCGGTGGCGCCGAAGCGCAGCGGGAAGATCGCGAGCCCGCCGAGGCCGAAGGTGAAGGCGAGCGGCGGCGAGCCGACGAAGACGTCGTCCGGCGTCACGTCCAGCACCTCGCGCGCATAGCCGTCGGCGATGATCAACAGATCGCGGTGGAAATGCATCGTCGCCTTCGGCTCGCCGGTGGTGCCCGAGGTGAAGCCGAGCAGCGCCACGTCGTCGCGGCCGGTCGGCACGGCGTCGAACTTGACCGGCTTGTCGAGCGCGATGCGGTCGAGCTCGGCGTCGTGGTTGGAGGTGCCGTCGAAGCTGACGACCTGCTTGAGGAACTTGCTGTTCTTGGCGCAGGCGACCAGCTCGTCGGCGATGCGGCTGTCGCAGAGCGCGAGCGCGATCTCGGCCTTGTCGACGATCTTGGCGAGCTCGCCGGCGCGCAGCATCGGCATGGTGTTGACGACGACCGCGCCGGCCTTGGTGGCCGCCAGCCAGGCCGCCACCAGCGCCGGATTGTTGCCGGAGCGGATCAGCACGCGATTGCCCGGCTTGACGCCGTAGTTCTCGACCAGCGCATGCGCCAGCCGGTTCGACCAGTCGGTCGAGTTCCTTGTAGGTGCGGCGGCGGCCGTTGCCGATCAGCGCGATGTGGTCGCCGAAGCCCTTCTCGACCATGCGGTCGGTCAGTTCGACGCGCGGCATTGAGGCGCTCGGGATATTGGAATTCCGGCCGGTCGAGCAGCAGGTCCGGCCACTGATCGAAGGGCGGCAGGTTGTCGCGCGTGAACGTGTCGACATGCGCGGACGGACCGAGCGGCGTTATCGTGCGGTTGCCATGTTAACGCTTCGCCATTTCCGACAGAAGGCTGCGGGCGATGACGACCTTCTGCACGTCGGACGCGCCTTCGTAGATGCGCAGCGCGCGGATTTCGCGATAGAGCGTCTCGACCGGATGGCCGGAGCGCACGCCGTCGCCGCCGTGCAGCTGCACCGCCGTGTCGATGACGCGCTGCGCCGCTTCGGTGGCGTAGAGCTTGGCCATCGCCGCTTCGCGGGTGACGCGCGCGGCGCCCATGTCCTTGGTCCAGGCGGCGCGGTAGACCAGCAGCGCGGCGGCGTCGATCTCGAGCGCCATGTCGGCGAGATGGCCCTGCACCATCTGCAGATTCGGCCATCGGCGCGCCGAACAGTTCGCGCGCGGCGGCGCGCTTAAGCGTTTCGTCCAGCGCGCGGCGGGCAAAGCCGAGCGCGGCGGCGCCGACCGTGGTGCGGAACACGTCGAGCGTCGCCATCGCGATCTTGAAGCCCTCGCCGGGCTTGCCGATCAGCGTCCGCGCCGGACGCGGCAGTTCTCAAAGCGCAGCCGCGCCAGCGGATGCGGCGCGATCATGGCGATGCGCTCGGCGACGATCAGGCCGGGATTGCCGCCTTCGACGATGAAGGCCGACAGGCCGCGCGCGCCCGGCGCTTCGCCGGTGCGGGCGAAGACGACGTAGAGATCGGCGATGCCGCCGTTGGAGATCCAGGTCTTCTCGCCGTCGAGGACATAATCCGTCGCCGTCGCGGCGCGCGGTGGTCGCGATGTTGGCGACGTCGGAGCCGGACGCCGGTTCGGACAGCGCGAAGGCGGCGATCGCCTTGCCGGTGCGCGTCTTCGGCAGCCAGGCCGCGCGCTGCGCGGCAGTGCCGAACAGCGAGATCGGTCCGGCGCCGAGGCCCTGCATGGCGAAGGCGAAATCGGCGAGCCCGGAATGGCGCGCCAGCGTTTCGCGCGCAAGCGCCAGCGTGCGCACGTCGAGCCTGCTCGTTGCCCTCGCCCGGCGCGGTCAGCTTGAGCCAGCCGTCCTCGCCCAGTGCGTCGACCAGCTTGCGGCAGGCGGCGTCGACATCGTGATGATCGATATGCGCGAGATTGTCCGTCCGCCCACGCGCTCGAGCTTCTCGGCCAGCGCGCGATGGCGGTCTCGAAGAACGGCCAGGAGAAAGCTCGTGTCGGGCATCATCAGTTCCCGTCGAACGTCCGGCTTCTGCTTGGCGACGAAGGCGTCGTAGGCGCGGCGGAAATCCTGCGTCTGCATGCAGATCGCCTGCGCCTGCGCTTCCGCCTCGATCGCCTGGTCGACGATCATCGACCATTCCTGGTCGAGCATGGTCTTGGTCATCATGTGCGCGAAGGTCGGGCCGGCCGCGAGCGACTTCGCGCCAGCGCGATGGCCTCGCGTCTCGAGCGTCGGCCGCGACCAGCCGATTGAAGAAGCCCCAGCGCTCGCCTTCCTCCGCCGTCATGGTGCGGCCGGTGAACAGCAGTTCCGCGGCGCGGCCCTGTCCGATCACGCGCGGCAGCATGGCGCAGGCGCCCATGTCGCAGCCGGCAAGGCCGACGCGGGTGAACAGGAACGCGGTCTTCGCCTGCGGCGTGCCGAGGCGCAGATCGGAGAACAGCGCGATCATGGCGCCGGCGCCGACGCAGACGCCGTCGACCGCGGCGATGATCGGCTGCGGACAGGCGCGCATCGCCTTGACCAGATCGCCGGTCATGCGGGTGAAGGCGAGCAGGCCCTTCATGTCGCGCTCGAGCAGCGGGCCGATGATGTCGTGCACGTCGCCGCCGGAGCAGAAATTGCCGCCGTTCGAGCCGAACACCACCGCCTTGACGTCGTCGGCAGTCGACGAGCTTGCGGAACGTGTCGCGCAGTTCGGCATAGGACTCGAAGGTGATCGGGTTCTTGCGCTCCGGCCGCTTGAGCCTGATGACGGCGACGCCGCCGTCCATGCGCCAATTGAAATGCTGCGGCTTGAAATCTTTCATGCTCACGGCTGGGTCCCTCCGTTGCGGATGCGGCTGGGCAAGCCGTCGAGATGCTGGATCATCATCTCCGCCTGCTCGCCGTCGAAGTCCGACAGCAGCTGGTCGACCCATTCCTCGTGCGCCTTGGCGACGATGGCGAATTGCTGTTCGCCCTTCGGCGTCAGCCGCACCAAAGAGCGGCGGTCATCGGCGGCCGTTGTCGGCTTGGCTACCTGAGGTATGAATGGTCAACATCGCGGCCACGACTACCGCGGCGACGAACACGGCTCCGCCCAGGACGGCGGCGGCCACGCGCAGCTGCCTGCCGTGGGCCCGTTTGGCTTGAAAACGGTGTATCAGGTCAAAAGTCTCTCGCTCCCGCGAGGGAGGCCGGGGCATCAGGCGGGGCCCGCCCGGCCGGATGGCAGCTCATGCCCCGGCAGGCGGCCGGGGGGCGCCCCAGGGGCCGCCCGCGCGCCGGCGCGGCGCGGCCGAGAATCCCGCGCACCAGTGCCATCGCTTCCTCGGGGGAGGAGGCGTACCATACGCCCTCGGTGCCTTCGTCGTTCTGCAGCCGCCAGCCGGCCAGTATCACCACCGGCCGGCCGATCTTGGCGGCCAGGCCGATCTCGGAGAGGGTGCCGTAGCTTCCCCCGATGGCTATCACCGCGTCGCCGGAACTGACCACGGCGAGATTGCGGGCGTGGCCCATGCCCGTGGTGACAACGTGATCGAGGTAGGGATTGGCGAGGGCGCGATCGTGGCCGGGAAGGATGCCGATGGTGGTCCCTCCGGCTTCTTTGGCGCCGCGGGCGGCGGCCTCCATGACCCCGGCCAAGCCGCCGCAGACGAGTGTCGCTCCCTTGCTCGGGCCACGAGCCGCCCGACTTCCTCGGCTAGCGCGTACTCGGCGGCCCCGCAGCGGCCGCCGCCGATCACCGAGATGTAGCCGAGGCTTCATGTCGCTAGGATAGCACCGCCTAGCGCCGCTGCCGTGCGGCGCCCTTCGGCGCCTCTCACAGCATCGCCCCCAGCAGCCGCAGCGCCGCCTCCTTGTCAAGCGGCTCGTTCCAGTTGCCGCACTTGGGCGACTGGACGCAGGAAGGACAGCCGCTTTCGCAGGGGCAGTCGCGTACCAGGTTCCGGGCGTCGCGCACCCATTCCGGGAAACGCTCGAAGCCCTGGCGGGAGATTCCCACTCCGCCCGCGTGGCCGTCGTAGACGAAGATGGTGGGCTGCTCGGTCTGGCTGTGCACGGGGGTGGACAGTCCACCGATGTCCCAGCGGTCGCACATGGCGAAGAGGGGCAGCAGGGCGATGAGCGCGTGCTCCACGGCATGGATGGCGTCCGGGTAGGCGGACCAGGTCTTCTGGCGAGGAGAGCAGCTCGGCCGGGATGGTGAACCACATGGCCTCGGTGACGAACTCCTGGGTGGGCAGGTCGAGCTCTTCGGTGCCCAGCACCTCGTCGCTTCCCAGTGCGCTTCTTCTGGAACGCGACCACCCGGGTGCTCACCGCGATCTCGCCGAGATGCAGAGGGACACGGGACCGTGGGTGGTCTGCAGGCTCTCGCTGAGGATGCGGGTATCGGTCTCGCGTCGCGGAAGGGTCTGGTAGGTGTCCCAGAAGGGCCGGACGAGGGCGATGCGGCCGTCGAGGTCGAGATTGGTCACCAGGTAGGTGTCGCCCATGTGCAGGTAGACAGCACCCGGGTGCAGAGCCGAGAACGCGGTCTCGGCGCTCTCGGTGCCGACGATGTCCCCGGTGTCCTCTTCGACGATGGTGTACTGCTCGCCTGCGGTGGACCGCAGCCCGATTCGGCCGCCGGGAAAGTCCGTGCCGTTGTAGAACCAGGTGCCGTTCTTCGTGTCGCAAAAGGCCTTCAGCCTCGCCCTTCTCCAGAGCGGTCGGGGAGCCCCGGCCCGAAGAACTCTCGGTCGTCGGCCACGAGGGGGCCTTCGTAGGCGGCCGCGGCCAGATGATGGGAGTGGATAAACGGGTTGGTGAAATCGACTGTGGCCGCCTCCACCTCTCGCTCGAGCAACTCGCCCGGATGCTTGACGAAGAACTGCTCAAGGGCGTCGTTGCCGGCCACGAAGACGGCCAAGCTCTCGCCTTTGCTCCGGCCCGCCCGTCCCCACTGCTGCCACAGGCTGGCCATGGTCCCTGGATATCCCACGGTGATGGCGGCGTCCAGTGCACCGATGTCGATGCCCAACTCGAGTGCGCTGGTGCTGACCACGGCCAGCAGGTCGCCTCCGAAGAGCATGGTCTCGATGCTCGCGGCGCTGTTCGGGAGTGTATCCGCGCTCGGTAGGGGGACACCCGCTCGGCCAGGCGGGGATCGGTGTCTTTCAAAAGGTCGACGGTCTGCTGGTAGATGACTTCGGCAGCTCGCCGCGACTTGGTGAAGCAGATGGTCCGGACGCCGTTGCGCACGAGTTCGGCGAGCAGATCCGGCCGCCTCGTTGGTAGAGCTTCGCCTGATGTTGGCTTGGTCTTCGACCAAGGGGCGGCTGCCAGAAGACCACCTTGCGCCGCGCCGACAGGCGCGCCGTCGCCACTGATGTGGGCGACCTCGCAGTCCGGTGAGATGCTGCGGCGTGCTCCGTGCGCGTTGCGGATGGTGGCCGAAGCCAGGATGAAGCGGGGCTCGGCGCCGTAGAAGGACGCCACTCTCCGCAGCCGGCGCAGCACGTTGGCCACGTTGCTGCCGAACACGCCGCGATAGGTGTGGGCCTCGTCGATGACCACGTACCGGAGGTTGAAGAAGAAGTCGTCCCAGCGCTCGTGACGGGGGAGGAGGCTGACGTGGATCATGTCGGGGTTGGTGAGCAGCACGCGGGCCTTCTGGCGGGCCACCTGGCGGGCCGCGGTAGGGGTGTCGCCGTCGTAGGTGGCGATCTCGATGTCCTTGCCGGCCAACAGCCTGGAGCCGGCGCAACTGGTCCTGGGCCAGGGCCTTGGTGGGGTAGAGATAGACTGGCGCGGGCGTGGGGATCGCGCAGCAGGCCGTCGACCACCGGCAGGTTGAAGCAGAGGCTCTTGCCCGACGCCGTACCGGTGGTGACCATGAAGTGGTCCGCCCCGCTGCGACGCTTCCCAGCACTCGGCCTGATGGGTCCACAACTGGGTGATCCCCTGGGCGGCCAGGGCGTCGGCCAGCTGCAGGTGCAGACCGGCAGGCACTGGGGCCGCCTTGCCAGCGCGGCCCGGGCAGCACGGTCTCGGTCTCGACCTGGGGGAAACGGTCGGGAGAGAGTAGGTCGAACAATCCCAGCTTCACGCGCGCCCGCCTTGAGAAGAGCGCTGCCACAGGCGCCTCCCTGCTTGTGCTCATGTTGCCATCATCGGTCGGAGAAGCGTAGCCGCCCCGCGGCCGCCGGCGATATGCGACTAAGGTTGCAGGGCGCGGAGTCGGGCTGCCGCAGGGTCACCACCACGATCTGCGGCCGGGCGAAGAGGCGGATGGGCGGGATGGTGCTCGTCCCGACGCCGTTGGAGATGATCACGGTCGTGGCGTCGTTGGCCACCATCCCGGTGCGGTACTTCTGCCCATAGTCGGAGGGCACGTACGGGGCCCACAGCCCGAAGAAGGTGACCTGGCCCCCGTGGGTGTGCCCAGAGAGCATCAGGTCGACGGCCCGAGGCGGGAGCTCTCGGTGAAGTCAGGGTTGTGAGACACGAGCAGGACGAAGTCGCTCTGGCTGCGTGCCCTCGAGCGGCGGGGCGAGTCGCGGGCGTGCCCTCGTTGTAGTCGCCCACTCCGCCGATGCGGATGCGCTCGCCGTCCTTCTCGATCCACGCGCCTCGTTGCGCAGCAGCGTGATGCCGGCGCTGGCCGCTCGCCCGGATGAGCCTGGATCGGGAGCTCGGGATCCGGTCGCCGTCTCTTGCTCGCCGTAGTCGTGGTTGCCGAGCACGGCGAACCGGCCCAGAGGCGCCTGCAGACGCGCCGAGCTCGGCGAAGCACGAGGCCTCATAGTCGGTGTTCGATGTACACGTAGTCACCGCCCAGCACGATCAGGTCGGGCTCGAGCGCGTTGACCCGATCCACCAGATCGGCCACCCGGTCTTGCGAAAAGAACGCACCCCGATGGATGTCGGTGACAGAGCCGACGCGGGTGCCGTCGAACTCCGTCGGCAGGTCGGCGCTGGTGAAGGTGTACTCCTTGACCTCGAGGCGGTAGGTCTCGGCGAAGCCGTAGGCCGATCGTCAGCCACCACCAACAGCAGACGCGCAGATGCCGGCCCTAGCCACCTTTTCCGGCGCCGGCTCCGGGCCGGCACGCAACCGGGAGACACGCCGGTCGAGGCAGTCCCTACCGGGGCACGCGGACGAGGTCGCGCTCGACCAGCAGCTCCGCGATCTGCACGGCGTTGAGCGCGGCGCCCTTGCGCAGGTTGTCGGCCACCACCCACAGGTTGAGGCCGTTCTCCACGGTGGGGTCGCGGCGGATGCGGCCCACGAAGGTGTCGTCCTGGCCCGAGGCGACGATGGGCATGGGGTAGACCTTGTTCGCCGGGTCGTCGACCACCTGGACGCCGGGCGCCGCGGCCAGCAGCTCGCGGGCCCGCTCGACGCTGAGCGGACGGGCGAACTCGAGGTTGACCGCCTCGGAGTGACCGTTCAGCACGGGCACGCGCACGCAGGTGGCCGTCACGGCGATGCTGTCGTCGCCCATGATCTTCTTGGTCTCGTCCACCATCTTCTGCTCTTCTTTGGTGTAGCCGTCTTCGAGGAAGACGTCGATCTGCGGCAGGCAGTTGAAGGCGATCTGGTGCGGGTAGACGTTGAGCGTCCGGCGCTTCGCCTGCGAGGACCGGCGCGGTCTGCTCGACCAGCTCGTCGATGGCCTTGGCGCCGGTGCCCGACACGGCCTGGTAGGTGGAGACCACCACGCGCTTGATCTTGGCCTCGTCGTGCAGCGGCTTCAGCACCACCACCATCTGGATGGTGGAGCAGTTGGGATTGGCGATGATGCCCTTGTGCCAGTCGACGTCGTCCGGGTTGACCTCGGGGACCACCAGGGGCACGTCCGGGTCCATGCGCCAGGCCGAGGAGTTGTCCACCACCACGCAGCCGGCGTCGCGGGCGATGGGCGCGAACTTGAGCGAAGTGCCGCCCCCGCCGAGAAGAGGGCCAGGTCGATGCCCTTGAAGCTGTCGGGGGTGAGTTCCTGACAGATGACCTCCTCGCCCCGGTATTCGAGTCGGGTGCCGGCGGACTTGGCCGTGGCCAGGGCCACCAGTTCCTTGACCGGGAAATCACGCTCGGCCAGGATGCTCCGCATCGCTCGTCCTACGGCGCCGGTGGCGCCCACTACCGCTACTCGGTACTCCTTGCTCACGACTCCTCCTTGCCCTGACGCCGGCGGAGATTCTAGCATCCGGATGCGATTGCCGGTCGGAGCCCGGTCCGGCCCGGTCCGGCCTACGGACCATGGTTCCATACAACGGGATAGCCCGACACTTCGTCCGCCGGTCGGTTGTCCCCTTCAAGGTGCTCGTGTTTTCCTAGTAGCGTGCTTTTTCTCACAACCTCAAGGAGGGGGTTCGATGTCAGCAAGATGCGCGCACTCCGGCTGAACTGGAGGGCCGTCGATTATAATTCGCGGTGTTCGGATTTTCTCTACCAGGATAGCGACGTTGCGGCCGTCAAGGCCGAGCTAAAGGCCAAAAGGCCCCTCTTGGAGGCTGACGCAAAGCAAATCATGGCGAGTTGGTCGCCGCGCGGTTCTTCCGATCCCACCCTCCTGCCAAAATAGAAGGGCGTCTGCCGCCCAATAAATGCCTCTTGGGAGGCCATCTGCTCGCCCGTGGCAGGGAAAGCCACCTCCGAGCAAAAAATCGCTCAGCGCGCCGCTAATAGCCAAGTGGAGGCGATGCGGATCGTGCCGCGATGGTGCGGCCTGCCCGGGATTGGCGCGCCTTTGATATTTCTAGAGAATTTTGGCTTTGTTCTGCCAAACCGCACGGCCGGATACTGGCTGCAAAACCAGAAAAGGCCGCCCGAGAGGCGGCCTTTTCACAAGCATTAGCCTCGAAGGGGTTGTCAGGCGAAGCGCATACCGCGGCTGGACTTTCGCCGGTACGAGAGGAAACCGACGCCCAGGAAGCCGAGAAGCGATCATCGCCCAGGTGGAAGGCTCGGGGACGGCGGCAACTGGGCCTATCGCGTCGACGCGCAGCGCGAGCGGGCCGTCAGCAACGCCCGGGGTCGGCCGGGTTGGTGTCGTTCAATGAGCGGCGAACTCCAGGGTGTGGGTTCCGACCCCTGCATTGAAAGCCGAACGCGGGTCAGGACGCTCGAAAGTTCGCAGACCGTAGTAGCCCGTGAGGCTGGCGACCTGCACGCCGTCCAGGAACATCGTCGCGGCGTTGTCGACGCCCCACAGGCCCGTGATCGTGGCAACTGCCGAACCCGGTCACGGTGAAGGTGGTGATCGAAGTCTGACCGTCGCCGCCCCGATCCCACCGTCGGAGGTGGTCGATATCCAGCTGCGAGGCCGCACTGTATCTGGCGCATAGGCAGCGTTGAAGTACGTCGTCGCAGGTGCTCGCGCCGCCGTTGAACGTGTAATGGTGTAAGTCCGATGCCCGGCCCCGCAGCGCCGGTGTTGATTCAGAGCCGACCAGCGCAGAACCTGCAGCACCGCCGGTTGCGCCGAACAGTAGAAACAGCCGCCAAAGTTGCAAACAGAACTGATTTTAGCTTCATGACGAGCCCCTTCCAATTAACCAAATTAATTTAGCGAATTCGGC